>JAJDVZ010000085.1:0-44165 GCA_022825835.1 Candidatus Latescibacterota bacterium
TCTGTGCGGTTGAGGTATTGGAGTTGCACTGTGAGGTCTTCGACCTCGGGACGCTGCAAGCCACCTCGACTTCGACTTCCTCGCCGAGGGCTAGCACGGGGATGTGGACTTGGTAGGGCTGGCCGACCATGACTTGGTCGGCCAGGATGGTGACGAAGATGTTGCTCACCTGCAGCAGGGACGCGGCGTCTTGGTCGAGGCCGTTGATCTCGTAGCGGCGGCGGGCGTGATCAACCATTTGCGCCAAGTTGAGGTCTGAGTCGTTGCGCAAGGTGAGCCGGACGCGGACCTTGTCGCCCTCGACTCCGTACTTTTGGCCGTTGACGACCGTCAGGTGGGTGGCGTCGGCCAGTGAGTTGAGGAAGGCGCGCTGTAGGTTTAAGTCGGCCCGTTGCCGATCTTCGCGGGCGCGCTCGAACCGCTCGCGAGCAATGCGTAGCTCTTGGCCGGTGACTACGCCGCGCTCCTTGAGGCCGATCATCTGCTCGTGCTCGATTTCGACTTCGGCTTCGCGCGCTTTGGCCTGCTCTAGCATTAAGTGAGCCTCTTCGAGGTCGAGCAGGATGCGCTGCTGTTCTTTGGTCAAGTTTTCAGCTTGGGCCGCGAGGGCGCACAGCAGCAGTCCGAAGATATAGAAGATTGAAGACATTGCTGTCCTCCTTTCTAGAGGGAGCTGGCTTGATAGGCCAGCATAGGTTGTTGCTTCTTCTACATCTATTGCAATTATCGTGCCAGTTAGTAACGAGCGGACGACCATCGCGCCTATTTATTTGATTTTATAGTTTATAAGCGACTGTTAAATAATGTCTTATAAAAAGAGAAGTAAATTTTCTCGCCGGTCTCTCAGGCCCTTTGCAATGCTCGATTAATACTCTAAAAGTGCGCGAATACATCGCACAAATGCGTCAAATCATCGCTTTTAGTGCGACTAAATATCGCACGGACGCGGAGGCCGGGGATGGAGGCCGAATCTGTGCTGCGGAAAGGAAGGGGGGATTGGGTAGAGGAAGCGGGCAGCCAATAGGCCAAGCTGCCCGCTTCGCTAGCTTAGGGTAGGATTACGACGGCCAGAAACGTAAAATGATATTGAGCAGAGCTAAACCGGCAGATATTGCGATGAGTAGAGTCCGAAAGCTGCCTTTGAGATGGGCGATTTCAGCTTTGAGATCGCCTTCTAAGCGAGCAATATCAGCTTTAGTGGCTAGATGCTCATAGACGCCTTCGAGCCTAGATAGACGTTCTTCGGGAGTCATGGGTGTAGTAGCCATCAAGGTCTCCTATTCTCCTACGGGTTATACAGGGCACCACGAAAATACTGGATGAGATAGATAGGTGTCAATAATGCTTTGCCATGCGCTCTTGACGTACTAAAATGCCGATCATGGCGTAGCTCCCTTTAGTTTGAGGAATGGGTCAAGCAGCCATCGCCTTAATGACCGCTTGGCTCTGCATCTCCATGCCGAGCTGTCTAAACAGGCGCAACGCCGTCACCCATTCGTTCAACGCTCGCTGCTTGTCGCCATCCTGCCGGGCGTACAGATTGCCCAAAGATACGTAGTTGAAAGCCTGCATCCTCGCGTTTCCTAGCTGCCGGCACAGGTCCATAGAAGCCTCTATATGCCGTTGCGCCATCGCGAGGTCGCCAGCGGTCATGTAGAGATCGGCTAGCAGGGTCGCCATGCCACAGCGGCCTTGAGCATGACCTTGCGCCACGTAGATGCTCAGAGCTTCGTTGCCGTTGCTCAAGGCGCGTTCTAGATGACCTAAGTCGCGGCAGACCGAAGCGATGGAGCCGAGTTGTAGGGCTACTTCGAGGGGCGTTCCTTGCTGCCGGGCCGCTGCTAGTCCCGCCGTAAAATGTCGTAGGGCCTGCTCGGGGTCGCTGCGGCGTAGGGCCAGTTGTCCGAGGCTGTTGAGCAAGTTGCCCGGCACGTCGTCGTCATAGAGGGTGCGGCTGCGCTGGAGCCACTGTTGAGCTGCCTCTAGGTCGTTCTGCTGCATGTAGAGATTGCCCATATTGGCCATCTTGGCTGCGAGGGCGGCATCGCCGCCTTCTTGGGCGTGCTGTATGGACTTGCGGTAGTACGCGGTGGCTTCGGCAAAGCGGGATTGGCTTTGTTTAATGAAGCCGACGTTGCCTTCGGCCTCGGCTAAATCGCGTAGGGAGCGGCTAGGCGAGCAGGCGGCTAATGCCTCTTGGAAGTACTGGAGCGATCCGTCGAGGTCGCCAGCGATCTCGCAGTGGTGGCCGAGCTGGGTGCAAGCCTCAAAAAGCCCCTTTTGGCATCCCTCGGCGCGAAAGAGCCGACGCGCTGTTTGGTAGTGGGTGGCTGCTTGCTCGTGCTGCCCCTTTTTCCGGCAGGTATTGCCCCATTCGAGATGCGTCCATGCCTTGGTTGTTTTTGGCGGATTCATGATTTTGCTCCTCAATTGACGTTAAATGGACTACATGATGTCGAACAGAAAACTCTGTGGTACGCCGCGGCTGAGATAGACTTCTACATGCCTCCACATAGTCCGCTCTGAATCCCAGACCAGCCGGAAGAAGACTGGAGTGCGCCCCTGCCACGGCCAAGGAGAGACCCCGGCCGGCTCTTCGACGATGAACATGATGTCGGCAAAGACCAACGGTTCGCCCGCCTGTAGTGCGTTCTCTACTTCGTCCTGTAGTTTGAGGTGAAAACTCAAGGTGCCTCTGGGCACCATGCCGTGCGTCCGGAGGTAGAGCGCATAACTATCGTACGCCTCCTGCATCTCAAATACCTTGAACGCGCTGTCGAAAAAGGCCACGTTCTCAAAGAAGTAGTCGCGTTTCGTCAGGTCGAGTAGTGCCCTGTGCCCGGCTGCAAAAAGGTCAAAAGGCGTGTCGCCTGTTGGGGCATCTCTGCTCGCGAGTTGCTCTTTTAGAGTCTGTATCATTTCGGGGTTATTAATGCCCTCGCGTAGGTAGAAATTGGCGACGAGGCTATCGCTGCCCGAAGCGGAAAAGGCGACGAGAAAGTCGTAGAGCCAGTTGCGTAGCCCGGCTTCTTGCTTTAGGTCAATGGGAGCACTCAGATTGACGGGAATCGTCTCTATGACCTGCCGCAATCCGTCTCCGGCTTGGACTGGGGTCATTTCTTGACCGTGGATATAGTCGTAGAATACTTGCAGGCTGTCGGGGTGGGACGAAAAGCCGCCGTAATGGGACTTAGGCGCGGTGGTAAGGCTGGAGGCTTCCTGTGTTACGCACGCTGACTGGGCGAACCAAGCAGCGATCAGGGCGAAATACAGGGTGCAAACGGTTAAAGTTTTCATGGCGGTCTCCTTTTTCTTGGATTCATCTTTTCCGATTGGTAGAGTTGTCTCGGAGTCGGTCGGCGAGCTACAAGAATGAAAACTGAACCGGCGCGTCATTTGGCATGACGATTTCTGCGAGACGCCACATGGTTTTCTCCGGGCTCCAGACGAGTCGCACGAAAAACGGGTAGCGCATCGGCCCCTTTTCAAAGTCAGCACACTCTTCCGGCTCTTCGGCGATGAACATGAATTGGGCTGCTACCCACTGTCCTTGTAGCGCTTTCTCATGCTCCTTTATTCCTAGAGGATACGAAGCCTTATAGTGGACGGGGAGCAGACCATGGGTTTTGAGGTGGTCTGCATATTTCCCATACTCTCCTTGAAATTCGGACACGCTGTACTTGCTGTCGAAAAAGGAGACTCTGTCGAAGCAGTAATCGCACCCCTTCATGTCGAGGTTTAGACGGTGCTGGGTTTTTAATATGTCAAGGGGCGTATTACCCGCATCGGGGATTGGTTCGGGAATGGGTATGCTCATCTCTATCCCCGCCTCTTTTAGCATTTTTAGTTTGGCGTTTAGATCGTCCATTTCTTCGGCACTAGGCCCGCTTTCCAATTGCTCTTTTATCCGCTGTATCTTGTCAGGGTTATCGACGCCCTCGCGGAGGTAAAACGCGGCGGCGAGGCTGTCGCTGCCGGAAGCGGAAAAGGCGACTAAGAAGTCGTAGAGCCAGTCGCGCAGGTCGGCTTCTTGCTCGGGGGGGATGGCAATATTCGATTCGACCGGGATGGCCTTGATGGCCTGCTGCAATTCAGTTCCGGCCTCGACTGGGATCATCTCCAAGCTGTGGATATAGTCGTGATAAGCTTGCTGGCCTTCGGTGTCCGACGAAAAGCCACCGTACTGGCTTTTAGGCTCGGCAGCGGCTGCGCTGGAGATAGCGAACCAAGCGGCGACCGGAGCGAAATAGAGAGTGCGAATGGCTACGGATTTCATAGTGTTCTCCTTATTTGGGGTTCTTCCTTGTTGCGCTGGCGAGTAGTCGGTTGGGAGGGGTCCGTGTGTCGGCTTGCCTTGGGGTAGTGGCAATTCGCCACTACCCCAAGTAGAGGGCATTACGGCCAATTGATGCAAATAGCGATGCCATTCACGCAGCCGCAGTTGAAACGATGTGCTCTATAAGCATTCCCTCCTTTCTATCTCTGTGGATGAGCTGCTTCTGTAAGCATTAATAGCAACTATCGTGCCAATGTTGGTGTCCACGCCGATTTTTTGACGTTATACATTGTAACTATTTGTTAAAAAATAGGTTAGAAAGAAAATAAATTTCTTGCTCGTTTCTCAGGCTCTTTGCGATGCTCTCTGGATGCTCTAAATGTGCGCGGATATATCGCACAAGTGCGTCGAATCATCGCTTTTGGTGTGATTAATCATCGCACGGTTTAATAGATCGGAACGGGCGGCGGGTGTTTACTAGAGAGGTAGCCGGGGGCGGGGAAGCATAGATAGGAATTTCTGCGCTGCGTTTTGGAGTCAGCAGATGGTGTGGGTGGACGGCAGGCGGGGATTCCGGGAGGGCACTCGTGGAAACGGGTAGCCCAGTCTATGAGCTACCCGCTTGATCTGGTGGCCTATATCAGTATCGCGGCGATTCAGGACGCCCCGTTTAGACAATACTGGCTCGCAGCCACGACCGGTAGGCCAGCATATAGGTGAGCATGGCGAAGAAGAAAAGCCCGATTACATCGACGATGGCGTGACGCAGCAAGGTCGTCGCCGACATGTCTTCGGTGAAAACGGGTAGGGTGTCAGGATCGATTTTCTGCCGCGACAGCCCTTGGGCGACGAGGTGGATGTGCATGCTTTTCGGATCGTCGCGGTCGAGGTTTAGCATGGCCTGCTCGAACTGCTGGACGTAGGTGCGTGCCTGCTCGACAAAGCTGCGATGGCGCGCCAGCCCGGTGCCAGCGAGGGCTTCCATGCCGTACTGAAAACAGCCCATCGGAGACAGGCGAACGATGTGGCGGGCGTTCTCGATCTCGCCGAGGCTGTGGGCTAAAAAGCGGTCTTCTCGATCTTGGTTAAATTGGCGCACGGTGCGTTGGACGTCGGCCAATTGACGCACCCTCTCGGGGTTTCTCAGGTCGCGGTTCCGCAAACTGCTCTTAAGGTGACGGAGTTTTTGGTCGGCTGGCGTGTTGTAGTTTGCGAAGCCCCATCCCAGCACCAGTTCTTCCTCGAATTCACTGACCAACACGCGGGCTGCTAGTGCGCCGCCAGTGGCCGGCCAGAGCAACACCCCGCCGGCCCACAGCAACAGCACGCCCACCAAACTGGAACGCGTCGTGCTGCTCCGTATCGACACCCATAGCCCCAACCCGACAAAGCAAGCTAGATACAACAGCGATAAGCCGACCATGCCGATCAAGCGTCCGGCCTCGACGAGACCCAAGTTCACCTGCGCCAGCGCAAGGACGATGAGTAAATTGGCGACGATGGCGAGGCTCAGCACTAGGGTGAGGGCCAGCATCGCGCCGAGGAATTTGCCCAACAGCAGGGTGTGCCGCGGCAGACTTTGAGCCATGACCAGCTTGAGAGTGCCGCGCTCTTTCTCGCCAATGAAGGCGTCAAAGGTAAACAACAAGGCCATGAGGCTGAGCAGGCCGCCGATGATAAAGACCCAGTCAATGGCTTGAGTCTCCAGCAGTTGGCCGGCCTTGGGTGCCCAGATGTCGATGATGTCCCAATAGATGAGTACAAAGGGAGTGTAGAATTTGATGTTATTGTAGGAATTCTCCTTGCTCGGTGTCGAAAGGCGCTCGGGCAGGGCGTCGTTGGCACCAGCGGCGCAGAACATGAGGGGGCTGGGTTTTTTATAGATATAGTCCTGCCCTCCATGGAGGATCAGCTTCCACAGGCCCCGTTGGGCGTTGCTGCGCCTGATTTCTTGCTCGGCTTGGACCTGTTCGAGATAGTGGTCGCGTCTGAACTCGTACGAGCCGCCGACAAAGCCGAGCGAGTTGAGCACCATTAACCCCATCGTCAGCACGAGGGCCAAGCCAAAGCGCAGGCTGATGAGGTGATCGATCAGTTCGCGTTTTACAATAGCTGCTAGCATCAGGATGGCTCCTTCCTTTATAGGATGGTATAGGCTGAGTCGCTCACATGGCGTCGTAGCGCACGAAGAGCCGGTTGGCGAGGACAAAGAGTAAGGCCGCATAGAGCAACAGGGAGGCTAGAGCCGGCCAAGCATGGCTCAAGCTCTCAGCGACGGTCCAGCTACGCTCGTGAAACCTCGGCAAGTCGCGCAGGTCGGCGCGCCAGCCGGGATCGTCGTTGAACCACTCGCGCGAACCGAACGCATCGCGGTCTTCGAGAAAGGCGATGACCTGCCCGCGATAGGTGCGCACTTGGTCGATGAAGTCGTAGTATTCGCGTCGGCTAGTGCCGGCGAGGATACTGGCGGCTTGAGCATAGGCCCCGGCGGGCAGGAAACGTTGGAGTTGAGCGTTCCATCGTTCGATGCGGCGGGGGAAGCCTTCAATGAGGGGGGCCTTCTCGTTCCAAGCGCGCTGGGCGTACTTCAAGCGTAGCCGTTCGCCGGTGCGGACGATGTCTTGGAACTTCGCAAGCGAGGGTGAATCGGCGACATTCGATAGATAAAGGTTAGGTATGTAGCGTGTCTGTCCTTCTCTTATAGAATAGGTTCCAGTGCCATCATCATATGTCACTTCTGATTTCAACTGGCCACGCTCGACCATAGTTGTGGGATAGTACCTAGTCTGGCCATGCGCCCGAACGAGGTCGAGAACCTCCTGATCGAACTCTTTCCATATCTGCGCGGCCTTGTGGTGGGCTTCGGCGTGCTTTTCGCCCATGTTGGCCTGCTCGTTGAGCAAAGCTGAGATGCTGTTGGGTAACACAATCGCCAGCAACGCCCACGCAAACAGCGCGTAAATCAAGCTGGTTGCCGAGCGGTAAGTGGCGCATGAGATTGCCAGTCCAATTAGGTAAAACACCAGCAGATACAGCAGAGATAGCGTAAACAGCAAGCCCACCCGTGCCCACTCGCCGACCCCAACTTCAATATGCTCAGTGCCCAATAGCAAGATCGTCAGCAAGATAAAGCCAAGAGCCGTTGGAATGGCTAGCGTGGTCAGGCCGGCGAGAATCTTACCAAGGAGGATTTGGGCGCGGCTGACGTTGGTCGTCAGCATCAGCCGCAGGGTGCCGTCTTCCTTCTCGCCGGAAATGGTTTCGCTGGCGATAAGGATGGCCAGCAGGCCGAGCACGAGTTGGAAGATGTACACCATGTCGAAGAAGGCAAAGATGGCGAGGTAGGGATTGCTCGACTGGAAGGGCGAGATCTCCTCGGCTTTGTAGGGCACCTCGAAGAGGAGCACTTTGACAGCCTGTCCGGCCTGTCGTTCAGCTCCTTGGGCGAACACTGCTAAGGAGCGCGGGGTCCGTAGAGCACGCGGAGCTGCCTTGGGCTTGGGACCAGTGCGGAGCGAGACCAACAAGTCACTGCCTAGGACTGAATAATAAGTGATTTCGTGTGATTTGGTCTCCTCAATGGCCCTCTGTTTGAGGTAGCTAGCCTTTTTATGGACAAAGGTCTGGCTTGTGAGCAGACCATTGGCGATGATGAGCACCACGGCGAGGGCGGTGCATGCGGCGAAGCGCTGACTCAGCAGATGGCTGAGCATCTCTTTTTTGAACACAATGCCTATCATGGCGTGGCTCCTATTCGTGGAAGGCGAATGGCTATGGCACCCCGATGTTCAGGCCGCTCGAGTGGGATGCCGCCGCAGCAGGGCTTCGATCTCGTTCATCTCATCGGATTGCACCTCGCCGTAACGCTCGTGAAAGTGCAATAGGTCGCGCAAGACTAATTCGGCGGGAATGAGCGGATCGGGCCAGATGCCAGCCCGCCACAGTTCGATCATCCGCAGCTTGGGGTCGCGGTTTTCCTGCACCATATAGTCGATGGCTTGGTCCCGTGTGCGCTGCTCGTCGGCGAGTTTGTTCGGGTCGGAAAACTCGTGATAGTGGTATAAGTGATAGGTCAGGGCGTGGCGGGCAAAGCCCGGGCCAACGCCGGCGCGCTGCAATCGATAGGCCAGATCCCACCCCTCGGAAAACGGAATGTCTGCGGCAAAGCCGCCCACCTCATAGAATGCTTCACGCGGCACCGCGCTGTTGTGCGGATAAAAGCCGAGAAAGCCCAGCGGCGAGTCGGGATGCGCCGCGTACAGTTCCTCGACTTGGTCCTGCATGGCCTTTAGCTCGTCAAAGGGATAGCCGCCTTCTTGGGCGCGGGCGTGGATGCCGGCAAAATCGTAGCGGATTTGGTCTTCGGTGATTAGCACCTGTTCCTGATTGATCAGCAGGAAGTCGGCCAAAACGCTCGGAGTGCGCTCTTGGTCAAAGACGGCCTGCTGCGGGTCGGGCAGATATTCGATGAGGGGCAGGCTATACATGAAGCCGCACAAATAGCGCTGGCGTCCCTCGCGCTCCCATTCCGCCCACAGATGATCCAACCAATCGGGATGTGGCAAGGCGTCGCCGTCGAGAAAGGCCACCAACTGGCCCCGCGCCTGTTCGACGCCGGCGTTGCGCGCCCGGCAGCGCCCCACATTGGGCCGCATGGGCACCACGTGTACCTCTGGATATTCAGCGGCTAGCATGGCGTCCGTACCATCGGTGCAGCCATCATCGACGACGATGACCTCAAAACGATTTTGGGGAAAATGCTGGCAAGCCAAGCCGCACAACACCAAGCGCAGGCGCGCTAGCTGGTTGTGGGTGGCAATGACGACGGAAATATCGATGCTCATGGGATCCTCCTTTGGGGAGTCAATACTGGGGTAGGCTTCTTACATGCCGAAAAGAAAGATTTGTGGTACGCCAACACTGAAAAAGGCTTCTACGATTCGCCACACGGCCCGTTCTGGGTCCCACACGAGCCGAAAAAAGGATGGAGTTCGTCCTGGGGTCTCAAACGCGGTGAACTCCTCTGGCTCTTCGACGATGAACATGATGTCGGCGAAGACCATCTGCTCACCTCCCGCTAAGCGCGTTTCGATTTCTTCGTGCGTTGGGGGCGTTATAGCGGTGTAGCCCTTGGGAAGCATACCGTGGGTTTGGGCGTAGGACTGATAGCTATCGTACGGTTCCTGCATGGCGAATACCCTGAACTCGCTATCAAAGAAAGATATGTTGGCAAAAAAGTAGTCGCAGTCTAGATCCGCGAGTGTTTGCTGATGTGCGGCTTTGACCTTTTCAAATAGTTCTGGAATGCCACTCTTTATCTTAGGGTCCGGGTGCTTAATTCTTTCACGTAGATAGAAGGTGGCAGCTAGACTATCGTTGCCCGAAATTGAAAAGGCCACCAAGAAGTCGTAGAGCCAGTCGCGTAGCCCGGCTTCTTGCTCGAGATCAATAGCCGTACCCAGATCAATGGGCACGGCCTCTACGGCTTGCCGCAATGGGCCCCCAGCCTCAACCTTCACCATTTCTTGGCCGTGAATGTAGTCGTAGAAGACTTGAAGACTGTCAGGCGAAAAGTCGCCGTATTCGGCGGCGACCTTGCCGGGGCAGTACAGCCAAGCTGCGGCAAAGGCCAAGTACAGGGTGCGAACTGCGAGCGTTTTCATCTGCATTCTCCTTGTGATAGATGGCAGGAGGCCGTCGGGTGTTCGCTGTGTTTACAGCGGATTGTCTTTGGAGATAGATATGCAATAAGTGTGCCAACAGAATGCTAATTGCCCGTTGATACTGGCTAACTAGCTGTTGAACAATATGTTAGAGGAATCGATAGTAGATGATCGGCTGCGTAGTAGATGCGGTTTTGCAGCCTATGGATGCGCTAAGATAACACAGTTGTGCGATGTATTAGCGCAGTTGTGCGATATATTAGCGCACTTAGTGGTTGCCCTCTTAGAGTACGCTGCTGCGTAGCCACGCCCGATACGCGATCAGATACGTGATGACCGCCAAAAAGCACAGGATGATGACATCAACGCGGGCTTGGCCGACGAGGGTGGCCATTGACAAGTCTTCGCGGAAGACCGGGAGGCTCTCGACGGAGATTTTGCGCTTGGACATGGCTTGGGGAACCGGAAACAACTGCATGCTTTCGGGGTCTGCGCGGTCGAGGGCGATGATGGTCTGCTCGTAGCGCTGGGCGTAGGTGCGTACCTGTTCGATAAAACTCTTGTGGCGCGCTAGTCCAGTGCCAGCGAGGGCTTCCA
This sequence comes from Candidatus Latescibacterota bacterium, assembly GCA_022825835.1. Lineage (GTDB taxonomy): Bacteria > Latescibacterota > UBA2968 > UBA8231 > UBA8231. The sequence goes on from JAJDVZ010000085.1 coordinate 10,537, forward strand.
TGCTGTACTGGAAGCAGCCCATTGGCGACAGGCGCACGAGGTTGCGGGCGAATTCAGCTTGGTTGAGTTGATCGGCCAGTATCTCGTCCTCGATTTGCTGGGCGGCGTGGCGGTCGGCGCGGATGGCCTCGGCCAGTGGCTGTACCTTGGCGGGATTTTTCAGATTGCGTCTGTTCAATGTGCCCGCAAGCTTGTGCATTTTAAGCGAGGACGGCGATTCCATGATCATTTTGTCCTTTTTATGTATCACTGGCGTCTCACTCTGACTTTGCAACAGGCGGGCTGCCAAAACGCCGCCGGTTCGCGGCCAGATTAGGGTCGTGCAGGTCCACAGCAGGAGGACGCTCACCAAGCTGGCGCGGGCACTGCTGCTGCGGGCGGATACCCATAGCCCTAAGGACACAAAGATGCTCAAATAGAGCAGGGCTAATCCCACCATGCCGGCCAACTTCACGGTCTCGCCGGCACCCAAATGTGCTTCGGCAAGCGATAGCACGAGTAGCAAATTGACCATCACGCCCAAAACCAACACCAAGCTCAGAACGAGCATGGCCCCCAAGAACTTGCCCAGCAGCAAGGTGTGGCGCGGCAGGCTTTGGGCCATGACCAGTTTGAGAGTGCCGCGCTCTTTTTCGCCGACGATGGCTTCAAAGGTAAACAGCAGGGCCACCAAGCTGAGGACGACGCCGATTGTGAAAACCCAGTCAATGGCTTGGACCGACAAGAGTTGCTGAGCAGTGCGTCCCAGCGAATCTTGGAGGGAATGAGAGACCAAGAAGGAAAGAATCCACATACCATAGATCTTGATTTTGTATGTGGCCTCTACCGGGTTGTACGCCCCGACGCGGTCGGGCAAGGCGTGGTCGGCCTCGGCCGCGCAAAACATCAGTTGGCTGGGCTTTTTGTGCAGATCGCCCGGCCCCCGGACCGCCAGTTGCCACAGCCTAGCGGCGTCGGCGCGGAGAGTCTCTTGCTGGGCTTGTACTCTTTCGAAGTAACGGTCGCGCTTGTACGGATAGGAGCCGCCAGCAAAGCCGAGGGCGTTGAGCACCATCAGCACCAGCACCAGCACTAAGGCGAAGCTGAAGCGCAAGCTAAGGAGATGATCGAGGCACTCCCGTTTTACAATGGCGGTCAACATGGCGTTTTCTCCTCATGCGGCGTTGTAACGAGCAAACAGGCGATTGGCAAGGACAAACAGACCGGCGGCATACAGCAGCAGGATAGCGAGGGCTGGCAAACTCTGGCGCAAGCGCTGGTAGGAGGTGGCTTGTTGCTCTTGGAAGCGGGGCATGTCGCTGAGGTCGGCTTCCCACCCTGAGTCGTCGTTGAAGTACGTGCGGCTGCCAAAGGCGTCGCGGTCTTTGAGGTATCCGAGGAGCTGGCGGCGATAGTCGCGCACTTGCTCGATAAAGCCGTAGAATTCCTCTTGGCTGGTGCCGGCAATGGCACTGGCGGTTTGGGCGTAGGCCCCGGCCGGGAAGAGGCGTTGGAATAGGGCGTTTTGCCGTTCCAATCGGCGCGGGAAGGTTTCGACAAAGGGGGCTTGGGCGTTCCACGCGCGTTGGGCGTATTGCAGGCGCAGTAGCTCGCCGCTGCGGATGATTTCTTGGAAGGTCGCTAATCCGGGCGTATCGGCGATGTTGTTCATGTATAGTTCGGGCTTTGAGCCGAAATCTATGAACGTGCCTGCTCCAGAGCCTGACTCTTTCGTCGTGACTCGCTCGATCAGGTTGATGGGTGGGTATCTCCGCTGGCCGTGGGTGCGCACCAGATCTTGTAGGGTTTGTTCTAACTCGTCCCACACTTGAGCCGTGTGCGCGTCGGCTTGGTCGTTTTTCTCGTTCATGTTGGCTCGCTCGTTGAGCAGAGCGGCGATAGTGTTGGGCAGCACGATGACCAGCAAGGCCCACAAAAAGAGCGCGTACACCAAACTGGTTGCCGAGCGGCCCGTGGCGCACGAGACGACTAGACCGATCAGATAGAGCACTGTCAGATACAAAAGCGAGAGCAGGAACAGGACGCCCGTACCCCACCATTCGGCGAGGCTCACGTCCGCGCCGTCGGTGCCCAAGAGGATGATCATGAGGATGATAAAGCCCAAGGCGGTGGGAATGGCCAGCGTGGTCACCCCGCCCAAGAGCTTGCCAGCGAGGAGTTGGGCGCGGCTGATATTAGTCGTCAGGGTCAGCCGCAGGGTGCCGTATTCCTTTTCGCTGGAGATGGTTTCGCAGGCCATGAGGATCGCCAACAGCCCCAACACGAGCTGAAAGACATAGACCATGTCGTAGGTGCTAAAAAGGGCTAGAAAGTGGTTGTCCGCAGTGAGGGGATCAATTTGCTCGGCAATGTAGGGCACTTCAAAGAGCAACACCGGCACGGCCTGCCCTAGGCGGGCTTCGTCGCCTCGGGCAAACAGCTCTAAGGGGCGCGGTGCTCGCAAGGCGCGGGGGGCGACTCGCGTCTTGTATATCCGCTGTTTGTCCCGATCCGACCGCTGGGTGTCGGCGGCCAACGCACCATAATAAGTGATGTCGCGTGGCTTTTGGACTTCGATGGCCTTTTTGTCTTGGTAGCTGGCCTTTTTTAAGGTCCAGTTTTGGCTAGAGACTAAGCCGTTGGTGCTCATCAGCAGCACGGCCAAGATAGTGCAGATGGCAAATTGCCGACTGAGCAGGTGCGAGAGCAGCTCTTTCTTGAACACGATGGCGATCATGACGGACCCCTTTGGGATTTGCCTTTGCTGCCATTGTTTGCGCTTAGTGCGCCTATAGGTTTTGCAAGTCTAGCACTGCGGACGAGTGCGGCATGTCGCCTTTGTAAGCATTATTGCAATCACCGTTAATCATCGGCATTCAAGGGTCAAGTGGCATTCGTAGTGTAGCCCTTCGGGCATGGTCAGCGGCCGGTTGGGTTCGGTAGCGGCGTTGGGGTTGGGCACCATGAGTTGCGGGATGTCCAAGACCGACTTGGAGCACATCACCCGGTGGCAGTCTATATGGCCAAAGTAGTAATCGAGAAACGCCTCGCTGTGACCCTTAATGCGCTGGAGCAGCAAGGGATCGGCGACGTTGTCCGCGGTCATGGCATGGCTGCCCAAGGCGATGCCGTGAAATTCCACTGGCAACCAGCCGGTCTCGCTCGTGTATAGCTCCACCCAAGTGTGGCCGAAGATGGGCGCGTCGTACGTGCTAATGCCATAGCGATCCGGTCCTTGCGGTGCTACGGCCAAGCCGCCGGTCACCTCACGGGCGGGAATGCCCAACAGGCGGCACAGAGCCATATAGGCACGGCTTAGGGTAATGCAGTGGCCGCTGTCGTCGTTAAGCGTCATGGATGTGCTACATGCTAGGCATTGGCACTTTTCGTTGGTTTTCTGGAAGCGCTTGCTGCGTACTAGGTGCTCGTACAGGCGGCGGGCCTTATCGACATCGCTCAGGCTCGATTCGTCGAGATGCAAATAGGCGAAGAGATCGCGCACCTGACGCGACTGGCCCAAGGAGTCTTCTACCTCGGTGTAATGGCGGTGCTCGCTAGGCGTCAGCGGTGCGGAAACGCGCCCGGCCATGGGCAGGTTATGTACCTCAACCTCGCAGGAATACGAGAATTCTAGCGTCTCAGCGGCTGGCTCAATAGAGCAGGGATAGGCGTAAAAGAAACCGGCGTGGGGTGACAAATAAGGGCGCAATTCGCTCGGATTGCAGGCGATCAGCTCGACGACCGGCTGCTGGGGCAGGCGCAGCGGATAGGGCAAAAACAGCCGCGCTGGTCCAGTGGTCTCGCAAGATGCTACATGCGCTTTGTAGGTGTACGTCAATCGGTAGCGATGGCTGGCTTGGCGAGTCTCTAGTTTGCCGTTGCGATGCGCGAGAAAAGGGGCCCGCATTTGTTCCCGCATCCGATAATCCAGCTCGAAGAAGCGCGGCTCGTGGTCGTAGAGCCAGTTCCACGAGGTCCGCTTGTCGTACCACACCAGCCGCCCTCGCTGCATGTGAGGTATGCCCCGCTGGCGCGCTTCGGTGAGCAGGGTGCGGAGGGTCGGTAGGGAAGAAGTGCCGGTCAGGGGGTAGAGATGGCGAATGAATTCGTCCTCTGACACCATGTTGTCCTGATCGAAAGAGTCGTTGTGATAGAGCAACCTGTCGATTACATCGGCTGCGGTTTCCCCGCCTTTATAGCCGGACATGTGGCTGGCAAAGGCGGCACAGCGAGTGCTGAATTCTTCGTAGTGGTCGAATAGGTAGCGCACCTGATGGAGTATGTCGCTTGCTTTGGCAAAGCGCTGGCGCGGCAGCTTCACGCCCAGCCCGAGGTCGCGCACTCGGTTGAGGTGGTACTCTTGATCGAGGTGTTCGGGTGCCCCTATAATCGGCACGCCCTCGGCCAGCGCGTGGTAAATGGAGCCGATGCCGCCAATGCCGATAAAGAGCGCGGCTTGGCGCATGGCCAAGCGTGCGGGCAGGTAATCGACGATCCGCACGTTGGCCGAGGGGGCTTCCACCTCATAGCGGCCCGCCGTAGTTACCAGCAGGCGGTAGGGCAAGGGGGCCAAGGCTCGCAGAACGGCTGGCAAAAAGCGGTCATCTACGCCCGTGCTGCCGGCATTGAAATAGATGAGGGGTAGCGAGGTGTTCCAGCCCTCGTCGGATAGGGCCTCGGGTGATTCATCAGCTATTGGTTCATCTTCGATGAGCGGCCCGACGTAGTGATAGGAAGCAGGCACCGGCCCGGCGGACGGATGGAACTGAGGCACATCGGCCATCAGGAACGCGCTGCGGTGGGGCCGCGTCCGGGTGAAATGCTGAGTTAGGTATTCGTCAAAGCGGCCAGCTTGCATCGGGAAGTAATCAGGCAGGCGAATGAGGCTGGAATAGTTAGGCAGGTTGTACGCCGCGTCTATAAAGGCGATGTCGATGCCCTCCAAGGCGGCTGTTAGTCGTAGCGTGGGGCGAAAGTCGGCGATGAGCAGAGAAGGCTGCACTTGGTGGATGATAGCTTGCTCGGCTTCGACGCAGCGCCTGATCCACTCGTCGTCGTAATATTCGTACACGCCCCGCGCTAGGTGCTCGTCCATGCGCTGTTGCGGCATGGTTTCGACGTCGTAGAGCGGGAAGCCTTCGTCCGCAATGCGCTGTGCGTGTGGTCCCCTCCCGGCGAAGATGACCTCGTACCCGCGCTGGCGCAGTACGCGTGCCACCACGAGCGGGCGAATCACATGGGCCAAACTGTAGCCGTGAAAGAAGACGAGGAGGCGATGCTGGTCGCGCTGGAGGGCCGCGTCCCGCTCCATTTTGACCAGAAAGACGTTCCAAACGGTCAACCAATCCCACAGCTTTTTGTTGAGTTGTGCTAGCATGGCGTTCTGCTTTCATCAAAGGGTGCAGGGTATCGCTTCTGCTCGCACTATGTGCAAATGTCGTGCCCGTCGTGGGCCAACAGTCGGAGAACAGGCCGCTAAAATTGATCTAATTATCTGTTATATAAGGAATTGTGAAAATAACGAGAATTTTTGTCGAGCCTTTTACCGCAACTGCTTGACCCTATGAAGATGCGATAATATATCGCATAAGTGCGTCAAATTATCGCGTTGATGTGCTTAATCATCGCATAGGCAGGGCAACCGGCCGGTCGCCCCTACGGTGCGCCAGCGGACAGCAAGTGTTAGCTGGCGAATAGTCGGAATTAGTGATGCGGAACGAAGAGGACTGTTAAGAAGCGTTCTCAAAACTTGCGTCATTTACTGACGGGAAATGGAAAATCAATCCGTCATTCCCGCGAATGCGGGAATCCAGTCAAACAATGTCTTCGTATAAATCTCTCCAACTCGGATTCTGTACTTCTATGAGTTGCAGCTTCCACTGACGGTTCCATTTTTTTAGCTGTTTTTCTCGTTGAATGGCCGATTGCATATTCTCGTGTTGCTCAACATAGACCAAGGTATGCACCCGGTATTTTTGGGTAAAACCTTGAACCAAGTTGTTCTTATGTTGCCATACACGAGTAGGTAAATCGCTGGTTACTCCGATGTACAGCGTCCCATTGCGTTTGCAGTATGTAAAGGGTGGGTTGTTTTTGAAGCATTAGGATTCTGGATTCCCGCTTGCGCGGGAATGACGAAGGAGTGGGAATGATTCAAGGCCGGCGGCTGTATTGGCTTACGTCGATGTTGAACTGCTTGATCTTGCGCTGTAAGTTGCGCCGCCCCAACTGGATCTGCTGCGCGGCGTGGCTGATGTTGCCGCCCGTTTTCTCTAGGGCGTCTCGGATAAACTGCTCCTCAAAGCGCTGGCGGGCGTCGTGAAAGAGCGAGTCGGGCGGCTCTGTGGCTTCCGCTTCTTCTGCTTCTTCGGCTGCTGGCTCATCCCGACGGCCAGTGTTCTCTACGATAGTAGTAGGCAAATCCTCCACCTCGATTTCCCGGCCCTTGGCGAGAGCTATGGCGCGCATGATGGCATTTTCCATTTCGCGCACATTGCCCGGCCAGTCGTAGGCTTCCAGATACTCTAGCGCTTCCTTGCTGACCCCTTGTATCTGTTTTTCGAAGCGGTCGTTTAGGCGGGCGATAAAGAAGTGGCAGAACAAGGGAATGTCGGCCTTGCGCTGGCGCAGCGGCGGCACGTCGATGGTGACTGCGTTGAGGCGGTAGAATAAATCCTCGCGGAACTGGCCAGCGGCCACGGCCTTAGTCAAGTTCCGGTTGGTCGCGGAAAGAACGCGCACATCCACCTTGTGGGTCTCGGTCGATCCCACCATCTCGAACTCCCCTTCCTGCAACACGCGCAACAGCCGGGTTTGCAGGCCCACCTCCATGTCGCCGATTTCGTCGAGGAACAGGGTGCCGCCGTCGGCCTCCATAAAGCGCCCTTTGCGGTCGCGCACTGCGCTGGTGAATGCGCCTTTTACGTGCCCGAATAATTCGCTCTCTAATACGCCTGAGTTCAAGGCCGCGCAGTTGCAGCGCACAAAGGGGGCAGCGGCGCGGTCGCTGGTGCGGTGGATGGCCGCGGCCACGAGCTCCTTGCCGGTGCCGCTTTCGCCGCAGATTAGCACCGATAGGGGGGTGGGGGCCACGTCTTGCACCAGCCGGTAGATTTGCCGCATCTGCTCAGTCTCACCGACCATGCCCAACCCCGTGCCTTGTGTTTGGCGCAGGCGCTCGTTCTCAGCTCGGAGCTTTTGCAACTCGCGGATATTGCTGATGTGGCTGAGGATTTCTTCGGCGTTAAAGGGCTTGGCCAAATATCCATACGCGCCCAGCTTGACGGTCTCTACCGCGCTTTGCAGATCCGCATACGCCGTTAAGATGAGCACTTCTTCGGGCCGCTCGCGCACGTTGAGCTGCCGCAGAAATTCAAGGCCGCTCATCGCGGGCATGTGCAGGTCGAGCAGGATGATGTCGAAGGATTCTTCTTGTAGGAGTACGAGGGCCTCGCGCGCGTCCGAGTGGGTTTCCACCGCGAAGCCTTCGCGCCGCAAGATGCTGCTCGACAGCTTCAGCAGGTCCTGCTCGTCGTCAATCATGAGTATTTTGCCGTCGTATTGGGCCATATCTATGCCTTTTCTTCTTTATTGTAAGGTAGCAAGAGCGCGAAACAAGTGCCTTTGCCAACGCGGCTGTCCACCTTTATGTGGCCGCCGATTTCCCGTAGCTGGCGCTGAGCGATGGCCAGCCCCAAGCCCGTGCCCTCCCCCGGAGCTTTGGTGGAAAAGAACGGCTCAAATATGCGGGAGAGTTGGGTTGGATCAATGCCAGTGCCGGTGTCGCAGATTTTTATTTCGACGCCTTCCTGCTCGGAGCGGGCACTCACTTGTAGGCGGCCGCCTTGGGGCATGGCTTGGAAGGCGTTGCGGATGATATTGATATAAATGTCCTTGAGCATGTCGCGGTTTATGAGTACGGCTGGCACCGGCTCAAACTGTCGCTCAATCGAGATGCCTAAGTGCTCGGCGTGTTTGGTCTCCAAGTCGAGCAACTGCTCCAACACTTCGGCTGCATCTATCTGCTCGACTAGGTGCTGGGCCGGCCGTGCAAAGTCGAGCAGGCTGCCGACGCGCTCGTCTATGCGGCGGATGGCCTCGCGCATCATCTGCAAAGTCTCGTCGCGCTCCTTTTCTTCTTCGGGGCCTAGCCGAGGTAGCAAGTCGCAGGTGTTTTGCACAATGGCCAGGGGGTTTTTGATTTCGTGCGCTACGCCGGCGGCTACCTCGCCGAGCGCCGATAGTTTTTCGGCCTGCATGTAGTGTAGTTCGAGCAAGTGCCGCTGAGTCCGGTCCTCGACGACTAGCAAGACCTTGCCGCGATGGCCGTGGCTCAGCTCAGCCTTGTGTAAATCCCAGTAACGCATAACGCCCTCGGCGTCCTTGATTGCGAGGTCATCAACTACTTGTAGATGAGGGTGGGCCTTTAGCCAAGCGCGTACTTGGGCACCGGCGTGGGTCGCACTCAATTCGGCGTCCCGTTCCGGCAGCAGCAGGCTGGCCCACGCTTTGTTGCTCTGCACGATGCGGTACTCGGCGTCGAGTACCGCAATGGCGAGGGGATTGTCCGCGATCAGATGGTGCTGTAAGTCCAAGGTGCTTTCCAAGTCCCGCTGGCGCTCGGCTAGCGTTTGGTCCATCTCGACAAAAGCATCGGCTAGTTCGCCGATCTCGTCTCGGCGCTTAACAGGCGTTCCTATGAGGGGATAGCCGTCCCGGCGGCGACGCACGGCGTGTGTGAGCAAGACGAGGGGCGCGACGACCGAGTTGCGCGTCAGCCCGCCCAAAAGCAACGCCCCTAGGACAGAAAGCGCGATGATCGCATAGATGGAGTACAGCACGACCGTGTACGGGGCATACGCCTCGTCCTCGCGCTGTTCAATGGCGACGATCCAGTCCCAGTCGCGTACAGGAGCAAACCCCGAGACCCACCCGGTGCCGCCCACATCGCGCCACAAGAGGATTCCTGCCGGACCGCGCATAGCCTCTATATGCGGGTGGTGTAGCCACGTGTAGAAGGACTGGCGCATGGGCCGCGCCAGATAGTGCCCATCGTCGGCGTGAAGCAAGGTCGCGTAGCCGGTCCGGCCGATGCGGATGAGATTTATCTTGCTCCAGACGCGATGAAAGTCGAGGCGAGCTATTAGGGCTTGTTGGGGCGGCTGGCCGTCTCGTTCCACTGGCAGCGCGACAAAGAGCTTGGGCGTCTCCTTAAATTCTTCGATCAGGGCAACGTATAAGCTGCCTGCTGCGGCCTGCTCCCATGTTGCTTTCCAGTCGTAGGAAGCGGGTAGAGCAATCGACGCGCTCGCGGCCTGTATTTGGTTTTGGGCGTCTACTAGGTAGAGCGTCTCCACTTCGCTGGATTTGAGTCCGGCCTCTTTGAGCAAAGTGTGCCAATCCTGCGGCTCAGTTCCCACCGTGCGTGCGAGGCTTTTCAAATTGGAGATGATTGGGGAAAAGATGTGGGCGATTTCCTCGGCCGTGCGGTGCGCCATTTCGCGGCGGCTGTCCAGTACGGCCTCTTCTATGGCATCGCGGGCCGTGTTCAACACGAAGATACCAACTAGCAACACGGGCACTAGCCCCAAGGCGAGGTAATAGCCCAGCAGGCGCAGCCACAGCCGTTGCCTTTTACCGCGCCTGCCTTTCAGGCTTGAGATCATCCGTCGCATGTGCTGCGCAACCACGAAAAAGCTGCTTTCTCCGCTCCTCACCTAGGCTTTAGTGCCCAACGACCGCGTCCGAAAAGATGAGGGTGCCAAAGCGATTGGCGCGGTGGAAGTCGGCTTTGGGCGTGCCGGTATCGGACCACAGCCCAAACTGGCCTTGGTAGCCCTTGGTGCGGTTGAGCCCGGCGCGCCATTGGTCGCCGTCTTGGGGTGGGATCTGTCCACCCAAGTGGCGGAAGTTGTCATGGGGGATGGCGATTTCGAGAATCCAGCTTTGGTCGGTGTCCGAGTGGTCGTTGAGGGTGCCGTCGTAGGTCGTGGCAATCACGACGCCCTCGCTCTGCCAGGACGGGTGAATGGCCTTGGTGCGCTCCTTGCCGCCGCGGAAGGCGATGTAGTCGAGCAGCGTGCCGTTGATGTTCATCTCATAGCCATAGTAGTTGCCGGGGACTGCCATATTCGGGGTGGCGAAAATCTCGACGGCGTCTTCTTGGTACACCGCTCCGTCGTGCTCGGTTACTTCTGAGTGCAGATACGGATCGACGCACTCGTATATGATGTAGAGGTTGTCGTCGTCCCAGAGCAAGCGGGCGGTCGTAGATTGCGGTTGCTCTTTTTCGAGATCGCTCCAGGGCATGACAAAGGCGATGGGCGCGGCGCGCTGCCAGTCGGCCTCGTCGAGGCGACCATCGACTTGGATTCCCTGATCGGTGCGGAGGACTTGGTAGGTGGGTAGCTCAGCAGGCACGGCTTGGAAGCGGGTGGACTCTTGGGTGCTGGCGGAGCCAGCGAGGACGAGGATGAAGAGCAGGCTGTAGAGCATGGTCAATCCTTTCGGTCGTGGTGCAGGGAGGGCGTCTCCCCGCGTGAGAATGCTTTGGCGATCTGGTCGCAGCGCTCGTTGTCTGGGTCGCCGGCGTGGCCTTCGGTGTACTGCCACTGGACGGCGGGCGTATTGAGCTGGTCTAGGGTGTGCCACAGATCTTGGTTGAGCACGGGCTTTTTGGCGGCGGTGAGCCAGCCTCGCCTTTTCCAGCCGTGAATCCACTCGGTAATGCCCTTGCGCAGGTACTCGCTGTCCGTAACGAGCGTGATAGCGACGTCGGACGGGCTTCGACTTGAGACTTCGGCGAGCTCAGTCGAGTCGCTCAGCCGAAAGGCGGCGCGGAGACCTTCGATGGCTGCTTGTAACTCCATGCGGTTGTTGGTCGTCTCCGGGACAAAGCCACCCAACTCCTCGACGCGGCCATCGCCGTAGAGCAGCCGCGCTGCCCAGCCGCCTGGTCCTGGGTTGAACGAGCAGGCTCCGTCGGTGAAAATGGTCAATGTGTCCGAGGGGCTGGGTTGCTTTTTTATCACTGGAATTGCCTTTATTTAAGGTGCGCCGCTGGATTCACAAGATGATCCGCAGATGGACGCAGATGGACGCAGAATAGTAGAAATAATAATCATGCAGGATTGCTATAATAAAACACGGTGGCGCGGGTGGGGGCAATTGAGGCGGATATTCATGGTTTTCAGCCGCCGTAGGTGTCAGTCCTATTTGTGCCCAAGGTGATTGCCTTTAGATTAGGGGCTTCCTTTATCCGAACCTTAGAGAGAAAATGCAATATGGCAACGTATGATGTGGTAGTTATCGGCGGCGGCCCAGGTGGGTATTCAGCCGCCATTCGCGCGCGGCAGTTGGGGTTAAAGACCGCGCTGATCGAAGACGCCGAGTTGGGCGGCACCTGTCTCAATTGGGGCTGCATTCCCACCAAGGCTCTGCTCAAGCAAGCCGAAGTGTACCAGCTTTTCTTGCGCGCCGAGGAGTTCGGCTTGCGCGTTGATAAGCCGATAGTGGATTGGGATGCGGTCATTGGCCGGAGCCGCCAAGTCGCCGATCAGTTGTCCAAAGGCGTGGCCTACCTGATGCAGAAGAATCAAGTCGAGGTGTTTGTCGGCAGGGGCCGGTTGACGCCCAGCCGCCAAGTTGCGGTTGAGGACGCCGAGGGCGAGGTGGTGGCCGAACTGGAGGCTGCGCATGTGGTGCTGGCCACCGGCGGCCGCCCCAAATCCATCCCGGGCGTAGAATTCGACGGCGAGCGGATCATCGCCAGCCGCGAGGCCATGATCGTCGCCAAGCAGCCCGCCTCCCTCGCCATCATCGGGGCCGGGGCCATCGGCGTAGAATTCGCCTATTTCTACCGCGCCTTTGGCAGCAAGTTGCTGCTTTTGGAAGCACTGCCTCAGGTCTTGCCGCGCGAAGACGAAGAGATCGCCGCGGGACTGGCTGAAAGCTTGACACGGCAGGGAATCGAAGTGGTGACCGAAGCCCGGGTCGAGGAGGTCAAAAAGCAAAAGCGCGGGGTCGCATTGCGCTATCGGGTTGGCGAAGAGCAAAAGACGCGGAGAGTGGATCAAGTGCTGGTCGCCACTGGGGTCCAGGGCAATATCGAGGGATTGGGGCTGGAGGCGCTGGGCATCCGCACCCGCGATGGTGCGATTGTGGTTGATGAGCGGATGCAGACTAGCGCCAAGGGCATTTACGCGATTGGCGATGTGGCCGGTCCGCCGCTGTTGGCGCACGCGGCCACGCAGGAGGGAATTGCAGCCGTCGAGTTTATAGCTGGCCGCGACCGGCCTGCCATAGACCCGAACCAAGTGCCTAACTGCATCTATTGCCAGCCGCAAGTGGCCAGTGTCGGCCTGAACGAAAGCCAAGCGCGCGAAGCCGGGTACGACGTCAAGGTCGGGCGCTTTCCGTTTGCAGCTAGCGGCAAGGGACAAGCAGCCGGGGAAACCGAAGGGCTGGTCAAACTGGTTTTTGACGCGCGCTACGGCGAGTTGTTGGGCGGAGCCATTCTGGGAGCCGAGGCCACGGAATTGATTGTCGAACTGACATTGGCGCTCCGACTCGAAGCCACGTATGAAGAGCTTTTGGCTACCATGCACGCCCATCCGACGCTGTCCGAGGCCGTGATGGAAGCGGCCGGACAGGCTTTTGGCGAGGCGATTAACTACTAGGACTTGGGAATGGGGAATGTAGAGTCGCATGGCATAAAGCCCCCCGCGCTTCCACCGCTGGACCAGCTCCTGCCGGCTGAGCCGTTGCTGTTGATGGGGGCTGGGCCGGTGCCGGTGGCGGCGGAGATCGCGCGGGCGGGCGGTATGGTCATCAATCACTTAGGGCCGACGATGGATCGGCTGGTAGAGCACATCAAGCAATTGGCTGGCTACGCCTTTCAGACGGCTGATAAGCACATCTTGGGAGTTGGGGGGCCGGCATCGGCGGCCATGGAGATGGCGATAGGCAATTTGCTGTGGCCAGGCCGCCGCGCCTTGGTGCTGCAAAACGGGTGGTTTAGCGGGCGCTTTGCCGAGATGGCGGCTGGCGTGGGAGCGGAGGTCGAGGTGCTGGCCGTGCCGGAAGGGCAAGCTGTCTGCGCCGAGCGCGTGGCCGAGCGGTTCAAGAGTCAGCAGTACGACGTAGTGACGATGGTGCAGGGTGAGACTTCTAGTGGCGTCTGCACGACCGAGTTGCCGGCGATTGCCCGCTTGTGCCGCGAGCACGGGGCGCTAGCGGTCGTCGATGCGGTCTGCACGTTGAGCACCATGCCGTTGGAAAAGGACGCTTGGGGCATTGACGTGGTTTTCACGGGCAGCCAGAAGGGGCTGTCGTCGCTACCGGGCGTGGCGCTAATCGCCTTTTCCGACGAGGCTTGGAAGCAGGTGCAGCAGCATCCCGGTCCTAAGCCGCACTGGTGTTTGGACGCCCTGCGGGCAGAAAACTTTTGGCAGCAACACCAGTACCACTACACGGCCCCGGTCTCGGGGTTGTTGGCCCTGCACGAGGCCCTGCGGCTGGTCTGCGAGGAGACGCTGGAGCGCCGCTTTGCGCGGCATCGGCACTCGTCGCTGGCGCTGCAAGCTGGCATCGAGAAGATGGGCCTGGTGCTGAACGCGCCGCGTCGCATTCGCCTCAACTCGGTGGTGGCAATCCAAGTGCCCGCTGGGATAGATAGCGCCCGCGTGCGCGCCGATATGTCGAATCGCTTTCACGTTGAAATCTCCGGGGCCTTTGGCCTCGACATCGTGCGCATCGGCCAGATGGGCGAGCAGTGTCGAGCACCGCACTTGTTCCGCGTGTTGCACGCCTTGGGTGGTGCCCTCGCGCACGAAGGAGCCAGCGTGAATACTAGCGCGGGTATGGCGGCGTTGGAGTATTATTTGGCGGGCTATGCGGACGATTTGTTTTGATCCCCTTTGGAATTCTCTCAGCGTGGATAGATTGATAATGGCGTTTATGGAGAAAGGCTACCAATGAGCGACCAACTAGCGTACCCAACCTACGAAAGCCTCGGCGTGCGTCCCCTGATCAACTGTCAGGGGACCTATACCATCATCAGCGGCTCGCTGATTTTACCTGAAGTGCGGCAGGCCATGGTCGAGGCATCCAAGCAATACGTCCACCTCGACGAGCTGATGGAGGCCGTTGGAGCGCGCATCGGCGAGCTGATGCAGTGCGAGTGGGGGCTCGTTACCAATGGTTGCGCCGCGGCGTTGTGCCAAGTTACGGCCGCTTGCGTGGCCGGTACGGATCGGGAGAAAATGGCGCGGTTGCCCGATGCTACGGGCATGAAAAACCAAGTCCTCGTCCAGCCGAGCCACCGCCACGGGTACGATCACGCCGTGCGCATGGTCGGCGTCGAAATAGTCGAGGTTGAGACGCTCGCCGATCTAGAGGCTGCGCTATCGGATCGCACGGCCATGCTGTTGGTGTTTGGCGATGCGGCCGAGCGCGGCCAGATTTCGGTGGCAGATATGGCGGCGGTCGGGCAAAGGCACGGCGTACCGACGTTTGTAGATGCAGCCGCCGAGCGACCAGACGCGCCCAACTGGTATCTGGAGCAGGGAGCCGATGCAGTGGCTTATTCGGGCGGCAAATGCTTGCGCGGGCCGCAGGCGTCGGGTTTGGTCTTGGGGCGCAAGGAACTGTTGCAGGCGGCTTTCCTCAATGGGGCACCGCACCACGCGCTGGGGAGGCCGATGAAGGCGGGCAAGGAAGAAATCATGGGGCTGCTGGCCGCGGTGGAGCAGTGGGTGGTGCGCGACCACGCGGCCGAGTGGCGGGAGTGGGAGCGGCGGCTGGCGGTCATCGCCGACGCAGTGGAAAAGTTCCCCTCGGTGGCGACGCAGGTCAATCAGCCCGGCCGCTCGAATGTTGCGCCGAACTTGGCGGTGCGCTGGGATCGAGACCAGCTAGCGCTCAGCGGCCACGAGCTGGCGCGCCAGCTATCGGCTGGCCAACCGCGGATCGAGATCGCCGCCCACGAGAGCGGCTTTGGGATCAATCCCTATATGATGGAGCCGGGTGAGGAAGATATTGTGGCGCGGCGGGTGCGCGAGGTTTTGGCCGCCGTTGAATAGTGGTTAGTTGGGCCGCTCGCCTCGGCGCAGGGCTACAGACAGCGGCTGTGCTCCGTCCTTGTTGGGCTTGGTGCTTACCGCGCCGGTGCTGGGGTCCACGTCGTAGATTGTCACGTCCTCGGGCACGTCAAAATCCTTTTCGGGCCGCCCTTCGTTTACCGCAATCATAAAATCCGCCCAGATGGGCACGGCACCGCTGCCGCCGGTGATTTGCACTTTGCGCGTATCCACTAGTTTATGGGTGCGGCGGTCGTCGAACCCCACCCAGACGCTGGCTACTAAGTCCGGTGTGAAGCCCGTAAACCAAGCGTCGGTATTGTCGTTGGTCGTGCCGGTCTTGCCAGCGGCTGGCCGCGCAAAGCCCGATGCGCGTACTCGGTGGCCGGTGCCGCGGTCCACGGTCTGGCGCAAAAGGTGGACCATCTGCGCGGCTAAGTCGGGTGCGATGGCTTGGCGGATCTGCGGCTGGTGAGTAAAGATCGGCTGGCCCTCGGCATCGACAATCCGCTCTATCAAGGCCGACGTTACCTGCAAGCCGTAGTTGGCAAAAGTCCCATACGCCGCGGCCATTTCCAACACGGAGACTTCGGCAACGCCTAGGGCGATGCTTCTATACGCTCCTATGGGCCCGGCAAAACCCAAGCGATGGGCTGTCTCGACGATGCGCTCCGGGCCGACGAGTTCGGAGATTTGGACGGTCGTGGCGTTGGCTGATTTGACTAAGGCCCACGCCGCAGTCGTCCGTCCCAAGTAGATGTCCTTAAAGTTGCGCGGTTGCCACTTTCGTCCGTTGACGATATAGGTGCGCCGCTGGTCGTTAAAGACGGTGACTGGGCTTATTTTGCCCGCTTCCAATGCGGCTAGATAAGCTATCGGCTTAAAGCCGGAGCCGGGTTGGCGGCGGGCGGTGAGCGCCCGGTTGTAGTAGCTGACGAAAATGTCCCGACCCCCGACCATAGCCAGCACTTTCCCGGTCTGCGATAGGCACACCAACGCGCCTTGGACGTAAGCCGGACGATCGGCCATCGACGCTTCCGCATAGGGCTTAAAGCCCAGCCGCTCATCCAGCTCGACCAGCCCCTTGGTCACGGCTTCTTCGGCCGCTTCTTGCATGGCAATGTCCAAGGTGGTATAGACCTTCAGGCTTCCGTAGTGCAAAGCGGCCGGCCCCCACTGCTGGACGATTTCCGCGTTGATGGCTTCGACCCAATAGGGCACCGGGTTGCGGGGCGGGTAGCCGGGATTGACGAGGTCTTCGGCTCGGAGGGCGGCGTATTCCCGGCGCGTCGCCGGATCGAGGAAGCCGCTGGCGACCATGCGGTCGAACACGTGTTGTAGCCGCTCGGTGGCTCGTTCGGGATGCCGCAGGGGGTTGTACGCGGTCGGGGCGTTGATCTGGCCGATGAGCATGGCGGCGCGGGGCAGGCTCAACGAGTCGGGGGTCGTATCGAAGAAGGTGATTGCGGCGTCGTAAATGCCGTAGGCGTTGGTGCCGTAGAAGACCTCGTTGAGGTACAACTCTATGAGACGATCTTTGTACGCCGGGTGGCCGGCAGCGTTGGTGTCTGGGTACGAGGCGGCAAAGAATGCCTCTAATTGCACGGTGAGGAGTGCTTCCGACAGCTTGCGTTCAAGGGTTTTTTGCGGCGAAAAGAACAGGCGCTTGACGAGCTGTTGGGTCAAGGTGCTGCCGCCGCGCGTGATGCTGCCGCCGCGCAGGTTGTCGCGCACCGCGCCGACAATAGCCAGCAGGTCAACGCCGCGATGGTGGTAAAAACGTGCGTCCTCGGTGGCGATGAGGGCCTGGGCCACGTAGGGGCTGATGCGTTCGAGGGGCACCCATTGGCGGCTCTGGTTAAAGGTGTAGATGCGCTCGCCCGAGGCCGCGTACATCTCGGTGCCGGGGCGGATGCCCAATTCGTGCGGATCTGTGGGCAAGCTGGGCAAGTTCGGGGCCATGCGCCAGATGGCGTACCCCACTCCCGCCCCGCCCGCCAAGACGAGGAACACGGTCAGGACCACGCCGATGAGCAGGGCGCGTCTCATTGTTCTTCTAGTCCGAGGCGTTGTTGCACGAGTTGGGCTGGCAGCAAGAGCGCGGTGGCCTCATAGCCCGGCACGAGCGCGTACGCGGCGAATTGGTCGCCAGCGTGCGTCAAGCGCAGTTCAAAGCCGTCGGCGCGATCCCAGGCCGCCAGCAGGCGCCTGAGTTTGCCTTGGCGCAGCGAGTCGGCTCGGGCTTGCACGATCTGCGCTAGGGCTTCGGTGACGATTGGTCCGGCTTCGCTTTGCGCCCGCTCGGGATTGGCACCCAAAAGCGGCGCTAGGTGCTCGCGCCAGTAGGCCATGTCTTCCTCTTTCATCTTGAGAAAGGTCCAGGCTTCAGGCTCGTCTTTTGCTCGCAGCCACTTGTGGAGTTGGTAGAAGAGCGAGCCGTCCTCTAGGGCCATTTGCACATTGACGAGGGCGTGGAGATGCAATTCCTCACCGGGGACGATGGCTTGGGTTAGCAGGTAGCGACCCTGCTCGTAAATCTGTAGGGAATAGGCGAGCTCGCGCCGGATCGCTGGGCTGAGGTGATCGGGTTGCAGGGCGGTGTCGCGCCGCACGACCGAAAAGAACGCCGCGTGGGTGCCGTGGTACTGGAGTTGGTAGTGATTTTGCAAGACCGGCAGCGGGGTTTGGCTCGGTTCTAGGGGAGCTTGGGCCAGCGAGTCGGACAGGGCCATGCGGGTCTGCCGGCTGGCGAGAATGCCCTGCCAAAGCGCCCCGCCCGGCTGGCGCTTGGGGTTTTGCTGCATCAGGTATTGACCGATGTAGCGGGCCGCGTATTGGGTTTGGTACTCGACCAAAAAAAGTACGACAGCCGCGCCTAAAGGCACCAGCGCACACAGGGCGATATAGAGCAAGGATACCATAGCGACACAATAAGTTCGGGGCGGCTACTTGTCAAAAGTGCTTGCCCATTTTGGGCGGCTAATGGTACTTTTGCAGAGAGGCGATTAATCTATCTGGGGAGGTAGAAAACATGAAACGCCTAAAATTTGCATGGATTGCCGTCGCCGTCGGATTGTGGCACTGCGGCGGCGATGGCGAAAAGGGCACCAGCCCGGTTGCGACCACCGAGCCGCCGCCAGCACCGCGTGCGCTGAGTGTGGAGCGCATCGGCGACGGCGAGGTATGGCTCAATTGGCAGGCTGTCGAGGGCGATGGCGAGGTGCTCTACGTCGTCTATCGCTCGGTCGGAGACGACGCGGCCGCGGCCATTGACTCCACGTTTGAAACCCGATACAAGGATCAGGGGCTGCGATACCAACAGGAGTACACCTATCGAGTAACCGCGATAAACGGCGGCGGCGAGAGCGACCCCTCGAATGCCGTCAGCGGCCAGCCCCTCAACAGCTTGACTCCGCAGGTGCCGACTTCGGTGCGTGCTGTAGCGCGCCACCTCGAAGTACTCGGACAACTCGACATCGCCCTCGATTGGGATGACAATGCGGAGACCGATCTGGCAGGGTACCGGATCTATCGCTCGACTGAGCAGGGTTTCACGCCGACTCTTGAGCATTTGCTCATGCAGGTGTCGGGGCTGGGCTTCATCGACGCGGAGATCGAGGTCGGCACGGTGTACTACTACCGAATTACGGCGATAGATCTCGGCGGCAAAGAAAGCAGGGCCTCCGAGGAAGTAAGCGATGTCGCGCTGTCCTCGCCGGTGCCGTTGGTCCCGGTCGCCGGACAAGAGGCCGCGGCACCGTTGACCTTTACTTGGAATCGCTTGCCCGAGGCGCGCGCATTTCGGGTGATTGTCACCACCTCGCTGATCAGTGGCGAAGTGTCGGACATACCGCTGACGAGCGATACCACGGCCGTATTTACCGGTCGCATTAAGGATGGGCGCTTGGTCGCGCTCGAACCCGGACAAGTGTACTACTGGAAGGTCGTAGCCAGTACGCACGCCGAGGGGATCGAGAATTCGGTGAGTCGGGTTGAGAGTTTTAAGATGGCTGAGTAGGATGGACGCGGATATAGACGCTGGGGCACTGCGCGTTGTCGAGACCTTGCGCCGGGCCGACTTCCAAGCGCTGCTAGCCGGTGGTTGCGTGCGCGACTTGGCGTTGGGGCGCGTGCCCAAGGACTGGGATGTGGCTACGGATGCCGGGCCCGAAGAGGTGGCTGCGCTCTTTGAGCACACGGTGCCGGTGGGTGCGCAGTTTGGTATCTCATTGGTGGTGCTCGACGAGGGCGACTACGAAGTTGCGCGCTTTCGCAGCGATGGCCCGTACCGCGATAGCCGCCGTCCTGCATCCATCGAGCCAGCCGACGCCCGCGCCGATGCCGCGCGCCGCGACTTTACCATCAACGGCTTGTTCTACGACCCGGATAGCGGCGAACTGCTCGATTACGTCGGCGGACAGCGCGACCTCCGCGATAAGATCATCCGCGCCATCGGCGATCCGGCCGCGCGCTTTGCCGAAGACCATCTGCGCTTGTTGCGGGCCGTGCGCTTTGCCGCCCGGCTCGGTTTTACCATCGAACCCGCGACGTGGGACGCGCTTTGTGCTCAGGTCGAGTCCATTGCCAGCGTCAGTGCTGAGCGCATCCGCGACGAGCTAACCCTGCTGTTGACCGAGGGCGGGGCCGGGTGCGGCCTGCGCCTGTTGGACCAGTCGGGCCTGCTGCAAGCGGTGCTGCCAGAAGTCGCGGCCATGCGCGGCGTGCCGCAAGATGCTGAATTCCATCCCGAAGGCGACGTGTGGACCCACGTCCAGCTTCTGTTTGAACACCTCGACGCGCCATCGGCTGAGTTGGCTTGGAGCGCGTTGCTGCACGACATTGGCAAGCCATCGACTATAGTGCGAGCCGAGCGCATCCGCTTCCACGGGCACGACGCGGTTGGGGCCAAAATGGCGGCGGCGATCTGCGGGCGGCTGCGGATGTCCAACGAAGCGCGGCGAGTCATCGGCACGCTCGTGGCCGACCACATGCGGATAAGCCACGTGCGCCAGATGCGCCCGAGTACGCTGGTGCGCCTCTTGCGCGAGCCGCACTTTCCCGAGTTGCTCGAATTGCATCGCGCCGATTGCTTGGCCAGCCACGGCAAGCTCGACCTGTACGAGTTTTGCCAAGCGCAGTTGGCCGCCCTAAAAAAGGAGCATCTGCGCCCACCGGCGTTGCTCACGGGAAGCGACCTCATTGCCTTGGGTTTTACGCCGGGGCCGCTGTTTAGGGAAATTCTCGCCGCGGTCGAGGATGCCCAGTTGGACGGGCGGCTCGACAACTACCAAGCCGCGCTGCGTTTTGTGCAGCGCAAATTCTGCGCTGTGCCGGCGGCCTAATTCACAAGATGATCCGCAGATGAGCGCCGGGCGGTTTGTGCAGCGTGCGTTCAGTCCAGCCCTCGCTTGAGTACCGCTAGTACTGGCTGGTGCCCGGCCGGCGACATCAGGTACAGTCCGCTCCAGCCTTCCGCACGGACTTGACGCACTTGCTCGGTAGCCAATTCGACGCCCGCTTTAGCTTGGTCGGCCGGGTCTGCATACGCGGCTAGCTTGGCAAAAATCGCTTCCGGCACAACCACCCCGGGCACCTCGGCAATGCGCCGGGCGTGTTCCAACCCCCGCAGCACCATGACTCCCACAATGATCGGCACCTGAGCGCGATAAGGGGCTAGGGCCGCTAGGGCTTTGCGGTTAAAGGTCGGCTGGGTCATTACGTAATCGGCTCCCGCGTCAATTTTGCGGGCCAGCCGCTCCCACTCGCGCTGGCGATCAAGGGCTTCTGGCTCGCAGCCCGTGCCAATGGTAAAGCGGGTGCGGGGGTCGCGGTGCGAGCCGAGCGGTTGGCCGCCAAAGTCCAATCCAGCATTGAGAAAGGCGTGGGTATAGCGAATGAGGGCGGCGGAGTCGAGGTCGAAAACAGCGGTGGAGCGCGGATAGGTCGGCGCCATTTTCGGGGGGTCGCCGGTGATGAAGAGGACGTTGTGGATGCGGTTGGCCCAGTAGCCGATGAGCCGGCTTTGCAACCCCATGACGTTGAGGTCGCGGCTGGTACAGTGGGGAATTAGTTCGAGGCGGTCGCGCTCCCAATGCAGGCGGCGGCGGATGAGGTGGATGAAATCGCCCGGTGGCATGAGGGGAATGCCGCGCGAGCCATCGGTTATGTCCAAGGCATCGGCCAAGCCCGAGGCGGCCAACTCGGCGATAAAAGCGAGCCGGGCTTTCAGCCCGCCGGTGCCGCGCGGGGGTAGCAACTCGACGCTGACGGCGAATTGGCCGTCGAAGAGCTTGCGCGAGAATGGGCCGTTGCGGCGCTTGGCGGCTGCGGCGGTTGGTGGCTGGTCCGGCGTCCTTGCCAACGGGACGATGCGCTCCCCGGCCGCAAGACCGTGGAGGTAGTTGTGCATCTCGTGGATGTGGGGGAGATGGACCTCGCAACAGCCGCCGATGAGGCGCACGCCTTGGTGCGCCATTTCGCGGGCAAAGCGCCCCATGCACTCGGGGGTGACGCCCGTCAGGTAGCGATGGCCCACGCGCCGGAACTCGCCGCCGTTGGGCATGACCGCGAGTTGGACTTGGCCGTCGCGCACGGATGCACATTCTTGCGCTGCGTCGAGGAAGGCCCGCGCTTCCGCGAGCGCACAGCAGTTGATGCCCACGACATCGGCACCCAAGGCCGCGGCGGTTTGGATATATGTTTGGGGGGCTTGCTCCCATGTGCCGTCGCGCTGGTGCAAGGCCATCTGGACGATGACTGGCGCGGGGTTGTCGAGGTCTTGGAGTAGCTCTAAGAGGGCGGTGACCTGATCGAGGCAGGTAAAAGTCTCCAACAACAGGGCATCGACGCCGCTGGCGACGAGGGATTCGATTTGGGCGCAGTACAGGTCGCTAGCCGTGCGCGGGGATTGGGCCGCCGACAAGGGCGGGCCTAGGGAGCCGAGGACGAACAAAGGATCGCTGCACTGGGCCTGTTGGCGGTATTGGTCCATGGCCTCGTGCGCCAAGCGCACGGCCGTCGCGTTGATCTCGGCGATGGACTCAGCCGAGGGATAGGTCGCGTTGGCGGCAAAGGAATTGCTGGTCAGGCATTGGGCACCGGCTTGCAGATATTCAAGGTGGAGTTGGCGGACGAGTTCTGGGCGGGTGAGGTTGAAGGCTTCGTAGAGGTGATTTTGCTCGGAGACGCGGCCGGTAAGCGCGAACAGATAAGAGCCCAAGGCACCATCGGCTAGCAAGGGGCGGTGGTGGAGGGCGGCGAGGAATGGGTGCATTCGGTCGGTTTGTTGCATTATCCCAGCTTCACTTTGCCGGTGCTTCGATCTTCGCTACGCCGATCATCGAATCGCGCGTGACGAGCGCAACGAGTTGGTCTTCGCTGTGGTCTTCCGTGCCAGCAGGGCGTTCGGGCAGCACCATGTAGCGGAGATCCGAGTTGCTGTCCCAGACGCGGATTTCGACTGAATCGGGTAACTCGAGGTCAAATTCCCGCAAGACCACTCTCGGTTCCCGCACCACCCGAGAGCGATACGCGTAGGATTTGTACCAACTCGGCGGCAGGCCGAGTACGGACCAGGGATAACACGAGCAAAGGGTGCAAACGACGACGTGGTGGACAGTGGATGTGTTTTCCAGTACGACGATTTTGCTGCCGTGGGCGTCGCCGAAACCTAGTTCGGCAATCGCTGCGGTGCCGTCTTCGAGTAGGCGGCGTTTGTAGTCCGGGTCAATCCAGGCGCGGGCAACTACTTTGGTGCCGTTGAGCGGGCCTACGTCTTGTTCGTATTTCTGCACGACTTCGTCTATAATCTCCGTTGTAAGCAATCCCTTTTCGACTAGGAGTGATTCGAGTGCTTTGGTGCGCAGGGCGGCGTCTGTCTCGGTATGGACATTATTCATAACAAAATCCTTTTGCGATTGGGGATTGGTTTACGCCGGTTCTAGGTAGCTTTCCCACATATCCAGATGGACGGCACTTTTGGTTTCTGCGGCACTGCCCCATAGCTCCTCAGCGTCAAAGCGCACGGCGTACAAGGGTTGTTGGCGAGTTGTACACCCTGCGGGCAGTTCGGCGTCTTGGAGGTTGTAGATGCCGTAGAAATCGGTGACTGTGCCGCACTTGTCGCGTGCGTAGCGGGGAAGTCGGGTGTGGCCTGTGGGGTGGATGTTGCGCGACCGCACGCGATCGCCGGTGGAAAATTGCGGCTGGATATCCATTGGCTGCGGAGGTGGATTTGCCGGGCGGGCGCGCTTGAGTTCCGCTCGGACCGCAGCAGGGTCGGGATGCACTGGGGTTTTGGCGTCGGGATGATCCCGGAGAAGAGCCATCCGCGTCTCCAGCTCTTCTTGTGTTAGCACGCCGGCGTCAATCAGCCCTTTGATGCGGGAGTACAGCCATTTTTCGTAATAGCTGGACGACAGGTAGTGTGCTGGAGCCATGTTTTCGATGTTGTTGCGGGAGCCGCCGGGAATCGGTACAGGAGTCGCTACAGTCATGGCAAGCACTCGGCCCTCCCAGGGATGGTGAAACAAAGGTTCGTTTTCCTCGCGTACAATGGGGCCAAATCCGTGCATCCCGCCCATGTCGTGAATGCCGTCCATAGTTGTTCCTAGGGTTTGATGGTTGGGTTTCCGAATGTAAGGTTCACTTGATCGTTTGCCCAGTCGCGGGCGGTTCGATCTGGTCCAATAATTGTATGACGTCTTTGGGCTGGACTTTGTTGCGAAAAAAGAAGACTCCGCCGGGCACGTTTTTAAAATCGTCCTCGCTGACATTGAGGTTGGAAGAGACGGCCACGAGCAAGTCTCGGCGCTGGGCTTGGCGCAGCTTTTCCAGCTTGCGGCGCAGATACTCCGGTCGCCAATAGCCCATGATTTCCAGCAGAGCTATGCGGCCGTCGGGATGGCGAAAGGTAAAGTCCGGGATCATCACGGTCTCTTTGAGGTTGACCACTTCGCTTTCCCGCTCTAGCTGCCATTGGGTTTTGGCCTTGGTGAAACGCGCGGCAAACGTCTCCTCCAACAGCGAGTCGTACAAAGTCTGATCCTTGTAATGCGACACGAGACCCGATTGATCGTCGAGGACGAACTGCTGGCGGCGACCGTCTTTACGCAAAATGTCGGCCTGCATCGACCAGCGGGTACACAACAATAAGGCCGGGAGAAAAATTGCCATTTGCAGGCCGTATTTCTGCGAGTGGCGGAACATGCTCACCGGGCCGTCGAGCCCGATCTCATAGCCAGCATCGACATCGCCTTCGATGGTGTGGATCAGCCGGTAGAACTTGATGAATTTGAAAAGCTGCTTGTAGCGCACGGGCAGGTTGCGATATACGCTCAGGCGCAGGATTTCGCAGCGGTAGAGCATGGCTTGGGCTAGTGCCACGTTGTAGCGCAGCAGCAACTCGTTGGGCGAGGGCGCGGCAAAGGTGGCAAGCTGGTGATTTTCAGGCAGGTCGGCGTATAGCCCTGCGAGCACGTCTTCGCTGCTGATCTGGTGTTTGAGAGCGACCTGCTCCAGCAGATCTTCGCGTTTGACTGGATAGATGAGGCTGGTCTCGCGGACGACCGGATGGTGGGCGCGGGCTAAGGTAAAAACGGCGTGGCGCAACTCTTCGGGAGGCTGGGGGCTGGCGACGTGGAATTCGCAGTAGTGGTCGCAAAGTAGCTTGGCTAGGCCGCGCTGGATGCGGTAGTCGGTGCGGTCTCCGGCGAGCAAGTCGAGGGCGCGTTGCAGTTCTCGCCGGGTTTTGCCTTGGTGTTCGGTGTGGATCTCGATGAGCGCTTGGGCTAGGTCAATGAGGGCTGGAGCCTCGACATCGACATAGCGCGGTTCGATGTAGGGGCCGCGCGAGCGGGTCAGCAGGAGGTCCGAGGTTAGCACAGCGCTTACTCGTAGGCTTCGTGGCGGCGGCGGCGGTTGCTGATGCGGTCTTCGACCGTGTTCTTGGAGACCACTTCGTAGAGCACGGCTTCTTTGCCTTGGCGGCGGCGGAGGATGCGTCCGAGGCGCTGGACGTGCTCGCGGATGGTCCCCGAGCCGGAGAGTACTACCGCGACGTTGGCTTCGGGGATATTGACGCCCTCGTTGAGTACTTTTGAGGCGACGAGGGCGAGGTACTCTCCCTTGTTGAAGGCTTCGAGAATGGCCTTGCGCTCTCGCGTGCGAGTGCGGTGGGTAATGGCCGGGACTAGGAAGGTGCGGGAGATCTGATGGACGGTCTCGTTGTCGTTGGTAAAAATCAACACGCGGTCGCGCGGGTGGGCCTTGAGGATGTCTTCGAGGACGCGGAGCTTGGCGGTCGCGCCGAGGGCGATCTGACGGTGGCGGCGATAGGCGTGCATGGCCCGTCGGCCGCTGGTGCTTTGGGCCGAGAGCATGACGAAGTGTCGCCAGCCATCTTGGGTGCCGAGGCGGATGTTCTTGGCGGCGAGGAAGGCTTGGTACTCGTCGCGGGCAGCCTCGTACTGGACGCGCTCTTCGGCGACCATATCCACTTGGCGGCGCTCGACGCGATACTCGGCCAAGTACTCGCCGGACAAGGCGCGGATGCCGCGCTCATAGGCTATGGGACCGACGAGGGTGTCGAGAAACACGTGGCGGCCATCGGCGCGTTCTGGCGTGGCGGTCAGTCCTAGGCGGTAGGGCGCTAGGCACATTTCAGCGGCGTGGCTGTACATTTCGCCGGGCAGGTGGTGGACCTCGTCAAATACGATGAGACCGAAGCGGTTGCCGTAGCGGTCCATCTGCATGTACGCGCTGTCGTACGTAGCGACGGTCAGGTCGGCTAGTTCGTGGTAGCCGCCGCCGAGCAGGCCGACCTCGACGGCAAACGAGCGAGTGAGCAGGTCGTACCACTGGTTCATCAGGTCGATGGTCGGAGCGACGACGAGGGTGCTGCGCTGGACTTCTACCATCGCCATGAGCGCGACTTGCGATTTGCCCGATCCCGTGGGCAAGACGACCACGCCGCGGCAGCCGTGCTGTTGCCAAGCGGCGATGCTTTCGGCTTGGTGCGGGTGCGGTTCAGGCGCGGTGTGCAGTTGGAGGGAAAGGGTATTGTAGCGCGGGGCCGTATTCTTGAATTCGACTTCGTGCCGTTTGAGGTGTTCGACGCTTTCGCGGTAGAAGTGGGCTTGGGCGCGCCAGTGATCAACGCGCGGGTCCCAGACAAAGGCCGGGGGCGCGTCTGGGCCGACATAGTCGCGCAGGAGCAGGGTGCCTTCTTCAAAGGTCAGACGCATAGGAGTAGATTGATTAGGAGGATGAGAAATGATACATTGGGGCCAGAGAGCGGGCAAGGCATTATCAACCAAGGAGACATGCGATATGAACACAGCCCGAGTGGGTTTGGCACGCGCCGGTGCGCGGCAAGCCAACGTATATCAAGCGCTAAATTTGGTGCGCGAGGACGTCGAGCCGAAGCTGGCCGCGCAAGTGATGCTCAAGCCGAATTTCCTGTCCAGCGAAAATCCCCTCGCTTCGACCCATGCCGACGCCATGCGCGGTGCGATCGACTTTTTGCTGAGTACGGCGCAACCGCCCGAGGAGATCGTCATTGCCGAAGGCGGCAACGAGAAGTATTCGGGCGAGGCGTTTGCCAATTTTGGCTATGATGCGCTAGTCGAAGAATACTCGGTGCCGATTCGCTTGGTCGATCTGCATCAGGAGACGCGGTGGGAAGAGACCACAATTCACATGGCCGGCGGCGTCGAGGCGACCGTGAGAATGCCGAGTGTGGTCCTCGAATGCCCCTGCACCATTTCGGTGGCTGTGGCCAAGACCCACGACGTGTGCGTGGTTACGTTGGCGCAGAAGAACATGATCATGGGGACGCTGCACAAAGAGGATCGCATCAAGATGCACGGCTATCCCTCGCACGCCGAGCGCGTGTTGCCCAGCGAGGCCGAGGTGCTCAACGTGAACTTGATCCGCTTGGCCCAGTATCTCAAGCCGGATATCGGGATCGTCGATGGCACGGTGGGCTTGCAGGGCAATGGTCCTGGGGGAACTGATGCGGTGCCTATGGGTGCGGCCGCGGCATCGGCTGATGTGTTTGCCGTGGATGCGGTCATGGCCAAGGCCATGGGCTTTGAGCCGATGGAACTGGGCCTTTTGCACTACGCCGACACTTTGGGCTACGGCGTGGGTGACTTGGAGCGGATCGAGGTGCGGGGTGTGCCGATTGCCGAGGTCGCGTGTGGGTTTAAGCCGCATGAGACGACGGAGCAGCAGATGCAGTGGAGGAATGCGGCGGTGGCGGAGTTTTTGCCGTAGGGGGGCTTGGAGTTACCTAAAGCTAGTTACGATTGAGGCCCTCTTTACCTCGACTGAGAAGGATTTCTTTCCAGAAATTCTCACGGTCAATAATTACTCTAGTGGGTGTGTATATCGAATGATGTTCCAGAAGCGCGAAGCGAAGATTGGCCCGGTAGTAAGCCATATTGAGGGTTCCTTTTACCAACTCTCGGAGTCCAGCATTGCCTCCATGGCCCGAGGTGACGTAGTCACTCCACCTAGACCAGATACCCGCCTCACCATCGGCTAAGCCGACATAGCGTTTGCTTGTGCTCGTATCGGTTATGAGGTAAATACCCTTCACGTTCTGGAGTGCTGCCTTCCAGTCTGGTCTATCATTTTTGACTATCGACTCAAGCTCATTAAAGGACAGATTAATACCTTCGTAGCCGGGGAAACTGCGCCCAGAGTAAGGCTCTTTCAGAATTTCCGCGACTTCAAAACCGTCGTAGTGGTTCTCGAAATTCACGCGAGTCGAGCGCTCGCGATAGGAAGAGAGCAGTTTTAACCGACCGATGAAGGATGCACCATTTTCTGTTAGCTCTACTTCATAGCGATCTTTGTGTCGGGCGGTAACGCGGAAAATGCCGCCGAACAGCCAAGTATCCTCCTCATGGTAGAATTTCATTAGCGAGAAAATGAAAGTCCGGCTAAACTCGTTCCGGTTCGGACGGTTTGCCTGCCATCCTTTCCATGCTAACCGGTCGCGCACCCATTCGTCTAAGGGTTCGATCTCCGAGTTCCAGCGAGCAAAATGGACCTTGTAATCATCCACGTTTTCGATCGGCCAGATGTCTCGCAGAAGAATCCTGCCAGCGGAATCGGTATTAACGCGCTTTTGGACTAGATTGGGACGTCTGGTGGTAGAGAGGTCGCAGTATTGTAACACCTCTTCGCCATCGTCAAATTTCTTGTCAAACTCACTCGCTGTTATTCGCTTCATATGCTCTAACCTCCTCTCGGCGTGCCCGCCGCACAGAAATAATCCTAATTGCATCATCGCGATATGTTATCACACCAGACCAATGCTTGTCGTCAATACGACCGATCACCAAGTAGCGCGGTTCGTCGGTGGGCCGAGCTGAAATTTCGAGCAACCCTGAGTCGTTCCACAATATCTGAGCTGCAACGAAATCAATGCCGTGTTTTTCTTTATTGGCATGGCTTTTTTCAGGGTCGAACTCGAATTCCATAAATAGATTATAAAAAATAACAGACAATTCGTCTAAATATGTCGGCGCACTCGGTTATTCCCACGTCGATACGCCACATGTTGCTCGGCTGGTCGCCGAGGGCGTGGCCTTTACGCACGCCTATTGCCAAAGCCCGATCTGCACGCCGAGCCGTGCGAGTTCTCTTACCGGCTAGTACGCCAGCGCCGTGCATATCAACGGCAATGGCTTCGACAGTTTTCCCGACCACCCACCGCTGGTTACGCGGATGTCGGCCAACCCGAGCAGGCCGCTGAGACCTTGCGGATCATCGCCAGATAGCGGCTGTCTCCGTGCCGAGATCGGCGTTTGCGCGGGAGGCTTTATACGCTGCTCTCAGGCGGACAAAAATACAAGAAAAGGAGCAAGAATACCGCGAGGGATATGCCCGCAAGCCGGTTCAAGCGGGCGAATTCAGCATTTAACCCTAACAGAGGATATAACGCTATCATGCCAGTACAAATCACCATAAGAGATGTCCCGGAAGAGGTGCGCGACGTGTTGGCCGTTCGCGCCACCCGGCAACACCAGTCCATGCAGGCATTCCTTCGGGACGAGTTGGAACGAATCGCGTCGCGTCCCTCAGTCAGTGAGTGGCTGCACCAAGTTCGCGAGCGCAAGGAAGCGGCCGGGATCCGCGTCCGTCCGTCCAGTATTCTACAAGCCCGGGATGCCGATAGAACGGGGGCGACAGCGCGGTCGCCGGCCCGTCGGCGACGACCTCGGTGACGGTGGATGCCCCTAGCAAGTTGGCCGGTGGCCTCGGCGACTTGGCGGCTTTAGCGGTCCCCAACCCCTTCAATCCGATGACCCTATTGCGATAACCATCGGGACAAGCGTTGCAATAAGGTGAAAGCGTACGTGCTAAATATTGACACGTACGCTTTTTTGATTACTTTAACTTTTACAGTCTGTCGTGAAGTGGTCTATTTGCTCGGGAGCGTGACATGAAAACAATTACACCAACTGAATTGCGTGGGAATATCTACCAGATATTGGATGAGATCTTAAATACGGGTGTGCCCGTCAAAATCAATAAAGGAGACCGAGGGCTCATTATCGCACCGATAGAAAGTACAGATAAACTTCAGAACTTGCCGAAAAGGAAACATGTGATTAAAGGCGATCCTGAGGATCTGGTTCATATTACCTGGGACAAGGAGGTGAATCTTGATCTACCTTGACACCCATGTTGTGGTATGGTTATACGCTGGTCAGACCGAAAAATTGAGCGCAAAGGTCAGATCATACATTAATGAAAATGATATTTATATCTCTCCAATCGTCAGTTTAGAATTGCAATATCTGCTCGAGGTCAAACGCATCATCCCAAAACCACAAACGGTTATTTCCGCCTTGTCAGAGGCAATAGGGCTTAATGTCTGTGATAAAAACTTCTATCAAATTGTCCAGTGTGCTCAACAGTACTCATGGACACGCGATCCGTTTGACCGCATCATCGTGGCGCAAGCGGGGTTGAAAGGCAATATACTCGCAACAAAAGATCAAACCATTTTAACACACTTTAAGCATGCCGTGTGGTAGAACGTCACGAAGTCATTTTTGCGTCACTGCACATGCAAACACGCTATCCTTTGCGAATCTATCTTCCACAACCGTTGAAAACCGTCTCTCCCGCTGCAGGCACCGCATAGCGGTCGTCTCCGTGCCGAGATCGGGGGACATAGAGGGGCGCACGGGCACTGTGTGGTTGACAAGAGAATAATATGGCATTATAGCCATGAGAATAGCTATTCTGTTGAAATTGATGCCGGAGACCAAAATATGAAAACCGTACAAATGATTTGCATTGGGATTTGACGGCTAGTTCCACGATGAGGTCACACGAGGACGCTTCTGCTATGACACCTCCCAACACCAACGACTTTCATGGGTATGCCGCTGGACCTCTGTCGCTTGCGGCTCAGCTTTGATTGAATCATCCCTTACCCCAACAAAGGGCCCTTCCACCATGACGCCTCCCAACATTCTCTGGATTTGCACGGATCAGCAGCGCTACGACACCATCGGTGCGCTCGGTTATGCTCACGTCGATACACCGCACGTCGATCGGCTGGTCGCCGAGGGCGTGGCTTTTACGCACGCCTATTGCCAAAGCCCGATCTGCACGCCGAGCCGCGCGAGTTTTCTCACCGGCCAGTACGCCAGCGCCGTGCACATCAACGGCAATGGCCTCGACAGTTTTCCCGACCACCCGCCGCTAGTCACGCGAACGTTGGCCGAGGCTGGGTACGACTGCGGGCTGATTGGCAAGCTGCACTTGGCCAGCGCCTATCGCCGCATTGAGCCGCGCGTCAATGACGGGTATCGCTACTGGGAGTACAGCCACGCGCCCCGCGACGACTGGCCGCAGGGGCACGGCTATGCCGACTGGGTGCGGGAGAAGGGAGAAGTCTTAGGCGAACTGATGAAGCAATATCCCCACGGATTGCCGGCTGAGTTCCACCAGACGACGTGGTGCGCCAAGAAAACCATTGAGTTTATGAGCCAAAAACGCGACGGCCCTTGGCTGGCGAGTGTCAACATTTACGACCCACACCCGCCATTCAATCCGCCACAGAGCTACCGCGACCGCTTTGACCCTGCGGCTATGCCCGGACCGCTGTTTGCCGACAGCGATTTGGTGCAGCAGGAAAAACTGGCGGCGATTGATTTCCAATCCAAGGGACGGCGGCCCGATCAACTCGATATCCGCGATCCCTTGCACAAAGATCGCCCAACGCCTGGGGCCGATGCTCGCGTGTTGCAGGCGGCGTACTGCGCGATGATCAAGCAGATTGACGACCAAGTAGGGAGGATGCTGGCCGCGCTCGAAGACACGGGCCAGCGCGACAATACGGTGGTGATTTTTACGTCCGACCACGGCGAAATGCTCGGCGACCACGGGCTGATTCAAAAGGGATGCCGCTTCTATGAGGGTTTGGTGCGGGTGCCGCTGATTTTTTCTTGGCCGGGACACTTTGAGCAGGGCTTGGTGCGCGACGATCTAGTCGAACTGACCGACAAAGCGCCGACGCTTTTGGAGTTGGCCGGGCTGGAGGTGCCGGAGCGGATGACTGGCCGCTCTCTTGTGCCGATTTTTCGCGGTGAGAGCGAGCAACCGCACCGAGATTTTGTCCGCTGCGAGTATTACGACGCCTTGGCCGCGCCCGATGGCACCTTTGCCACTATGTACCGCGACGAGCGCTATAAGTTGGTTCTCTACCACGGGCACGATTTGGGCGAGCTGTATGACTTGGAAGAGGACCCGGGTGAGTTTGAAAACATGTGGGACGAGCCGGAAGCGCAGCCGCTCAAGTTGGCGCTGATGCAAAAGAGTTTTGACGCTTCGATGCTGGCGATGGACCGAGGCCCTCGGCGCGTGGGGCCGATGTGATGGAACGGCAGCAGCGGGTGACGCAGCGGCCGATCTGGCGCTTCCGCGAGGCGAACAAAGCGGCCGAAGACGACCAAGTAACGGTCGAGGAGCCGTTGGAGATCCGCGTGGAGGAGACGCCGATCGCGGTAGTTATGCGTACCCCGCGCCACGACTTTGAGTTGACGGCTGGATTCTTGTGTACCGAGGGCCTACTCAAATCGCCACGGGAGTTGGGCGCGATTTCGTATTGCACGGCTGCGGAGCCGCCCAATGAGGAGAATATCGTCGAGGTCAAGCTGGCCGCTGGCGTGGAGTTTGATCGGCAGCGGCTCCAGCGCAACTTCTACGCCTCGTCGAGTTGCGGAGTCTGCGGCAAGGCCAGCATCGAAGCCATCACCTGCGAGGCCCCTGCGTTGACGGCAGATTTTACCGTGCCGCTGGCCATGCTTTACGGCCTCAGCGACCGCATGCGCCAGGCACAGGATGTATTTGAGCAAACCGGCTCGCTGCACGCGGCGGCCTTGTTTGATTTGGCGGGCGACTTGCTCGTCCTGCGCGAGGATGTGGGTCGGCACAACGCAGTCGATAAGATCATCGGCCACTATGCGCTGCACAACGAGCCGGTGCCAGCGAAGAGCGTGTTGATGGTCAGTGGTCGCACTAGCTTTGAGATTGTGCAGAAGGCGCGGATGGCGGGGATTGCGGTGGTTGCCGCTGTATCGGCACCGTCGAGCTTGGCGGTGGATCTGGCGCGGGAGTCGGGGATGACGCTGCTGGGATTTTTGCGCGGGCGGGGATTCAATGTATATACCGGAGAAAAGCGAATTGCCGTTTAGTGAGCGGGGAGTTCCTCTCGTCCTTCCCGTGCGAGATCGGCACCCTGATAAGAAGAAGCTCAACGAGGATATAACGCTATCATGCCAGTACAAATCACCATAAGAGATGTCCCGGAAGAAGTGCGCGACGCGTTGGCCGTTCGCTCCACCCGGCAACACCAGTCTATGCAGGCATTCCTCCGCGACGAGTTGGGAATAGTGTCGCGTCCCTCGGTCGGCGAGTGGCTGCACCAAGTTCGCGAGCGCAAGGAAGCGGCCGGAATCCGCGTCCGTCCGTCCAGTATTCTACAAGCCCGGGATGCCGATAGAACGTGACCGTTGTTGAAGCCGATACCTTAAACTGACTTCCGCTAATGAAGACCTTGGAGACATTGCGTCGACAACTCGCGATGGGAGAGTTTGAGTTCAGTCGCCATGCTTTCAAACGAGCGGTGGAACGCAACATTGCCGATAGGGAAATACGACAGGCCGGTGCCGAGGCAAGAGTTATCGAGCAATACTTCGACGATAAATACTCACCTAGTTGCCTACTGTTCGGATTCTCGGCGGACGGACGTCCTCTGCACCTTCAAGTATCCTATGCCGATACTGAGCGGGTAAAAATTATTACGTTGTATGAACCTGACTCGAGCGAATGGATTGATTTCTCTCAACGGAGGTAAAACCATCATGTTCCATTGCCATGTGTGTGGATCGAACATCGCCAAAGAGGAAAGAGTGAGTGAAGTATTTGTGGTGCAAGGGAGGCGGATTTTAGTCGAGGACATTCCGGCTAGCGTGTGCTTGCGCTGTGGGGAACCGACTTTCAGCCGTCAGACCACTGAGCAGGTACGTCGCATGTTGAACGGGG
>JAJDVZ010000164.1:0-35245 GCA_022825835.1 Candidatus Latescibacterota bacterium
ATCGTCAGTTGCGGTGTAGGTGACTGCAACCGCACCGTCGGTCGCTTCCCTAGGCGTGCCCCCAAGCGTCCGCGTCGCCGCGTCAAACACCAAACCCGCCGGCAAAGCCGAAATGCTATACGTCAACTCGCCGTCGCCCCCCGATGCCTCCGGCAGCACCCAATCGGCAATCGCCCTCCCAACCACATACGTCTGGGCGTCGATGGCAACGTCCGCAAACGAAGGCACGCCGCCTGCACCGGTGTCTTTCAGCATTATGTCCGCGGTGCTGACCGTCACCTTGACATCGTCCCCGTCAGCATATTGGGTGGTGATTTGATTGTTGTCGTACGGCACAGTCACCCTGATTATCTCGTCGGCCTCCGCGCTCTTGTCGTCAACAGGGGTAATGTTGATCGTCGTCGTACCCGACACCGAGCCGGCCGGAATCGTCAGACGACGCATCCTTGCCGTATAGTCTATGTCGCGCGTCGCCTCAACAACATCCACGACATTGCCGTTATCGTCCGTATCCTTGGGATCAGAGTCAATGGTCAAGATCATGACCACATTAGCGTCGAAAACCTTCCCATCCAACGTTCCGGTCACCACAACATCGGTCACACCGTCCCCTTCGCTTATCGTAGCCGGATCCACCGTCAGCGCAATGTTCATGCTCTTCGCGTCGTCGTCGGCGATCACTATCGTTCTAGTCGCCAACACGGCACCGACTGTAACCTGTATGTATATCGCCCCTCGCTGAACCACATCGGTGTCGTTGATCGGGGTGATGGTGAGCGTCGTCGTCCCCTCGGTAGCACCAGCCGGAATGATGAATGGCGGGCCAAAGACCAGCTTGTAGTCCACATCGCGTGTCGGCGTGTTCGTCACAGTAGCTCCAGACGGCAAAACAGCGCCGGTCGGCAAAACAGTGAGCCTCACCGTCTCGTCCTCAACCAGGGCCTCCGTCAAGGAGACTTTCAGCTCGATCGCCGTTTCACCGGCGTCCTCGCGGATACTCTCTTGACTGAGCGTAATGGCATCGGCCGTGGCAGCGATCTCCTTCTTTATTTTTATATCTACCGGACGGAGTGTTAGCCCATCGTCTTCAATCTGTATTCCTGGAGCGTCCGCGTCCGTATCATTATCAGGGGATCCCACCCGGATCGTGCCAGGCAATCGGCTTCGAGGAGTGATGGTAATCGTCGCCGTCCCCGACACTGAATTGCTCGGAATCGTCAGCGTCGTCAGCGTTACAGTGTAGTCCAAATCGCGCTCCGCCTCGCGATTATCCTTCGTCGCATCGGCATCGTCGATATCGCCATCGCCATCGGTATCGGTGTTGGGATCGTGTGTCAAGCCGGGATGATCGCTAATGGTCAAGGCGAAGCTCGTCTCCTCGTTTAAAACCTTTCCATCCAAGGTTGCTGTCACCGTGATTTCGGTTGCACCATCGAACCGGTTTAGCTCGTCAATATCCGCCGACAGGTTGATGTTTCTGCTCTCCTTGTCGTCGTCAATCAGCGTAATAGTCGCTGGTTCAACCGTCTTACGGCCAGCATTGCCGCTGATCACAATGGGAAGATCTTCGTCGATGATATCGTCGTTGATGGGAATGAAGGTGAGCGTCTCCGTGGCCTTTTTCTCGCCAGCCGGAATCCTGAGAACGGGCAGCCCGATGTAGAAGCGACTATTAAGCCCTTCATGGGAGACATCCAACAGCACATACGTATCTATATCCACCGCGGTATCATCAGTGACTTCGACCGTCACTTCAACATCGGTCTCACCGGCGTCTTCGCGTACACTCTCGAGGTTTACCGACAGCACCAAGTCCGCCTGCGCCGTTGTCGAGGTACTAATATCCGCAGCCTCGTCGGAACTCACCGTTATATCGGAACTCATCGCTCCTGTCAACGCGGGCGGCTCTGGTGCCCATTCGGATACGAATTTCGATTTTGCCGAGCGCACCTGCACTTCATAAGTCGCCTCGCTGTTCAGGCCGGTAGCCTCGTACGGCACAGTAGTACCAGCACCTTCCGCGTATGTTATTTCTTGACTGTCGGCTTGGAACTCCTTGAGGGCGTCGAGGACGGGTTGCCAGCCCGACCATATTTTGAGGCTCTCCTCGGCCTCAGCCACCGTATAAGGCGTTAAGGTATCCGAAGACTCCACGCCAAAGGCGATCAGCACCCGCAGCCAGTTCTCGCCCCGGCTGGCGGTATCCTTGTTGATGTCGTAGTATTGCCGCACCGTGTCAATCAGGTCGGCATATTCGTCTTGCAGAGCCTGTAACCTCATCCTTTGTTCTTCTGAGACAACAGATTCCCAAGCCGCCGTTCCCTGCTCCCGGTATCTCACCTGGTAGGTATTTTGCTCTTGGTTGGTTCCGGTTTGTTCCCAAGTAACCGAAAGTGCGCCGTTTACAAGGGTCGCCACCACGTTGGTGGGCGCTAAGGGCAATCCGGGCACAAGCGCCGCTAGCTCACCCGACAAGGCCCGACCGTCCGCCGTACATACCGCACTTGCCGCCGTGCAATCGACTGTCGCCGGCAGCGCGATGGACACATCTACCTCCGAGTCCGGCTCAATGACAATCTCCCAGCCTAGGTTGCTGCCCTCGGTCAAGCGCTGCGCACTTTTCACCGTGCCGTCGGTCACGTCGAGCACATGGTCCCGCAGATTCACGAAGCTCATTTCGATTTCTTCACTGAAGTGAAGCTCAAACGCGAACTCGCTGCCGTCGTGCCATTCAGGCATCGCCTCAAAGCGCACCGTCAGCGTCTGAGCCGCAACCTCTCCAGCCCAGCCCAATAAGCCAGCAGCCAGCAGCCAAGACGCATAGGCTAGGCGCTGCATCAACAACTTTGTCTGTATCACGATTCTACCTCCCCAAGGCTAAATCCCTAGTAAAATTTAACATACAAAATAGGGCCTCAAATCGAAGTTTGAGGCCCTATTTCACTAAATCGCTAAACTACAGCGGACGCTTACTTCAACAGCAGCATCTTCTTGACTTCGAGGAACTCTCCACCCGCCTGCAAGCGGTACAAATACATCCCCGCCGCCAAGCTATGGCCGCTGTCGTTGGTCGCGTCCCACTCTACTACATAACGACCGGCATTCTGATGCTCGGCCACCAGCGTCCGCACCGGCTGACCTACTACATTATACACGGTCAGTTCCACGTCCGCCGCCTGCGGCAACGCATACTGGATCGTCGTCGCCGGGTTGAACGGGTTCGGATAGTTGTCCGCCAAGGAGAATGCGGCCGGCAGCGTCTGCAACGCCAGCGACGCAGTTGCGCCGTTGGCGTCCGTAACCGTGTACGTATATACGGCTTCGCTCGCCGCCATCGGCGTACCCGCAATCGTCCGCGTAGCCGCGTCAAACGTCAGGCCCACCGGCAGGGCCGGCGAGAGGCTATACGTCAACGGTGCTGTGCCGCCTGTGCCTTCCGGCAGCGTGAGGCCCTCCACGCGCTGACCAACGACGAATTCGCGGATTTCAGCCAAATCGTGCGAATCCGTCGGAACGATCTTACCAGCGCCAAACAAGTCGCCGAAACTCAGCGCCGCGTTGACCGTGATGGAGAAGGTCAAAAAGGCGATAGACCCGCCCTCGTCAGTCACTATGTAGGAGACTTCGACCGCACCGCTAGTGGCGGCCGTAGGCATACCCGAAAGCGTCCGCGTAGCCCCGTCAAACGACAAGCCCGCCGGCAGACCCACCAGCCTGTACGTCAGGGCACCCGTGCCGCCCGAAGCAGCCGGAAGCACGAGCGGGGCAATCGCGGTCCCAGCCGTGTACGACTGGTCGGGGATCATGGTGTTATCGGCGAAGCCAAAGGCCATACTCATCCCGCCGTTGACCGTGATGGAGAAGGTCAACACCGCGGCGGCCCCGCCCTCGTCAGTTACTATGTAGGTAACTACAGCCGCGCCACCAGTCGCTGTCGTAGGTGTACCCGAAAGCGTCCGCGTAGCCCCGTCAAACGACAAGCCCGCCGGCAGACCCACCAGCCTATATGTCCGGGCACCCGTGCCGCCCGAAGCAGCCGGAAGCATGAGAGGATCTATCGCGGTCCCAATCGCGTACGACTGGTCAGCGATATCGGCGTCAGAAGCGAAGGCAAGGGACCCATCCATCGGATCCATCGGATCCTCCGGATCCATCGGATCCATCGGAGCCATGTCTTGGTCGATCAGCACGATCTCTGCTTCGTCTCCTACCAGCCCGCCAATCATCCCAACCAGTTTAATGATCTCGTTGCCTTCCTCCATATTGTCGGCGATTGGACGGAGCGTCAACAGCGTCACTCCTATTGTCGAGCCAGCCGGAATCTCGATCAGCGGAGTAAAGTCCGCAGCGTAGTCCACATCGCGCACCGCTGTGGACGCGTTACCAACGATCAAGCTCACGATCGTGTCCTCTGCCAACGCCTCCCCGTCTAACGTGGCGGTGACCGCAACATCGGTTGTACCGGCGTCCTCGCTTAACTGGTGCGGATTCACCGACAGCGCGATGGACGTACTAGGCGTTTCGTCGTCGGAGATCTCGATGTCCGTCAATATCGTCGCACCAGATGTGAACGTAGCTTGCACACCTATCGCTTTCAGGCCATCCACCCTAGTGTTGTTCCTAGGCGTGAGCGTGAGGGTTGACATCCCAACGGTAGCACCAGCCGAAATAGTGATGACCGCCCCTAGCGTCGCATCGTAATCGACATCGCGCACGGCTGGCTTACCTTCCGTGCCTGCGCTTGGAGCTACAATCGTGACTGTTATTCTCTGGTCCGTGTCTTGGGCGGCCGTCAACGACACGGTCAACGAGACTTGCGTCGTCCCAGCGTCCTCGCGGATCAACGACGGAGTCGCCGTCATCTCAGCGTCGATAACCGGGGCCAGCATCTCAGCCGCGTTGACCGTGATGGAGAAGGTCAATGGCACGCCAGCGTCTCCGTCGCTGTCAACTACCGTGTAGATGGCGGTGATTGGGCCATCGGTCGCTGCCGTAGGGGTCCCCGAAAGCGTCCGCGTGGCCGGGTCAAACGACAAGCCCGCTGGTAGGCCCAACGAGAAGACGTTGTACATAAACGGCGTGTCGTCGCCCATAGCTGCTGGCAGTACGAGCGGATCAATCGCCATCCCAGCAGTGTACACTTGGTCGTCGATCTTAGCGTCGGCGGCGAAGTATGGGCGCGTCGGATCCTGCGACGGTGTCTCTGGCTGCGTATCGGGAGCGGCGCTATCTTTCAGCGTTATATCCACAGACGTGACCGTCAGCGCTACGACGTCCCCATATTCATCTTTGGCTTCGGGGTTGCCCAAACCCTTCAGCCGGATTTTTTCGTCACCTTCCTGCGCGTTGGAGTCTATGGCGGGCGTGATGGTGATCATCGTCGTACCTACTGTCGAACCACTTGGAATGGTCAACTGGTTTAGGGTGGCGCGATAGTCTAAATCGCGCGTAGCCTCAACAACATCCACCTCTTTGCCAGCAGCGTCCATATCCTTGGGATTGGTATCAATGATCAAGGGGACGACGACGTCAGCGCCGAACGCCTTCCCGTGCAAGATGCCTGTCACCGTAACGGTGGTCGGCCCGGCGTTTTCGCTTATCTCGGCCGGACTCACCTCTAGCGTGATCGACTCGCTCGTCGAATCGTCGTCGGTAATCAGGATTCCCGTTTCGTATTTGTCACTGCCAACCCACGCAATCACGGTGAAAGCCCGGGCCTTATTGCCATCTTGGTCGTCGGCGACGGTGACGGTCATCGTCGTCATCCCTTTTTTCTGGCCCTGCGGGATGACGAGCGGCTGCACTCTCACATGGTAATGGTTATCGCGTTCCGCTTCGATCGCATCCTTGAAGCCTCCACCTAGCGCGGCGTCGGCACCGTCCTCAAAATTGAACCGCACCGTCTCGTCAGTCGGTGAGGCGTTCTGCAAGGTAACTTCCAGCGTGACCTCCTTCGAGCCAGCATCTTCGCGGATCGAGAAAGGCGTCGCTGACAGCCCCGTAATCGACCCAGTCG
The DNA here is from genome assembly GCA_022825835.1 of Candidatus Latescibacterota bacterium. Lineage (GTDB taxonomy): Bacteria > Latescibacterota > UBA2968 > UBA8231 > UBA8231. The sequence continues at coordinate 6,017 of JAJDVZ010000164.1, forward strand.
GATCGCCCGTTATGTCGATTAACGCACCATTAACCATTACCGTAGGTGCATTAGCCCCTGTACCAACCATCACTCGACCATCGGGATTAGAGGCAATCACCCTAAAAGAGCGAGTGTCCGTTATTGTATCTACGTTCCTCGGGCTGATGGAAATCGTCGCCCTGCCCGACACCCGGCCCCGACGAATAGTTATCGGGGACATCCTCGCAATATAATGGTCATCGCGCACCGCCGCTCTATCTGGATTATCCCTTTCATAATCCTTATCAATGGTCAAGATAAAACGAACGTCTTCGTCTAGCGGCTTTCCATCGAGGGTGGCCGTCACTACGATATCGGTGGCAGCATCCCGTTTGTTCAGCGAGGCATCAGAGAACGAGAGATTGATGAAGTTGCTGCCCTTGTCGGCGTCAACCAGCCGAATATCTGTGGTCCCCTCAACTTTCCCGCCACCAACTTGCGTCACGAGCCTGACGAGAATATCGTCATCCGGGGTTGTGGTACTCTCGACCGGGATGAATCGGATCGTTCCCGTCGCCTCTTTACTACCCTGCGAAATCGTGAGCGTGGGGAGGGTCATGCGGAAGCGACTATTGACCCCCTCCTGATTGGAGCCGAACCGCAAGGGGACAAACGTATCTGCTGTTACCGCTTCGTCAACCGTGGCTTTCACCACGATATTGGTCGGATCGGCGTCCTCGCGCACGCTAGTAGGACTCACCGACAGCATATAGTCCGAATTCACCGCTATCTGCTTAGTGAAAGTCGACGCCACAGTTCCACTGCCATCCTCATCGGTGGTCAGCACTGTCATTCTCACCCAATAGAATCCGCCCATGAGGGGATCGCCGGGTGTAAGGGTGTCGCTATGGACCATAACGGTCTCGGCTGTACGCGCTGTTCCAGCTGACCCAGAAACTACCGTAAGACTACCATCAATAGGATCATCAGGAACCTCCCCCGGGAAAATAGCCGCCGTGTAGCTTGTAGCTGCTAGCCCATTTCTCGCGGCCGTGTGGAAATTCTTGCCATAAGACGTACTCCAATTCACAAAAACCGAATCGGCTGCCTCGGTAACAGATACGCGCAGATAGGGATCGGTGGCATGCGAATGCCCCATCACCCCACTGTGATTGGGCTCACTACCGTCCGTCTCTGGACCATCCGCCACAGCCTCCCCGCTCCACCCCAACACCAAACCAACCGCTAGCAGCCAAGGCACGTAGGCCAACCGCCTCATTAAAAACTTCGTGTGTGTCATTACTCTACCTCCCCAGGTTATGAGTAATTACATAATGATTTAGAATGTAGGAGCTAGGGCCTCGCGTTGAGTTGGAGCCCCTAGCTCACGAACTCGCTGCGTGCTTACTTGAGCAGCATCTTCTTGGTTAGGAGGAACGACTCGACTGAGCACGCCAAAGACTTACCGCCCGCCGCCAAGCGGTAGAAATACATGTCCACTGCGTTGGCCGCGTACTGACCGACGCCATTATAGACGGTCAATTTCACGTCCGCCGAAGCGATAACTTTCTGTGTAGCATTACTCTACCTCCCCAAGTTAAGAGTAATTCTATAGGTTAATTCAAATATAGCACATAGGGCCTCAAATTTCAATCTGAGACCCTATTTTTTATAAACGCGTTGTACCGCGAGTGCTAGCCGACGAGAATCACAATGCCTCAATTCGATATACGTGCCGCTGGCCAATAAGCGACACAACGCTTGTTGAACGATCGACAATTACTGCAAATAGCTCCAGAATATCCCGCCCCAAAACACTCATATCAAGTGCCTCAAACTGAGTGAAGGCAGCATACTCACCGCGAAATGCAACGGTCCTGCCTCCATCTCGCTTAAGGCGAATCTGCGTTGCGACCGTCACAGACTCTGCGATTCCTCCGACACCGCCGATATTCATCTGGGTTGGAGCTTGCGGAAAGCCGAGAATCTCAAAGATAGCTGCACTGAAAACGGTGCGGTCTGCGCCTGTATCCACCAGAAACGGAGTCGGTTCCCATACCCCGCTGGCAGCTTGGATCGCACCGCGAATCACAGGACGTACTATGCCGTCGTCACACGCGTACCATTCGCCATCGATGCGCATAAATGCGCGCTACTTTGTCTTTTGGTATATACTGGACGAAACGGCCTTTATCCTCAGGATGCGCGGCTGTCGCCAGTGCAAGAGCTTCCCTAGCCGTAGCAGCTTCAAAGAGTTCCTCGCCGGCAATGCATATACACCGGCCTCGATACCTAGCATACACCTCTGAAGCATGGACCTGTAGCCAAGCTGCATTGCGGTCGAATTGTTCGCGCTGCGCCTCGGCTTCCGCAAGTTCGGTCGCCTCGGTTGTCTCCTCAATGACGATAGGGGATTGGCTAGTCATTTTACTACCTCCCCATAAGAGTAATTACTGCAAAGATAGCAAATAGGGCCTCAGATGAAATCCGAGGCCCTATTTGACAAACGTGCTATGTAGTGGATGCTACTTACTTAAGTGCTACTTGAGCAGCAGCATCTTCTTGGTTTCGAGGAACTCACCGCCCGCCTGCAAGCGGTAGAAATACATCCCCGAAGACAAGCTGTGACCATGGTCGTTCGTCGCATCCCACTCCACGACGTAGCGACCGGCATTTTGATGCTCGGCAACCAGCGTCCGCACCGCCTGACCTACTACATTATATATGGTCAGCTCCACGTCCGCCGCCTGCGGCAACGCATACTTGATCGTCGTCGCTGGGTTGAACGGGTTCGGATAGTTGTTGACCAACGCGAACGTCTCAGGCCGCGTCTGCAACTGCACCGGAGCCGGCAACGCCAGACGGTTGAAGCCAAACTCGCTGTCGTACGTCTGGTTGTCGATGATCTCAATGACCGTGTCCTCGATCTCTGTCTTCGCGCGGAAGACCAAGCTCAGCGCCACCTCGCCGTCGGCAACCACGTCCCCGTGGGCAGCCAGCGCCAAGATGCCACCTTCGTCAGACAGCACCTGCGGGGCGGCAAACTCGCTACCACCCAGCGGCTGATCGGTCAGCGCCCGGACAAACTCTAGCTGGCTGGCGTCATACTGCACCTGCAAGCCGTAGCCCTTGACCGCGACAAAGTCCGCCACGCGCACGTCGAGGACGAACTCCTCATCCACGCTGGGCATCCCCGTCCGCGCATCCAGATACATCCGCGCATCGGCGTTGAGGCCAGCGAGCATAGGCACGCGCTTACCCGCACCAGCCGCGCTGCGGCCGAAGTTGTCGGCAAAGACGAAGAAGTCGTCGAAGTCGATCATCTCGCTCGGCGCGAGGTCAAACGCCGGATCAAACCCAGCGTCTTCCGCCGTCAAACCAAAGAGATCAGCTAGAATGAAGAAGTCGTCGAAGCCAACGCGATTGTCAGCGCCGAACAAACCTGCGATTGCGCGACCATCGCTATCGACCACGATGTTGCGTACGGCCATTGCCGTCTGCTCAATGGAAGCCGTTTCGTTGTCCAAGTCGAAAGGCCGCACCTGATAGGTATGGCGCATGCCGTTGAGCGCCGTCTCATCGATAAAAGACGTAACGCCAGCTTCTACTTGGGCCACCAAGACGAACTCTTCAGCACCCGTCTTGCGATAGATGCTGTAGCCATGGACGCCAACAACGGCTTCAGCCGCGGTCGGACCGATAGCCCCGGCAACGATGCCCTGCAAGAGCCGATCAGACGGCGAGAGCGTCCACGTCAGCGCGATGCGGCTGCCCTCGTCGTTGGGCACGTCCAAGACGCTCAGGGACGGCACGGCCAACGGCGCAATATCGTCGATCGCGCGAACCGGCTCTTCGGTAATGGTGATCGCCGAACGAGCCAAGACCCCTTCGACGACATTCAGCCTCGGGGCCACGCCTTGGACGTAAGCGAGCGCTTCCGGCAGCAGCGAGGCAAATACCGGTGCGTCACCGGCTTGTGCCGCTTCCCTGCTGGCCATCAGCGTCTCTGCCATCAGCGCGTAGGGCTGGTTCAGGTCTCCGGCTTGGGCGAACACGGCCTTAGCGGTAACGGCGCTGCTTCGACCGTCGGCCTCGGCGGAAATACCCCATCTGGTGGCGGTATTATCGAGCGTGGCGACGATAGCGCGACCAATCTCGACGCCCGGCACGGCATCGACCATGGCCCAAGGAATCATCTCGCCATCCAGTGCGGGAATTTCGCGCCAGATGCGATAGCCGTCCAGCGAGGCGTGGTCTTCCGACAGATCCCAAGTCAGCAGTACGAAGCCACCTTGATCGCCAGCGCCGTCAGCACCCATATAGTCTTGAGCCTCTAGCGCGTCCGGCGCGTCCAAATCAGGCAGCAGCACTTCAATGGAGAACGAAATCGAATCCTTGCCACCAGCCTCATCTGTCACGGCGAAGGTGTACACTGTGGGAGCAGCCACCGCCGTCGGCGTGCCCGAAATCGTCCGCGTAGCCTCATCATACGTCAAACCAGCAGGCGGATCCGGCGTGAGAGTATAGGTCAACGCACCCGTGCCACGGCCTGCCGGAACCGTCGGCAACACCAGTGGCGCAATCTCCTCGCCAATGTCATACGTGTAAGCTTCGGACAGTTCGATAGCCGGCGCTGCCTGCACTTCGATGACGACCGGCTGCGGCCACGGCGCACTAGCACCGGCTGCGTCTGTGATTGTGATTATGTACGGTGTGGCCTCGGAAGCCGCTGTCGGCGTACCCGAAATCGTCCGCGTAGCCGAGTCAAGCGTCAAGCCAGCAGGCAAATCCGGCGTGAGAGAATAGGTGTACGGCGGAGTGCCCATACCTTCCGGAACCGCCGGCAACACCAGTGGCTCAATCGCCGTGCCAGCCTGATACGTCGCGGCGATCTCGTGCTCATCAGCCAAGGCAGTCTGTACGCCGACAAAGAGACCGCTTGCTCCCAAAAGGGCTAGCAGGGCAACTGTCAACAACATTCGCTGCATGATTATCTCCTTTCAAGGTGATTTAGCGGACTTTCTCGCCAAAGAACACCAGTAAGCGACTGGCTCCTGACGACTGCCGCAGGATGTCCTTCTGTTTCTTAATTAGCACAAAGATATAGTGATAAGCTCTTTTTTGCAAAATTCTTTTTTTACAAAACAATAATTGCTTCGCAGTTTCGCAATCTGGCAGCCGCATGATTATCGACGTCCACAGCCACGCTTGGCAGTACAGCCTCGACATTTTAGGGCTTTAAGAAAAATTTGCGTTAGATCGCTTTTTCTCTTACATCCTACTTTTATCTCCCCACCCACCCCACCTATCCCCAAAGGAGTCGCTCTATGAAGCGCGTACTTGTCAGTGCGTTGTCCCTCGTCCTCGTCGGCGCACCGGTGGTGGCTGATGACGAAGCGGATGAAGCGAATGTCTATGAAATGGGAGAAGTGATCATCACCGGCTCCAAGCTGCCGCAGACGCCGGGGAATGTGACCCAGAAAATCTCCATTATCACCGCCGATGAGATGGGCTCCTTAGTCCTCGGCAACGGCAACCTAGCGGAGATGCTCTCCTACACCCCGGGCAACTTCGCCAACGTCCTCTCCCGCAACGACGCCAACTGGGGGTCGTCTGGCGGCTTGGCGCACACCTACAAGGGGTACATGCTCGACGGCCTGCCGATTGACGCCTTCGTCGATCTCCAGAGCCTCGACCCATGGGCCTTCCAACGGGTCGAAGACCAGCGCGGCTCAGCCTCGGTGCTCTACCCAACCTATCTGGCCATGGACTTCGCCGGCAATCAGTCGCCGCTGGCGGGGACGGCCAACTTCATCCTCAAGGAGCGCGTCGGCAGCACCCGCACCAGTGCCTCGGCTTACTACGGATCCTACAACACCCTCGGCGGCCGCTTCTTCCACCAGCGCGCCGCCGACAACCTGCACCTCTTCTTCGGGGGGCACCACGAGGACTCGGACTACACCGACTACGGCACCGAAGGCTCGTGGCTACAGATGGATAACGACCCCGAGTACGAGAAAACCAAGATGTACATGCGGGGCACTTACTTCCTCGACGACCACGGCCAGCGGGCCTCCATCTACGCCCACCGCACTTGGCACACCGGCGACGCCGGCCGCATCAACCGAGACTTCGGCCACACCTACACCACCCTGAACGCCGGGTACACCAACCCGTTCGCCGACAAGGCCACCCTCCAAGCCAAGATCGGCTACCGCGACTACGTGCGCCGCTGGGAGGAGGATGGCATCTGGGAAGATCCCAAAAGCCGCGAACTGCGCTCGGAGGACGGGGTTGACCAGTCCGTCATGCCAGCCGATATCTCCCTCTCCATTATCACCCGGGAGTCGGATGTGCTCACCGTGGGTGCCGATTACCAGCTCGCCTCGTACGCGACCTCGCGCGAGACTGGCGAGATAAGCCCCGGCAACGACGCCACAGCCACGGCCATCGGCTTCTACGCCCAAGAGGAGTTGCGGATGAATCAACTAATTCTCCGCGCCGGGGGACGCTACAACATCATTTCCCACGACATCGACCTGTTTCAGGGCGCTCCTCCCGGCGACGACAGCAACTCTTGGAACAAGGTCCTGTTCAGCGGCGGGGCGCGCTACAACCACAGCGACGAGCTCTCGGTGTTCGCCAACATAGGCACCAGCTTCAAGGCACCTTCCCTCAAATCGGTAGGCGGCACCATCCCCTTGGCAAGCAAGGGGGACAGCACAGTTAGCGGCCATGTCCCGAACCCGGACATCAAACCAGAGTCCGGGACCAGCTTCGACGTAGGGGTGAACCTCCGGCCGAGCGATGGCTTACAGGTCGGCCTGCGCGGCTTCAACATCCTGCTCGCGGACCAGATCGCGCAGCGGGCCGTACCCGATGCCCCCCAGTCCGAGGACATCAACGCCGGCAACACCACGACGCGCGGTGCGGAAGTCGAGATCACCCACCGCCTCAGCGAGCAAGTGGAGTGGTTTGCCAACTACACCTATACCAATGCCGAAGTAACCGAAAACACCGAAGATCCGAGCAAGGTCGGCGCTAAGATCAACTTCGTGCCAGAAAGCGCGATTGGCGTCGGGGTGCATCTCACCTTTCCACAGGGCTTGCGGGCGACGGTCACGGCGCAGTCCTACAGCGGCATCTACCAAGACATCAGCAAAGACGCCGAGACCCTCGACGGCTACATCCTAGTGAACGCCCGCCTCGAACAGCGCGTCCGCACCCAAGACGGATACGACCTGAGTCTCTATCTCGAACCGTACAATATCACCAACCAGACCTTTGAGATGCCGTGGGGTTTTCAGGATCCCGGCTTCTCAGCCAACGGCGGCCTAATGGTCTCGTTCTAGACCAGCGTAGGGGCGGTTCGCGAACCGCCCCTACACCGATGCGAACCACCCCTACAATGATTCTACTACAGCCTCCCCCAGCACAGTGGTTCCCGGTTCCCCCCTTCCTCGCAGGAAGGGGGGCTAGGGGGGTAGGCCTCCTCTTTCTCGCTCTCCTCCTCGCCAGCACTCCGACTTTCGCAGAAGGCGTAGCGGCCACCGACTTCCGCGGTCGCCGCATCGAGCTAGACAAGCCGGCCGAGCGCATCGTCTGCCTGCTCGAAAGCGCCCTCACCGGCCTGTACATGCTCGGAGCCGAAGCGCGTCTCGTCGGCATTTCGACCAATATCTACCAAGAGAGCGTCTTCCCGTACTACGCGGCTATGGACAAACGCATCCGCGAGCGCACCCTGCCGACGCCGGGGAACTGGGACTTCGTCAACATTGAGAGCATGGTGGCGCTACAGCCAGACCTAGTCATCCTCTGGGCCGGTCAGGAGGAATCCATCGCCGCCCTCGAAGAGAAGGGGATCCCCGTCTTCGGGGTCTATATCGAGCGCTTTGCGGACATTCACCGCGAGATCACCGCCCTCGGCGAACTGACCGGCACCCAAGAGCGAGCGGTCGAGCTCCTCGCCATTGCCCAGGATGAGTTGGAAGCAGTGCGGCGCAAAACCGTCCTCGGCGAAGGAGAAGCCAAGCCGCGTGTGTACTTCATGTGGGACCAAGGACCGCTGGAGACGGCCGGCCGCAACAGCACCGTGCAGGAGCTAATTGATCTGGCCGGGGGAACCAACGTGGCGGCCAGCAGCGAGCTAGAGCATCTCATCGTCAATCTCGAAAACGTCCTCGTCTGGAACCCAGAGTTAATCGTCATGTGGTGCAACGACCGGCTCGATGTCGAGGACATCGGCGAGCTGTCCGGCTGGCGCTCGCTCTCAGCCGTGCGCAACGGGCGGGTGCGCGAACTGCCCGATCCCTTCTCGTGCGACTTCTGGACCCTCAAGTACATCTTCACCGTCGATCTCGTCGCCCGCTGGTGCCATCCAGACCGCTTTTCCGCAAAAGACCTAGAAGAGCTGAGGGCCGACCTACTAAACAAGCTATACGGGGGACGGCTCGGAGAGTTGCCGTCTCTCTCATACGGGACAGGAGACGGCCCGTGAATAGCGCGTTGCGCCGCCGTCTTATTTACGCCCTGCCGCTGCCGATCCTCTTCGGCTCCCTGCTGCTCGGTCCTTCGGCCAGCGCCGGGGCGTGGGAGATTCTCGTCTGGCTCTACGGCCTGATCTTTCGCGGACCCGCCGCCGGAACCGAAGAATCGCTGGTGGGAACGATCGTGTGGGAGGTGCGCCTGCCGCGCATTCTCCTCACCTTTCTGGTGGGCGGTGCCTTGGCCGCATCCGGCAACGCCTTGCAGGCGATGTTTCGCAATCCTCTCGTGGCCCCCTACATCCTCGGGCTTTCCTCTGGTGCCGCCTTTGGCGCAGCCATAGCCCTAGTCCTGCCGTTCCTACCGCTCCAGCCGACGGCCTTCGGCTTTGGCCTGCTCGCCGTGGGCTTGGCTTACTTCCTAGCCCGCACCCGCAAGACCGTATCGGTCGTCTCCCTCATTCTCTCAGGGGTGATCGTCACCGGTATCTTCACCGCGCTACTGACCATCGTCCAGTTCCTCACCGACCCGTACAAGCTGCAAACCATCGTCCACTGGACTATGGGCAACCTGCACAATTCGAGCTGGGCCAAACTGTACTCCGCCGCTCCGGGGATAGGCATCGGCGTGGTCTGGCTCTTTCTCTTTCGCTGGCGCATGAACGTGCTGGCCCAAGGAGATGAAGAAGCCCGCGCCGTCGGACTGAACCCAGAGCGAGAGCGAGTGCTGATCCTCATTCCGGCAACCTTGGCCGCCTCGGCGGCGATCGCCGTGGCCGGCGTCATCGGCATGATTGGCCTCGCCGTGCCGCACATGGTGCGCATGATGCTGGGGCCGGACAACCGCCACACCCTACCGGCCTCCTTTGCTTTTGGCGGAGCTTTTCTGCTGCTGGTCGATACCTGCTCGCGCACATTGGCCTCCTTTGAAATCCCGGTCGGGGTCTTCACCACCCTGCTCGGCGGGCCGTTCTTCATCTTCCTCCTCAAAAAGGCGCAGATCGGATGGGAGACCTAGCACCAGCGATCCAAGTAGAGAAGCTCTCCTTTGCCTACGAAGAGAGATCGATTCTCAATGAGATCTCGCTGGAAATCCCGGCGGGGCAGTTCACCGTCCTACTCGGCAAAAATGGCAGCGGCAAATCGACGCTCATGCGCATCTTAGGCGGCTTCCTCGACTTTGAGCGCGGCAACGTGCATATCATGGGGGAGGAACTCCGTTCCTTCTCGTCCCGGCGGCGGGCCCGCGTCCTCGGCTACCTGCCCCAACACCACCGGCCAGTTTTCCCCTTTTCCGTGCAGGACGTGGTCCTGACGGGCCGCGCCAGCTACGTCTCTTACGTTCCCAAGAAGGAAGACGTGGAGATCGGCGTTGCGGCGCTGGAGCGGGTCGGCATTATTCACCTCAAGGAACGTCCCTATACCGAACTATCAGGGGGGGAACAACAACTCGTCCGCATCGCCCGAGTTCTAGCCCAGCAACCCCGCCTCATTCTCCTCGACGAGCCAAGCTCGCACCTCGACTTCCTCAACCAAGCGCATCTGCTGCGCCTAATCCGCGAGTTGGTCGATGCCGACCTCACCGTCCTCGCCGTCCTGCACGACCCCAACAGCGCCTTCCTCTACGGAGACCACTTCATTTTTCTCAAGGATGGTACGGTGGAGCGGCTGCCAGCGGCCGAGCGGCCGTGGGACCGCGATTTCCTAGAGCGGATCTACGACACTGAAATGGATTCAATCCCCTACGGCGACCGCGCCCTCGTGGTGCCGAAGGGGTGAGCAGTTCAGCCGCTGTGCAGAATTATATCGCGGTCGTCGCCGCGCAGAGGCAGTTCAACCCAAGCACCGCCAGCGCGGTGGGAGGCGTGAAAGGCAATAATCGCCTCTAGCGTGCGCACGGCTTCCCCCGCATCGTAGGAGAAGGCCCCCTCCCCGTCGAGCCAACGGACAATCTCGGCCACGGCCCGGTCCATGCCGCTGTCCGGAGAGTCGTCGGGCAGGAATTCGCGGTCGTCGCCGCGCACGATCTCAATGTCGCGGTTGCGGCAGATGGCGTAGCCCTCTGTGCCGTGGAAGCGGTGGCGCGGCGGCGCAGTGCCGTAGTCAGCCGCGTCAACCGTGCAGATCAAGTCGCCCTTTGGCGCACCATCCGCATCGGGCAAATCGCGTCCGAGGCGCAGCAAGCCCCAGCCGCCGGGGTCGGTGAAGGCCGCGCCTCGGCAGTCGGGTTTTCTCGACAGATCGAGAGTGCCGGAGACAGCAGTCACCGGCAGGCCGGTGGCCATCTGCACGGCGTCGATCATGTGCGTGCCGACGTTGCCGAGGCGACCAGAGGTCCACTGGAGCGAGGCCGAGGTCAACGTGCCGAGCGCACCAGCGGCGATGCGGTCGCGCAGCCCCCGATAGCCGGGGTGGAAGCGCAGGTTGTGGTTGATGACGAGCAGGGCATCGGCCTCGTTGCAGACGGATAGCATACCCTCGGCCTCGGCGACCGTCGCCGCAATGGGCTTTTCGCAGTAGATGGCGCGGGCACCGGCTTCTATGGCCGCTTGGGTGATCTCAGCGTGAACGGGGGTGTACGTGGCGATCGAGACGATGTCGAGGGGCGCGGCTGCACGGAACATCTCGCGCCAGTCGGCGAACGCGGGCACGCCATAGCGCGCGTGGAAGCGCTCGCGCCGCCCATCGTCGCGGCTGCTACCAGCGACTAGATCGACCCGATCGTGATTGCGCAGTGCTCCGACATGCGTGCCGTCGAGGTCCTCGACGAGCTGGCCGAGGGCATCGCCCGACACCTGATCCGCACCCCCGATAAAGCCCAATCCCACAATCGCTGCACGATATCCCGTTTCTCCTACCATAGTATTCCTCCTTAGGTTGCTCCAAATCATCAGGCCCCGAGGCCGAGTACACATACGCAAGTACCGGGAATTCCTAATTCCTAATTCTCAAGCCGAGCACGCGCGCACAGGTACCTCCCATGATCGCAGCCAGATTCTCGGCGGAGAGGAACTCGCAGTAATCCTCAATCCAGCGGCGCGACTGGCGATAGGTGCAAAACCGGTTCTGGAAGGGCATGTCCGTGCCCCACAACAGCCGGTCGGCACCAATGCGCTCGACCATCTGCTCAAGCGTCGGCCGCAGTTCGCGGTACGGATAGTCGAACAAGTCGCCGAGGCGCACCGGGAAGCAGACCTCTATGCTCAAATTCGGATTGGCAAAGGGAGCCCATATCTCGTCGGGCAGATCAATCCGACTCGGAGAACCGGCGGGATCGTCGTCGAGGAAAAGACGCCACGGAAAGCCATGCGTGAGGCTGCACAGCACGTCCGGGTAGCGCTCCATCCAGCGCACCAAGATGTCGAGCTCGGCTAGGTAGCCGCGCCGCTGGCTCTCCACGGTCTGCAACACCGACGCTTCGCCCGGCCCGGTGCCGAGCGTAAAGAACACAGGCACGCCGAGCGCGGCCACCACCTCCCAAAACGGACGCAAGTGCTCCCCATCCCACGGGTCGGAGCGATAGTAATAGGCATGAGGCGGGTTGAATTTGATCGCGTGCAGGCCGTGCTGCTCAACGGCGGCGACGGTTTCGGCGATGACGGCATCGAGTTCGCCAGCCAAGCGCCACTCATCGACGGGGGCCATCGAATAAATGCGCTCTGGATCGACGGCGACCGACTCCGCCTGAAACGCGGGGTCGCGGCCCAGCATGGCATCGACGTGCAACAGGACCTTATCGACGCCAGCGTAGTCCATCTCGGCCAGCAGATTGTGGGGCGTGTACTCCAAGTGGGGCAAATTGGGCGGATAGAATTGCTTAGTAAAGTCCTCGCCGTCAATCGTCCACACCACCCGGCCCTTGTCGTGGTCAACGCGGAAGTTGACGTCGGGCAAGTTGTCGAAGTCCATGGCCCCACCGGGCGCTGCCAGCACATCGGAAGAAGCCGGTGCGCGGTCGCGGATGCGCCAAGCAGGCTGGTGGTGGGAGGCCTGACCGCCCTGGACCCAGTGCAAGTGATCGGCGGCAGTGGGATGCCCGGCGGGAGAGTCGGCGGGGGGGAAGCAGTAGGCGTGAGAGTCAATGATCATGGGCAGCACCTTGGCAGTCGCAGTCGGAGGTCACGAGAGCTCCCGCGCGAATTCGTAGGTCCAGTCAACGACTCGAAAACCGTAGTTCGCATAGAACAAGAAGGCGCGGTCGTTGTCAAAAGCGGTGCTGATGGCACCGTGGCGATAGCCGCACTCGTGCGCCAAGTACATGGCGTGGGCCAGCAGAAAGCGTCCAAGACCACGGCCCTGGTACTCCTCTTCCACGCCGAGCCACTCGCAGAACGCGAAGTCGTGAGCCTCGTCGGCAGCGGAGGAATCGGCACCGCTGACCAACTCGCACTCGCCGATACCGTCGCCGTCCTGAATGGCTCGGACCCGCAATCCCGGTCGGGAACCGGCCCCTGGGCGATCCTCGACGCGAAGCTCGTAGTCGAGGCCGCTGGCATCGCTAGCCGACTTTGGCTGCATATCTAGCCAGTCGAGAAACACCTCGCCGCCATTCTTGGCGTAGCCGCGGAAGCGCACTAGGGCCTGCACGTGATCGAGGTGATCGGACAAGTAGGCGTGGGGGAAGGCGTAAAACGGATAACGCCACGGTTGTGGCATGACGACGCTGCGCCGCAGATCCCGTTCGCGCATCCAACATTCGGCCGCGGCCAGCAACGCATCGCCCACGGCGCGCTCGCCGCGGCGGTAGGCTAAGAAGCGGATCACGCCGATCTCGTCCTTCTGCCACTTGTTCGTCGCCTGACGGCCAACGTGGACGAATCCGTCGCCACCTGAGCCTGCCACGAGGACCGCCTGCTCGAGAAGATGCGTTTCCTCGCGCTCGATTTCACCTGCCTGCAGCGTTTCATCCAGAAAGGATGGTGCTACCGGCCAGCAGTGAGGAACGCGACCGACGAGCAACGCATTGTAAAGGTCGCAGATGGCGGACAGATCGTCCGGCAGGTAGGGTCGGACCGCAATTGTCATGGAAGGAAGGGTATATTTCTCAGAGAATGATGTCAACGAAAGGGACCATTAATTCAAGGATCGAGCACAGCTTGACCCACCATCAGAAACGCCGTTTATTCGGTCCTATCCACTGTCGCCTCCAACCTTGCGCCACCACGGCTCCCATGATTCTAAGACACTCCAGAGTGCCGAAGGAGCGCCTACCGTGGAGAAAGCCCATGTCCATAGAACGAGTAATGCAGCGAATACTGCTAGCACTAGTAGCGATGGCGATTGCAGCCTCGGCCTGGGGGGATGAGATCGGCGAAGCGGGACGGCTACCCGTCGGGACAGTAGCTGCTGAAGATGGGGAAACAGACGCCCTCAGCGATATGCTGCGCTCTGAAGAGCTGAGCTTAGGTCTGATCGTGGGGGCGTTGGCGCTAGCCTTTTTCCTCGGCGCGGCCCACGGCCTAGAGCCAGGACACGGCAAGACCATCGTCGCCGCCTATCTCGTCGGCGCACGCGGCACCGTGGGCAATGCCCTTTTCCTCGGAGGTGTGGTCGCCCTCACGCATACTTCCAGCGTCATCTTGTTGGGCCTAGTAGCGCTCTTTGCCTCCCAGTACATCCTGCCGGAACAAATTTTTCCCTGGCTCGGCACGGCGTCCGGTCTCCTGATCATGGGGCTAGGCACATGGCTTTTGGTCAATCATCTCAGAGGCCGCAGCCTTGTTCACAGCCACGCCCATGAGGAGCATCTCCACGAACACAGCCACAGCCACGCCCATGGAGAATATCTCCACGGACACACCCACGAAGAAGAGCACCTCCACGAGCATCTCCACGAACATTCCCATGAAGAAGAGCATCTCCACGAACATTCCCATGAAGAAGAGCATCTCCACGAACATTCCCATGAAGAAGAGCATCTCCACGAACATTCCCATGAAGAAGAGCACCTCCACGAACATTCCCATGAAGAAGAGCACCTCCACGAGCACAGCCACAGCCACGCCCATGGAGAGCATCATCACGGACACATCCATAACCGCGAAGAGGAACATCACCACGGACATGGCCATAGCCATGAAGAAGAGCACCACGGCCACCACGATCACCCTCATGGGGAACATCACCACGGCCACGACCATAGCCATGAAATACCTAACAAAGTGACCCTCGGCAGTTTGCTAACGCTGGGGATTTCCGGCGGTATCGTCCCCTGTACAGGGGCTTTGGTGATCTTGTTGCTAGCAGTGGCCTTGCATCGCATTGCCTTTGGTTTGCTGCTTCTGGTGACTTTCAGCGTCGGGCTGGCCGCAGTCCTCATCGCCATCGGCGTGCTCATCGTCAAGGCGCGACCGCTCGTGGAGCGCTTTTCAGGCGACGGCCGTTGGATTCAGCGGCTGCCTATTGCGAGTGCAGTGGTCATCATCGTCGTCGGCTGTGCCATAACCTTCAAAACGCTGATGCACTCGGGGATCATGTAGAGGAAGCGACCATTGCATTTGGCGCTGATCCTCGCTCGAGGTTGCCATCGCCTCACACAAAAAAGAAGGGGAACCTCTCAAAGAGGTCCCCCTTTTTCGTCCAACCTGCCGCCGCTCAGGGTAGCTGCGTGCTGCCCATCAGATAGCGATCCACCTCGCGGGCGGCACCCCGCCCCTCGTTGATCGCCCACACAACCAAGCTCTGGCCGCGCCGCATGTCGCCAGCCGCGAAAACGCCTTCGACGCTAGTGGCGTATTTCTCGTACTCAGCGCGGGCGTTGGAGCGCTCATCGCGCTCGATGCCTAACTGTTCGATCATGGCGTCCTCTGGCCCGCGAAACCCCATCGCCAACAGCACCAAATCGGCCGGCCAGACCTTCTCGGTGCCCGCGATCGGCACGGGCGTGAAGCGACCGTTTTCATCCTTGTCCCACTCGATATTGACCGTGTGCAGCTCCTTGACGTGCCCCTCGTCGTCGCCGACGAACCGCTGAGTCATAATCAGATACGTGCGCGGATCGTCGCCGAAGCGGGCTTTGGCCTCCTCTTGGCCGTAGTCGAGCTTATAGACGTTGGGCCACTGCGGCCAGGGGTTGTTGGGCGCGCGCTCGTCCGGCGGCCGCGGCATGATCTCGAATTGCGAGAGCGTCTTGCATTCGTGGCGCATTGACGTGCCGACGCAGTCTGTGCCGGTGTCGCCGCCGCCGATGACGATCACGTGCTTGTCCTGGGCCGAGATGTAGTTGCCGTCCGCGTGATTGGAGTCGAGCAGGCTCTTGGTATTGGCGTGCAAAAAGTTCATCGCAAAGTAAATACCCTGCAGATCTCGCCCCTCAATCGGCAGATCGTTGGGCTTGGTGGCCCCGCCGCAGAGCACCAGCGCGTCGTTTTCCTCCACTAGCTGCGTCGCCGGAAGATCTACACCGATCTCGGTGCGAGTGACGAACTTGACGCCCTCGGCCTCCATGAGGTCGATCCGGCGCTGCACCACCTTTTTCTTATCGAGCTTCATGTTGGGTATCCCGTACATCAGCAAGCCGCCGATGCGATCGGCCCGCTCGTACACGGTCACCCAGTGGCCGGCGCGATTGAGCTGGGCGGCACAGGCCAAGCCCGCAGGGCCGGAGCCGACGACGGCGACCTTCTTGCCGGTGCGCTTGTCGGGCGGCTCGGGCACAACCCAGCCCATCTCAAAGCCCTTATCGACAATGGCGCACTCGACGCTCTTGATCGTCACCGGCGGGGCGTTGATCCCCACTACGCAGGCCCCCTCGCAGGGTGCCGGGCAGACCCGACCAGTGAACTCCGGGAAGTTGTTAGTCTTGTGCAGCCGCTCCAGCGCTTCCTGCCACAATCCGCGATAGACCAAATCGTTCCATTCGGGAATCAGGTTGTTGATCGGGCAGCCAGAGCCTTTGTCGCCCTGACTGACGATGTCGCCTAAATGGCAGAAGGGGATGCCGCAGTCCATGCAGCGCGCGCCCTGATCCTGCAGGCGCCCGTCGGGAAAGTGCTCGTGGAACTCGTCCCAGTCCGCGACGCGCTCTAACGGGTCGCGGTCTTGCGGCAACTCGCGTGCAAATTCGATGAATCCAGTGGGTTTACCCATTAATTTTTTCCTCTTCAGTACCCTATCAGGACGCTTCGGCCATGGCCTCGCGGAAGGCGACCAGCGCGGCCTCGTCGCCGGTCAACCCGCGTTCTTCGACGCGCTTGAAGGCGTTGAGCATCTTGCGGTAATCGCGCGGCATGACCTTGACGAACCGGGGCAGCACCGCGTCCCATTGGTCCAAGACCCGCTGACCAAGTGCGCTGTTGGTGTGCTGCACGTGGCGCTCGACCATGGTCCTCAGCTCGGCGATATCCTCGGCGTCCTCTATCGGCCCCATATCGGCCATCTCGTCGTTGAAGCGGATCGCAAAGTCGTCCTCTTCGTCGAGCACATAGGCAATGCCGCCCGACATCCCAGCGCCGAAATTGCGGCCCGTGCGGCCCAGCACCACGACCCGCCCGCCGGTCATGTACTCGCAGCCGTGGTCGCCAACGCCCTCTACTACGGCGTGGACTCCGCTGTTGCGCACGCAGAAGCGCTCGCCGGCAATACCGTGGATATAGGCTTCGCCGGAGGTGGCACCATAGAAGGCGACGTTACCGCAAATGATGTTCTCCCAGGGCACGAAGGCAGAGGCTTTGGGCGGATAGAGTGCCAGCTTGGCACCCGACAGCCCCTTGCCGAAGTAGTCGTTGGCGTCGCCTTCGACTTCCATGGTCAGGCCCTTAGGAGTAAAGGCGGCAAAGCTCTGGCCAGCGGCACCCGTAAACTTGAGGCGGATAGTGTCCTCGGGCAGGCCCTCGGGGCCGTAGCGCCGCGTCACTTCGCTGCCGAGGATAGTGCCTACGACTCGGTTGGTATTCTCGATCGGCAATGCCTCCTCGACCGGCTCTCCGTTTTCAAGGGCCGGTTTGCACAGCTCCAGCAAGGTGGTGTTGTCGAGTGCCTCGTCCAGCCCGTGATCCTGCGGGATCTGGCAGTAGCGCCCAACTTCGGGGCCGACCTCGGGCTGATGCAAAATCGGCGTCAGATCAATGCCGGCCGTCTTCCACAACGCAATGGCCTTCTTGGGCTCGAGCCGGTCCGTGCGGCCGATCATCTCATTGACCGTGCGGAAGCCAAGCTCAGCCATGATTTCGCGCATGTCCTCGGCGACAAAGCGCAGAAAGTTGACCACGTGATCGGGGCTGCCGGTGAATTTGTCGCGCAGATCCGGGTTTTGGGTCGCCACGCCCACCGGACAGGTGTCGAGATGACAGACCCGCATCATAATGCAGCCCATCGCCACCAGCGCCGTGGTCGCGAAACCGAATTCCTCGGCACCCAGCA
This sequence comes from Candidatus Latescibacterota bacterium, assembly GCA_022825835.1. Classification (GTDB taxonomy): domain Bacteria; phylum Latescibacterota; class UBA2968; order UBA8231; family UBA8231. Next base: position 23,821 of record JAJDVZ010000164.1, read on the forward strand.
ACGCGGCGACGACCACGTCGCGCCCGGTCTTGAGCTGGCCGTCGGTCTCGACGACGATGCGGCTGCGCAGGTCGTTGAGCACCAGCGTCTGATGCGTCTCGGCCAGCCCCAGTTCCCAAGGCAGGCCAGTGTGCTTGATCGAGGTCTGCGGCGAAGCGCCGGTGCCGCCGTCGTGGCCCGAAATCAGCACCACGTCCGAGTGGCCCTTGGCCACCCCCGCGGCGACCGTGCCGACCCCGAACTCGGAGACCAGCTTGACGTTGATCCGCGCATCGACATTTGAATTTTTGAGATCGTGGATTAGCTGCGCCAAGTCCTCAATCGAGTAGATGTCGTGGTGCGGCGGCGGTGAGATTAGCTCGACGCCTGGGGTCGAGTGGCGCACCTTGGCGATCCAAGGATAGACCTTGGGTCCGGGCAACTCGCCGCCCTCGCCCGGCTTGGCACCCTGAGCCATCTTGATTTGCAGCTCTTTGGCCTGAGTCAAATAGTGACTCGTCACGCCAAAGCGCCCAGAAGCCACCTGCTTAATGGCACTATTTTTGGAGTCGCCGTTAGGCTCAATTACATAGCGGGCCGGGTCTTCGCCGCCTTCGCCGGTATTGCTCTTGCCGCCGAGGCGATTCATGGCGATGGCCAAATCCTCGTGCGCCTCCTTGCTGATCGAGCCGTAGGACATCGCCCCGCTCTTGAAGCGCCGGGTGATCTCCTCGACCGGCTCGACCTCCTCGATGGGCACCGGCTCGGCATCACCCTTGAATTCCAACAAGCTCCGCAAAGTCGCCAAGCGCTCGGACTGGTCGTTGATCAACTCGGCGTACTGCTTGTACACTTCGTAATCGTTGGCGCGCGACGCCCGCTGCAGCAAGTGGATCGTCTTGGGATTAAAGAGGTGATGCTCTCCGCCCTTGCGCCATTGGTAATGACCGCCCACGTCGAGGGTGCGTCCGTTGGTCGGTATCTGGGGGAAGGCCGCTTCGTGGCGCGCTAGGGCCTCGCGGGCAATATCCTCAATGCCCATGCCCTTCACTTGGGTCGTGGTCCAAGTGAAGTACTGATCCACCACTTCTTGGTTTAGCCCCACGGTCTCGAAAATCTGCGCTCCCCGATACGACTTGATCGTCGAGATGCCCATCTTGGCCATCACCTTGACCGTCCCCTTGATCGCCGCGTAGATGTAGCGCTCCTCGGCTTCCTCGTAGGTATAGCCTTCGAGCATGTTTTCGCGGATCATGTCGTTGAGACTCTCAAACGCCATGTAGGGATTGATCGCCTGCGCGCCGTAGCCCAAAAGTAGGCAGAAGTGATGCACCTCGCGCGGCTCGCCCGACTCGAGTGCCAAGCCGACGCGAGTGCGAGTCTCCAGCCGCACCAAGTGGTGATGCACCCCAGACACGGCCAACAGCGCCGGGATCGGCACGTTGTCGGCATCTGCTTCCCGGTCCGAGAGGATAATCAGGTTGCACCCTTCGGCGATGGCCGCATCAACTCTAGCACACAGCGCGTCCATGGCCTTGGCGAGGCCAGCCTCGCCATCCGCGCGCTTGAACAGAATCGGAATCGTCTCCGCCTTGTGGCCAAATAGATCGACCTGCCGCAGCCTTTCCAACTCGTCGTTTTTGAGAATCGGCCGCTGCAAGGTGATCTGGCGACAGCTCGCCGGCTCAGGCTCCAGCAGATTCCGCTCGGGGCCGATCTTGGTCTCGGCCGAGGTAATCAATTCCTCGCGCAACGGATCGAGCGGGGGATTAGTAACCTGAGCAAAGTGCTGCTTGAAGTAGTTGTAGAGAAGCTGCGGCCGCTCCGACAGCGCCGCCAACGCCGCGTCATTGCCCATAGAGCCGACCGGATCCTTGAGCACCTGAACCATCGGCTTGAGGAAGACGCGCAAATCCTCAAACGTATAGCCAAAAGCCTGCTGCCAGTGGAGCACTTCCTCGTGACTGTCCAACAGGGGCGCGCCCTCAACCTCCGGCAGGTCCTCGAGCGCGACTAGATTCTCGTCGAGCCACGCCCGATAGGGATGCTCAGTGGCGATCTGGTGCTTGATCTCCTCGTCGCTGATGATCCGGCCCTCCTCCGTATCGATCAAGAGCATTCGGCCCGGTTGCAGCCGGCCTTTGAAAACGACGTCTTCCGGCGGAATACTCAGCACGCCCGTCTCCGAGGAGAGCACCAGCGTATCGTCTTTCGCAATGTAGTAGCGCGAGGGCCTAAAGCCGTTGCGATCGAGCATACCGCCGACGACGACACCGTCGGTAAAAGCCACCGAGGCCGGCCCGTCCCACGGCTCCATCAGACAGCTATGGTACTCGTAAAAGGCCCGCTTCTCCGCGCTCATGGTTTCGTGGTTTTCCCACGGCTCGGGAATCATCATCATCACCGCGTGCGCCAACGAGCGCCCCCCCAAGGTCAGCAGTTCGAGCGCATTGTCGAATTTGGCCGAATCAGAGCCGTCTTCGTGGATGATCGGGAAGAGCTTGTCGATGTCATCGCCAAAGTACTCGGACGCCAGCATGCCCTCGCGCGCGCGCATCCAATTGCCGTTGCCGCGCACAGTGTTTATCTCGCCGTTGTGGATGATGTAGCGGTAGGGATGCGCCCGCTCCCAGCTCGGGAAGGTGTTGGTGCTAAAGCGCGAATGCACCAATGCGATGGCCGCCTCAAAGCGCTCGTCGCTCAAGTCGGAAAAGTAATCCACGACTTGGTCGGAGATCAGCATGCCCTTATAGACGATGGTGCGCGAAGAGAGACTAGCCGGGTAGAAGAAGTCGCCATCGGCGACTTTGCCACTGTAGCGAATCGCGTTTTCAGCGCGCTTGCAGATGACGTAGAGCTTGCGCTCAAAGGCCAGCGCGTCGTCGCCTTGCACCTCGCCGCGGCCGATGAAGACCTGACGCTGAAACGGCTCGCGCAGCTTGGCGGTGTGGCCCAAGGCCGCGTTGTCGGTGGGCACGTCCCGCCAGCCGAGGATGTGCTGGCCCTCTTCCTCGACGATGCGGGCGAAGCGCTCCTCGCAGACTTGGCGCTGAGCCGGGGCGGGCGGCAAAAACAACATGCCCACTCCGTACTCGCCCGGCGCGGGCAACGCAAAGTCGCAGACGGCACTAAAAAACTTGTGGGGCAACTGCACCAACATACCGGCACCATCGCCCGTGTTGGCCTCGCAACCGCAGGCACCTCGATGCTTGAGATGCTCCAAGACCTCCAAGGATTGACGCACCAGTTTGTGCGACTTGTGGCCCTTGATATTTACGACAAAGCCGATCCCACAGGCGTCGCTTTCGCGAGCTGGATCGTAAAGACCCTGTTTTTGCGGGTATCCGGGTATTCGGGTCATTTTAATTTTCCCTTGCTCGATCTTATAAAAAAGAAGGTTTAATATATGAGTTACAGCTACGTTGTCAAACACCCTTACGCCAGTTTCCACAACTTTCTTGAAACATCCCTTGACAGCACTGCCTTATATGGCCTAAATTGCGCTAACTTTCACTTTAAAATGGACAATTCAGGCCATGAGACGTTTTGACGAACAAGAGCGGCAAATAGTCCGCACCCTCATCCGCAACCCCCGCTGCTCGGACAACCGCATCAGCACCTTGACCGGCGTGCCGGTGCGCACCGTCAGCCGCAAGCGCGTCCGCCTCGAACAGGAAGGCATCCTCTCCTACTACGCCGCGGTCGATATGCAGGCTCAAGGCACGGGCCGCTTCTCGACCCAGCACATGCTCACCATCAAGTTCAAATTGGGCATCACCCGCAGCCAGATCGTGCAGGAAATCCGCTCCGAACCCAATGTCGCCAATGTATTCAGCGAGCTAATCCGCGACAGCTATATCGCCGAAGTAGATGGCCACATCGCGCTGGTGATGATCGTCGAAGGCGAGTCCGACAGCGATGTGGCCGAAAGTGTCCAGGGCAAGATCATCCCCTCGCTGCAAAAAAACCACGGCGAGGACTCGATCCAAGAGATGCAAACCATCCGCCTGTTGGACCCCATCAGACGGCTACACAACTATTTGCCCATGGTAAATACGCAGGCGGGTTTCATCGTGGAATCTTGGCCCGACGACGCTATTTTCGTCGAGTAATAGCCCTATCCACTTTCCTTTACCGCGGCTACCAAATCCAACACCGCCTCCTTGGCGCTGCCAAAAAACATCAGTGCATTTTCCGCGGCAAAAAGCGGATTGGGCAGCCCGGCAAACCCCGGGCTCAGGCTCCGCTTAATCACCACCACCGTGCGCGCATGATCCACATCGAGAATCGGCATCCCGGCAATCGGCCCAGAATCTGCGTCGCGGGCAAGGGGGTTGACCACATCGTTGGCACCGATAATCAACGCCACATCGGTCTGCTGGAAGGTCGGATTGATCCGATCCATCTCCACCAACTTGTCGTAGGGCACTTCGGCCTCGGCCAACAACACGTTCATGTGGCCCGGCATCCGGCCTGCCACCGGATGGATGGCGTATTCGACCGCGACGCCGCGCTCTTCGAGCAAATTGGCCAAATCCCGCACGGCGTGTTGCGCTTGAGCCACGGCCATGCCGTAGCCGGGGACTACCACCACGCGCCGGGCCGTGTCAAACAGCAGCGCGACTTCCTCGGCCGAAGTTGATTTGATCTTGCCAGCATAGACCTCGTCGTCGCTGGTTCCGCTTGCGACCTCGGCACCCACGCCGCCGAAGAACACATTGCCCAGCGAGCGGTTCATGGCCCGGCACATGATTTGCGTCAAAATCAGCCCCGAGGCTCCCACCAGCGACCCGGCGATAATCAGCACATTGTTGTCGAGCACAAAGCCGGTAGCCGCTGCCGCCAGCCCCGAGCACGAATTGAGCAAGGCAATCACCACCGGCATATCGGCTCCGCCTATGGGCAATACGAGCAACAGGCCCAACAGCGAGGCCACGCCGACCATGGCCCAGAAGGCGTCCGGCTCACCCAGCACCAACCAAGCACCCAAGCCCGCGCTGACGAGGACCAACACCCCGTTGAAAAACTGCTGGCCGGGAAACCGGACCAAGCCCTTGAGCACTTCCATCAGCTTGAGAAAGGCCACGATACTACCCCAGAAAGTCACCGCGCCGATGATCCCAGAGGCGGCCGTGGCAGCCGTGAATTGGTAGGAAGGAGCCTGCGCCTCAATCAGCGCCGCACCGGCCACCAACGCAGAGGCACCGCCGCCCAAGCCGTTAAAGACCGCCACCAGCTCGGGCATGGAGGTCAGGGGAATTTTTACCGCGAGGGTCATGCCAATCAGCGCGCCTACTACGGCACCCAGCAAAATGTATTCGCCGGACAGAATCCGCTGGTCCAGCAGGGTGACGACGACAGCCAGCAGCATCCCCAAAGCCCCCAGCAAATTGCCGCGCACGGCCGTGCGCGGGTGCGTCAGTCCCTTGAGGCCGAGAATGAAGAGGACCGAAGCGACCAGATAGGCGAAGTTGATTAGGGTCGCGCTCATGCGCTAGTCCCGCCTCCTAAACATCCCCAACATGCGATGCGTCACCATGAACCCACCCACCACGTTGATCGTAGCGAAGATGACAGCCGCCAGCCCCAAATAGGTCGCCAAGGCCGAGTGCTCGGAACCAGCCGAGAGCAGTGCGCCGATTAGGGTGATGCCGGAGATGGCGTTGGACCCGGACATCAGCGGCGTGTGCAGGGTCGGCGGGATCTTGGTGATGATTTCAAAGCCGACGAAGACGGCTAGTGCAAACACCGTCAGCGCGGCTACTAGGACGTCCACTATACGATTCCTTTGCGAATGCGCGGATGGACGATCTCACCGTCGCGCAACACCAAGGTCTCGCGCGTGATTTCGTCCTCCATGTCGAATTGCAACGCCCCCTCGCCCGCCAAATGCCGGAAGAAGGTCGCGATATTGTGCGAGTACATTTGGCTGGCGTGGTGCGGCACGGTCGCTGGCAGATTGAGCGGCCCCATGATCTGCACTCCATCCTCCACGATCGTCTCCCCAGGGCGCGTCAACTCGCAGTTGCCGCCGCGCTCAGAGGCCAAATCGACGATGACCGACCCCGGCCCCATGCTCTGCACGGCCTCAGCCGTAATCAACAAAGGAGCTGGTTGCCCCGGTATGGCGGCCGTGGTGATAATCACGTCGCTCTGGCCAGCGACCTTGGCCAGCTCCTCGCGCTGGCGGCGGTAGAACACCTCGTCCTGCGCCCGCGCGTACCCGCCCGCGTCCTCGGAGTCGCCCGCGTCAATGTCCAATTCCACGAACTCGGCCCCAAGGCTTTCGACCTGTTCTTTGACCGCTGGCCGCACGTCGTACGCCTGGATGACCGCTCCTAGGCGACGGGCCGTGGCAATGGCCTGGAGACCGGCGACCCCAGCGCCGATGACCAGCACCCGGGACGGCGTCAATGTGCCAGCGGCTGTCATCAAAAGCGGGAACATGCGCGGCAGAGCCGCAGCGGCCAAGAGCACCGCTTTGTAGCCGGCGATCGTGGCCATGGACGAGAGCACATCCATGCTCTGGGCGCGGGTAATACGCGGCATCAGTTCCATGGCAAACAAAGTCGCGCCGACATCGGCCAGCGCAACTAGCTCTGGACCAGCGGTCAGTGGGTCCGAGGCCCCGACGAGGACTTGACCGGAGCGGGTCCGGGTCAAGTCGGCGCGACCGGCCTCCGGGTTCGCGCCGAGCGTGCGCACCTGAAGCATCACCTCGGCACGGGCAAACACCTCGTCGCGGTCGGCGGCGATTTCTGCACCGCGCTCGGCATAGGCCGCATCGGCATAGCCGGCTGCGGCACCTGCGCCCGGCTCTATTAGGATGTCCGCATTGCAGGCCGACAACCCGGACACAGCCTCCGGGACCAAGGCAACCCGATGCTCACCAGCGAAGGTCTCTCGTGCGATACCAACGATCATTTATCAGTGGTGGGACACCAGCTTATCGTGGTGTTTTTTGAGTTGACTCTCGATCTTGGACTCGGCTTCGGCGAGGGCCTTGTAAAGATTGTCCGCCGCCCCTGTGGCCGCAAACGTGCGCTGCGGCACCTTGACGATAATTTCCACTTTGTCGCCGTGCTTTTCCTTGTCGAGGATGACTTCGCAATCCACGATGCGGTCGAAGTAGTGTTCGAGTTTAGTACAAGAATCGGCAATGTGTGCTTTGGTTTCTTCTGAGATTTTGCCGTGGCGCATACTTATTCTAGGCTGCATCTCCTAATCCTTTCTGTTGACAAAATTTAATCGCTGGCCCGCGCTTAGGGCCGCTCGGCGAGCGGCTGATAGGTCCGCTGCACCGAGCCGGTGTAAATCTGGCGTGGGCGGCTGATTTTGGTGGCCTTGCTCTCCTCGTACCAATGCGCAATCCAGCCCGGCATGCGGCCGATGGCGAAGATCACGGTGAACATTTCCTTGGGAATGCCGAGCGCACGGAGAATGACGCCGCTGTAAAAATCCACGTTGGGATAGAGCTTGCGTTGAATGAAATACTCGTCCTCCAGCGCCACGGCCTCCAGTTCTTTAGCTATATCGAGCAGAGGGTCGTTGATGTGGAGCTTGGCCAACACTTTCTCGCAGCTCCTTTTGATGATCTTGGCACGCGGGTCAAAGTTCTTATACACCCGATGCCCGAACCCCATCAAGCGAATCCCGGCTTTTTTGTCCTTGACCTGCCCGACGTAGTCGCCGACCGAAATGTTTTCTTCGCGAATTGTCTCTAGCATGTTCACCACCGCCACATTCGCCCCGCCGTGCAGCGGCCCCCACAGGGCGGAGACGCCTGCCGCTACCGAGGCGAAGAGATTGGCCTCGCTGCTGCCGACCATCCGCACCGTAGAGGTGCTGCAATTCTGCTCGTGGTCGGCGTGGAGGAGAAAGATCAAATCTAGCGCATCGACCAGCACTTGGTCCGCCTCAAACTCGTTGTGCGGCTGGCTGAACATCATGTGCAGAAAGTTCTCCGCGTACCGCTTCCTAGGGTGCGGGTACTCGATGTGGTGGCCCAGTTGCTGGCGGTAGGAATAGGCGGCAATGGTGCGGACCTTGGACATGATGCGCGCGGCCGCTTCGATGAAAGTCTCCTCGTCCTGAATTTCCAACAACTCGGGATAGTAGCAGCTCAAGGCGTTGAGCACCGAGGACAACACGGCCATCGGCGGCGAGTTGGGCGGAAAGAGGCTGAAGTGTTGCTTTACTTCCTCGCGCAGCATCTGGTGCTTGGTCAGCAGCGCACTGAACTCGTCTAGTTGCGCGGCGTTGGGCAGCTCGCCCCAGATCAGCAAATGGGCGACCTCGATGAAGCGGCTATACTCGGCCAACTCCTCGATCGCGTAGCCCCGGTAGCGCAGGATGCCCGCATCGCCGTCGATAAAGGTGATATCGCTCTGACAAGAGCCCGTATTGCCGTAGCCGGGATCTAGAGCTATATACCCAGTCTCAGCGCGCAATTTGGCAATGTCGAACGCCTTTTCGCCCTCGCTGCCGACGACGACGGGTAGCTCGACGCTCTGGTCCCCGGCCTGCAAGCGGGCAGTTTCCGCCATGTCTTGTTCTCCTTAATTAATGTAACTCGGTCGCCGAGGGCGCTGAGTCGCGCCCCAAGCGAGATAGGTATGCTGTTTTTATTCAGATAGTAGGCCCTAAAATTTACACTGTCAATTGCCGCCGATACTCGCTGGCAGGTGCTTGATACCTGTAAGAATTGAACGGCGACCAACCGCTGGCTACTGATGCGGAATCACCGGCAAAAGTACGTGCGACGGCTGCGCTCTGGAGTGTTGCACCGTCTGTTGCGCACTGCGCATTTCAGTGTCCGTGCCGAGGTCATTGCCGGTGTTGTGGTTTCTGTCGAAGCGCGGGAAATTGGACGAGGACACTTCGATCCTGATCCTGTGCCCCTTCTTGAAGACATTGCCGGTAACGGCGAGATCGATCTCGTACTGGTACGTTTGCCCCGGCTGGAGCAACTTGGGCGCGGCAAAGCCCTCGCGATAGCGCGCCCGGACGATGCCATCGCAGAGATTCTTGGCGTACCCACTGGCTGACACATCTACCAGTTTAGCAGTCCAGTCGGTATCTAGCCCGTCTGTAGCCGCATATAGAACGACCTTGATCGGTCCCGTCACCTCTAAGTCGGTTTCCAAAGGCTCGCCAGTGTAACAAAGCACGTCGGACCTCATTTCCACATCGCGCTGGTCGTACGGCCCCCAAGGCACAATGTGGGGCGAGCAACAGTTGTTGCCGCCTGCGGTCTGCACGGGAAAATCGGGATCGTACACAAAGTGATCTGCCGGCTCGTCGCCCGGCTCAACCGGTGACAAGCTACCGTCGCCCAACAGCGTGTTGGCGTTGCCAGCAGAGTGCAGATACCACTTTTGCCAGTCGGTCCTAGCCAGCGGCCATTCGCGCTCGTCTCTCCATTCATTGACGCCCATTATGAAAAGCCGCAGTGGGGCCGCGCCGACGATGCCGTTGTCAATGCCCTTCAGCCAATAATCAAACCAACGCAACTCCAAATCCTCCAAGTCGTACAGCGAGTTCGCGCCGAAGTCGACGTCGCCGGTCTTGGTAGAAGCGCTGAGCGCGTGCGGCCAAGGGCCGACGATGAGCTGACTTTGCCTCGCTTCAGGCGTCCGCCCGTGCAGCCTTAGACCGTTGAAGTTGATAAAGGTATTGTGGGAGTACAGGTCGTACCAGCCTCCCATTATCAGCGCGGGAGCCGCGATTTCGCCCCACTTGTTTTCGACGTTGACCGAGTCCCAGTAGGAATCGTATTCGGTGTGCGTCACCCAATCCCGCCAAAACTGTAGGGTTCGGCCCGCCTGTTGATCCATGTCGATGAGGGGAATCGAGCGAAAGGCCTCCGTCCAGCTGTGGTAATCGATGCTCTGGGCGGTGCGGCCATTGGTCCGCATCCCCCACGTGAGAGCGACGTTGAGTTGGAACGCCCCGCCGGGGTGAATCAGGCCCGAGTACAGATCGCCGCACATCACCCTTGGTGCCATGCACGTCAGGTACTGGCTGCGGTGCGGCGCACTCTGCCATTGCACCCATCCGAGGTACGAGCCTCCGGCCATGCCGATCTTGCCGTCGCTCCACTCCTGCTGGCCAATCCATTCCTGCGTATCAAAACCGTCTGGGCCGTGGCCGAACAGCGCGTAGTGAACGCCGTCAGAGTCCCAGCGCCCCCGCACGTCTTGGATGACGCAGGCATAGCCGGTATTGGCCAGCCGCATAGCCTTCTCGATCAGGAGCGACGTGTTGTTGTCGTACGGCGTGCGCATCAGCACAGTCGGAAACTTACCCGATGCCTTCGGCAGATAGATATCAGAAGAAAGATCGACACCGTCCCGCATAGGCGTTCGGATGTTCAACCTCATATCAACTGCGTAGTTTGGCTGCATAGTCGGTACCTGCGTCCTACTGGTTGCGAATCGCCTCGATTTTGGCGTCGCGCTCGGCAAAAAGTTCGTTGCGGACTTTGCTCATTTGCTCCTGCACTTGGCGTCGCGCTTCGGCGAGGGCCTGCGGGTCTGCACCCGTGGCCTGCTCTAGCTGCCCCTTGAGCGCGATTTCTTGCTCGGCCCACTTGGCCTCGTACTGCTTGCGCACCTCGTCGATAGCCTCTTTCTGTTCGTCTGTCAGCTTAATCCCCTCTGCGCCCCCGACTGCGGCGTCGGCCTTTTCCATGGCCAGTTCAAGTGCCGATTTCATGGCAAACTCTCCTAGGTTGACATCGCCTGACTACGGCCTTAACATCGCAAAAAAGATAGCGGCTGGCCGCAATCGCGACAAATTGCGGCATCCGCCTTCTACTATCCCACTCACCACACCAAAAGGAACCCCATGTCCAAACAGTGGAAGGTCTATCTATCCGGCGAGATTCACAGCGACTGGCGCGAGCGCATCGTCCAAGCGGCCAGCGACTTGCCAGTCGAATTCTCCGCTCCGGTCACCGATCACGCAGCTAGCGACAACTGTGGAATCGACATTCTCGGGCCGGAGGAAAGCAGCTTTTGGAAGGATCACAAAGGCGCGCAGCTCAACGCCATCCGCACCCGCACCCTAATCCGCGACGCCGACGTGGTGGTGGTTCGCTTCGGCGATCAGTACCGCCAGTGGAACGCGGCTTTTGACGCGGGGTTTGCCGCCGCCTGCAACAAGCCGCTGATCGTCCTCCACCCGCCCGAGTTGCAACACGCGCTCAAGGAAGTGGATGCGGCCGCGCTCGCCGTGGCCAGTGAGCCCGAGCAGGTCGCGGACATACTGCGCTACGTCATCGAAAAGTAGAATGTTTGGTTTTCCCTTGTATGTTGAATGTTTGGTTTTCCCTTGGTATGCTAGTTTCTATTCGTCGATGCGATAGACCGTGCGACCCTTGAGCATTGATCTCGTCCACAAGCTAGGGTCATCGCATCGTATTTCTTTTTACCTCGAACAGTTG
>JAJDVZ010000147.1:0-84459 GCA_022825835.1 Candidatus Latescibacterota bacterium
GGGGAAACCGGCGATGACGATCAACATGGCGTTGCGGAAGACGTGACCGTAGAGCACCCGGTTTTCGCTCAGGCCCTTGGCGCGGGCGGTGGTGACGTAGAGCTTGTTGATCTCGTCGAGGAAGGAGTTTTTGGTCAGCAAGGTCAGCCCGGCAAAACCGCCGATGACCATCGCCGCGACCGGCAGCGCTAGGTGCCAGAAGTAGTCGGCGATCTTAGCCAAGAGGCTCAGCTCATCCCAATTAGACGAGGTCAGGCCGCGCAGCGGGAACCAGTCGAAGTAATGCCCACCGGCAAAGACCACGATCAGCAAGATGGCAAAGAGAAAGCTGGGGATGGCGTAGCCGACGATGACCAGCCCCGAGGTCCAGACATCGAACCGCGAGCCATCGCGCACGGCTTTGGCGATTCCGAGAGGAATGGAGATAAAATAGACCAGCAGCGTAGTCCACAGCCCCAGCGAAATCGACACCGGCATCTTCTCTTTGACCAGATCGACGACCCGTTGGTCGCGGTAAAAGCTCTCGCCAAAGTCGAAGCGCACGTACTGGCCGATCATCTGCAAGAAGCGCTCGTGTACCGGCTTGTCGAAACCATACATGCGTTCGAGCTCGGCGATCAATTCGGGATCGAGCCCTTGGGCACCGCGGTACTTGCTGCTGATCTCGCCGCCCGGCGTCGCGTCGGTGTCGAGGGTCTCGCCCATGCCCGAGCCGCTGACCCGCTCGGTGGCGTCCGTACCAAAGCCCTGAATCACCGCGATGGTGCGCTCGACCGGGCCGCCCGGTGCCGCTTGGATGATGAGGAAGTTGATGGTCATAATGCCGAAGAGCGTCGGCACCATCAACAGCAGGCGGCGGAGGATATAAGTGCCCATAGAAGCGGGCTAACGGTCCTGTTCCAGCCGCGCCGCCTTCTCTGCGTCGTACCACCAAGTGTAGGGCATGACGAAGTAGGAGCCGGTGTAGGGGGCGGACAAGGCGGGTTTGCCGAATTTGTCCCAGTGGACCACGCGGAAATTACCGCTGTACCAGTGCGGGATGGTGTAGTGCCCCCACAGCAATATCCGATCCAGCGCCCGAGTCGTCGCCACCAGTTCGGCGCGGCTAGGAGCCTGAATCAGGCGGTCGATTAGCTCATCGACGACCGGGTCTTTGATACCGGCGACATTGCCGCTGCCCGGCTCGTCTGCGACGGCGCTGGTCCAGTAGTTGCGCTGCTCATTGCCGGGACTGTGGCTCTGGCCTCGGACTAGGACGATGACGTCGTAGTCAAACGTCTGAACCCTGTTTTGATACTGGGTCCGATCGACGGTGCGGATTGCCGCTTTGACGCCGAGGCGTTCGAGATTGGGAATCATCGGCGCGACAATGCGTTCCCACGACGAGCTGGAAAGCAAAAATTCGATTTCCATGACCTCGCCGGTCTCGCCGTGGGTCAGGACATCATCGACAACTACCCAACCCGCCGCTTGCAGCAGCCTTTTGGCGCGGCGCAGGTTTTGACGGAGCTGGCCCGAACCGTCGGTGGTCGGTAACTGAAACTCAGTAGTAAAAAGTTCGTCGGGGATGCGGCCTCGGTACTCCTCTAGAATTTCCAACTCCCGGCCCGAAGGCAGTCCCGCAGAGGCCAACTCCGAATTGGCGAAGTAGCTGTTGCTGCGGGTGTAGAGGCCGTAGAACAGATTCTTTTTGGTCCACTCGAAGTCAAAGGCATAGCCAAGGGCCTGCCGCACTCGAGGATCGGAAAACTTGGCGCGGCGCGTGTTGAACCAGAACGCCTGCATACCAGCGGCGCGCTGATGGGGCAGTGGGTCCTTGACCAGCTTGCCAGCGGCCACGGCTTCTCCCTCGTAAGCCGTTGACCAGTCCTTGGACGAGCTTTCGCGGCGGTAGTCGAATTCACCGGCCTTGAGCGCTTCGATGGCCACGGTCTGGTCGCGGTAGTAGTCGAAGTGGATGCGGTCGAAGTTGAAGCGGCCCTTGTTGACGGGCAGGTCGCGGCCCCAGTAGTCTGCGACGCGCTCGTAGGTTATGGAGCGCCCGGCCTCGACCGCGGCGATTTTATACGGGCCGCTGCCCAGCGGCGGGTCGAGCGTGGTTTCCTCGAAATTGCGGCCCTCCCAGTAGTGTTTGGGCAGGATGGCCATTTGGCCGGAGATTAGCGGCAGTTCTTTGTTGGTCTCCCCACTGAAGATCAACCGAACCTGACGCGCCCCGACCTTTTCGGCTGTCTCGATGGCCGCAAAGTAGTTGCGCCATCTGGGATGTCCCTTGGTCTTATAAGTCTCCAGAGAGAAAATCACATCCTCGGGAGTTATGGGCCTGCCGTCGTGCCAGCGCGCCTCCGGCCGCAGAGTGTAGAGCACCCAAGAATTGTCGGGAGGAATTTCAATGCGCTCGACGAGGAGACCGTATCCGGTGGCGATTTCGTCGTCAGCGCGTTCAGTGAGGGTGTCGTAGAGCAGGTTCTCTAGACGCGGCGGCTCAATGCCCTTGAGGATATAGGGGTTGAGGCTGTCAAAGGTGCCGATCCAGCCTAGGCGCAGCGTACCGCCCTTCGGGGCATCGGGATTGACGTAGTCGAAATGGGTAAAGTCGGGACCGTATTTGAGCGCGCCGTAGAGGGAGATGCCGTGGCCGACGTAGTTGTCGGCACGGATGGGAAGCGCCGTCAGGACAGCTATTAGAGCGAGTGCGATGTGCATAGTCAACTTTCTGTCAATGGACGATTCAAGCGCGACATTCACGACGTTCATTTGGATTCTAAACGCGCTGCTTTTTCCGCGTCCCACCACCAAGTGTCGGGAAAGCCCAGTCCATTGGGGGCTGGCTCTGGCATTCGCCCGAACTTGTTCCAATAGGCCAAGCGATAGGAGCGGCTGTGCGAGTCGGGGATTACGTAGTGGTTCCAGAGCAAGATGCGGTCGAGGGCGTGGGTTATCGCGACCTGCGTTGGACGGTCGGGCGCGGCAATCTGGCGCTCGATCAACTCGTCGATGACCGGATCGGCAATGCCGACGTAGTTGCGGCTACCCGCCGATCGCGCCGCCGTACTCGACCAGAAGTTGCGTTGCTCATTGCCCGGACTCAAGGTCTGACGCCACGAGGTAACGATGATGTCGAAATCGAAATCTTGGACGCGGTTCTGGTACTGCGCCGCGTCCACCGTGCGGATAGTCGCCTCAACGCCAAGGCGTTCGAGGTTTTGCACGAGGGGGCTGAGGACGCGCTCGTACGACGAGGATCCGAGCAAGAATTCAAAGCGCATTACCTCGCCACTCTCAGCGTGGGCCAGCTTCCCATCTACGACGGTCCAACCGGCTTCTTGCAACAGCTTTTTAGCCGTGCGAAGGTTTTGCCGAAGCTGTCCCGAGCCGTTAGTAACCGGCGGCGCATAAGCAGAGGTAAACACCTCGTCCGGTATCCGCCCCCGGTACGCCGCCAAAATTTCCAACTCCTGTCCCTCGGGTAGCCCCGACGACCCAAGGTCCGAGTTCCCCCAATAGCTATTGCTGCGAGTGAGAAGGCCGTAGAACAGATTCTTGTTAGTCCATTCAAAATCGTAGGCGTAAGCGAGCGCCTGCCGCACCTTGGGATCTTTGAACTTGTCGCGCCGGGTATTAAACGCAAAACCCGACATGCCGCGGATGAGCTGGTGCGGGATCTGTACCTTGATCATCCGGCCCTCGGCGATCGGCGCAAAGTCCTCGTAGTCCGTAGCCCATTCCTTGGAATTGCTTAACAGGCGGTAGTCGTATCCCCCCGTCTTGAAGGCTTCGATGGCCACGGTCTGGTCGCGGTAGTACTCGTAGCGGATGCGGTCGAAGTTGTGGCGGCCCTTGTGTACGGGCAGGTCGCGCGCCCAGTAGTCATCGACGCGCTCGTAGGTAATCGAGCGGCCCGGCTCGAACTCGACGATCTTGTACGGGCCGCTGCCTAGAGGCGGCTCAAGCGTAGTGGCGGCGAATTCGCGCCCTTCCCAATAGTGCTTGGGCAATACTCGTAGCTGGCCAATGATCAGCGGCATTTCGCGGTTGGTGCCCTCTTTGAACTCAAACTTCACTTGGCGCTCGTCGAGGGCGAAGACCGTGTCGACGTCGGCGTAGAAGGTGCGAAAGAACGGAATGCCCTTGGTGGTGAGGATTTTGAAGCTGAAAATCACATCAGCCGCGGTCACGGGAACGCCGTCGTGCCAGCGCGCTTCGGGGTGGAGCTCGAAGATGATCCAAGAGCGATCCTCCGGCATCTGCATCTGCGCGGCGAGCTGGCCGTATTCGGTGAACGGCTCGTCCTTGGACTTGGTGCAGAGCCGGTTGTAGAGCATCAGCGAACCAGCCGCGGCGACTCCCTTGAGGGTAAAGGGATTGAGGTTGTCGTACGTGCCGATGGCGGCGAGGCGGATTTCGCCGCCTTTGGGGGCGTCGGGATTGACGTAGTCGAAATGGGTAAAATCAGGCCCGTACTTGGGATCGCCGTAGAGCGTGAAGGCGTGGGCGCGGAGAACGGGACTGTCCGCGGCATGGGCCACCGAGGCGAGGATAAAGCAGAAAACCAGTGAGCGCATGGTCTGCATCAGAATCGTCTTTTAATGTGAGGGTGATAAAACGAAAAATTAGTGCGTACATAGACTACAAAATTAACCTGAAAACGCATTTACGGCCACCGACGCGGTTGGCTGCAGCGTGGCTCTGTTCTATCTTGCCGACCTATGATTCGCTACCCGAGGAGGGCTGCCGATGCTGACGCCGAAACAAAAAGAGCACTTTGATGTCTTTGGCTTTCTCTGCCTGCGCCAAGCCTTTTCCCCGGACGAGATGGCCGAGATTACCCAAGCCGCCGACCAAGTGTGGCGCGAGGATCGAGGTGGCCAACCCGACGACGGCCAGCACCAGGGCCTTGCGCCTTTTGCCGAACTAAATCCCCGGCTTTTGGACTTAGCCGAGGACGACCGCATTTTCCAAGTGGCCGCCGATCTCCTAGGACCCGATTTCCTGTGGTCGGGATCGGAGGGCAACAAGGAGGGGCGTACCGAGAAAGGGGAGCACAACTGGCACGCGGATCGGCCAGGGGCCGCAGAGACCGAGTATCGGCGGCTCAAGGTGATGATCTACCTGACGCCCACCACCAAAAAGCAGGGCGCGCTGCGGGTGATCCCCGGTTCGCATCGCATGCCCTTCCACGAGTGGCTGTGGCCCTTACAGTCCCACCACTTCAAGGACGGCACGATCGGCGACAGCTTCGGGGCGAGGGGCGAGGACATCCCTGCCTGCGCGGTGGAGACTATGCCCGGCGACGTGGTCTTTTTCCACCACAGCCTCTTTCACGCAGCCTACGGCAAGTTCCCCGAGCGGCGCTACGTTGCCTTCAAGTTTGTCACCCGGCCCGATACCGAGGCCAAGCTGCGCTCCATGCAGCACTACGCAGCCGGGGCCTTTGACGTCGATCCGGCGCTCCTAGCAAGGCCCCGGCTGCGCTCCATTGCCGAGGATTTGATCGCCTTGGGCGAGCAGGCGAGGGCTTTAACAAGCTGATTTATGATTCTTGGGGAGGATCTGAGCGCGTATTAGCTTAGCCTTTGGGCCGACTGCGCTCTTTGGCCTGCTGAAGGATGCTCTTAGCTGTCACGAGGGTTTTTACTGGGCGGGGTACGGCCACTGAGGCCCCTGTCGTGCTGTGCTTCCATTTCTGGTGCTTGCCGGTGCTCACCCAAATATAGCCTAGGGCTGTTAGCCGACTCGTAAGCCAGCGATAGTAATCCTCGCCCACGCTAGGCTAGTGCCCTGCCGCGGCCATCGCCTTGCTCTAATCGCACAGGTTCCGCAACAGGGATGTCGGGTATCGGCAGGACTTGGCCGGTGGCGTCCATATGGTTGTCCCGCAACAGGTCGGGCGTCATGTCGAGGATGATTTCCTTAAACTCGTCGAGCGTCTCGGCCTCGATAAACAGGCCCTCGACCTCGGTGTACGCAGTATAAAAGACCTGCGCCCTCTCGTGCCAAGCAGGCTCCACGCGGAAGGTGCCTAGGTCGCTCGTCACTTGAAAGGCTCCGACCTTCTCGTCCCAAGCGACGGATACGTTCTGGTCGCTCGCGTCATATTCT
The DNA here is from genome assembly GCA_022825835.1 of Candidatus Latescibacterota bacterium. Classification (GTDB taxonomy): domain Bacteria; phylum Latescibacterota; class UBA2968; order UBA8231; family UBA8231. The sequence continues at coordinate 6,103 of JAJDVZ010000147.1, forward strand.
AGTGTTCTGTTCATGTCGTCTCTCTCGGAAGGCGTTTCCATAATCAGCCCTCATATACGGGAAGATAAGGGTACGGCCCTAAAATGCGGTTGTCAAAAAACGCACCTTCTCGTCGCCATCGAGAGCGTACTTGCATTCCCTATACCGACGGCAATTGCGGCACGACCTGGTTGGCGAGCAAGTCCATCGAACGCTCCCACAGCGGCCGGTCGTCCCAGTCGTGGGCGATCATCAGCAGCGTGTCAAAGCCCCCGGTCGTCTCCCACAAGCCCTGTAGCTGCTCTACGCACGACGGCACGTCGCCTATTATACACAGGTTCCTGATCAGATACTCAGGCGTGACCTCTTCGTCGGGAACGTCCGGGTCGTGCTTGGTAATGTGGAGCATTTGGGCACCGCTGAGTACGGCGATCAGGTATTCAAAGGCGCGGCAGAAAGCACTCTTCTCGTCGAGGGCGTAGTCCCAAGCGCACGCTTCGTCATCGGCGACGAGGATGCTGCGCGAGATGCGCCAGCGGGTGCGCTCGGGCGCGGGCAGACCGGCCTCGGTAGCCCCGGCGCTGTAGGTCTGCCAGTGCTGAGTCAAGATCGAAGGAGCGACGAGATTGGTGCTGATGGGCAGGTAGCCCCGCTGGCCGGCCATGGTCGCGGCCATGGAGTCGCTTCTTATCACGCTCATGCCAATGGGCGGGTGCGGCTGCTGGTAGGGCTTGAGCAGTTCGCCGATGCCGAGTTCGGAGTTCGCCTCCTCAATTTTGATGCGGTAGAAATCCCCCGCAAAGTCAAAAGGAGCGTCCGCCTGCCAGAGCTTGAGGACCATGTCGATGCTCTCGACGGTCATCAGCCCTTGGGTCTTGGGATCGGGCAGGTCAAAAAGGCCCCAGTCGGTGGCGACGCCGCCTTGGCCGAAACCGCAGTTGAAGCGGCCCTTGGACAGGTGGTCGAGAAAGGCCAGCCGCACCGCGACATTGACCGGGTGGTGCTGCGGCATGATGGAGACGCCCGTGCCCAAGCGGATGTTTTGCGTCAGGGGCAGGACGTGGGCGATGAAGAGGTCGTTGGACGGAATCGGCTCCCAAGCAACGGTGTGGTGCTGGCCGACCCAAGCCTCGGTGAAGCCGAGCTGATCGGCGCGGACGACGAACTCGACGTCTTCGGCAAAGCATTCAGTGCGGTCTTTTTCCGGGGGATGCAAGGGCATCATAAAGGTGCCGAGTTTCATGGTAATCCTCCTCTACGGGCGATGTAGGTACGCGGTGTTTTTTCTGGCTCAATATCCCAATTCTCGCTCCATCTCTCCAACCACATCCGCGATCACCTGCGCGATTTCCTCGACCTGTTCTTCGCTAATGGTAAAGGGCGGGCTGATGGCAATGTGGTCGCCGCTGACGCCGTCAATCAACCCGGGCGAGCCGGGCATGATGAGCACGCCTTTGGCAAAGGCGCGGTTGACGATCGCGGCCGACACGCCCTGGGCTGGGTCGAAGGGCGCGCCGGTCGCCTTGTCCTTGGCAAACTCCACGCCGGTAAGCAGGCCCTTGCCGCGCACTGCGCTGACTATGGGCGAGTCCATTAAGGGCTGCATCTTCTCCAGCATCAGGTCGCCCATCTGCGCGCAGCGAGTGACCAAATCGTGGTCTTGGATGTAGTTCTGCACGGCGAGGGCAATGGCGCAGGAGAGCGGATTGCCGCCATAGGTGTGGCCGTGGACGTAGTGGTTTTGCTTTTTGTAGATCCCGTCGTAGATCTCGTCGCGGACCAGGGTGGCGGCAATGGGCGTGTACCCGCTGGCGAGGCCCTTGCCAGTGGCTATGATGTCTGGAATGGCGTTCCAGTGCTCAATGCCGAAATTGAGGCCCGTGCGTCCGTAGCCGGTGACCACTTCGTCGATGAGCATCAGGATGTTGTAGCGGTCGCAGATCGCGCGGATGGTGGGGAAGTAGTCGGGCGGCGGCATCAGGCCGCAGCAAGAAGTGCCCGAGATCGGCTCGGCGATAAAGGCGGCAATGGACTCGCTGCCCTCCTGTTTGATGACCCGTTCCAGTTCTTCGGCGCAGGAGAGCGTACAGGCGGGTCGGTCTTGGCAGTACGGGCAGTGATCCGGGTGGGGGAAGGTGATGTGCGGGAAGTCGAGCAAATAGGGCACGTAGTCCTCGCGCCAAGTGGAGCGGCCCGACATGGAAAGCGCGCCGATAGTGTTGCCGTGCCAGCTCTGCCAGCGGGTGATGACTTTGTACTTCTTTGGGTTGCCGGTCTCGATGTGGTACTTGCGGGCCATCTTGAGCGCGGACTCCGTGGCTTCGGATCCGCCGGAGATGAAGAACACGCGGTTGAGGTCGCCGGGGGCTATGGCTGCGATTTTGTCGGCGAGGTCGATTTGCGGCTGGGTGAGGAAGCGGGCGTAGGTAAAGCTGACCTTGTTCGCCTGCTCCCGCATGACCTCACCTATCTCTGGAACGCCGTGACCGATGGAGACCACGTGGACGCCAGCGCAGGCATCGAGGTACGCGCGGCCGTCTTCGGCGTAGAGGTAGCAGTCTTTGCCGTGGGAAATCTGCGGCCAGTTGTCGGTAATGACGCGGTGGAAAATGCGGTCGGTGGTCATGGATTCGTCCTTTGGTATATAGTAGTAGCAAGGTCCTGAAAGATACGAAGTCCCAAGAGGCCAGCATAGGGCGCGGCCGATTTTGATTGTCGCACAGTGATCGGCCAGCCTATCGCCGGGGTACGGTGCGAGATCGCGTCCGGTTGGTCCCCTGCTTCACCAAGTACTATTCAACTATGTGAAGTACTACTCGTGATCGCGGCGAGCTGCGACTATCGTTTCCGCTTTCTGTATAGCTCTTCTATGGCGTCTTGCAGCAAGCAGTCGGAGTTAATCTGGCGATTGTAGCTTCGGCGATAGGTGTCCACTCGGCTCAAGTCGACTTCTCGGAAGGCTTCGATGATCTGGACCGGGAGTTCGTGTGGCTCGGCAATACAAGCGGCGGTCTGCTGCGCTCACTGCAAGGGAGAGGCATAGACCGCCGCGATGGGAAACGGTGCGAGATACGCGGCCGTGCAGCGGGCCTGTCTTCAGCCCAACGGTGTGAGCGGATAGTCCACGATGCGGTGGGAAAACTCGCCGGTGAGATTGGCGCGATTTTCTCCATGGCGCACAAGCCACACCCTGTTCATCGGTTCAGGGCCTCCAAGACGCGCTCAAGCAAGGGGCACTCCTCGGCACTTATCTCGTCAAGCATATCGCAAGCTCGCGTGAGAGTATCGGGTCGCTGATGCGTTTTCCAGCGCAATAGCACCAAGCGCAGACTGTGCGCCTTTCGCTCGACCGCACCAAAGCGCATACCAAGCTGCTCGGCCGGATCGAGGTAGCCCTGTTCTTCCATGTACTGCAACCGCGCCTGCATACACGTTTTGTGCTCCCACAGAATGCGCCAAGGGATGTCGCGGTAGGCAGCCGGGTTTTCCAGTTCGCGTTGGAGGAACGGATAAATGCCCGTGCCCCAACAGCCGCCCTCTCGCGGCGCAGCCAGCAGCCGGTAGCGCTGCGACGTATCGGCGGCGGATAGGTAGTCGGCCAACTGGTCGGCCACCGCACATGGGTCGAAATCATACGACTGGTCGGGCAGATATTTGTAGAGAAATACTCGAGGCCGATCTTCCATCGCCTGAAAGAACCACGCTGGCAAGGGCTGACCGGCTTGCAATGCCTGCTGGATGTGGCCTTCGCGGGTGAACGAACACGCCCGTTCCACCACATCAAATGGCACACAAGAGACCGCGTATCCTCCCTGCTCGTCAAAGCCGGACAGCATCAACGTCCGATCCTTGGTGTTGTAGCCGGACACGAGCACCTCGTGAATAAAATGGTGCCGCTGATAGTGCGGTCGGTCGGGCAAATAGAAGAAATCAACATCGGTCTGGACATAGTAACCCCGGTCAATACACGAGGTGATCCACGGGACGAGACCATCGGTACTTAGCCCCAAGACTCGTCGGTCAATAGTCTGGACATCGAGGAAGGGACAGGCCTGAAAGTAAAGATGGCGCACCTCATGGCGGGTGCAGAAGGGATGGGTGTAGAACTTCAGCTCCTCACCGGGGAAATTGAACAGTTGAATGTGGGTGCTGTACAGCCAAGGCAGGTAGGCATCCGCTTGGGCGAGGATGGATAGCGGGTACGCATGGAACAGATAGGAACGAATCGGCGGCGGATGAGGGGGCAGAGTGAGTTGCATGGGAACAAACTCAGGCCACCTTGCCAGCGACGTATTCAGCTAGCGTTTCTATCGAACCGAACAGTTCGACGGTCAGTTCGTCGTCTTCGACCGTGATGCCGAATGCCTCCTCTATGGCGGCGACGATCTCTAAGGTGGCCATCGAATCCAAGTCCATGCCCCCGAACAGGGCCTCGTCGTCGGGAATCTCCACAGGGTCCACGTCCAATCCAAGCGCGTCGACGATCAGGCGCTTGATCTGCGCTTTCAGACACTCTGACACGGTACCTGCTCCTCGGCGAAGTGGTTGACTACCGCATCCACCATCCGCTGCTGGCCTTCCTCCGAGAGGATAGATACCACCGGCAAGCCAAAGTGATCTTCGAGCCGATGTAGGATACGGGCGATTTCTTCCTCGGCCATCGAACCCGCTTTGACGAAGGTGCGCCCGTAGGCCGTGCGGATGTACTTTTTTTGGTCGCTCATCGCTAGCAGTAGGGTTGGCGCTTTGGCGAGGGCACGCAGGCTGTTGATGGTGTCTTGGATATACTCGTCGGCGTCAACGCTGTTGACCACGAGTATACACGCATCCGGCTTGGTGCCTAACAAAAAGGCCGTCGAAGTCAGCGAATGGGTGCGGTGTTCATGCACATCGTAGGGGATGGTGCCCGACTGCGAGCCGACCAAGATGAGATCAGGCCGCTTCTGCTGGCTGAGCTGCCGCAGTTTGTAGTCCAGATAGGGAACATAGTATTGTAACGGCAGCACCACATTGGAGGCGTAGCCCATGGGAAAGGCCAAGTCCATGCCAAATAGAGCCGAGTGGTGCTCGGTGCCGATCTGACCAACTGTGTAGCCGAGGCGCAAAAGGTGACGGCGCAGGATCAGTTGCAGGGTGAATTTGCCTTGTTGGGCACTAGTGCCAAACACGCCAAGCACCGGCACATCAACCGGACTGTAGGCTGGATCGGCTTGGAGGGCTTGCTGCATGTCGTCAGACGTGACCGAGGGATACGTCAGATGAAGCCCTTTCTTGTCGGCGAGATCGTACAGGTCGCCATACTCATCTTGGGGCACGGCGAGAAAACTGAAGACATGGCAGTCGTGCTCCAAGGCCGTCTCAATGGCCGTGCATAGCACGTCTTGCTTGCCAATTCGCCCTAGCTGATCGACATAGCCAAGGATGAGCGTATCCGCTTCCTCAAGGACCGAAGCAAGCCGGGGCCGGATGCGTACACCTACACCGGGCAAGCCTAGCACTTCACCTGCGTCTTTGCCTACCAGCCCCTTACCTACCGGATCGGCGATACCCGTAATCTCAAAAGCAAGTAAGTCCCGCGCCCGAACCAAGGAGTGCATCTCCTTATTGAACGGGTAGAGTGCTGCCTTCTGAAGCCAAGTGAAGTCCGAGGTGCTAGTTGGAGGATCCGGCTCAGCCACCGAGCGTGGGCGTGTATCGGGGAGTAGCTCCGGCGTTCCTTGCAGCGCACTGGCCTGCAACAGCTCGCGCACCTGTTCCAGCGGCGCACCCGGATGCGCTTGGCGAATCATGGCGACAACGCCGGTGATGTGCGGCGCGGCATAGCTGGTGCCGGACACCATCAGATACGGAGGATCAGTCCAGCAGACCCGCTGGGCATCGCCGCGGGCGACGCATTCTATCGCGTGTCCCGGTCGGTAGTAATATCCATAGCGCCCCCGTACCTTGCCGCCTGCAACGCCGATGACATCCGGCAAGGCCGCCGGATAGCTTTCGCGTCCATCGTTGTGCTCGGCAGCCACCAGAATGACCCCGGCGTCGCGAGCTTGACAGCATACCTCGGCGAGCCCGTCACGGAAAGAAACATCCGTCGTGCCCAAGCTGAGGTTGACCACATCCATCTGCTGCTCAATCGTCCAACGGATCGCCGCCAGCAGAGCCGAACCATCGGCGGTCAAGGACTCGTCGAAGATACGGACATCGTATAGAATCGCAGTCGGCGCGATCTGGCGGATAATGCCCGCACAAGCTGTGCCGTGACCAGAACCAAGAGCCGCTTGCCAAGGCACCGAATCCAAGAGCACTTCGTGAACCGCGCCGATCTTTTCGTGCGTCGGGTCAATACCCGAGTCGATGATGGCGACGCGGACGGAATGAGCGGATTGGTTCGTCAAGAGCATCGTTTTGTTATGCGTGATACGGCAGGTAGCATTCAGGTTTACGTGTGCTACTCTCGGTTAAAGTAGAAGGATAGTTCTGGTTTTTTGCGGGCGCGTATGGCAATCGTTGAATCCATACGGATCGCCATCGCTAAGTCCGCTCTGGCCAACGCCGTTTCACCGCGCCAAGCGCGGATGCGAGCTCTGTAATACCACGCAACACCTGTTTCGTGGTCGAGTGATACAGCCCGATTAAGCGCGTCGATTCCTTCGTCTAGTCGGCCTGTACCCATAAAGAGAATGCTTAGCTTGATCCACGATGCTAGGTGATCAGGATCGTGCTGTAACGCGGTCTCCAGTGCTGCTTCAGCAACCTCATAGTCTTTTTTTTCGATGTGGAGCGCACCAATAAGTTCCCAGAAATGCGCTAAATGCGCGTCCGTGGAATCGGCTGCCAAGCAGGTCTTGTAAACAGTTACGGCCTCTTCTAATTGCCGTAGATCGCGCAGAAGATCGCCCGTCCTCTGGCATAACCCCACATTTTTGGGATCTAAGCGGAACGCAGCAGAATAAAACTCAAGGGCTTGTATTGAATCCTTCATGGCCAAACAGGCATCGCCCTTGCTCTTCCATAGCCAAGGATCGTCTTCGTCATATTGTAGAGCAGCATTCAAAGCATCGAGAGCACGGCTGGGCTCATCCAGCGATAAGTAGCACTTTGCAAGTCCTTTCCAAGCGCGGAACGAATTACCTTCTAAAGTAAGGGCTTGTTCATAAGCGCGAAGGGCCATACGGTGTTCATTGTTCGCCATAAGTCGATCTCCATGCCGCGAGTAGGTATCCCCATCCGAAAGACCATATCTCACTATTATATATAACAATGAAAGAACGGTTATGGCATTGATCACAATAGTAGAGACGATCCAGTTCTTCACAGCACAGGATCCAACATATAAATTCTAGATGAGAAGACCAATTCTGCCACTATATTAGCAACGCCATGTAGTACAATACAGGAACCAATTGAACGAGATCGTTCATAGTAAATAACAAGCACGAGACCTAGTCCCAAATGAGGTAATAGTGCTAAAAAATGCCCTCCTATATTGTAGTGGCATAACGAAAATATTACGACATTTGATACAACAGCCCATACAAAAGGCAAATGCCTCTTGAGGTAGGTATAAAGAAGGCCTCTAAAGAGCCACTCCTCTACCAAGGGAATGACGATGACACCTTGTAATAATCTTATAATTGATAAATCGGGTAGGTGCATCACCGGGGGGATATAACCGACCGATCTGGATAGATTCGCTGGAATCGTAATCAACACTACCAAGAAAATAGCCAGCCAGACCTCCTTACCCATACCATATAGAGACAGATTCATCTGCTTAGGCATAGTTCCTACCATGAGATAAAAACATGTAAGCATCAAAACCATAGCGGCGGCATGGGAGCCAAAAAGATAGATAGTGACGATTTTCATATCCCGCAACAGCAAGGATTCCTCGGCCCAGTTACCGACATAAGCGTTCCTAAGTGCAATAAAAGAGAATAAGATGGCGAACTGTAGGACAACCAAGATAAGGTTCCATGGACACTCCCATTCTTGTCTTAGCATGGTATCCCAAGTGTTAAGCATGATCCTATATCCTTTACCTGACATATGCTCAATACTTGCCCTTACGCTTCCTTGAGGCTGCCGCACCCTGATTGCACTTGTTGCCCCGGGTCGGCGCGAAAGGGCACGACATTCAGGACTTCCTGTTCGAGCGAAATGCTCGGATCAATGAACCATTCGACCGGCTAGCCGTACAGATTGGCAAGACGGAGCAACTATAGAGTGGAAACAGGGCGATCACCTGATTCAGTGCGGCTGATCGTGGATTGGTCGCGGCCGATCTCTGCATAGACGGTCTCTTAGCTGATCTGATAGATCTCTTTGAGAGTTATGGGCAAAATAGAAGCTCCGAGCATCGGAGGTGGTATTTAAAGTAGAGGGTATGGCATAGCCAAGATAGCGAAGGCCAGTTTTATGGAAGAGGACTGAGTTCAGACTCTAGGCCTCCAGTGAGGATGTCAATTGCGAGGAAGTTGAGGACGTTTATGCCTCCATGAACAGCCGTGCATACTACTAGGGATTGCGTTCGTTCGTAAATAAGAGCCAAGGCTACACCTACTATAAAAGCGGGCACTATTATTGCTATGTCTAGGTGAATAAAGGAGAAGATCAACGAAGAGATCAATGTAGCCTTGAGCAAGCCAATCTTCTGACGCAGAGCAAAAAAGAAAAGCCGGCGAAAAACGAGCTCTTCGACAAAAGGAGCTAGGATAACTGAAGACAGAACGTCTAAAACTATAAGCGTCGCAGGATAATCGAGTATGAACGTTCGCTCTATCCTGCTAGGATGCAACAAATATAAGTAGCTAATCCATACCGGACTAAGGATTAAAGGCCAGAGTACATGGAGCCAGTCTCTGTAATGACTTATATACCACTGATGGTAAACAGCGATAGGTTCAACCTTGCTGTGTAGCCTTATAGTAGTCCTAATCATAACAATCGCACCCAGTATCATTCCTACAGACCTTGCAGCCCTCATCTTAGAATCAAAATCGGCATGGATTAAATTTATTATAATAATTAGAGCACCAAACAGAACTATATACAAAGACGCAGCCTTGCGGTTGTGAGCGAATATGTAGGGTAAAATTAATAAACAGAACAGGGTTCCCAATAAAAGGCCTACAGTAATCTGATATCCTAGATATAGATCAAATACATCTGTTGAGTAGTTCGTATCTATACCCATCAAGCTCGCAATAGATTCAAATATTGTTCCGCCCATGGCAGTTGTATGCCTAATTAGCAGTCCGGTAAGGCAACCGATTGCGACTATACGAGTTGTAGTCATAGAAATACCCCTAGTATTAGATCGCTTTGGAATTGTCAAACTTCATAAGTTCTTCTCGGATATTTATTTGAAAACGACAGCTTTGCCTCAAGACTAACTAATCCGGGCTCGTTTCCCAGAGGGAAACCGCGAAAGATAGGAGTGAAATCAATGATTTCCGACTAGAACATACTGCCGGACAGAGAGTTAGAAACACGAAAGTAGAAACCTGTCGAATTCAAGTAGTTAGGGCTGAGACCTCAAAGGCCACAGCCCCAACTTCAACATGCTTTAATCGTCATCAGTATTCTGCCCGGTTATGGGATCAATGTTGATGACTTCTTGTGCTGCTGGTGTACCATCTGCAGTACCGCTCCCGGTCGTTCCACCGCTCCCGCCCCCTCCAAGATCCATATCACTTATAGCATTTACTAAGTTCTCGGCTGTATGGGCGATAGCCTCCTCGGCTTCGGTGACATATGCGGTGAAGGCAGCACTACCACCGAGCAATACCCTACCGGCGACTTTTGCAGGGGTAGGGACGAGGGCCATCCCAACACCAATTCCCACGGTTGCGCCCGCGTGGTAATACGAGTGCTCATCGGTTCCGTCGTCGTGACAAGCCTCTATGGCTTTAGTATCGTAAACCCTCCGAGAGGGTTTGCAGAGAGTCTGCATGTGTTTCCTCCGTTTTAACGGGTGGTTATTGAACTTGTGAAGATACCGTGCTATGCATTGTACAGCTTCCTCCTTTCTCCTGTGGGGCCGCATAGCTATGTCTGTGTAAGTGCGAATCGAATTACGGGACTCGCAAGCATCCTCCTGATGAAGTCTTGCGAAAACCCTTCATATCCGCGCCATTTTGTCAAACAACACCGCATAAGATCCGCCAGTATGCAACAGCCAATCATGAGTCCCTTGTTCGGCTATGCTTCCGTTTTCCAATACGACGATTTGATCGGCGGCTCGAATCGTTGACAGACGATGGGCGACGATAATCGTGGTGCGTCCTTCCTGTACCACCTTGAGTGCCTCGTGAATGTGGTGCTCCGACTCCGCATCCAAAGCCGAAGTAGGTTCGTCCAAAACCAAAATGGGCGTGTCCATCAATAGAACGCGTGCCAGCGCGATACGCTGCCTTTGCCCTTCAGAGAATTTGACACCTTGTTCTCCGACTAGGGTATCATATCCCTCGGGCAGAGTGCTTATAAAGTCGTGGATATAAGCGGCGCGAGCGGCTCCCTCTATCGTCCTAAGAGGAATATCCTGGTTAAACGCCAAATTCTCTTTAATGCTGCCCTGAAATAGAGTACTTCCCTGTAAGGCAAAACCGATCTGCTGCCGTAGCGACTGCAAGCGAAACGCCCGGATGTCTTGTCCGTCAATAGCTACACTACCTTCTATAGGATCGTAAAATCTGGGGACCAACTTGGCCAACGTCGATTTTCCCGAACCACTTCTGCCCACCAGCGCTGTAGTCGTACCCGCTTCGACAACTAGATTGATCCGCCTCAAAACCGGGTGTTGGCCATCGTAGGAAAAGCTCAGATCATTGAATTCGACTTGACCAGCAGTAATAGTGAGCGGCGGTGCTTTAGGATCATCTTGGATAGCTGGATATATATGGTAGATTTCAAAAAAGCGGTTGATATGCACCAAGGTCAGTTCAATACTGCGAATTAGCCCGATTAAATTCTTGATTGGCCCATAGAGGAACCCTACGTACGCCGTGAAGGCCATAAAACTACCCAAGGACAAGTTTCCCGAAAGAATCTGTGTCCAACCGTACCAGCTATAGGCCAACGTACCGCTCGTATTAATAAGCCCTCCAACAAATCCCGATCCTCCCGAAAACAAAGCCGAACGGACGCGAAGGTCGGCGAGCACGGTGAACAGGCCCTCCAGCTTCTCGTAAAATCTAGCTTCCAATCCTAGGGCCTGCACAGTGCGAATACCGTTGAGCGACTCATAATTTTTCGCCGATAGCTCCGCGGAACGCTCCGCGATTTTCTCAGAGAAACGGCGCATATACTTGCGGGTTATAACTACAAGCAATGTATCGAAGGGCAAAACAGCTAAACTGATAAGTGCCAACTTCCAGTTGATGTAGAATAGAATCGGCGGAAAAATAAGTAGCTGAAGAGAGTTCATAATGAAGGTGTTTATGATACGAATTACGCTACCAATCGAACTATTCAGATCTCTAAAACGCGAGAGTATTTCTCCTGTCTCTCTTCGATCGAAAAAACTAAAATCGAGCGATTGTACATGGCGGTAAAAAATAGATTGAAAATCGAAACCAATACGTACCCCTACGCATTGGCCAAAGTAGCTACTGAGAAAACTCACGCCTCCCAACCCCGTGGAAACAGCGGCCCCGAGCAGCAGAGCAAATGCTAGCAAGTTCCAGTCTTTATGAGGATACACATCGTCAATGAGTATTTTGGTGAAATACGGTCCTGGGATCTGCAACAACAAGACGAATACACCGACTAGTAGAGACTGAGCGATATAGCGCCAGTAGGGTCGCAAAAGCCGTATGATCTGTACAATCTCATTCATCAGTTGCCTGCTGGCCTGCCCCCTCCATCTGTGTCCCCGACTCCCGCCAGTGGAAGTCGTGTCTTGCCACCGGCTCCGCCGTCTGCAACAGCTTCTTCCACAGCAGTTCTATGACCCGTCCCCTCTCTACCACAATCTTGACCTCCGCATTCATCCCATACGCCAGCGAATATACCTGTTCCCCATCCGACACCTGCGGGTCGTGAATCGACACCTTTATCGGATAGACTGCGCCCCCTACGGCGTTCTCTATTACTGGTGTAGCCGACATCTCTTCCACCACGCCCCCAAACACCTTGTATTCCATATGCGGAAAAGCATCCACATACAGACGAGCTGGTTGCCCGATCTCGATTTTGGGCAGGTCGATCTCCTTGATCATAATCCGCGCCTGCCACTCATCAGTCTGAGCCACTTCGAGCACGGTTTCCCCGCTTTGGAGACGATCACCCACCCGTTGCTCCAACTGAACCGTCATCACCGTGCCCGCCGTCGGTGCTCGGATCGTGTTCTTGGCTAGCCGGTTTTCCAATCGCTGGCGCTCCTGCTCCATCTTCTCGCGCTGTTTTTCCAAAGTCTGAAGTTCCGCTGTTCGTCCTTCTACGGCCTGAAGCCGCTGCTGAGTCCGTTCTAACTCGGCTTCAGCATCCCTCAGCCAAGCATTGCCCAGCCGCACCGGCAGGAGTTGATCTAACGGCTGGCGAACCACACTGACGGGCAACAAACCAGCCGAGTAAATGGTTTGTTCGGCCACGACCTGCTCCAGTTGAATACGCATCCGCTCTACTTGCCGCTGAGCGTGGGAGACCTCGGCTTGCCGAATGTTCCGATCTTGTTCCATCTGCTGCTGAATCGCTTGCTGCTGGCTTTGGTTTACTTCGAGGTCCTTTTCGGCTTGCTGGAGTTGGATCCGCCAGTCGGTATCATCCAGCGTGACCAACGGCTCGCCCTTTTCTACCTGATGCCCCTGTCGGACGTGTATCTGCTGGATAATTCCCGCAATCTCAGCCTTGACCCGATGCCGATGTCGAGGCTCAATGACCCCTTTGCTCTCCACGGTCATATCCATGCTGAAGTACCAACTCAGGACGCCAGCGAGTGCTAGCAAGCACCCCACCAACACCAGAATCACCAAGAGAAAGGAGCGCACGAAACGGAAGCCCGGCCCGTGAAATTCTTCCCCTATACTCAGGACATTACTACGGCCATCCTGCCCCGAGAAAGGGTCTCTTTGCACCAGTGCTTGGGACTCAGCAGGTAGAGACGTCATTTTCTAATTCCACGTACTGCAACGCTTCTCTCTCCGACTGAATCGTCGGAGCCAAGCGAAGCCCAGAGCACAAGCTGCCCAAGGTTGATTTTATTTGGGGAAGGTCCGTACCGAGCAATCGGGCATACCGACGCACACCCGGACAAGACATACTGCACGGCGGAAATAGAGCCGTACAGACCACTGCTAACCCGGCACCGAATGGCTCGCCGTGCTTCAGTAAAGCGATCGTCCGGCCCTTGATGGAGCCTAAGAGATCGTAGCCTAACGGCTGAGAATTGAAGGGGGGGGGGTTAAGTTGTTGTTTTTAAACGACTTACGATATTTTTCGCCAGCGGAATCTTGAGACTGGAAGCAAGATGCAGTCATCGCGGTAGGCTTGGCCGGCGGCAACGTCATCGCAAATGTTGGGTGCTTTATCATCTTCCAGTTCGTCCTCTGAAGAGCGGAATAGCAAGTTCCGCTTTAGGGCCACAAGCATAATGAAACGCGAAAAGGGTTGTCAAGAGAAAATTTTGCGCGACACAGCTCAACCACGTTCTTCCCTTGCGATTGCGGCCTACGGTCCGTTTGCCTAGTGTGAGTATGGACTACAGGGATTGGCTCTGCACTACCCTGTCATGCTGCGCAACGTCCGCGAGATAACAAACAAGTGAGATTGCCAAAAAAATACAGGCGAGCACTAGCGGCATGGCTGCTAGCGGCGGGCGCAGCACAGGCGGCGACCCTGAGCGGCTTTGTCACCGATGCCGACAACGGCGAAGCCCTAACCCGCGTCACCATTGCGGTCGAAGGACTTCAACTTGCGGCGGTCAGCAACACCAGCGGCTACTACGCGGTCGTGCAAGTACCGACTGGTACTCACATAGTAAGCGCGTCGCACGCAGGCTACCAGACTTGGTGGGACACGCTGCGCTTTGATGCCGACGAGGCCGTGCGGCTCGACTTGGCGCTGGTGCCCAAGCCGGTGGACCTAGGCGAGCAGGTCTCGGTGGAGGCCGGGCGCATCAGCCTCCGACCCCAGCCTTTAAAGCAGATGCCCGCCCTCGGCGAGGCCGATCTCTTACGCGGCTTACAGCTACTGCCGGGCGTCCAAGCGGTTGCGGATATCAGCAGCGGCTTGTACGTGCGCGGCGGCGGCCCCGACCAGACGGCCATCTTGCTCGACGACATCACCCTGTACAATCCCTCCCACCTGTTCGGCCTCTTCTCGACCTTCAATCCAGACGCCATTAAGAAGGTCGATCTGTACAAGGGAGCCTATCCCGCTCCGTACGGCCGCACGCTCGGGGCGGTGCTCAACGTGAGCAACCGCGAGGGCAACCGCAAGCGCACCAGCGGACGCGGCGGCGTGAGCCTGATCTCAGGCCGCTTGCTCACCGAGGGGCCCGTCGGCCAAGGCTCGTGGCTGCTGGCCGGTCGCCGCACGTACTTGGACGGCGTGTTTAGCGCTCTCCGCGCACGTGGGGAAGACATCCCCTTGAACTATTACTTCTACGACCTCAACGGCAACATCAACCAGCGGCGAGGCGACGACACCTACGCCGCGGTCACATACTGGGGCCAAGACGACTTGCGGATTGAACTAGAAGACGACGAAGAGTCTTTCGTCGATCTGCGCTGGGGCAACCGCGCCCTGACTGCACGCTGGACGCGCGCGTTCTCACCGGTCCTGTTCGGCCATCTCATGGCCGCTGGCTCTTCGTCCGAAAGCGTCATCGCGCTCCGTTTTCTCGACGCGCCCGTCCGCATCGCCAACAGCATCCGCGACCTCTCGCTCAAAGGCGACTTGGATTACTTCGCCAACCGCCATCACACACTTTCCTTGGGATTGCTAGCCACCCTGTTCGAGTTTCACTTTGTCCGATCTTTCAACGAGCGGACCCAGCTCGATTTGCGCCAAGAGCCGGTGCTATTGGAAGGCTACGTGCAGGACGAATGGCGGCTCGGGCCGACCACACAGGTGCGATTGGGCGGACGGGGAACGTACTTCAGCACAGGAGGCCGCTGGCACTTCACGCCGAGGCTGTCCCTAAGCCAAGCGTTGAGCGACAAAATCCGCATCAAAGCCGCTGCCGGAATATATCGCCAACACCTGCAACTAATCACCACCGAAGCCTTCAGCGGCAACGATTTCTGGGTGCCGCTCGATAGCACCGTCGAGCCAGGGCGATCCTACCAAGCCGTCACTGGCGTCGAGTGGACCCCCTCGCCGCGCTACTTGCTTTCCGTGGATGCTTATTACACGGACCTCGCCAACCTCGTAACCGTAGATCCCGAACTGCCCGACGACAACGAAGACACGCACTCGGAAGCGGTGTTCAAAAGCGGCGGCACAGGCTGGGCCAGCGGGGTCGAAGTCTTTTTGCAGCGGCGCAGCGGCGCGCTCACCGGATGGATCGGCTACGCGCTCGCTTGGACGCGGCGCACCTTCCCCGAACTCAACGATGGCCAGCCCTTTCCCCCCAAACACGACCGCCGCCACGACCTGTCTTTCGTCGCCTCCTACGAGATCGGCGCATGGCGGCTCGGCGCGAACCTAGCGTATGCCACTGGGCAGGCATTCACACCGGTTTCCGAGTCACCTGTCCAACGCAATAGCGCCCGCCTACAGCCCTATCACCGCCTCGACGTCAGCGCCAGCCGGTCGTTCGATCTGTGGGGAGCCGCCAGCGAATTTTACGTGCAGATATTCAATGTGTACAGCCGCCGCAACGAGTGGTTTGTACAGCTTGATTCGGTCGATCCCGAAGTCGATCCGCGCAAGATCAAGCAATTGCCCATAATCCCCACGCTGGGCTTCAACTTCTCTTTTTAACAGCGAGATCCAAAGTCGGCGAACGCGACGCGGATGCACCCGAAAGGCCCTTTCGCGTCTCGCTGGATACGTATCAGCCCACAATCCCATCGCATTAAAAGCCTCTACATAATATAGTGAATTAATTATTTGTCTAAATTTTGTCTAAATAATTTTAGAAAATATCTTGACAAATAATAGACATATAATTACACTCAATTAGACAATGGACGCCGAAAGTGGCTCCATACACCTTTACAATAGGAGGAAATCGCATGAATATCATCCGTACTGCCACGCTCATGGCGCTGGCATTTTCGGCTTGGGCAGGCCCAGTCCAAGCGCAAGATGAGGATATCGTTGATGTTGCCATCGGGGCTGGCACTTTTAACACGCTGGTTGCCGCGGTTCAGGCCGCAGACCTCGTCGATGCGCTCAAGGGTGAAGGCCCTTTCACTGTCTTCGCCCCCACGGACGAGGCATTCGCCGCTTTGCCAGAGGGCACCGTCGAATCGCTGCTGTTGCCCGAGAATAAGGAACTGCTGACTTCGATCCTGCTTTATCACGTCGTCGCTGGTTCGGTCTTGGCCGCCGACGTAGTGGAGCTAGATTCGGCCACCACCCTCAACGGGGCTGCGATCGATATCAGCGTCAGCGACAGCGGCGTGATGATCAACAATGCCAATGTCGTTCAAGCTGACGTGGCCGCCAGCAATGGCGTAATCCATATCATTGATGCGGTGCTTCTGCCTCCGTCTCCTACCGCTGTCGAAAGCAGCACTTGGGGAACGGTCAAGCAGCAGACTCGTTAAACCAGCAAACTCAGATGAAGAAGGCCGCAGCGAATATCCTTTTTTTGCTACGGCCTTCTTCTGCTACGGCCTTCTTCGCTTTGCGACGAAGACGCGGAAGATTGTGGAAATGGGCAGAAATCGCTTGTTTGCTGTGCTATGGAATCGACGCCGGGCCACCCCATCAAAGTAGTAGTGCGGCGCACCGGGCTTTCGGCCCATGTCATCCGCGTTTGGGAAAAGCGCTATCAAGCCGTGGTGCCCGCGCGGACGGAGACCAATAGACGGCTTTATTCGGACGAAGACATCGCGCGCCTACAGTGGTTGCAGCAGGCCGTGCAGGCCGGACAGAGCATTGGCCGCATCGCCCATCTTCCCACGCCCGAGCTGATGAAATTGGTCCGCGCTGAGCAAGCAGCGGCACCGTTGGCTCAGAGGCCGACCGCTAGAGAGGGCGAGGAAAAAAATTCCGGCGAATTCCTCGCACAAGCCCTAGTTGCAGTGCAAGAGTTGGACGCAGTCTCGCTTGAAGAGCAATTGGTTCGCGCCTCCATAGTGTTGAGCCAGCGGCATCTGCTCGAAGAAGTGGTCCAGCCGCTGATGGAGCGCATCGGTCAGATGTGGCACGAGGGCACCTTGCGGGTAGCCGACGAACACATGGCCTCGGCCGTGGTACGCAGCTTTATCGGCAACCTCCGCGCCAGTTTCCAAGTATCGGAGTCCGCGCCCCACGTCGTCGCCACCACGCCCGCCGGGCAATTGCACGAGCTGGGCGCGTTGCTGGCCACGGTAGTGGCTACGTCAGAAGGTTGGAATGCGACGTTTCTGGGGCCCAATCTACCGGCCGAGGAAATCGCCGGAGCCGCCGCGCAAAAGGAGGCCAAGGCCGTCCTCATCAGCATCATCTATCCGGGAGACGATCCCCATCTCGGCGGCGAGTTGCTCAAGTTGCGCCGGCTGATAGGCGACGACATGACCTTGCTAGCCGGCGGTCAGGCCGCCCCGCATTACCAGCGTTTTCTCAAGCGGGCCGGGGCCGTTACCTTGGCTAACCTGAATGATTTGCGCGATTCCTTGAGTCTCTTGCGCCAAGAAACCGTGCTGGACCAAGATTGAAAGCGCCTGTCAACAATAAAACAACATTTGGTAGGTAGAGATCGAATGGAACATATAGAGGTCGAAGACAAAGTGCGGCCGCTCAAAGGCTGGCGGCTGGCTTTCCTGCGTTGGTTTAAGGGCGATGAAGCCGCGGCCGCCGCGGTAGTTGAAGACGAGCGGCAGATCGATTGGGTGCGCATGCTACCCTTTGCGGCGCTGCACTTGAGTTGCCTCGGGGTCTTGTGGGTCGGCTGGAGTCCCGTAGCCGTAGCCGTGGGCGTGGTGGCCTATTGGGTGCGGATGTTTGCCATAACCGGATTTTACCACCGCTACTTTTCGCACCGCACATTCAAGACCTCGCGGCCCGTGCAGTTCCTCTTTGCCGTGTTGGGCAATACAGCCGTACAGCGCGGGCCGTTGTGGTGGGCTGGCCACCACCGCCACCACCATCGCCATTCCGATGTCGCCAGCGACGTGCATTCGCCCAAAGAGCACGGGTTTTGGTGGAGCCACGTCCTGTGGATCACCTCGCGGTCGAATTTCCCCACCCGTCTATACAATGTGCGCGACTTGGCCCGTTTCCCCGAGCTGCGCTTTCTCGACCGCTTCGACATCATCGTGCCCGTTTTGCTAGCAGCGGCGATGTACGCCTTGGGGGAGTATTGCGGCAGCCGCTTCCCCAAGGCGGGAACCAGCGGCTGGCAGATGCTCGTCTGGGGGTTCTCCATTTCCACCATCGTCCTGTTCCACGGCACCTGTACCATCAATTCGCTCTCCCACCTTTTTGGTCGCCGCCGCTTTGCCACCCAAGACCACAGCCGCAATAATTTTTGGCTGGCGCTTATCACTATGGGCGAAGGCTGGCACAACAACCATCACTATTATCCGGGGGCGGCGCGGCAGGGTTTTTACTGGTGGGAGTTCGATCCGACCTATTACCTGCTCAAAGTGCTGTCTTGGATCGGTCTGGTGCGCGATCTCAGGCCGGTGCCCGAGCGGGTGTACGACCGCGCCGTCAGCGAGCCATGAAGCCTGCACAGGGGCGGCGCATCGCCGTGGTGGGGGGCGGTATTTCCGGCTTGGCGGCGGCCTATCTGCTGCATCCAGATCACCACCTCACGCTGTTTGAAGCCAACGATTATATCGGCGGGCATACCCATACCTTAGACGTGGAGCAGGACGGGCGCTCTTATGCGGTGGATACGGGCTTTATCGTCTTCAACGAACCCAACTACCCGCAATTCAATCGCCTATTGCAGCGTTTGGGAGTAGCTTCCCAGCCGACTCAAATGGGGTTCAGCGTCAAGTGCGGCCGCACCGGTCTCGAATACGCCAGCACGCCGCTGAGCAGTCTGTTGGCCCAGCGGCGCAATGCGCTGCGGCCGTCGTTCTACCGCATGTTGGCCGACATCCTGCGCTTCAACCGGACAGCACCGGAGTTATTGCGCGATCCCAATGACGCTACTACCCTCGGAGACTATCTGGCCGACAACGGCTACTCCAAGGCTTTTGTCCAACACCACATCATCCCATTGGGGTCGGCGCTGTGGTCGGCCTTGCCCGACCGCATGTACGAGTTTCCAGCGCACTACTTCGTCCAGTTTTTCGCCAACCACGCCTTTTTGCAAGTGCGCGGGCGGACGCCGTGGCGCGTCATCAAAGGAGGCTCGCAGCGCTACGTCGAGGCGCTGATCCGCCCCTTTAGAGAGCGCATCCGCGTCAATTGCCCCGTGGCTTCGGTGCGGCGTTTGCAAAAAGGCGTGGAAGTGCGGCCCCAGACTGGAGAGCCCGAGCACTTTGACGAAATCATCTTGGCCGTACACAGCGACCAAGCACTGCGACTATTGGCCGATCCTACCCCAGCCGAGCACCAAATTCTGGGAGCCATGCGATATCAGGCCAACGATGTCGCACTGCACACCGACGCGTCCGTGCTGCCCAAGCGCCGGCGTGCTTGGGCTAGCTGGAATTACTACATCCCGCCCGACAAGGGATGCCCCGCCACCGTCACGTACAATATGAATATCCTCCAAAGCTTGGAGAGCCGCCGACCTTTCTGCGTCAGCCTCAACCGCACCAGCGATATTGCTCCAGAGCAGATCATCGCCCGCATGACCTATCACCATCCGGTCTATTCGCCGGCCTCGGTGGCCGCGCAAAAGCAGCGGTCGCGCATCGACGGAGTCGATCGCATCCACTACTGCGGGGCCTATTGGGGTTTTGGTTTTCACGAGGATGGGGTGGTCAGCGCCTTGGAAGTGACGCGGCGCTTTGGCAAGACGCTATAGCAATTCTACATCCTTCTATGCGACAATCCGCAGATGGACGCAGATGGACGCAGAAGAGTAGAAACAAGACGAGATTGCTATATGGACCAGCATAGCTGCATATACGAAGGGCGAGTGCGGCATCGCCGCTTCGCGCCGGTGGCCCACGCCTTTGAGTACCGACTCTTTATGATGTACCTCGATTTAGCCGAATTGCCCAGCTTGTTCGATGGGCGTTGGCTGTGGTCGGCGGCGCGGCCCAACGTGGCTTATTTCCGCCGCGCCGACCATTTGGGTGCACCGCAGCATCCCCTAGCGGACTGCGTGCGGCAATTGGTCAAAGACCAGAGCGGACGCTATCCCGACGGGCCGATCCGCCTGCTGACTCACCTGCGCTACGGCGGCTACGGCTTCAACCCGGTCAGCTTTTACTATTGCTTCGACCGAGCCGATAGGCGCGTCGAGACGGTGGTGGGAGAGGTAAATAACACTCCCTGGGGCGAACAGCACTGCTACGTCCTGCACTCAGGGATTGACCGCGGCCGCGGAGCGCACAAGTGCTACCAATTCTCCAAGGCATTCCACGTTTCGCCCTTCATGGCCATGCAGCAGGACTACACTTGGCGCTTTACCACGCCGCGCCGCACGCTGGCCGTGCATATGGACAATTGGCAGGATGGCCACCACTTATTCGACGCGACCTTGGTGCTGCGGCGGCGGGAAATAAGCGCGGCAGCGCTGGCGCGGGTACTGGTGCAGTATCCACTGATAACGACAAAAGTCATTGGTGCCATTCACTGGCAGGCGCTAAAACTGTGGCTCAAGCGCTGTCCGTTCTATCCGCATCCCAAGTCGTTGACAAAGGAAAAAGACTATGTCGCAAGTAGTTCTCTCCCCCGCAGCTAAAAAACGGCCCATCGGCCTCGGCAGCTGGCCGGATCGCTGGGCGCGGCGGTTGGTGTTGGGGCAATTGCAGCGCTTGCAACGCGGTGCGATTTGCCTAGTCGAAGGCGAACAGCGCCGCACCTTCGGACAAGGCGAAGACGGTCTCGAAGTGGTTTTGCAGGTCCACCATCCTCGATTTTTCCGCGCCTTGGCCCTCGGGGGCACCATCGGCGCGGCCGAAGCCTACATGCAGGGGTGGTGGAGTAGCGACGACCTGCCAGCTATGTGTCGCTTGGCCGTGGCCAATATGGAGTGGATGCAGCAGCGCGAGCGGGGGTGGGCCCGGTTGGCCGCACCGGCCCGCATGTTGGGGCATGCCCTCAAGCGCAATACGCTCCGGGGCAGTCGGCACAACATCGCCGCCCACTACGATTTGAGCAACGACTTTTTCCGCCTCTTTCTCGACGACAACATGATGTATTCCAGCGCCGTATTCCCGCGCCCAGACAGTTCGCTGGAAGAGGCATCCCGCTACAAGGTGGACCGCATCTGCAAAAAGCTCGCCCTAGTGCCCGAGGATCATCTGTTGGAAATCGGCACCGGATGGGGCGGTTTTGCCCTGCACGCGGCCCGCGAGTACGGCTGTCGGGTGACCACGGCGACCATTTCGCAGCAACAGTGCGAACTAGCGCGTCAACGAGTGCGCGCGGCCGGCTTAGATGGTCGGGTAGAGGTGGTGTTAGCCGACTACCGCGATTTGCAGGGACAGTACGACAAACTGGTCTCCATAGAGATGATCGAAGCCGTGGGACACCACTACTTCGACACCTATTTCGGCTGTTGCGCCCGCCTGCTCAAACCCGAGGGCCTGATGCTATTGCAGGCCATCGTCATCGGCGATTGGGCCTACGAACGGGCGCGCCGCTCAGTCGATTTCATCAAGGCATACATCTTTCCGGGCAGTTGCATTCCGTCGGTGGCGGCCATCAACCGCTCGTTGGCGGAGGCCACGGATATGCGCTTGGTGCATCTGGAGGATATTGGTCCGCACTACGCTCGCACCTTGCAGGCTTGGCGAGCGCGTTTTTGGGACGCAGAAGAACAAGTGCGTCAGCTAGGATTTACCGAGGAATTCATTCGCATGTGGGACTTCTATTTTTCGTATTGCATCGGCGGCTTTGCAGAGCGCTACATATCCGATGTGCAAATGCTCTTGGCTCGACCAGCCAACCGGCGCTCGGCGCAGTTGCCCGAGATTGGTCACGGCGGGTAGAGGGCAACGATCGTTGCCCCCTACGACACCATGTTGAACTTGTTAGCCTATAGTCTGCCGGCGGCTATGACGGGTATGGCCGCGCTGTATTGGCTGCAACGCCGTCGGGGCGACGCCGGCGTCGTTGACGTGGGCTGGGCCGGTGGCATTGGGCTGGTGGCCGTAGCGGCGGCTTATAGCGGCGACGGCTGGGAGCTACGACGACTGTTACTCGGTCTGATGGGCGCGGCGTGGTCCTTCCGCCTGACCGCTTACTTGGTAATCGACCGGCTAGTAAGAGCCGAGGAAGAGGACGGTCGCTACCAAATGCTGCGTGCCCAATGGGGTGCCAAGGCTCAGCGCCGCTTTTTCTGGTTGTTCCAAGCGCAGGCCCTGCTAGTGGTTTTATTTGGCCTACCTTTCGTCGCTGTGGCAGCCAAAGCTCACGTGGGCTGGACCGCTTGGGATGTCGCCGGTGTGCTGGTGTGGGTAGTGGCGGTAGTCGGCGAATGGGTGGCCGACCGCCAACTGGCCTCCTTCCGCAGCCAAGCCGCTAACCAAGGGCGCACCTGCGACCGCGGCCTGTGGCGCTATTCGCGCCATCCCAATTATTTCTTTGAATGGATCCACTGGTGGGCCTATGTAGTCATGGCGGTCGGGTCGGCGATCGGGTGGTTGGCTTGGATCGGGCCGGTGCTGATGTTGTTTCTGCTCTACCGCGTGACCGGCATTCCCTACACTGAGAAGCGGGCACTGGTCAGCCGGGGCGAAGACTACCGCCGCTACCAGCGCACCACCAGTCCCTTTATTCCGTGGTTTCCCCGCCGGGAAAATGTTGAACGCGATTGATTGGGCCGAGCGGGGCCTGTTGCCCGACGCCCTTATCCGCTGGGGCATCCGCCGCCTCAATCGCGGGCGTCTGCGGCAAGAGCGAGGTGCCGACTGCGAGGCCGAACAGGCGGCCAAATGTCGCTTCATCGCCTCAATGAATCAGGCACCTATCGCCCTGCATACGCAGAGCGCCAACGATCAGCACTACGAGCTGCCGCCCGAGTTTTTTCAACTGGTCCTAGGCCGCCATCTCAAGTATAGCGGCTGTTATTTTCCTGCGCAGCCAGCCAGCCTAGACCAAGCCGAAGCGGCCATGCTAAAACTGACCTGTCAGCGCGCCGACCTGCAAGACGGCCAAGACGTGCTGGAACTAGGCTGCGGCTGGGGGTCGCTGACCTTGTGGATGGCGCAGCATTATCCCGGCAGCCGCATCACCGCAGTGTCCAACTCGGCACTACAGCGCGACTTCATCGAAGAACGCTGCAAGGCTCTGGGACTAGATAACGTCGCGGTGATCACCGCAGACATGAACCAGTTCGCGGCACCGGGACGCTATGACCGGGTGGTATCGGTGGAGATGTTCGAGCACATGCGCAATTACCGCGCGTTAATGCGGCGCATCGCCGGCTGGCTCAAACCGGCTGGCTCGCTATTCATCCACATCTTCGTCCATCGCCTCTACGCATACACCTTTGCCGCCGAAGGTGAGCAAGACTGGATGGGGCGTTATTTTTTTACCGGCGGCATCATGCCCTCCGACGATTTGCTGCACTACTTCCAAGACGATCTAGTCCTAGAGGCGCAGTGGCGGGTCGATGGCCGGCACTACGCCCGCACGGCCGAGCATTGGCTGGCCAATCTCGACGCCCGACGCTCAGAGGCCCTCGCCATTTTGGAACGCCAGTACGGAACAACCGAAAAGCGGCGATGGTTACAGCGCTGGCGTATTTTCTTTATGGCCTGTGCCGAATTGTGGGGCTACAACCGCGGGCAGGAGTGGTGGGTGTCGCATTATCGTTTTAAACGGAGGGGTAGCGGCAGGACGGGTTTAGGGGGTTAAAAAAAGTGGTACGTGTCGTATCAGCATTTTAAACGGAGAAAGAATGGCAATTATTAGGTATTGGCTGGTGGCTCTGTTGGTGGCCATGCCCTTGGCGGCCCAGACCCCAGGTGTCACTCTGAGCGGTTTTGTGACCGACGCCGACAACGGCGAATCCCTGCCTCTGGCCTCTATTGTCCTGACGCAGGTACAGTTGGGCGCGGCGAGCAATAGCAGCGGCTACTACGCCGTCAAAGAAGTCCCCGCAGGGACGTACGAGGTGGTGATTTCGTATATAGGCTATAAAACCTGGCGCGATACCCTAGCGTTCAGCGACCAAGATGTGCGCTTGGATGTGGCCTTGCAGGTCGAGTCGGTGGACCTAGAGGAAATTGTGATCGAGGCCGAGCGCCGCGAAGAACTGGAGCAGGCCACCCAGAGCAGTTTTATCGCCCTGCAGGTCGAGCCGTTGCAGCAAATGCCAGCCATTGGCGAGGCCGATCTGCTCCGCAGCTTGCAACTGCTGCCGGGCATCCAATCGGCGTCGGACATTAGCAGCGGCCTGTACGTGCGCGGCGGCGGCCCCGACCAGACAGCCATCCTCCTCGACCACATCCCCCTGTACAATCCCTCCCACCTCTTCGGCTTCTTCTCGACCTTCAACCCCGACGCCATCAAGGACGTCCAGCTATACAAAGGAGCCTATCCGGCTGCGTACGGCCGCACGCTCGGGGCAGTACTCGACGTGAGCAACCGCGAGGGCAACCGACAGCGCTTCAGTGGCCGCGGCGGCATCAGCCTGATCGCGAGCCGCTTGCTGGCCGAAGGGCCAGTCGGCCAAGGCTCGTGGATGATGGCCGGCCGCCGCACCTACCTAGAACCCGTGCTCAGCGCCGTCCGCTCTTTTGATATAGACATCCCCTTGAACTATTACTTCTACGACTTCAACGGCAAAGTCAACCAGCGGTGGGGCGACGACACTTTTACCGTGAGCACGTACTGGGGCCAAGACGACCTACAATGGGAGGACACAGAAGACGAGACGTCCTCCGCCGATTTGCGCTGGGGCAACCGCGCCCTGACCGCACGGTGGACGCGGGTGTTTTCGCCAACCCTATTCGGGCATTTCATGGCTGCCGGCTCGTCGTACGAAAACACCCTCTTGTTCAGTTTCTTCGGCACGCCGTTCGGCATTACCAACAGCATCCGCGATTGGTCGCTCAAGGGCGATGTGGATTACTTCGCCAACCGCAATCACACCCTCACCTTAGGCTTTCTGGCCACCCTGTTCGAGTTCGACTATTCCCAGTCCTTCAATCGGGAGGAGCAGGTCAACTTGTACCAGCAGTCGGTGTTGGCCTCGGCCTACGTCCAAGACGAGTGGCAAGCCGGGCCGCTCACGCGGCTGCGACTCGGGGGACGCGGCACCTATTTCAGCGTCGGGGATCGCCTGCATTTCACGCCTCGCCTGTCGCTGAGCCACGCCCTCAGCGACAAAATCCGCATCAAAGCCGCCGCGGGTATGTACCGCCAGTACCTACAACTGATCACTACCGAAGTCTTTAGCAGCGGCGATTTCTGGGTGCCGCTCGACAGCAGCGTCGAGCCGGGCCGCTCTTATCAAGGGGTGATAGGCACCGAGTGGGACCCGTCGCGGCGCTACCAACTCTCCGTAGAGGCCTACTACACCGACTTGGCCAATCTGGTGGTGCTAGACAACGCCGTGGCCGTCGATAGCGAAAGCACGCGTTCGGATGACATATTCAAAAGCGGCGGTAGCGGCTGGGCCAGCGGGGTCGAGGTCTTTTTGCAGCGGCGTACGGGAGCACTCACCGGCTGGGTGGGCTATACGCTGGGCTGGACGCGGCGCACTTTCTCCGAACTAAACCGTGGACGCGCCTTCCCCCCCAAGTACGACCGCCGCCACGATCTGTCTTTCGTGCTCTCGTACAACTTGGGAAAATGGCGCTTAGGTTCAAATCTCGTGTACGCCACTGGGCAGACCTTTACCCCGGCCTCGGCCCGCTATTCGCTGCGCGAGCCGACCACTGGGTCGCTGCAAGACTACGTGCTACCAGCCAACCGCAATAGCGCCCGTCTGCTGCCCTATCACCGCCTCGATGCCAGTGCCAGCCGCGAGTTTGGGCTATGGGGCCTCGACGTCGAGTTTTACTTACAAATTTTCAATATCTACAGTCGGCGCAACGAGTGGTTCGTGCAGTTCAACACCACCAATCCCGAGACCGAGCCGGAGGTGGTCAAGCAGTTACCCATCGTGCCGACGCTGGGCTTCAATTTTTCGTTTTAAGGAGAAAATCGTGCGTTACGTTTTTATTGCCCTGTTCCTGACGGCCTGCGCTGCCGAGCGCCAGCCGGGTGAGCTATTCGGCTCGGTAGAGGAAGGCAGCGAGTTAGTGGTGGACGGGGTGCTAATAGTCGATCAGCCCCTACCCGAATTGTTCGTGCGGCGCATCCTGCCTCCCGGCCAAACCTATAGTCGGGATGCGGCGGGGGTACTCGAAGCCCAAGTGCGCGTATTCCAAGGGGATCAGGTCTTTGAGTATGCACCTGACCCAGCAGCACCCGGCCGCTATTTGCCACCGTTAGAGGCCCCTCTCGTGCAAACCACGACCGAGTACCGGCTGGAAGTAGAAGTCGAGGGCAAGACGGTCCGGGCGAGCACCACCACGCCGGAGCGGGTGCAGGTGCGCCAAGCGGTTTTACTGGACGAAGACACCCAAGAAATCACGCGGACTCTCAAGTCATTTGCCGAGGTGGGGGACGAGGTGTACACGGCACCAGAGAATCAGCTTACTCATCTGGAGGGCTTGATCGAACTCCACTTGGAAAAGGCGGGAGAAACGTACCAAGCGGCACTCTTCGCTTTGGAAGAGGACGCGCAATTGCTCGACGAGGATTTCCCAGAGATATACGACCGGACCCCGGAGGACTTGCGCGCCAACCAATCGCCGCCCTTTGCCGCCAGCGACGGAATCGTGCGCTGGCCGTGGTTCGCCGTGGTTTATACCGGACGTTCGCTGATGAAGGTGTACGCAGTCGATCACAACTGGTTCGAGTACGCCCGCTCCAGCCCCGAACAGCAGGAACAGGGCGGCTTTGGGGGGATGGCCGGCGACAATTTCGAGCGGCCGTTCTTTCAGGTAGAGGGAGGCATCGGGCTGTTCGGTTCGGCGTCGGTGGATTCGGTGGGATTTGTCGTTTTGCCGCGACCATGACGCGCTTCCGGTTTATACTCGACGACGCAGTGCAAACCAGTTTGTCCGCAGCCATGCACGTCTATTACGACCGCTGGAAATCCCTCCAACGCGCCTGAAATCTACTCCTCGCCCTGCGGCCTCCTGCCCGCCAGATCCCGATCCATCAGAAAGAGGCCGTCGCGGCTTTCGATAATCAGCTCCATATCGCTGACGATATTGCGGACGATGGCTTCCTCCTCCACCTGCTCGTTGACGAACCACTGCATAAAGGTATGGGTGGCATGGTCGCCCTCGGCGAGGGCCTCATTTACTACCGCGTAGATTCGCTTGCTCAAAGCCCGCTCGCCTTCTAGGGCGAACTTGAAGGCGTCCAGCGGCGAGTCCCACTCGCTGTGTGGCGCATCTATGGCCTGCAAGCGCACGCGGCCATCGCGGTCGTTGATGAAGGCGTAAACCTTTTCCGCGTGCATCAGCTCCTCTTGGTACTGGATCTTCATCCAGTGGGCAAAACCATTGAGCTCGAGGTCCTCGAAATAAGCCGCTAACGACAGGTACGTATAGGCCGAGGAAAACTCAGAATTGAGTTGATCGTTGAGTGCCTGTTGCAATTTTTCGTTAAGCATTTTCTTCTCCTTGATTAGCGATTTGCGGCCACAATACTGTGGTCGGACTGCTCAGTCGCCTGTTTGAGCACTCGGCTGCGCTCGTACAATTCGGCTAAGTCCATCTCTCTAAGAAACACCAAACCCCGCGTAGCGCGAATCAGGGGGCTCGGATGCTCTTGAAACCACTCGCGGCCGAGGCACGTTTTGATTTTCTGGTACTGCTCCACCTGCACTCGGCGCGCCAGCTCGGAGAACGGGCCATCGTGTTCGTAGCTGGGGAACGAAGCGTCGCGCTGAGAAATAAAATTGCTCATAAACGCGCTCTGCATGACCGAGAGCATGTTGAGCGAGACCGGCACGAAAATGTTGGCCTCGCTGGGATCGAACCGGTACCACACATTGCGATAACCCCAAACTTTGATGGGCGCGTCTTTGCGCTGCCGCTCGTAGCGGCGCAGGGCCTCGGTGACGGCCTGCAACACCTTGTAGTGCGTGTCCGGGCCGCTGGCCTCCGGGTCCAGCGCCACGCTAACCACATCGGGCGCAACTTCTTCGAGCAGCGCGAGCACGGGTAGCACGTCGTCTTCCACCGTCGGCTCCTTGGTGAAGAGGTCGCCCGTGTAAAACCCAAGGCGCAAGTGCTTGACGCTGGTGCAGTCCCACCCGAGATAACCCCACGTGCATTCAGCCTCCCATTCTCTACACAAGCCCTTGAGGGTCTGGACTTGGGGCGCGTCCTTTTGACCGGGATAGCGGCTGGCAAAATAGGCATCCAACTCAGCCAGTAGCGCCTCAATGCCCTCGCGGTCCTCGACGCCATACAGCTCGACGAGGTTCCGCAAAAAGCGCCGCGCCATCCCTTCGTCGCACATTCCTAAGTCGTCGGCTGCCACTCCGTCGAGATACAGCCAAACATCGCGGTTGCGGCCGTGCTCATGGGTCGGCGCAAAGTAGCCTTCGGCCAGCAGCTCGGCGCACCTAGGCAAGAAGCGCCGCAACCGCTCGATGTGATCCTCGATAAAGCGGTTAGTCACTGCGGTGAAGCCGCCGGTGAAACAGACGAAGTAATGCACATTGGTGGCGTCGCGCACGTGGCGGACGATATAGGGCAAATAGCCCAGCATCAAGTCGTCGTGGTGCGGCTCGGTGTGGAGGAAGCGCGTGCTGGAAAGGGTCTGGCAGCCCCGCTCGATCTTGCCGATCAAGCGATCGCGCACCATGTGCATCAGGGCCTCGACCGATTCGGTGCGCCGCTGCAACAGCACCGCACCCAGCTCGTCCTGCGCTAGCTCTTCCTCGGTCAAATTGACGACCTGCTTGCCCAATCTGCAGGCGAGTTCGACGAAGATCTTTTCCACCGCTTCGTCGTCAATCACCTCACGCTGCTGCAAAAGCACCCGCTGTCGCACCCGCAGCAATTTAGCTGCTCCGCGCGTGATGTAAAACCGCGCGCGTGGCAGGCGGTGCAGGACCGAGGCCGGATAGCGCACATCAGCCGCTTCCTCGATGGCAGCCGCGACAATCCCCGCCTTGGCCTCACCCGCGGCGATAATCACGGCGCAGGCATCGGGACGGGCGGCGATGGTGCCGAGGCCGATGGTAATGACCAACCGCTTGCGCGCCACCTCCATGCCGCCTAGATCGGCTGCGGCCGCGGCTTGCGTCTCGTAGTTGACCTCAGTCAGCCGCGTCGTCGAGAAATGGTCTGAGCCGCGCACGTTGAAGCCTATGTGCCCATCCGGGCCAATGCCGCCCAAAAAGAAGCCAATCCCACCCAAGGCGCGGATCCGCTCCTCGTATTCCAAGCACCACTGGTCGATCCTTTGCAGCGCGTCTTGCTGCGTTTGCTCCAACAGGGTGCGCGCGGGCCGGTGGCGCAGCGACAAGTCAACCGCGCCGTCGGGCCACACCTCAGCGAGGGTCTGGCCGGGCCGCAAGCCGATCTCGGCGCAATTGATCAGCAGTGCTTTGGCCGGATCGAGCCTAAAGCCGTCAATGTAGAAGCGGTTTACATAGCTGTAGAAGCTGTTGTCCTGCTGGGGGTCTATTGGATAGAACTCGTCGATCTGCACGAAGTGCAAGCCGCGCAGGTCTGGTTTGCGCGCTGGGTTGACGCCAGCCTCTGCAAGCGTGCGCTGGATCTCTGCTTCGTCCCAATGCCGCACCAGCCGCTCGACCCAGCGGATGAAGTACTGCGGAGTCTTGCCCGTCGGCAGCGAGATTACGCCCTCGGGATGCTCCTGCACCCATTCGATGAACCGCATCGCCGCCAGCTTGCCCAGCCCCGGGAAGTTCTCCACCACAATGGTTTTGATCTTTTCAGTCGGCGGATAGAGCGCGTCGAAGGGAGAGGCGGCTACGGCGCGGCGCTCGACGGTAGAGAGGTCTTCTGTGTGTGCCATTTTGGGGAGATGGGGAATGGGGAGTGGGGAGTAGATAGGGTATAAAGTACTACCACAGCACCACAAAGAGCAAGATACTCGCCACTGCTAGATAAACGCCGATCCACACCCCCGGCCGCAAGTACCAGCGCGGGCCATCCTCGCCGACCGCAAAGGGGTACTCCGGTCGAATCGGGGCTTCCACTAGCGTCTTTTGCAGCCAAGTGCCCTCTAAGGCGGCGAGCCGGTGCCCCATGTGCTGCCGCAGGGAAGCCGGGTCTTCGCGGCGGGCGTACACCAAACCGCGCAATTCTTCGTTGCGCACCGGACCGCGCCGCCAGTCGATCACCTTTGAAGCGACGAGCATACTCAGCGCGGGCAGCACCAAGTTCCACAGGTAAGTCCACCAAGTATTCTGATACCACACCGGCAGCGCCCAATCGTTGAAATCGGCCAAAATCGCCGACATCCCATAGCCAAGCCCCACCAGCAAACCGACGATCCCCGTTTGGCGATGCACCCGCGTGAAAACGCCCATCAACATCACCGTCATCAGGGGCACGGCAATGGCCCCGGCCAGCCGCAGGTAAAACAGCAGCATCCCCTTCTCGCCCAAAAAGGGCACGTACACAAAGCCCAGCGCCAGAATGATTGGCACCGAGATGCGCCCCACCTTGGTGTAGTGCGCGTCCGTGCCGTTTTTGACGATAAAGCGCGCGTACACATCGCGCACAAACAGCGAGGAAATGCCAATGCCGATGGAGTCAAAAGTCGAGTACCCAGCCGCCACCAAGCCAGCGACCACTAAGCCGACCAATCCCGCCGGCAGGTACGCCTCTATCATCAGCGGATAGGCCCGGTCAACGATCTCCAAACCGGGAAATTGCGCCCGCGCCATCGGCCCCAAGCTGACATTGAAGAACAGGCAGATCGCCGTGGCGATGCTGGCCACCAACACCGCCATCTTGAAGTCCCACTCCGAACGCGCGCCCAAGAAGCGAATGGCCTCGTACTGGTTGATGATCGCATACGTAGTCAACACTATCAAGAAACCGAATATCACCACCATTGCGGGTACGCCATCGGGCGAATAGCCTCCTACCTTCAGCAGCGCATCCGCCAGCCCTT
The DNA here is from genome assembly GCA_022825835.1 of Candidatus Latescibacterota bacterium. Lineage (GTDB taxonomy): Bacteria > Latescibacterota > UBA2968 > UBA8231 > UBA8231. Next base: position 37,480 of record JAJDVZ010000147.1, read on the forward strand.
CTTCGGCTGCCTCCAGCCGCGTCGCCACCCCTTCCCAACCGCCTAGTCCCGAATACGCGAATCCCCACAGTACGAACGAAGCCACGATCATCGTCGTGCTTTGCAGGGCGTCGGTCAGGACACCGGCCCGCAGCCCGCCGCGCACGATGTAGAGCACCGAACTGATGGCCACGCCCACCACCACAAACCAACACGTCGTCGCCTCAATGTCGGCGACGATGTGCAACACCAAGTACATGGAAAAGAAGATGTTGCCCAGCACATTGGTCCGCGACTGGACATTGATCAAGACCGCCAGCAGCCGCACGGACGGCCCAAAGCGGAATTCCAGCCACTCGGCGTTGGTAAAAACCCCAGAGCGGTACATCGGCACGATGACGAAGAAGCTGAGCACGGTCCAGCCCACGGCAATGCCCAGCCACCACTGCGCCAACTGCGACAGCCCGAGGTTGTAGGACCCGCCGACAATGCCGACGTAATCGCCGCTATCAACGGCCGTGCCAAACGCCGACAGCCCGATCACCCACCAGGGCATGGACTTGGCCGCGAGGTACCAGTCGAAACTCTCGCCCTTGTTGCGGAAGGCTATCAGGCTGTAGGCGACGATGCCGCCGTTGAGCACTACCACGACGGCCCAGTCTAAGGCGGTCATCGCATCACGGGGCTGGTAGGTGGTATCCGTCCTTGCCGACTGTTATCTTCGCCAAGATGCCTGGATTTTCCGGCGGCGAACCCCCTCCGTAGGTGACGTAGAGCGTCTTGCTCTCCTCGCCGCGGCCAAACGCCACATTGGTCGGGACCACGGGCGTGGGGATATAGCCCAATTCCTCGCCACTGGGCGCATACACCACAATGCCCGGGCGCGTCACATCCCGCACCGCCACGTACAGATTCCCCTCAACATCGACGACTAGGCCGTCCGGCCCGTCTTCGGGATAGTAATCGACGAGCACTTCGCGGAATGTGGCCGTGCCGTCGGGGTGCAGGTCGTACGCCAACAGCGCCATCCGGCCCTTGTGTGCGGGCATGTCTAGCAATTGGAATATCCCCGTATTGCCGTTGTCGTTGCTCACCACGTAGAGCGACTGCTGGTCCGGGGATACGCAGACGCCGTTGGGCTTGCCCGCGTCGGCGATGATCCGCTCAATGGTGCCGTCCAGGTCAATGCGATAGACCGCCATCACCGGCTGGTCAATCGGCTCGTGGCCCAAATAGCGCGGGTCGCTGAAGTAGATGCGGCCCTTTTCGTCGATGGAAATGTCGTTGGGGGCGTTAAAGGGGCGGCCCTCGTACAGCCCGGCGATGATCTCGGCCTTGCCGGTTGTAAGGTCGGTGCGCGTCACGCGCTGCCCCCCAAAATCCGCTCCTTCGGCAGCGATCAGCCGACCCATCGCGTCGAACTTGAGGCCATTGGACATGCCGCTGGGCGAGCGAAAAATCGCAGTCTGGCCGGTCTTGGGATCGTAGCGCCAGATGTGCCCGGCCTGCATCCCCGATTCCATGGAAAAGGTAATGTCGCTAAAGTAAACCGAGCCATCGAAGGCCACGGCCGGCCCCTCGGAAAAGAACGCGCCGTCGAAGAGCACTTCGAGCTTGGCACCTGCGGGTATGATCGACGGATCGCCCGTCGGCTCTTGGGCGAAAGCAGTGCTGGCCATCAAGGCTAGCGCGATTGTGGCGAGACGTTGCATCATGGTATCCCTCCTTGGGTTAAGAATTAAGAATTAAGAATTAAGAATTAGGAATTGAGAATTAGGAATTAAGGGTGGGGGTGGGAATTCCTAATTCCTGAACGCTGCGTAACATCAGTTAGTCAGGAAAACACCGCATCGTACAGCCGCCGGACGACTTGGCAATGCCCCTCCAAGACCGTCTCCAGCGGCTCGTCCAGTTCCATCAGTTCGGCTAGGATTTGGCGGGCCTCTTCTTCTTCAGGCACCGCGTACACCGGCTGGGCCTCTTGAATTTGCAGTAAGTTCTCTAGCTCCCGCAAAAAGCGGTAGGCCTCCTTTAGGGTCTGGGCGTCCATCGACGCGAGCAGGCCGGCCCGGTGCAGGCGCTCAATCGCCGTCAGGGTATTGTGGGCGCGGATTTGCGGATGGGTATGGCCGTTGAGTAGCTGCAAGCACTGGACGATGAACTCAATGTCGCGGATGCCGCCAGGCTGTAGCTTGATATTGTTGTCGCCGGCCCTACTCGCTATTTCGGCTTCAATGCGCTGCTTGACGCGGGCAATCTCTTGGCGCGGGTCGTCCGCGAAATGGCCCGGAAAGACAAAAGGGACCAGCATTTGGCGAAAGCGCTGCCACACTTGGGTCGAACCAGCGGCGCGGCGGGCCTTAATCAGCATCTGGCGCTCCCACAATTCGCCTCGTTCCTCGTAGTAACTCAAGTAGCTGGCCAAGGGTCGCACCAAGGCTCCATCAATTCCGTCGGGCCGCAGCCGCATGTCAACGCGATAAAAAAATCCCTCCCCGGTCATCGCGGTCAACAACTGGATGAGCCGTTCGCCCAAGCGCCGAAAAAACTCGCCGTTATCTACTGAATAGCCGCCGCGTGGAGCGCGCGTTTCGCCTTCGTCGTCGTAGATGAACAACAAATCGATATCCGAGCTGTAGTTGAGCTCTTGGCCGCCGTACTTGCCCAAGCCCACCACGCAAAACTTGGCCGGCCGGCCGCACTCGTCCAGCGGCCGACCCCAGCGCGGCAGCAACTCTTCCCAAGCCCACTTTAGGGCCTGATCGACGATCCCGTCGGCCAAGTCGGCCAGTTCGCGGCCGACCTGCCGCACGTCTTTCACGCCCAGCACTTGCGCCGCGCCCAACCGCAGCAACTCGCGCCGCTGGAATCGGTATAAATCCGCGAGGGGATCGTCGCTATCCGTCTCTCGTGCTAGGGTGCGGCGCAGGGCCGAAAGTGCCAACGGCTGACTCAGATAGGTCGTCTCGGCCAGCAGCCAATAAAGGTGCGCTGGGTCACGCATCAATGCATCGGTTAAAAAGCCGCTGTAACTCAAAATCTGCGCCAGTTGCTGCCCCAAGGCGGGGGTGTCGTTGGTCCGGTGATGTAGCGTCGTGATCCCGCCCGCTCTCTGCAAAAACCGCTCTAACCGCCGCAGGGCTTGGTCGGGCTGGACGGACTGGCTCACCGCCGCCAGCAGCGACACCGGAGGATCTAGGGCATAGACTGGTCCCGCCAAATCGACCAACAGGTCCAACCGCCGCAACGCTTGATAGGGCTGGTCAAAGCCCAATTGCGCTAGGGTATGGCACGCCGGCCCGCTCGCCTCTTCAAAGGCCCGATGGGCTAGACGCAGACTCTCTTGGAACGCAGGCATAAGGACCTTTTTACGCCCTCGGCGGCCACGGGTCCAAACAGGCTCCGGTCGGCCGCGGTCCGGTCGGTCGCCAGCGGAATGCATCATACGACCGGTACTCCAAATCCAGCCACGGCGTCTCCAGCCGCTTGTACCCCTCGTAGCGCGACGTCAGCGCCGCTTCGAGGATGCCGCTGGTCAACAGGGTACGCTCGACCGGATACTGGGCCTCGCCGCTCAGGAACATCTCTTCGACGTTGAGCGACAGGTAGCTGAAGTGCGCGTACGCCCCTTCCAGCCCGCCGTGCCCTTGGGCGTGGAATTCGCAGGCTTGTACCTGTCCGCCGACCCGCGCCGCGTACGCCAAATCGTGGACATAGCCGTTGAGCATCAGCACAGCCCCCCGCAAGCCATCGCAGTATTCCACCGCAAAAAGCGCCGGATTTTCGCAGTGCTCCTCCATCGTCCCCTCGGGCTTGTCGGGAATAGTCGCGCAGGCGGCCTCTGCCAGTTCCCGCGACCACAATCCCTCGTCAGCGGCCCGCCACACGGCCTCCCCCTCCAGACAGATCACTGCCGCCACTCCTGTCTCACCGCCTCGCCGCCGCTCGACCATGCACTGAAGCACTTCGAGGGTGTGGAACCCGTAGATATCCAGCCCGGAAAACCCAATCGCCACCGCCTCCTCCACCGGAGTTTCCAACTCGTGCTCAACCCAAGGCTGCCGCCAACACACCGGCAGCGAAGACCCGCCCATAAACGCCGCTCCCACCGCCTGCGCCCGTTGGTACATCCACAGCGCATCATTCCAGCTATAGGACAAGTGCTTGTCGTTGAACACCGGCACCCCCCGCTTCGACGTCGCCATCACCCCACAGATTTGCTCCATAAAGTAGCGGCGCGGATAGAGCTGCTGCTCCTTTTCGTTCCAAGCGTAGTCCCCGTGCTCGCCAATGGACAGCACCCCATCCACCGCCAGCTCCCGTCCCCCCAGACACAGCGCCGCCGAGATGCTGTTAAAAATCGGCACCCCGTGCTCTTGGGCCATCGCCCGGCCCATGTCGTTTTCGGGGAACTGGTCGATGTACATGGACGCGATCTCGACCCTCGGCGCGCACAAGCCCTCGTCCGTGGGAAAGCCCTTGAGGAACTTGGAGACGATCACGTCGGCGTGCGACCTGGGGCGGTATTCGGTGATGATCGCCGCGATTTTCTTTTTGCTCGTTGTCATAGGAACCTCTTTGGAGACTCGCCTGCTTTAGAAGCCGTCTCAAAATTCTAAGTGCGCTCCGATCAACATCATTTCACATCTGAGTTCATCTGCGGATCACTACTTAACCGCCGCCAACGCGGCAAACAACGCCTTGATGTACCCCACCGAGTACGCCAACCCCCGCGTCAGTGCCCCCTCATCTCCTTCTAGCGCCGGAATGTGGTCTGGATTGATACACCCATCGAACCCCACCCGGTCCAACTCCAACAGAATTTTGGCCATGTTCATGTCGCCGTCGTCGAGCAGGGTCTCCTCAAATCCCCCGGCCGTGGCCAAGCTCCCGCGCACATTGCGCAAATGCACCATGAAGATCCGGCCCTTGCGCCCGTAATTGTGAACCTCGTCGAGCACTAGCGGCAAGCCCCCAGCCTCGGCGCGAGTGCCGCAGCAGTAGAGGTACCCAACTTGGCGGCTAGGGAAGGCGTCGATGACCTTGTGAAAACCCAAGCCGCCCAGCGGCGTATCCGGCAGCGGCGAATCCGAAGGATGGATCGCCAGCTTGATGTCGCGGTCTTCGGCAATGGGCACCAAGCGCTCGTACACTGTGCAAAAGCGCGCCCACCAAGCATCGAGCTGTTCTAGCGAAGGCGGCCCCTCGTCGCTCTCGGCCAAGCTGCGGCTCTCGGCCCGGTAGTGGTAGCCGCCGCGCCGTGGCGAGTTCCAGCGGTGGAGCATCCAGGGGAACACATCGCCGTGGAATCGCTGCCGCGCAATGGGCGCGCCGGCCTCGGCAAAGACCTTCAGTGCCGCAACCGTATTTTCCAACTCCTTCTCGCCGTCGTCCTCACCAGACATGAACTTTTCGGTTATATCCGGCAGGGTCACGCGATTGAAGTCCAGCCCCCAAGAACGGATTTTTTTTCTTATTTTTATCACGGCGTCTAGGTCGGGATAGCCCTGCTCTTTGACCCCAGGGAAGTAATCGCCCGAGCCAAAGTCCAAGCAATCGACCCCGAGCTGGGTGACGTAGCGCAGATACGATTCCGACAGATCGCCGTGCCAAACGGATATTTTGAACATTGCTCACTCTCCTTTTGCGGGGCACAAAATAGCCAAGTCCCCCCAATCCAACAAGCAGCACCACTCTTGCCCATAGGAAGAAACAACATGCCAGCACAGCCTCCCGACTTCACGCTCACCCTAGACGTCCGCGACTACGAGTGCGACCTTCAGGGCATTGTCAACAACGCGATCTACCAACACTATCTCGAACACGCCCGCCACCAGTACTTGCAAAGCCTTGGCCTCAGCTTTGCCCGCTTCCACGAACAGGGCCACGACTTGGTCCTCACCCGCGCAGAAATCGACTACAAGACCCCCCTCCGCAGCGGCGACCGCTTCACAGTCGAGCTGCGCGTAGAGCGAGAGAGCCGCCTGCGCTTTTGCTTTGTCCAAGACATCTTCAGAGAAGCCGACGGCGCACACGTGCTGCACGGTCGCCTCATCGGCACCAGCCTCAACCGCGACGGGCAGCGCGGTTTTCCGCCTGAGATAGAGGAATTGTTGGCGAATCGCTGATTTTTTGTCGGACGTGAGCACGTTGCGCTTGTTTTGCTCAATCGTTACGCTCAGTCTCGTTCCTTCGCTTGAGGAGTCGTCATGGCCGCATCCTACCCCCGCATCCCCTACGGTTGGGCCGATTTCCGCGCCATTCGGTTGGAAAACCGCCTCTATGTCGATAAGACCCGCTTTGTTCACACGCTCGAAGAGGAGCGCTATGTCTTTCTCATTCGTCCGCGTCGCTTTGGCAAGTCCTGCTGGGTGTCCCTGCTGGACAACTATTATGAACGCAACCGCGCCGACGACTTTGAGGCCGTCTTCGGGGGCACGGATTTGGGACGGCAGCCGACTGAAAACCGCCATCGCTACGTCGTGTTGCGCTTCAACTTTTCGGCTTTCAAAAACGCGCTGGAAACCCTCGAACATTACTTTGAAGAGTATTGTCAACTAATAGTCCGGCACGCGCTGGAGCGGAACGCGGATTTGTTTCCCGAGGCGGCGCGGCAGCACATTCGCTCATCCGACTCGGTCAATGGCCAGCTCAATGAGCTATTCCTGTACGCTGGCGATCACGGCATTCCCCTGTACGTGCTCATCGACGAATACGACAATTTCGCCAACACGATACTGGCCTATCACAGCGAAGAGGCGTACCAGTCCTTCACCCACGGCGGCGGCTTTTATCGCAACTTTTTTGCCACGCTCAAGGACGGAGCCGGACAGAGCGGCGGCGGCTTGGAGCGCATGTTCATCACTGGCGTCTCGCCGATCACCATGGACGACGTCACCAGCGGCTTCAATATCGGCAAGAACATCAGCTTGCACTCGGAGTTAAACGACATGCTCGGCTTCACCGAGGAGGAGGTGCGCAATCTGCTGGAGCTATACCGCGACCTCGGCGTGTTCAATCAGGATGTCGAAGCCGCGCTGGCAGTGATGCGGGAGTGGTACAACGGCTATCGGTTCGCCAAGAGTGCCCAAGACGACCTCTACAACACCGACATGGTGCTCTATTTCCTCGATGAGTCCACGCCGAACAGAGGGATGCCGGACGAATTGATCGACACCAATGTCCGCATCGACTACGGCAAGCTGCGCCACCTGCTGACGGTCAACCGCCAACTCAACGGCAACTTCGACCTGCTGCGCCACATCATCGGCGAGCAGACCGCCGAAAGCAACATCCAACTCAGCTTTCCCTTAGACCGGCTGGACCGGCGCGAAAACTTTCTGTCGCTGCTGCATTACTTCGGCCTACTCAGCATCCGCGATGTGGCGCACGGAGTGCCTCGGTTGGGCATTCCCAATCAGACAGTCAAGCGGCTGATGTATGGCTACCTGCGCGATGCGTACGATGATGTGGGGGTGTTTTCCGTCGATGTGTACACCTTCTCCCGCTTGATGCGGCAGATGGCCTATGAGGGGGCTTGGCAGCCTGTGTTGGACTTTTTGCGCGATGCCTTGGCCGAACAAACCGGCATCCGCGACTACATGGATGGCGAGAAAGTCATTCACGGCTTTGTCGCCGCCCATTTGAGCATGATCGATCAGTTTATGCTGCACTCGGAATACGAACTGAATAAGGGGTTCGCGGATCTCTACCTAGAGCCATTCGTCGCCCAATACTCCGACATGAGGTACGGCTACGTGCTCGAACTCAAATACCTGAAACGAAGCGAGACCCTCGACGAATCCCTAGTGGCGGACAAACTGGCAGAGGCCGAGCTGCAGTTGCGCGGCTACTTAGCGGACCCGTCCTTGCGCCGTCGCTACCCGTCGGTGCAGCACCTTGGCTTGGCAATGGTGTTTCACGGTTGGGAGCTAGTAGCTTACGAGGCGGTGGGCGACGCTGGGGGCTAACGCGTCAACTCCAGCCCCGCTTCTCGCAGGTACCCCTCACACTCGTCCAGCGATTCACCGACTAGCAACACAGTAGCAAAAGAACGAGCCTGCGCTGGATCAGTCGTAAAAAGCACCCCCCCGCTCAACTGCTTGCCGTCAGGCATCAACTGGGCCGGATGCGCGGCCTCCAACACAGCGGCACATTCAGCCAAGCCAGCAAACCCCGCCGCCGTCACCTCGCGCCGACTAATCACCAGCCACAGGGCCGTGCGCGCCGAATTAACCGCCTGTTGCAACTTGAGCGCCACCCGCCCCATCGTCGTGCGCGGATTGACCTCCACAATCGGCTTTAGCCGCAATCGGTCACAGTCGCGGTACATCATAGCATCCACGCCAACCGGCCCCTGATAACCAGCAGCGCGCAGCGGCTCGGCGAGCCATTCGGCGAGTTGTTCGCCCAACTTCGGCAAGCGGCGGGCATCGCGCCCATCGCCGTAGAGAAACCGCTTCACTTCCTCGTCGAGGCCAGCGGTAAGCGAGCCGACAAATGAGCCGAGATATTGACCGCGTCCATCAGTGAGAAACCGCGTCCAGCCAGCCACCGTCACCGCACCCTTCCCTCCCACGTCAAAATGCAGCGACAGATCCACCACCTTGTCGAGCCACGGCTCTACTACGACTTGGCCTTGCTGCCGCAAAATATTCTCCAATCGACCGCACTGCTCCACGCGTAGTTGTCCTCCACGGCAATGGATTTGCCCGCGCCCCGAAGAGCCATAGATGGCCTTGACGATCACCGCGTCAAAACCCGCCTCTCCCAAGCGTCCTATCTCCGCTAGGACTTGGTCTGTCGTCTCACAAGCCGTGCCGACGACATCCGTCCCGCAGAAATAATCGGCTTCCTGCGCCGCGAGAAACTCGCCCAGCCGCGCCGCGCTCCACGACTTGGCATAGAGCGACCGAATCGCCGCACTCCAGCAAGGCCCTTCCCCACCGCGAGGCAAGCCCTCAACCAAAGACGCAAACAGCTCGACGCTGTCTGGACTCCAACCCCAGGGCCTGAGGGCATTGACCTTGCGCTCGGCAAGCGCCGCGAGGCCGTCCGCGCTGCACTCGACAAATTCCGGTATCGCAAAACCCAACCCCTGCATCCGCCGCAGAAAAGTCGGCGAAGGCTTCTCGCGCAAAAGCACCACGTCGTCGCGGACGCACAACAGCATGGGCAGCGCTTGGAAATCAGCCTCCAACTCAGCCACCCGCTGCGACGGCGTAAAACCCGCCCGCCCCAATGCCACCTGTTCCTCGCAGTTGGCATTGAACCAGTACACAGCCGGGCAGCGCCCCCGCGACTGCGAGAACAGCTCCAGTTCGTCGATATAGTCCGCAGAAAGCCCCGCTTGGAGCCGACCCGCGCGATTGAAGCCAATGCCCTTGGCTCGCGCCGGCCCCAGCGGGAAGCGCAGCGCCTGACGATAGGCGTCCCATTCGCTCATCCCGGCCTCCTGCCAGCGCCTAAACCAAGTCAGCCCGTGTTTGACGTGGCCGATTTCGTCGCGGTAGATCCGCTCCAGAATCGCCGCGGTCTCTAGGTCGTCCAATTGCCGATAGACCTCGGCGTAGTGCCGCGCGTAGTCGAGATTGGCTTGTTCGAGGGTCAGTCTCAAGCCCGTTACAAAGTCCATCGGGGTCTCCATCGGCCCGATGGCCTTCCAGAAAAAATCGCCGACCGGAATCTCGCCAAATTGCACTCCAATCGCCTGCATCCGCCGCTGGTAGAGCCGCACGTGCTCCTGCTCGTCTTTGAGCGTCTGCACCAAGCCTCGGCGAAATTTCTCTGGAGCCTGCGGAAATTTGAGCAGGGCCAGTGCCATCAGTTCCAAGGCGAGCAGTTCGTGGTTGGCAAAAAAGTGCAAGACCAGCCCGCGCTCTTTTTCGCTGTGAAAGTGGCGCACGTCGCGGAAGCGGAGCTTTTCCCGCTGGTGCCACTCGTCCAGCCCCAAGCCGGATGGCCGACCCGGCGCACTGGGGGTCGCAATCCCCGCACCGGGCGCGTAGTCCTCGTAGCGATCAAGCGCGACCAGCTTGTCTTCCCAGCGCGTGCCGAAGAGCACTTGCTCTGCAAATTGGCGAATTTCCATGTACTCAATATAACTAACTGACGTTATACACAGGCATCGAGGTATGGGATGCTTCGACTCCGCTTCGCTACGCTCAGCATGACTAGGAAGTAGCTCGCCAGTACCTGTCATGCTGAGCGTAGCGAAGCATCCCATACCTCCCATACGTCCATTCCTCACCTTGACACCTAGCTTGCCCCGCCGTATCTATCCCACCCCACCACTTCCAAAAGGAGTCCCCCATGCAGGTCCAATCCGTCGAACTCATCCACTTGGACGTTCCGTTTACTGAGCACACCAATCAGCACATGAAGTACTGGCTGCCGCATTGGCGCATTGTCCAACTCTGCAAAATTACCCTCGCCGACGGCACCATCGGCTGGGGCGAGACCATCCCCAACTACACGTGGGCCAAAGTCCCCGAAGACATCGAAGACCGCATCGTCGGCCGCGCCGTCGGCGATTTGCTGTGGGAAGATGCGCTGGGGGCCGGGGTCCAGCAGGCGCTTTTCGACGCAGTGGGCAAGGTCTTAGGCACCCCCGCGTATCGCCTGTTGGGCACCAAGGTCCGCACGTGGTGTCCGCTGTCGTGGTGGGCGATGGACATGCCGGCCGCCGACTGGGCGCGTCAGTGCGCCGACGCCGTCGCACAGGGCTATACCACCGCCAAGCTCAAGGCGCGAACATGGTACGACCTGCACGCCTGCATCCAAGCCATTATTGAGGCCGTCCCCCCGCAGTTCAAACTCGACTTGGACTTCAACGGCACGCTCGCCAACGCTGCGAGTGCCGTCGAATTCTTATCAACCTTGGAGCAATACCCTCAAGTGGCCATGATTGAGACGCCCATCCCCCAATCCGATGTGGCCGGCAATGCCCAAATCCGCAATCATATCCGCCGCCCGCTGGCCATGCACTACGGCTCGCCGCCCATTCTCACCACCTTGCAAGAGGATGTGGCCGATGGCTTTGTCGTCGGCGTTGGGGCCCACGGCATCGCGCAGCAATCCGCGGTCGCCGACGTGGCCAACAAACCTTTCTGGCTCCAGCTCGTCGGCACGGGCATTACCACCACGTGGGCCGCCCACTTAGGCGCGGTCTGTCCCCAGAGCAAGTGGCCAGCCATCACCTGCATGAACATCTGGGAGAGCCAACTGTTGACCGATCCCATCCAACTGCGCGGCGGCTACTACCGAGTTCCAGAACAACCCGGCCTCGGCATTGAGATTAACCTCCAAGCCATAGAGCAATATCGAGTCGATTACAGTTGGGTCGATCCACCCCGCCACGTCTATCGCTACGCCCGCGCCAACGGCGAAGTCACCTACTACGGCTGCTCCAAACAGGACCTGCACAACGAGTACCCCCGCGACGCCATGCCCGTCTGCGAAGGCGGCTCTGAATGCCTCCCCGTCGAAGACGACGGCAGCCGCGAGTTCGCCCAGATTTACGAAGCTGTGCAGGATGGAGGGACGTTGAGAAGGATCGAGTAGGCCAAGGGCAAACGCGAGGATGTGGCATGAATCCGCACCTCGGTAGCAGGCCACACGGCAGCGGCCATTGTATGCCGGACACAACGGTCGCATATTGACGGGGCGTAATCATCGGAAACCTTTCGATTAGGGGTTTTTTCACGGGACGAAAGGGTACAGTGCTTACGCTTTCAGCAAGGCTTGAGCGACCTCTTGCAAAAGGGTTGTAAAAACACATCTCAGAATCTAAAGGATTGCATAATGTCATATGTTAAGATAGCGGGACGGTTCCGGTTTGCGAGGTCGAGTCCATGAGTGCTGCCGTGCTAGCCGCGTTGCGGATACGGACGCAAAACTGGATCGAAACGGTCCAAACGTCGGTTAAGCGTAAGGGCTATTCAGCCGAACGGAACGGTAGCCGGATCGACGTTTGGAACGCAAAACACCGGCTAGACGACGGGTACTTTGCCGACGGATGGCGACTGCGGAAACTTTGGCTTGGCTCGCGCGGTAATGCAGTTGCTATCTGTCCCTATCGGTTCTACTTCTCCGCGGACGGGAGCATCGATAGGCGCCCGGAGCGTGATATTGTCGATCTCGCACAACGCCCCAAGATACCCTTGGAGAAAAGGCTGCGGGATCTGAAGCAACTCTTGGATGATCTGCAGGAAGAATGTGGTGCTGATTCTAATGCACTTGTGCGTCTGAATACTTCGGACGCCGATTTACTGGACGGCGTTGCTCTCCACGGTACCAGACAGGCGTTCCCAGCGGATACCAAACCATATAGTGTCCACAAACGCGGTGGATTCTTCGACTCACCTGACAAGCTCGAAGTGCTGCTTTGCTGTGATGATGGGGTCAGCACGGATCACTCAGACGACTACTGCCAACGCGCCCGGGGCAAATTCTCTGAGTGCGGGCTTGAGGCTAAGTTTCACAACACCACGCTCGAAACGCTGGAAAATCGGCTAAACGAGATCGATCAAGGTGATGCGGTTAAACGTAGGGATGTTCCCACGCTCTTTATGCTTGCCGATCATCAGATGCCACCATCCGATCGACTGCGTCAAATCATGCAACGTTTTGATCTGCACGGTCTCCCTTGGCGTCGTGCCTACGCCACCGATGACCGCAAATGGAGTGTGGCCGATCAAATCGGCTCCCTTCTGCAAGCCGGCGGTGGTCATCCTCACTCGGTAAAGCTAGCGAGAGGAGAATGCCTGCCTTGGTCCATCGGAATCGATCTGTCGCACCCCAAGGACAAGGGCTTCAGCAGGGTCGCCGCAACACTGATCGGAGCTGACGGCCGACTCGCTGGCGCATGGACACATGATCAGCAGGGGCGAGAGGACATCAAGCCAGCGGTACTCCTACATCTGCTTACCGCCGCCATGACGGCAGTGCCAGTCAGCGAGCGGTCGTCGGGCGTATTAGTGGTCCGCGATGGGCGTGTGTTTGAATCCGAGAACGTGGAGGACTACCGGCGCGACTTCAATGGTCCGGTCACGTTGGTCGAGCTCCGAAAGAGGGGCAATCCACCCTTGCTCCTCGGCGAGGAATGGCAACCGCCAAAACGTCCCACGGTTGCTTGGCTACCGGAAGCTGTAGGTGGGTCGCTTGGGTTCCTAGTCACGTTGCCGCAGTCCGCCAAAAACGAATTCAATGGGGTGATGAAGATATGGATGCGTGACGAGTGGGACGGCATGAACATTGGCCGGGAGCACCTTGCACGGATTCTTGCTGCCCAGACTCTTACGCCGGGATTGGGCCTTCGTCCACGCCGATCGCCAGCATCGATCTACTGGGCTGATGGCATCGCGGGTGCCTCGGATGATGACTTGAGGTTTCGAGGCCAATCCGCCATGGCATTGGACTGAAGTGCGGCCTGTATCTTGAAATTAGCAGAAGCGATAAAATCGCCGTAACTGTGGAAAGAATTTCATAGAAAATCAATAATCGGAGAGGTGATTAGCGATGATACGTATTGAAGAGACGAAAAACGAATATCTTCTATTCATTCCTCCTGATCAGAAAGAGCGGGCGAGAGGAATCCAAGGCAGAAAGTGGGATAAGCAACGTTTATGTTGGGTATATCCACGGAACGTCCGAATGTACAATGCCCTTGTATCAGAATTTGGGGATGATCTAACTCCAGATTCTTCGTTCACATCTCCGCAATCCTTTCCTAGATCAGAAAGAAGCGATGACCAAGAAACAAAAGAATTTCGGAACAGTATTGAAAAGATCGAGCAGACTTTATCAGAACTATTAAAATTTTTGAGTCATGCTGATAATAAGCGTGCAAACATACTGATGAGTCAAGATCGAGAAATTCAATCACTCAGAGCCGAATCCCAAGAAAAAGATGGGGAAAATGCCGATCTGAACAGACAAATCGATAAACTCCAAGCAGAAAACAGGAGACTTTCCAATGAAATCAAGGCATCGTCTGATGCTGGGAAGCCTTCTGATAGGGATGATATAGTCAGGGAGATAGCAATAAAAGTAACGGGTAATGATCCAGTATTCGGGGAAGCAATTAGGAGCTTGCAAGTCGACGGAACCATACCCCTCCAAATAGGCAGTATTATAGAAAACCACTTGAAGCAGGTTCTCAATCCCTCTGAAAAACTTTCACTTTATGAGCTAATTGAACTGTGTAGAGATGCCGAAATACTTGATGAAGAATCCGTTAGTCTCGCACATTTTATAAGAAAACAGCGAAATATTAGAGCTCATACACCTGGCTCTGTAGATCCAAGGATAGAGTTGGGCCGAGGTCTTTTCTGTCTGTTTGGTGCGTCTCTGTTATTTCCAGAGATACCAGAAATTGAGAACCAATAAATTAGCTGAGCACACGCCGCCTCTCCGTGAACAGGAGCTCTTACCCGCGCCGCTACGATCTCGACGCCCTGCGCGCCACGGCGATGCTGCTCGGCATCGCATTGCACGCGGGGTTGTCCTTCACGCCGTTTCCCTGGGCAGTTCAGGATGAGCGGCAAAGCGGTTTATTCTGGTTTTTATTCGCTGCAATCCACGGCTTCCGCATGCCGGTGTTCTTTGTGCTGAGCGGCTTTTTCACGGCCATGCTTTGGCGCGGACGCGGCTTAAAACCAGTACTCTCCCACCGCTTTCGCCGCGTATTGCTGCCATTCCTACTCGGACTAGTAACAATCGTTCCCGCGGTAAACTGGATCAGCGGCTGGGCCATTGCATCTAGATTAGAAGCCAACGCGGCTAAGGCCGAAGAAGACACTATCTGGAACGCGGCCAAGAACGGGGATCTCGATGCTATTGAACGACACTTGCAAGGCGGAGCCGATATCAATGGAATCGATCCGGCATTCGGGCAAAATTCCCTAGTATGGGCCGCGCTGGTTGGCCAACTTGAAGCCGTCGATCGGCTGCTGCAAAACGGGGCCGCGGTCAATGGCCGCACCAAGGATGGCGGGACGCCCTTACATGCGGCCGCTTTTTTGGGACGAGTGGAAGTCGCCAAACTGTTGCTCCAGCACGGAGCAGATCCCGAGGTAAAAAACAACAACGGCGATACGCCTCGGACGGCCCTAGAAGCGGACTGGGAACTGACGCGGTATTTGGCGGGCTTGTTGCAGATTGAGCTTAATGAACGACAAGTTGAGGACGGCCGCGTTGAAATCGCTGGACTCTTCGAAAAATCCTCCATTGGCGAAGGTCGAGAAAAAACCGACAAGTCAAGGGAGAGATCGGCCGAGTTCCTCAAAGCGATAGCGTCGCCGATCTTTGCCGTGCCGCTTTTTCACCACCTCTGGTTTTTGTGGTTCCTCTGCTGGTTGGTCCTCGTCTTCGCACTCTACGCCCGTCTCGCCGATTGGCTGCAATGGCAAGGCCCACCCAAGTGGCTGATTCTTTCTCCTGTTCGATTTCTCTATTTGATTCCTCTGACCATGATCCCACAGTCGCTCATGGGGCTGGTCGTGCCCAGTTTTGGCCCGGACACCTCCACGGGACTGCTGCCCATGCCGCACATATTACTTTACTACGCCCTCTTTTTCTTTTTTGGTGCTTTGTATTTCGACTGCGACGACCCAGACGGTCGGGTCGGAAAATGGTGGTGGCTGGCGCTTCCCGTGGGGCTGTTTATCGTCTTCCCGTTCGGGCTCGAATTTTCAACGGGTGCATTCGGATTTCGCGAGGAGATATTCGATCCGGCCATGGCCCGAGCCGCAGCGGTGGCGTTACAGGTGATCTACGCTTGGATGATGACCTTTGGGTGCATCGGCTTGTTCCGCAAACTCTGTACCCGCGAAAACAACACCATCCGCTACTTGTCAGATTCGTCGTACTGGCTATACGTAGCGCACGTGCCGCTAATTATTGGCGCTCAATTGGCCGTGCGCGATTGGCCGCTTGCTTCAGGGGTAAAGTACTTCCTAGTCTTGCTCGTAGTCACCGGCTTTCTACTGCTGATCTATCAATTTCTCGTCCGCTACACTTGGCTGGGCCGACTGCTGAACGGTCCCCGCGTCCGTCCGACGAACTAGCTTAGTGGGCAAGTGAGTGGCTGTCCTGCTGCGGACGCAACGTACTCGGACGGGCGTTCAAGCCGGAGGGAATCATGCCAGCTCGATGCGGGTACGCAGGCCCGGGGCACCGAGCAGCCGACCGTCACCGGTCACGAGCACCGCCCCCAGCGCCTCCGCCAGCGAGACGTACACGGCGTCGTAAGCGCTCACGTTATCGCGAAGCTGCCAGATTCGGTCGAGGAATAGCTCATGCGAATACCGTTCGACGTCGAGCGCACGCCATTGGTCGAGTGCGAGTGCTCCGCGTGTGGCGCTCAACGTTCCGCGCAAGACGTAACGGCGAAGCACGTGAGCGATCTCCACGTCGATGAGATGGGGCACGTGAATGCTCACGGCAGGGTTTTCCACCCGCTTCGCGACGCGCTTACCTGCGGCCGTATTCAGCAAGAACTCGACCGCTCCCGAGGCATCCAAGACCAGCAACGGTGCCTACCGCTCTCGCTCGTTGAGATCCCCGTCGTTGGCGTGCGCGTCGTCGCGAGCGTCCCGTTCCGCGCGAAGCACGTCGGCTGGCGATGCCCCAAGAACCAATTCGGGCTGTCGGCGGATGGCCGCAAGCAGTTCCCGCCGGCTCGGCCGCTCCAGTGCCCGCTCAATTGCCCACATCACATACTGTGACATGGAGACTCCTTCCATTGCGGCGCGCGCTTTTAGGCGACGATGCATGACATCTGGGACGTTGCGAATCTGGATCATTGTAGTCATGTGATTAATATGAAAACATGAATATTTCATGTCAACAACACTGAACGAGGCGTTCACGACAACCCTGCGATTCAGCACCGACGACCCCGCCTACAACAAAAATTTTAGTCAGACATCCAAAAGCGCATTCTCATAAGCGCCGTACGTCACATCATCGAAGAGAACGAAGCGCACCTCATCGAGACCGTCGTGCGCTTCGAGGCACTGCTTTACCCCATTGAGCGCGACAACCGCGGCTTGCGCGACTGGATAACCATACACGCCGGTGCTAATAGATGGAAAGGCAATCGTCTTGATGTTGTGCTCCACTGCGAGTCGTAAGCTTTCCCGATAGCAGCTAGCGAGAAGTTCAGGTTCACCAGCGTCTCCACCCCGCCAGATCGGCCCCACAGTGTGGATGACGTGCTGCGCGGGAAGGTTGCCGCCCGTCGTGATGACGGCTTGACCCGTGGGACAACCGCCCTGCTTGGCGCGGATTGCGCTGCATTCCACAGCGATAGCCGGTCCCCCAGCGCGGTGAATGGCACCATCGACGCCACCGCCGCCCAAGAGCCGCTCGTTGGCAGCGTTGGCAATCGCATCGACTCGTTCCCTTGTAATATCTCCGCGCACTAGAGCGAGGGACGTTCGGTTGATTTTGGCCGTCATAAAGAATTCTCCTCACCGTCGGGACTACGCGTCGATAATTCGTCGGCGTCCACCTTTCAACCGGTCCAGCACCTCCAGACACCGCGGCCGACGGCTGTTCTCCTCCCGCAAGGAAGCTAGATACTCGTCCCATTCCTGCTTGCGACCAGCCCGAGTGAGCGCATTTTTCATTTTTCGCAAATAGGGAACTGCTGCCTCGTACCCTCTCGTACTGACCTGGGCGATCTGCTCCTCGGCTGCTTCCTGCCAAATGGCTATCGCCCGCTCCGGGTGAGCCGACTTGATGGCCTCGGCCACCTCGGTGGGGTTGACGATAAAGTCAGACATCCCCAATCCACCCTTTTTGCGACTGGCATAGTCATACCACTTGAGCACCTCGTCCGGCTTCTTCTCGGCAATAGCCAACTGAGTTAGTATCCCGGTCATGGGGGCGTCTATTGCTTCGCTATCGGACACCTCGACTTCAGGGGGCGGCAAGGGCCAAGCGATCTTTGGATCACTTTTGCGTTTTCGACCAACACTAGGCCTCCGACCCGTTTCCAGATAGTGCCGCGCCCAAGCCTCGACGCCCTTGCCAACGCGAGCCTTGTGGGCGGCTTTGCACAGAGCTTGGAAGCCATGCAGACCAGGCGCAGCAAAAAACTCCTCGGCCTGAAGAGCCAACCCAGCGAGCGGATTGCCACTGCGCTCGTTAATCGTCTGTAGCTTCTTATGCAGGGCCGCTTCAATGCCCGGATAGATAGGGGCAGTCGCCTCCATCCCCTGACGACACCAGCGTCGGGCCTCTTCCCAGCGGCGTTTGGCTATCAGGAGGTCCACCAAATAAGCATAGGTGTTGCTGATGGGCGCTTCGCGCTCCCACAGCGGGATAATCTCGTCTTGGCGACCAGCCTTTTCCAAGGCGCGCGTCAGCCAGTCGGCAATTTGGCTCCGTTTGAAGTTAGGCAAAAAGGCGTCCTCTTCCGCAACAGGCTCAATGGCTTCGAGACGCTGCGCTAGCCGGTCGCACACCACAGACCAATCGCTTTTGGCGTAGCCTTTCTTCCACAGGTTTTCCAAGCCAGCGGCGCACAGGCTGTACCCGTCGGCCTGTTCCATATCTATGGCCCATTCTATCTGGTCCGCTGGCGATAGGGAGGCCGTATCTAGAGCCTGAAAAAGCACCTCAAAGCAGTCGGCGAACGCTGCGTCGGATTCGCCTTCGCTATCGTGCTCAAGTGCCCGGCTGCCCGCGTCCAGCAACTCCGGCCCTAGTCGCACGGCCGCGTCGGCCTGTCCGGCTGCGACCAACCCTTTGAGCGCCGCCTTAAGGCGACCTACGTTGGCCGCAAGGTCTCGGTCGTTGTATTCGTCCCATAACGACTCTTCTAAGGCATGGATCTCGCGGCGGATCATCTGGAGAATTTTTTGCGTCTGCCCGGCAGCCAAATTGCGGCGGTCAGCGAGCAATTGGCGCACCGCGTCGTGCGCGTCCGCGAGGTCAATCACTAGCGCTACGAGTTCGGGTTTGGTCTGCTCCTCGAGGTACGGACGCAGGGAAGCCGCTTTGGATTTCTTGGATTTTGACCGCCCGGAACCCGCGTTTTCTTCCTCCTCGTCCTCGTCCACTATCGCTTCTAGTTTCAACAAGCGCGGATCGTCCTCGTCAATTTCGCCAACACCACTATCGGCCTTGAGGCATTCCAAGTATTCCAGTACCACCGCCACCGCGTGCTTGCAGGTAGCCCAATAGGGACAGGTGCAGGCGGATTCCAAGCCGTTCCTCTCGGTAAGGCGAACCCGGGTGGCATAGCGCCGCGTTCCTCTCACCCAAGCTACCAACGTCCCGTCCTCAGTGCGTCCCAAGTTTTCAACCGCTCCTCTTCTCTGATAGGGGCGTCCTCGGCCGACGATAGTGTTACCCGCCCATTCTTCTAGGTCTTCCCAAGTGAGTTTCGAGAACGGGTCAGAGGGCTTTTGCTTTTTAGTGGTTTTCTTTTTTTGCCGCGCCATTTTCGTTTATCCCTCTACTCTTGGATGGCGATGTTGTGGTTTCTTATATCAATTCTCCTAATAAGGGCCATATGCGACATTCCTACAACGGCCTTTCAGGCAAGGATAGGTCGAGCCACCTATATGGCGCAGATGGCGCGCCAAGTCGAGGAAAGTGCATGATCAGATGGTGAGCAGCTTTGTCAGTTCGGGCAAGACGTCTTCAGCAAGGCCCTCGACAAACCAGTCCTGTGCATGCATGAAGTCCGGTCGTTCTGGAGCCACAACGACGATTTGGAGGGCGTTGTCACGGGCATAGTCCAGCAGGCCGTTATTTGCATCCATTGAGACGCCTGCAACCAAAGCTACCTGACCTTCCTCGATCCAAGCCCAGCCCTCGTTTGAGCCTTTAAAGTACTTGGGTTCATTTATATGCACTTTTTGGCTACCGGCCCATTCGTGTAGCCCGTCAAAATTGCCCGTAATGATGTGCTTCAGTATCCCGTGTTTTTCCAATTGTGCAAGAGCTGCGTGGGCTTCGGTGGGGTTGGCTGTCATAAAGCGGGTATAGAATGTTCCCAGTACCAGAGCCGTCTCACGAGGTCGGTGTATTATCCAATCGGCAACAGCCCCGGGGAAACGGTAATTGTCGATGGGGAATTGCTCCTGCAGTCCACCTTTTCCGTCAAACGCGGGAATACCTGCCGCGGCCGATAGACCAGCGCCCGTGAACGCCACTAGTGGCTTGCCCTGAATGCGACGCGCAAGTTCCGCCACGTCAACAGCCTCAGCCCGTTCAGGGGCTTGCTTCGGACTTACGGGGTAGTAAGCCCGCGTATCTTGCAGTTCAGACTTCTTGCGGGCACGGTCAGATCGCAGTTCAAAGTAATCATTGAAATAAGGCTCTCTAAAAATGGCGGGATTGTCGTGTGAGAGTAACAAATGGGTTGCGACCGTTCCATCGCGCGTTGGTGCGGAAAAAAATTCCAACTTAAACTCCTCCCAGACGGCTTCGAGTCGATTTTTCTGGCGCAATGTAGCAGTCCACAGACTACCCATGATAGTCTGTCGCAGAGTACTAATCTCGGCAATCACCTCCTCCTGCTCGTGTTCGCAGGAATGGGCTACTAGGAGGTTTGCCAAGTCAACCTGCCCTTCGCTGGAGATATCAAACTCGCCATAGAAGCCGAAAAATCCCGACGGCCCTCCAAAATTGAAATCCATTCCATAGAAGCCCCTAGTTTTTTCTTTGTACCACTCCAACTGCTCTGAGGTTATTTGAGTCAGCCTTATCATATTAATCAGTAGTCCCGCAGGGCACCGTCGGGTCCAACCACCGGCGACCGGGAATACGGCTCAGGCGGATAGTGCGGGAACGCTTCGTCGTTCAGTTCAATTCCAATGCCGGGAGTCTGCGGCACAATCAGGAAGCCGCCCTCGCGCCGCAGTGGCATCTCGACCAGATCCCGTTTCGGGGCATCGTACTCGTCCCGTGGATACTCCTGAATGGCGACGTTGGGGATGGCGGCGTCGAGTTGCACGCACGCCGCAGTCAGGACGCAACTCAGCGGGTTGTGCGGGGCGACTCCCACGTAGCTTGCTTCGGCCAGCGCCGCGATCTTTTTGCAATTCGTGATTCCACCGGCAAGCGACAGGTCAGGCCGGATGTACGAAGCCCCCTTGTGAGTCAGCAACTCGCGGAACTGGTAAGTGGTGTAGAGCCGCTCGCCCATGGCCACTGGCACCGGCATATTGGCCGCAACGTAGCCCCACGCGTCCATGTTCTCAGGCTCGATGGGATCCTCGAAAAAAAACAAACCATAAGGCTCAAGCGCCTTGCCCACCTCTATGGCCTCCGGCGGCGTGAGGCGGTTGACCACATCGACCATGAGATCGATCTCGTCACCCACGGCGTCGCGCACCGCCTGCAAGGTAGCCGCGGCGTGCTTAGCCATGCCGCGAAACGACAGTTGCTCTAAGCTTGTGCCCTCGCCAGACGCAAAGGCACCGAACGGATAGAGGCGCAGGGCCGTGTAACCAGCCTCGACCATGCGCCGCGCATCTTCGGCCAACTCCGCCGGGGAGTCGCCATGCAGATGGGAGTACACGCGTACGCGCTCCCGCGTGGGACCGCCCAGCAGCGAATGAACAGGTAACTCGGCAACCTTGCCCTTAATGTCCCACAGCGCAATGTCGATTGCCCCGATCGCGGCCATAGTGTCTGCGCCGCCGCGAAACACGCAGCGGCGGAACATGTGCTGCCAGTTGCGCTCAATGTGGAGGGGATTCTTGCCGATTAGGTACTCAGCGCAGTAATCCACCGCCGCAATGGGCGCAAATGGCGTGCCACTGGTACCGCTTGCGGGGTGCAGCTCGCCGACACCCGATATGCCCTCGTCGGTGTGCACCCGCACGTACACAAAGCGGCTAGCCCGCAGGGTCTCGACCTTCGCGACTTTCATATCGCTACACCCTCCTCGCGTCCCCGCAACGCCCCACTCCCCACCATCGCAATCTCCAGCGCTCTCAGCCCATCGCGGTGATCCACGGCAAAGGGCGCTCCAGCGCGACACTGGTCTATGTAATGGGCTACCTCGGCCTTGTACGCCGGCCCGAAGCGCTCGATAAAAAACGGCACTTCTGCGCCGTAATCGCGCAGAGCAAATTCCCGCCGCTCAATTGAGCCACGCCGCCCCAATGCCTCCACTTCCACCATAAGCGGATCCTCACCAAAGGCCCCCACATGCACCAACCCCTCCGTCCCATAAACCCAAGTCTCGTTGCGATACCCAGCCACGTGGTTCCGGCTCACCGTTACTTGGCCGATTAGGTTCTCGGGAAAGTACATCTGCAAGAGGGCGTCGTCGAAATCCTCTTTAACGTCTGTGTGCTGCTGGTTGTAAAGCAGACTGCCAAAACCCGCTAGCCGTTCGGGCTGCTGCCCGCCGAGCCAGAGGATCTCGTCGATATTGTGTACCGCCATATCCGAGAGTATGCCAGAGCTATTGTACCCCTCGGGCGGTGGCACTGGATCTTCGAGGATTGAGACGATCTTGAACGGCGCGCCGATAGCGCCTTGATCCAACAGGGCTTTAGCCCACAGTAGTGGCGCGTCAAAGCGGCGCATAAAAGCCTGCATCAGCGCCGTGCGGCGAAAATCGTCGGCGTCTAGGTAGGCGGCAAACTCCCGCGCTGTGGCCAGCGAGTGCGTCAGCGGTTTTTCCATCAAGACCCGCCAGCCCGCGTCGATCAAGGTCTGGGCATCGCGGTAGTGGTTTTCAGTGCGCGAGGCAATAAACGCGCCGTCGGCTGCCTCAGCCGCGACCAATTCCTCTACGTCTTTGAAGACGCCAATCGCCGTTTCTTGGCCGGCCTGTAGCTGAGCCGCGACCTCGGCGGCCAAGTCGCCGTACCCGTCCACTACCGCGGTCAACGCACAATCGCCTCGCTCGCTGGCCAGCTCTTGGACGTGGCGGGCGTGGAATGCGCCAATCCGGCCGACGCCTATGACCGCTATTCTAAAGGGATTATTCATCAGTCTATATACTTTCCGTAGAGCACCCGGAGCCGCTCCTTCGCCTCTAAGGGAATCGCCGCAGGGTCGGTGATGATGGCGCGTTCAGCGGCGCGCAAACAAGGACAAGCGGATTCGGCTGGCAGGTGCGTGGCAACCTCGGAGATAATCTGCTTAGCTAGGGCACTATTAGCTCGTAGCACCGCTAGCACTTGCTCGACGGTCACGTCTTCTTCCTCCTCGTGCCAGCAGTCGTAGTCCGTGCCCGTCGCCAGCAGCGCGTAACACATCTCCGCTTCGCGCGCCAGCTTGGCCTCGGGCAGCGCAGTCATGCTAATCACGGCCGCGCCCACGGCATTGCGGTAGAAATGCGACTCAGCGCGGGTGGAAAAGGCCGGCCCCTCCATGCAGAGGTACGTGCCGCCCTCGTGGACGTTGGCACCTGCCGCCCGTGCCGCGGCAATGACTATGCCCCGCAATCCTGCGCAGAACGGGTCGGCAAACATCACGTGGCCGACGATCCCATCGCCGAAGAACGTCGATGGACGGTGTCCGCGCGTGCGGTCGAAAATCTGGTCGGGCACAATCATGTCCCCAGGCCGGATGTCCTCCTGCATGATGCCGCAGGCGCTGATGGCCAAAACGTGGTTCACACCTAATTGCTTGAGCGCGTGGATATTGGCACGCGAGGGCACTTCGCTCGGCAGCAGCCGATGCCCTCGGCCATGTCGCGGCAAAAAATGCACCGCGCGCCCGCCGACCCGCGCCTCGACGATGGAGTCCGAAGGCGCGCCAAAGGGCGTGTCTAGCCGATGCTCGGCGACCGTTTCGACTCCTTCTATGTGGTACAACCCCGACCCACCAATGACGCCCAAGACTGCGGATTGACTCATCATCGTCTCCTGTGAAAATGCAAGTGCCTGATAGCGACCCTATATTATAACACCATGCCCCCGCGCCTGCTCAAAACCTCGGTCCGCGAACTCGTTGGCTTCGTGCTGCGCTCCGGTGATCTGGTTTTCGGTGGATTTTCCCGTCCAGATCGCTTAGTGGAAGGCACTCGCGGCCACCAGAAGATCCAGCGCGCCCGCCCCGCCGACTATCAGGCGGAAGTGCCCATCTCCTACTTAGTCGAAACCGACGATATTGCCCTCTAAATAAGCGGCCGCATCGACGGCTTGCTCGTCGAAGACGACGTCGTACTCATCGAGGAAATCAAGACCACCGAGGCCGACCTCGACGAGATCCCTGAAAACCCGGCGCATTGGGCACAGGCCAAGCTCTACGCCTTCATGGTCGCCGAACAAAGTGGCCTCGACGCCATCGACATCCAGCTAACGTATCTTCAATTAGAAACCTACGAGCACCGCGAGGACCGCCGCACCTTTGCGTCCGACGAACTAGCGGCGTTTTGCGCCGATCTCATCGAGCGCTACCTGCATTGGGCGCGCATCTACCAACAGTGGTGCGCCGAACGCGACCTTTCGCTTGAAGCGCTCAAATTCCCCTTCGCCGAGTACCGGCCTGGCCAACGCGACCTCGCCGTAGCCACCTACCGCACCATCGACGGTCGCGGTCGCGCCTTCGCCCAAGCGCCCACTGGCATCGGCAAGACCATCTCGACCCTATTCCCGGCCGCCAAGGCCCTCGGCTTGGGCCATGCTGAAAAAATCTTCTACCTGACGGCCAAAACCAGCGGACGCAGGATCGCCGAAAAGGCCATCGACGACCTGCGCGGAGGAAGCGCACGCCTCAAGAGTCTAACGCTGACGGCCCGCGACAAGATCTGCTTCAAACCCAACGGCGGCAGCACCTGCGACCCCGATCAATGCGAGTTCGCCCGCGGCTATTACGACCGCATCAACGACGCGCTTGAAGACATCTTTACCCACGACGCCTTCACCCGGACTCTCATCGAAGAATGTGCGCAAAAGCACACCGTCTGCCCCTTTGAATTTTCGCTCGATCTCGCGCTGTGGTCCGACATCATCATCTGCGATTACAACTACGTCTTTGATCCACGCGCCTTCCTCAAGCGCTTCTTCCAAGACACCAGCGGGCAATACGCCTTCCTGATTGACGAGGCGCACAATCTCGTCGATCGGGCGCGCGAGATGTTTTCAGCCGATCTGTGCAAGTCCGAAATCTCTGGGCTCAAGCGCTTAGTCGGCAAGACGCATCCCGACTTGAGCAAACAACTCGACGCCCTCAACCGCTACTTTGCCAAGCTCGGCAAGAAGGTCGAGCAAGAAGGCGACGGCGAGTGCTGGATCAGCCCGCAGCTATCGACGGACCTGATGGCGCTGGTTCACAATGTCCTCCGCGCCGCCGAAAAGGTCCTAGAGCAGGGCGCGGCCTTGCCCTTTTGGGACGAATTGATCGAGTGCTACTTCCGGTTGCTGGGCTTTGAACGCATTGGCGAGCTGTTCGACGAGCGCTACACTACATACACCGAAAAACAGGGGCGGGATATTCGCTTCCGGCTTTTCTGTCTCGACCCAGCGCACAATATCCGCCAAGCCCTAGAACGCGGCTGCGCGGCCGTATTCTTCTCGGCCACGCTCTCGCCGCTGGCGTACTTCCGCGACCTGCTCGGCGGCGAGGAGGGGGATACCTTATTGAGCCTTGGTTCGCCCTTCCCGCCCGAACACCTGCGCCTGCTGCTAGCCGACCACATTGAGACCACGTACAAAAAGCGCGGCGAGAGCTACGACGACATCGCCGAGTCCATCGCCGCCCTCGTCAGCCAGCGCGCGGGCAACTACCTCGCCTTTTTTCCTTCGTACAAATACATGGAGGAAGTGGCGACGCGCTTTGCCGAGGCGCACCCGGACATCGACCTTCTCGTCCAAGAAAGCGGCATGTCCGACCGCCAGCGCGAGGCGTTCCTCTCTGCATTCGACGCGGAGCCGTTGCAGGCCGAACAGTACACAGTGGGTTTCGCGGTGATGGGCGGCGTATTTGGCGAGGGAATTGATCTAGTCGGCGAGCGGCTGGTCGGGGCAGTGGTCGTCGGCGTTGGGCTGCCGCAACTGTGCTTGGAGCGCGACCTGATACGCCACTATTTCGACGAGCGCGAGATTCCCGGCTTTGCGTACGCCTATGTCTATCCGGGCATGAACCGCGTGTTGCAGGCCGCCGGCCGCGTCATCCGCACCGCCAGCGACCGAGGCGCGATCCTCCTCGTCGATCGCCGCTTTGCACAAAGCCGCTACCGCCAGCTTTTTCCCTCCTCTTGGCACCCAGTGCATTCCGTCCGCAATCCAACCCATATCGCCCAGTCGCTGGCCGAGTTTTGGCACCATGACCCTACTCACACTTAGCGTACTGCTCTTGCTCTGCCCTGCGCTGGCAGTGGCCCAAAGCGTGTTCGCCGCCGCTAGCCTAAGTTCCGCACTCTCAGAGCTAGCCACGCACTACGAGGGGATGCGCCTGTCCGTCGCCAGCTCTTCGACCTTGGCCAAACAGATTGCAGCAGGTGCGCCAGCCGACATTTATTTTTCTGCCAATGCCGAGTGGATGGACTATCTCCAAGCGCACCAGCACATCGAGCAAGACACTCGCGTCGATCTCCTCGGCAACGCCCTCGTGGTCATTGCACCCAAGGAAGCGCCTTTCACCATCCTCCTAGCAAGGGACTTCGACTTTGCCGGAGCTTTCCTTGGCCGCTTGGCCCTCGGCGACCCCGATCACGTCCCGGCTGGCCAGTACGCCCGCCAAGCCATAGGGGAATTGGGCTGGTGGCCGGTGCTCAAAAACCGCATCGCACCCGCGCCCGACGTCCGCGCCGCCTTGGTGTACGTCGAGCGCGGAGAGTGCGCCGCTGGTTTAGTGTACGCTACCGATGCGGCCCAAAGCGACCGCGTAATAACCCTGGCGACCGTGCCGGACTCACTGCACCGTCCCGTTGTCTATCCGGCGGCCATCGTCAAGGGCCGCGCCAGCGCGAAGGTCCGCAGCCTGTTGGCGTTTTTCAGCTCGGATACGGCCGCCGACATTTTCCGCAAACACGGCTTTACCTTTTTGGGCGACCAACGTGTTCAGCGTTGAGGAAGTGCAGGTCCTGTTGCTCTCGCTGCGCGTGGCCTTTTGCTGCGTGCTGCTGAGCCTGTTGCCGGCCGTGTTGCTGGGGTGGCTGCTGGCCCGGCGGGAGTTTCCGCTCAAGATCGCGCTCGACGGCCTCTGTCACCTGCCACTGGTCCTGCCGCCGGTGGTCACCGGCTATCTGCTGCTGTTGCTTTTTGGCCGCCGCGGTCTGTTCGGCCCAGTGCTCGCCGCGCTCGACCTCCAGTTGGCCTTTGACTGGAAGGGCGCAGTGCTGGCCTCGGCCGTGGTCGGCTTTCCCCTGATGCTGCGCTCCGTGCGTCTCGGGATTGAGAGCGTGGATCCGCGCCTAGAGCGCGTCGCCCGCACCCTCGGCGCTGGTCCGGTGCGCGTCTTTCTGACCGTGACCTTGCGCCTCGCCGCTCCCGGGCTGCTGGTCGGCTCGCTGTTGAGCTTTGCCCGCTCCTTGGGCGAGTTCGGCGCGACCATCATTTTTGCGGCCAATATCGCCGGGCAGACCCGCACCATCCCCTCGGCCATTTACACGTACCTCAACCAGCCGGACGGAGAAGGCCGCGTCGTCGGACTAATCGCGATCTCGGTCGCGCTTTCGCTGTTGGCCCTCGTGGCTAGCGAGTGGTCGGCCCGTCGTCTGCGCTCGCACTAGCAATGCTCCGCCTCCGCGCTCAACGCCAACTAGGCCCCTTCGCACTCGACATCGACATCGAGTGCCACCACGCCGTCACCGCCATCTACGGCCCGTCGGGCGCGGGCAAGACCTCGCTGCTCAACGTGGTCGCCGGGCTGGTGCGACCGGACACCGGCGAAATATCCTTGGATGGCCAAACCCTCTTCTCCTCGGCTCAGCACATCGACCTGCCGCCCGAGCACCGCCGCATCGGCTACGTGTTCCAAGACGACCTACTCTTCCCGCACCTGAGCACTGAGGAAAACCTGTGCTACGGTCGCGACCTGCTACCGGTGGCAGCGCGCCGCTTTGCCTTGGACCAAATCGTCGATTTGCTCGAAATCGGCTCCCTGCTCAAGCGACGACCTAGGCACCTATCCGGTGGCGAGCGCCAGCGCGTCGCCTTGGGCCGCGCCCTGCTCACGTCCCCACGCCTGCTGCTGATGGACGAGCCGCTGGCCTCGCTCGATCAGGGCCTCAAAAACCGCATCATCCCCTACTTATGCCACGTCCGCGACGCCCTCCAAATTCCCATTCTCTACGTCAGCCACTCGGTCGCCGAAATCCTCGAACTCACCAGCCAAGTAGTAGTCCTCGACCGCGGCCAAGTCGTAGCGCACGGCGACTTTTTTACCATCGCCGCCCACCCCCAAGTCCTGCCGCTAGTCGAAGAACACGGCTTTGAAAACGTCCTCGACGTAGAAATCGCAGCGACCGACGCAGAGCGGGGCGTCTGCGAGGTTCTGTGTCACGGTCAGCAGCTAAAAATCCCCTACTGTGAGCAACCTGTCGGCAGCCGCCTCTTCATCGGCATCCGCGCCGACGACATCGTCCTCGCCCGCCAGCGGCCCACAGGGCTGAGCGTGCGCAATGCGTTACAGGGGACCATCAGCGCAATTGCCGCTGTGGGAGGGAAACAGCTCATCTACGTGGATGTCGGGCGGCGGCTGGCCGCCAAGACCACTCCAGAAGCCATCGAGGAAATGCAGCTCGGCATTGGCGACCCAATCTACTGCCTCGTCAAAACCCATTCCATCCGCTTGGGACCGCAGTTGAACCGACCCGAAAAGCGTTGACACGGCAAATATCCGCCTTTTATACTCTTTACATGATGAGCACACGACACCTGATCTGAATGGGCGTTTTTTTGAATCGCGGGCCTCTGGCCCGCAGGCGGGTAGGATGCCCGCAATCCCAGCACCCTGCGTAGGGGCGGTTCGCGAACCGCCCCTACTTCCAACCGAAGAGACTCGCCATGAATGTCATCACGGTTGCCCGTCAGCTCGGCAGCTTTGGCGACTGGATCGCCGAGCAGTTGGCCGCCAAGCTAGACTACGAATTCATCGACCGCCGCCTCGTCGAAGAGATCGCCAGTATCACCGACACCTCGGTCGAAGAGGTTGAGCGCTACGACGAAAAGGGGGAGGGCCGCCTCCGGTTCTTTCTCAAGAAATTGCTCGTGCCCGAAGTCGCCCCAGGGACTTTTCCCCTATCCGCGGCCGCGTACGCGCCCGAGTTTGGGCTCGAGTTTCCCCACATGCGCGAGCACGAAGTCAGCGAAGCAACGTACCTCGACCGCGGCACGTACCAGCTACTCATCACGACCCTCGTGCAGGATTTCGGCCAAAGCGGTAGGGCCGTCGTCGTCGGCCGGGCCAGCCAAGTCATCCTCGCCGATTTCCCCAATGCCTGCCACGTCAAAATCATCGCCCCGCTCGAAACGCGGATTGAACGATTGATGCAAAACCGCGACATGGATCGCGAGCAAGCGCAGAAACTCATCGAGCAACACGACCAATGGCGTCAGAGCTACCTGCACAACTTCCATCGAGCCGACTGGAACGACCCCCTGCTCTACGACCTGACGATCAACACCGGCAAAATAGACCGCGAGGACGCCGTCGATCTGCTCGCCGGGTTCTTAGCCGAGTCTTAACCGCCGTTTTCAGGGCGCGGCACCAACCTCAACGGAGACGCTATGAACGAACCTATAACCCAAGCACAAGATCACGACCGCCGCCTTGGCCGGTTAGAAGGCATCGCCGAGCAGCTTACCGAGCAGTTGCGCGAACAAAACCGCCAGACCAACGCCCGCTTTGATGCCGTAGAGCGCGCCATCGCCGAGCAAGGCCGCCGCTTTGACGTGTTCATGGACACGCTGCGGCAAGAGCACCGCCGCGACTTCCGCTGGCTAATCGGCATTCAGCTTACCACCCTGATCGCCCTCGGCACGCTGATTTTGTCGCGCTTGCCCAGCTAAGAAAATCAGCCAGCTCCCTCGTATAATCAGCCAGCAAAGGAGAACACCATGAGATTATTTACAGTCCTTCTCCCCGGCCTTCGCTGGGGCCTGCGGCTTCTTGGGGTCATTCCCGCGCAAGCGGGAATCCAGCCTTGTACGCGAATCCACGCCGCTGTACCCCCCCCCCCCCCCCGCAAAATCAATATAAACAACACGTTAGATTTCTTCGAGCGCGGCGCATAGGCCGCGGTGCGCTCCGTTCAATCGCCGTCTTGTGCCTGTTTGCCCTGGCCACTGGGGAGGCGCAGGCGCTAGTGTTCTGGGATTGGACCACTCACATAATCGACGAGAATGCAGGGGCGATCCCGCTGCCATTGCAGCACAACGAGAGTGGGAATCTGCCCTCGGCCCTAGTCGTCAACTTCACTATGACCGGCACGGCAACCCCGGGGACCGATTACACCATCACCGGCACGACCGGGGTGACGGTGACGACCGACTACAATGCCGGGACCGGGACGATCACGCTGCCGGCGGGGACGCCGCGGTTTACCGCTGTCAATATAACCATGACGCCCGTCAATGACTCGGTCGTAGATAACGGCGAGACGATCATCCTGACCTTCCCGAACAGCGGCGGGAACACCGTCAGAACCGGCACCATCACGTTATTCGACCCCCAACTCGGCGATCCCGCCTTTTCGATCAACGGCATTCCCCGGGTCGGCGAGACCCTAACAGTAACTCAGGACACGCCCGATCCCGACGGCGACGGCTCCGTGATCAGCTACTCATGGAATTGGGGTACCGACCCCCTCCAAAGCACCTTTACTGTGATCTCCGGCGCGACCTCGAATAGCTTCACCGTCCGGGCGGAGGATGTGGGCCGGTATTACAGATCGACGTTGGGATACAACGACGCCAAGGACTATTCGGTATTCTTATTCACGCCCGTGTTCGGTCCGATCGTGGCGGCTACGACCCCATTAGTCGGCTTCGCCCTCGGCACCGCCCGCATCGCCGAGGGCGCGGGGACGCACCCAGTGGCGGTCAGCCTCAGCCCGGCCCCGCAGGCCAGCCTCACGATCAACTACACGGTGGGCGGCACCGCCACGGGCGCCGACTACGCGGCGTTGTCCGGTTCGGTAACGGTGGCCGCCAACGCCACCAGCGCCACCATCCCAATAGCCATCACCGACGACAGCACGGCAGAGCCTGACGAGACCATCGTGCTGACGCTCTCTTCCTCGGCGAACTACCTCATCCCCCAGCCGCACTATCAAGTAACCCAGACGAGCACCCACCGGCTCACCATCCTCAACGACGACGACGGCGCACCGCCCCCGCCCCCGCCGCCGGAGTCAACGACGACGACATCCGCCGACCCCGATCCACCGCCACCACCGCCGCCGGAGCCGTTCTGGATATCGCTCGACGACGCGGGTGTCGTCGAAGTCAGACTCGACCCTGCCCGTGTCGTCGAAGGCGGCTTGCTCCGCTTTGTCCTACGGCTGAAGGAGCCGCTGGACGAGCCGTTCAGCGCGGAGTGGGCCACCATCCCCTCGGGCACGGCAACCGCCGGCCAAGATTACTACGCCGACCGCAGCACGGTGCGGATCCCGGCCGGAGCCACCACCGACACCATCGTCGTGCGCACCCGGCGAGACCGGATCGTCGAAGACGAAGAGGAATTCCGGGTGCGGCTGTTGGACATCGACAAGGACGTCGTAGCCGTCGGCAGAATTCTCGACGACCCTCCCTCACCGGAGCCGGAAACACCCGAATCCGAATCCGAACCCGAACCCGAACCCGAACCCGAACCGGTCCTACCCAGCCTGACGCTGACCGACGCCACCAGCACCGAGGGCGACTTTCTCCGCTTTGTCGTGCGAGTGGAGCCGGCCCCGACGGCCCCGTTCACCGTGAAATACGCCACCGCGTCTAGGACGGCCCGAGGCGGCGCAGACTACGAGGCGGCGTCTGGCACGCTGGACTTTGACGCCGGTCAAAGCACGGCCACGTTCACCGTCTGGATCCACCGCGACGAGCAAGACGAGCCGGATGAGACCTTCGGGGTGAAAATCGTTCATCCGGCCACCGGCACCCTCCTCGCCGAGGCAACGGGTACGATCACAGACGACGACGCGACCCCACCAGAGGCCGATTCCGACGATGACGGCGAGACAGCCCTTGCGTTCGCCGAGCCGGTCGAAGACCAAGCGTACACCGCTGGCACGGCGATTACCGCGCGGGTCCTGCCGGAAGCTACCGGCGGTCAAGGCGCGGTAACATACCGCGCCTTCGGCTTGCCGGTGGGCCTATCATTTGACGCGGCCACGCGGACGATTTCGGGCACACCCGAAGCGGCCACCGATGGGGCCGTTGAGGTGGCCTACACGGCGGCGGACAGCACCGGAGCCGCCACCGCGTTGGTCTTCTCCATCACGGTCAACCCGCCGCTGAGCTTCGGCGACTTGTTCGACTCATTTGGTGGCGGATGACAAGGTGGGTGGCGGGGTCGCTGGCCAAGGCTACGGCTACCGGCCCCATCCGCGACGACGACCAACCGTAAGGCGCATCCGTAGGGGCGACCGATCGGTCGCCCCTACAGATCAAACGAACGGGGTACTGCTTTCCCCCCTGCCCCGTGTAAAAACGCGTCGTCCGGCCGCGGCCAGCGCATGGCGTACTGCCGGCTGCGCTGGCGACGGTAGCCTGCGTTGTAGTACGTGCTCGCGGCGAGCCAGCGGAGCAAACGAGCCGTAAGCTCGTTTTGCAGTTCTTGATGCTCGGGTCGGCCCCATAGATTCCACAACTCGTGCGGGTCCTGCTCCAAGTCGTATAGCTCGCCCTGATCTTGGCCGATGTAATAGACCATCTTGTGCCGCTGGCCGCGCATCATCACCTGATAGTTGTCCTCGCAGAACACCCATTCGCGCGGCGCACAATCCGTAGCCCCCTCTAAGTATGGCCCCAGCGAGCGTCCCTCCAAGTAACTAGGCACTTTCACGCCCGCCGCTTCTAGAATCGTCGGTCCTAAATCCATCAGCGAAACCAAGACGCCGGTCTCGCGGCCCTGTTGCGTCCGCCGACTGTCGCGCACAATCAGCGGCACGTGTACTATCGGATCGTACATCAGCCACTTGTATGCCAGCCCGTGATCGCCCAACAGCTCGCCGTGATCCGAGCAGAAGAGGAGCAGACTGTTGTCTAAGAAACCCCGCGCCTGCAGCGCGTCGAGGACCTCGCCCAACTTCTCATCGACCGTGGTGATCTTGGCATAGTAGTGCCGCCGCATGTGGGCGATATCTTCTTCGCTGGGCGAGTACATGTCGATGACCGACTCGTGATGGGTCGTCGCATGAACCTTTTTGTGCGCCTCATGCTGGGGCGGTTTGTCCGCTAACTCGCCCTCGCGCAACACACGCGGGGGCATGGGACGCCCTGCGTACTGCTCTAGATGCCTCGGCAGCGGATCCCACGGCTCGTGCGGGCCGGTAAAGCCTACCTGTAAGAAGAACGGAGACCGGCCCTCGTAATCGCGGATCCAAGCGAGGGCCGAGTCGCCGATAAAGACATCCGAGTGAAAGCGCTCCTCCAAGTGCCAAGGGACGCCTTGGTACTTCTGTAGCCAATCGGGGTCGGTCTTGTTGCGGTCGTTGGGCCGCTCCAAGCCGTGGATCCGCAGATAGCGGCCCCAATCGTCGTCGGCCGCACCCCAGTCGCGGTACCTGCTGGTGGGATTCTCCACCACGACCCGCTCGTGGAAACCCCCGGCGACATCGCGTGGCGCAAAGTGCATCTTGCCAATGTTGACGCAGTGATAACCCGCGTCGTTGAGGTCTTGCACCCAATTGCGGTGACTGGCCCAGTGGTCAAAGCTGTACACGCCGGTATTGTGCGGGTACATACCCGTGAAAATCGCCGCCCGCGAAGCAATGCAAGTCGCGCCCGGACAAAAGGCATTGCGGAAGGAAAGCCCCTCCGCAGCCAAGCGGTCCATCGCCGGCGTAATCGCGTAGTCGTAACCCCAAGCGCCGATTGTGTCAAAGCGCTGTTGGTCGGTCATAATGAGAATGATATTGGGTCGTTCAGGCATTCGGTACCTCCTATTCAATTACGAATTACGAATTAGGAATTACGAATTAGGGCTGGGGTCGGAAATTCCTAATTCCTAATTCTCAATTCCTAATTCCGCAAGCGCCCCCAGTAGCGACGGCACGCCAAAGAACACCAAGCTCAACGCGGTCGGGTGCATGGCCACCGCGCCCCGGTAATCCGGGCGGTCGCTCCAGTCCTGTTGGTCAATCAACTCGGCCAGCACTGCGCGTCCCACCTCCAGATAGCCTTGCTCCCCGGTCAACCGCCACGCGTACGCCAGCGATCCACAGAGCACGCCGTGGTAGCTTTGGGCGCGGGCAAAGTCGGCGTCAAAGACGCCTTTACCGCCGCAAAACCAATCGACGGCCCGCACGAAAACCTCGGCCACATCCGCGCGCCCGGTCATTCTGTGTAGCCGCTCCAGCCCGACCATCAAATAATGAGTCTGATAGCCCTTTTGCTCCTCGTAGGGCAACACCCGCTTTAATGCAGTAAAGCTCCCGCGCAGCGCGAGGAATTCTTCGTCGCTAAACGGGTCCGCCGTCCCCATTTCCACCGCCAGAGTCGTGCCCTCGGTGGCCATGCCGTACGGCCCTTGGTCGGGCAGCTTGGCCTCCGTGGATACTTGAAAGCGCTTGTGCCAACTGCCGTCCTCGTTTTGACCGCGAGCCACCGCGTCGTACACCTTTTCGGCGCGGCGCATAAAGCGCTCCTCGCCAGTCAGCTCGTACAGGTAGAGCAAGCCCCGCAGCGCGTTGGCGATGGAGCGCAAGCTGAAGCTGTAGCGCGGGTCTTCGCTCCAGCGGTAGCGCAGAAAAAATTCCCCGGCTTCGTGCAAGACCTCCCGCGCCCGCTCGTCGCCGCTCAAGTAGTAGTAATCCACCCAATTGTCGATGAAGGTGTGCGAAGCGCACGGCTCGTCGCCAAAGTGGTCCATGCTGTGGCGGAAACAACCGCCGACCATGTAGGGCCGCAACGGATGATAGTGGCAGGTATCTACGTCCAGCGAGTGCCGGGTCATGGCCTCGCCGAGCGCGTAGTAGCGCCCCTCGCCCGTGCGCAAGTACTGCAACCACACGGCGTGGCGCGGGTCCCATTCGCTGTTGCACCAACCCCAGCGGCCCTTGAAGCGCCAGCCGCCCGCGCTATCTTCCCACGTGGCCATCACGTCGCCCCAATCGAAAAACCCCTTCCAGCGATAGCGCTCGATGTGCCCTTCCATCCAAGCGACAAAGCCCGTCAACATGCGGTCGGAGCGCGGGAATTCCGCACCGGTTGCCAAGCCGCCGACCGCCCCGCTC
This sequence comes from Candidatus Latescibacterota bacterium, assembly GCA_022825835.1. GTDB lineage: Bacteria > Latescibacterota > UBA2968 > UBA8231 > UBA8231. The sequence goes on from JAJDVZ010000147.1 coordinate 72,782, forward strand.
TGCACCACCCAATCCGGCGCGACGCTCACCTGTGGCGGCTGCAAAAGACCCTGCAACCGCTCGCCGCTGGCGGACCCGGCACGAAAAAAATCGACGAAAAACTCGCTGCTCTTGGCCGTGCCCATGCCGTCGGCATAGACCCCTTCGCCCTCGTGCCAAGCCACCTCCTCGGCGTAGCGTTTGCAACTGAGCCGCCGGCCCTCTGGGTCGCGCCAAAAAAAGACGTCAATGCCGTGCGCACCTAGGCCGAGCGCCTTGGGATACTCCTCGGCCATGTAGCGCAGCGCGACGCCGACGCCAGCGCGGCCGTTCTCGGCGCTAATCCAGCCAGCGGCGCATTCGCCCGCGGCCCGCGCAGCGCACTCAACGCCCTCGTACTCCTCCCAATAGAAGTGATTGTCCGACCGCTGCGAGAGCAATGCGTAGCGCTCGGGGACCCAAGCCCCCTCCATGACCCGCCCCGCCCCGACGCGCCAAGTTCCGCTGCCTTCGGGCAAAAGTGGGACGCGCAAACCCAACTCCTCCACCTCGGTCTCGCGCGGATTACAGGTGACGATCACCGTGTGCACCACCCGCACCTGCGCCTTGCCGGCATAGGCATAGATCCGCGTCGCAAAACGCAGCGGGCGATAACCGGCGTAGTGGTGCATGGGCGCGGTTGACTCGTAGGCCCCTCGGCAGCAAATCACCGCCCGCAAGGGACCGGCCTCTTCGATCTCAACGGCGTATTCCTCCACGCCCTCGGACGCCAGACACGTGCCCCCCATCCCGTAGATCCGCCGCTGCGTTCCGCCGACGAACTCGGATTCGGAAATTTTGGCCCAAGCGTCGCCGCCGCCCCGAGGTGTGACTTCTACCTCGGAGACAAACGACCCTTCGGCTCGCTCCCCTAGCTCTACCCCGTCAAAAAGCGAGAATGCCTTTTTGCCAATACCAAATCGCAGGGGTCCAGTACACACCTCAAAGCGGTCTTCTCGCTCGGCGATTTCCACGCCTTGGACGCCTGCCGCAGCTTTTTGGTCCGTGCATCGCAAGGTGTACACGGCCTCTTGCCTCGCTTCCACATCGGCCTGAAAATCCACCAAAACCCACTTCGCGCTGCCGTCCGGCCAGCGGCACAACACCCGTAGCTGTCCCGGGACTTCTCGGCCCTGTGCGTCCTGCAAAGACAGGTTTTCCACACCTACTACGGCACCTTGGGGCAAAGGGACGCCCCTCGTCAGGGGGTACTTTCGGCGGGTAATGCCCTCGGTCTCTACTATTTTTAAGGCAATGCCTTCATCGGGTATGCTCACGTGACTTCTCCTTTGGTCTCGTCTGTAAGGCGAGGAAAATAAGCAAGCGACCAACGCCTTACCAATCCGCATTGACCCACCTCCACACCCCTCCTATCTTCTCGCTGCCCAAGCCAAAGGAAACGCCGCCGTGAAACCAGACCAAGACCTGAACGCCCAACAGCTTCTTCCAGCAATCCAGCGCTTTTTAACCCTTACCGGAGCCAAGATCCTCGATCTCGACAGCACTTGGGACCCAGATCGCGGCACCCCAGTCTTCACCCAGCAGGGACGTTACACCACCCGAGGCTGGACCGAATGGACCCAAGGCTTCCAATACGGCTGCGCCATCCTACAGTTCGACATGACCGCCGACGCGCGCTTCCTCGCGCTCGGCCGCGACCGCACCATCGCGCACATGGCACCGCACGTCTCGCACGTCGGCGTCCACGACCACGGCTTCAACAACCTCTCCACCTATGGCAACTTGCGCCGCCTGATGCTCGAAGGCCGCATCCCGCACGACCAGCGCGAACTGGATTTCTACGAATTGGCCATCAAGCTGTCGGGCGCTGTGCAAGCGGCTCGCTGGACCGAGACCGCGTACGGCACGGGATTCATCCACTCCTTCAATGGCCCGCATTCGCTCTTTTCCGACACCATGCGCTCGCTGCGCATCCTGGGGACGGCGCACCAGCTCGGCCACGCGCTGATGGGCGAGGGCGACAAGCGCATCAGCCTGCTCGGCCGCTTAATCGAACACGCCCAGACCAACGCCCGTTTCAACGTCTATTACGGCGAGGGCCGCGACGCGTTTGACACACCCGGTCGCGTAGTCCACGAATCCATCTTCAACGTCCATGACGGCCAGTACCGCTGCCCCAGCACCCAGCAGGGCTATACTCCGTTTTCTACTTGGACTCGCGGTCTATCGTGGGTGCTTACGGGCTACGCCGAGCAGCTAGAGTATTTCGCCACACTCGGCGAGGCTGACGTCGAGCCTTTCGGCACCAAGGCAGACATTGTGCAAACCATGGAAAAAGCCGCCCTAGCCACCGCTGAATTCCACATCGCCAACAGCTTTGCCGACGGCGTACCGTTTTGGGACACCGGTGCTCCCGGAGTCGTCTCCTTTGGCGCGATAACCGACCAGCCTTCCGACCCGTACAACGACGTCGAGCCGCTCGACAGTTCGGCTGCGGCCATCTGCGGCCAAGGCTATTTGCGCTTGGGCAACTACTATTTGTCCAAAGAAGACAAAGCGAAAGGAACGCGCTATCGCGCCGCAGCCTTCACCATTGCCCGCGCCCTATTAGAGGAACCGTATCTCGCCGTCGATCCTCAACACCAAGGCATCACCCTCCACGCGATCTACCATCGTCCCAATGGCTGGGACTACGTGCCCCAAGGCCGCAAAATCCCCTGCGGCGAGGCCGCCATGTGGGGCGACTACCACACAATGGAACTGATGAGCCTGATCAAACGCGAAGCCGAAAACGCCCCCTATCCACTCTTTTTCCACTAGCGAGACCTATCGTGAAAATCACCGCCATCACCCCCATCATCGCCCGCTTCGGCAACCGCCCGCGCGTCTTGGTCAAAATCGAGACTGACGAGGGCATCACTGGCTGGGGCGAGACCTACTCCATCGGCCCCGACCTAGCCGTTGGCCCGACCGTCGATTATTGCTTTGAGCTAATCAAAGGTATCGACCCTCGGCGGATCGAGTTCATCATGATGAAGCTGCATCAGCAGTTCCGCTTTCCTCCGGGCGGGATCGGCCTGTCGGCTATCTCCGGCATCGACCACGCGCTGTGGGACATCTCCGGCAAAGCCGCGGGCGTCCCGGTCTATCAGCTCTTGGGCGGCCACGCCCGCGACCGGGTGCGCGTCTATCGCTCCATCGGCGGCCGCGACGGCAAAGAGGCCGCCGACCAAGCCCGGCGTCTGAACGAGGAGTATGGTTTCACGGCCTTCAAAACCAGCCCTTATCAGCTCGACCCCGACGCCAATCGCTGGGGCCGCCTCTGCTCCGAGGCGGCCAAATACTTTGAAGAATTGCGCGTCAACTGCCCCGACGACTGGGAATTCGCCTTCGACCCGCACGCCAAGATCTTCGAGCCGATTCGCGCCTTGCAGCTAGCCAACGCCCTCGCGCCGTACGACCCCTTTTTCTACGAAGAGCCGCTGCGCCCTGAGCACATTCCAGCGTGGACCAGCCTCAAGTCGCAAATGCAGGTGCCGTTGGCCACCGGCGAGAGCCTCTACGCCCGCTTTGAGTTCCTCGATCTAATCGCCAACCAAGGTGCCGACATCATCCAGCCCGACATCTGCGTCTGCGGCGGCCTGCTCGAAATGCGCAAGATCAACGCCATTGCCGAAGCCCACTACATCAGCATCGCCCCGCACAACCCTATGGGGCCGTTGGCGACGGCCGTCAACCTGCACTTCTGCGCCTCGGCACCCAACTTCAAAATTCTCGAATACCTCCTGCCGACTGAATCCGAGTGGAACGACTGGGTTGACGAACCCTATCTGCCCAAAGACGGCTACTTGGAACTGCGACCAGACCGACCGGGGCTAGGCGTCGAAGTCAACGAAGAAGCCATCACCGACAACGAATACGTCCATTGGGAACGATCCAGCCCGACGCGTCCCGATGGCTCGACCGGGTACATCTAATGCTCAGCCGCGATCACACCGCGCTCGTCCTCATCGACATTCAGGGCAAGCTGGCCTCGCTGATGCACGAGCGCGAGGCACTCTACCGCCAACTCCAGATTCTCGTCAAGGGCGCGCAGATTCTCGGGTTGCCCATTCTATGGCTGGAGCAATACCCCAAAGGGCTTGGCCCCACTATTCCCGAGGTCGCCGACCTGCTCTCCGACCAAGAGCCACTGGCTAAAACCTGCTTCAGCGCCTGCGGCCTCAGCACTTTCCAGACCCAACTGCGCCAAAGCGGCCGCCGCCAGATTCTCCTAGCCGGGATCGAAAGCCACATCTGCGTCTATCAGACTGCCCGCGATTTGCTGGACTCGGGCTACCAAGTCGAAGTCGTCGCCGACGCCGTCTCCTCGCGCACAGCCGAAAACAAGGCATTGGGACTGCAAAAAATGGCGTCCGCTGGCGCGCAGATCACGGCGGTGGAAATGTGTCTATTTGAATTGCTGCAGGAGGCGGGGACGTCGGAGTTCAAGCAAATTGCCGCCTTGGTCAAGTGAGCGGTGCTGTTACCTCTGAGGAACGGCATCGTTTCTACAAGGCAACAGCACGACGCATATAGCACATAACGCTACCAGAGGGAACGGGCATCTGCCAAGCATGGCCTACCTTTTGCTTATAGGGGGGAGTGCTTACATTTACCCAAAGAGGACCTTCTCATGGCCGAGCAATCGCCCGATCCCGTCCAACCCACTGAATCCACCCTCGCTCTGAGCTTCCTGCGCGAGGATATTCAGGACCTGCGTCAAGACGTGCGCCAAATACACGAGCGCATCGATCAGACCAACGGGCGTATCGACGACCTGCGCACCGAGATAAGCGGGCGCATCGATCAGACCAACGGACGCATCGATCAGACCAACGGACGCATTGATCAGACCAACGAGCGCATCGACGGTCTGCGCACCGAGATAAGCGGGTGCCTCGACCAAACCAACGGACGCATCGACGATCTGCGCACCGAGACCAATGAACGCATCGACGACTTAGCCAAACAGCTCGATTCGCGCTACGCGCGGCTGATGGCCATGCTCATCGCCTGCACCAGCATCCTCGTCACCACCATGGGCGCAGCCGTCGCCGTGCTCAAGTGACGCCCTAAGCTCGCTCCGGGAACCGCTCCCGGTACTCTCGATCAAATTCTTCGCTGCCGTCGTCGAGCCGCACCTCTAGTTCCATCCCCGGTAAGAAACCCGTCCGCTTGCCAGCGGTAAAATCGCCTCGGTAACTGCCATCGGGAGCCCAGAGAACCCGACCGTCGGGCCAGCGCACGGCGTGTATTTGGCGCACCGGCGCTTTCGCAAAATCCGGCTCAACGCGCAGGCGCTCCACAGCATCCCGGTCCAACTCGACCCCCAAGCCCGGAGCCTCCGGCACCCGCAGATGCCCGCCCTCCACGGCAAACTCCTGCACCAAGACGTGCGAATAGATGTTGACGCACGGAATCGCCGGCCAGCGCGCTTCCTTTAGCACCGCCCCCAGGTGCGCCGCAAAGGTCGCCGTCAGGCCAGTGCCCACCATCTGCAACCAGAACGGCATTTGCGCCCGCGCCGCCAAGTTGCCGTCGCTCAAGACGCGGCTCACCCCGCCGCCGATCACAAACCCGTCGCACACGCCCGCGCGAATCGCCGTCATGGGCGGCGGCTGACCTATGTGCATGGCGATTGGACTTTGAATCTTGCACCGCAGGAGCTTGTTGCCCTCCACGTCGTCCTGCGGAATCGGCGACTCGACGATGGCGAGACAGGCATTGTCCCGCTCTAAGCGCCCAATGAGCGGGGCGGCTTGGTCAACCCCCAGCAACATGGTGTTGAAGTCGGCGTCCAGCTTGAAATGCTGAGAAGTAGCCTCATCCACGGCCTGCAACTGCGCCGCAATATCGTACCAAGGCCGCGCCTTGACCTTCATGGTGGTAAAACCATGCGCCTCAGCCGCACGCGCCTCAGCCGCCCACGCTGCAGGTGGCATACTTTGCGCCCACCAAGAAACCGGGCAAGCGTCGCGGTGCTGCGGCCCCATCAGCCGGTGGCAGGGTACGCCTAAGTGCTTGCCAGCCGCGTCGAACAGTGCCATCTGCAAGCCGGCCCCCAGCGAGTCGTCCCACAGCACCTCGAAAACATTCCGGTCGCGCACGCAAGCAAACTCCGCTTCGCGCGAGTGGCCCCACGTATATCCCTGAATCGTCTCGCCAATACCAACAACGCCGCCCTCAGTCTCCACTTCGACCAATTCGACGATGGACCAACCCGGCCCGTAGATTTCCATGGTGTCGGCGCAGCGCTCGTGGAACGGCACGTGCAGTACGGTGCGCACGACGTCTTTAACAACACAAGAACTCATCGCATCCTCTCGCCGGCCCTACTCGGCCATCCGCCTAAGTACTGCGTGTAAGATCCCCCCGTTGCGATAGTAGTTGATCTCCACGGGGGTATCTATCCGGCATATCACTGCAAAGCGCTTCTCTCCCTCGGCACTCTTGGCCACCACCTCCAACACCTGTCCCGGCTGCAGGTCATCGTCGAGGCCCTCGATATCGAATACCTCCTCGCCAGTCAGCCCCAGCGCGTGGCGATCCTCACCGGGGGAAAATTGCAGCGGCAGAATGCCCATCCCAATCAGATTCGAGCGGTGGATGCGCTCGTAGCTCTCGGCGATTGCGGCCTTGACGCCCTGCAGGAAGGGACCTTTGGCCGCCCAGTCGCGGCTCGAACCCGATCCGTATTCTTTGCCCGCGATAATGATCGACGGCACGCCGTCTTCGATGTAGCGCATCGCCGCTTCGTAGATGGTCATCTGCTCTCCCGAAGGCAGGTGGCGCGTCAAGCCCCCCTCGACGCCGGGCACCAACTCATTGCGGATGCGGATATTGGCAAACGTGCCCCGCATCATCACCTCGTGGTTGCCGCGCCTAGAGCCATAGCTGTTCCAGTCCTTGCGCTCGACGCCGCGGTCGGCGAGATACTCCCCTCCTGGGCTACCTGCGGCGATGGAACCAGCCGGAGAGATGTGGTCGGTCGTCACGCTGTCGCCTAACTTGGCCAATACGCGTGCGCCTTGGATCGGCTGGATCGGCTGGACTTCCTTGGTCAGGCCGTCGAAGAAATTCGGCTTGCGAATGTACGTGCTCTCCTCGGCCCAGGCGTAGCGCTTGCCCTCGGGCACGGGAATGGCGTTCCAAGTCTCGTTCTGGCGGAACGCATTGCCGTATTCTTCCTCGAACATCTTCGGCGTCAGCGAGCGGGCAATCGCATCGCGGATCTGGTCCTGCGAAGGCCAGATGTCGCGCAGAAACACCTCGCGGCCCGCTTGGTCGCGGCCCAGCGGCTCGCGCTCAAAGTCAATTGTCGCCCGGCCCGCGAGCGCGTAGGCCACGACTAACGGCGGCGAGGCGAGGAAATTGGCCCTTGTCAACGCGTGTACCCGGCCCTCAAAGTTGCGGTTGCCGCTGAGCACGCTACACACCACCAAATCGTTGTCGGCTACAGCCGTGGAGATTTCTTCGGACAGGGGCCCCGAGTTGCCGATGCAGGTCGTGCAACCGTACCCGACCGTGTGGAAGCCGAGGGCCTCTAGGCTCTCGGTGAGGCCGGCCGCGTCGAGGTAGCGGGAGACGACCCGGCTGCCCGGCGCCAAGCTGGTCTTGACGTAGGCTGGGACTGAGAGGCCCCGCTCGGCCGCGTTGCGCGCCAACAGCCCCGCCCCCACCATCGCGCTTGGATTGCTAGTATTCGTGCAGGAGGTAATGGCGGCGATGAGCACGGCACCGTGATCCAGCTCAACCGCACCCTGTTCGCCCAATTCGACGGCGACCTTTTTGCCGCTGTCCTCCACCTCAAAGCGGTCCGTTAGCGAATCGGCGAAGGCACTTGGCACGTTCTTGAGCGCGACCCGATCCTGCGGCCGCGTCGGACCGGCCAAGCTCGGCTCGACTGTAGCCATATCCAACGCCAAGTGCTCACTGAAGACGGGATCGGGGGTTTCGGCGTGGTAGAACATGCCCTGTGCTTCCATGTACGCGCGGACCCGCTCGACCACCGCCTTCTTGCGCCCGGTGAGCGTCAAATACGCCAGCGTCTCCTCGTCAACTGGGAAAATGCCCATCGTCGCCCCGTATTCCGGGGCCATGTTGGCGAGAGTCGCCCGATCGGCCAAGCTCAGCTCGCTCAAGCCCGGGCCGTAAAACTCGACGAATTTGCCGACCACACCGTGCGCACGGAGCATCTGCACCACCGTCAGCACTAAGTCCGTAGCCGTCGTCCCGGTGGGCAAGGCACCCGTCAGTTTGACGCCGACCACTTCGGGCAAAAGCATGTAGATCGGCTGCCCCAACATCACGGCCTCGGCCTCGATGCCGCCCACGCCCCAGCCGAGGACGCCGAGGCCGTTGATCATCGTCGTGTGGCTGTCTGTGCCCACTAGGCTGTCGGGATAGAATTCTCCGTCCTGCTCCTGCACCACCTGCGCCAGGTATTCCAAGTTGACCTGATGCACGATGCCGGTGGCCGGCGGCACCACGCGAAAATTATCAAAGGACTCCTGACCCCAGCGCAAAAACTCGTAGCGCTCGCGGTTGCGCTCGAATTCGCGCGCGGCATTCATGGCCAGTGCCTCGCGGATGCCGTAGTAATCGACCTGCACCGAATGATCGATGACCAAATCAACCGGAATCAGGGGATTGACCTTCTCCGGGTCGCCGCCCAAATCGGCCACGGCATCGCGCATCACGGCCAAATCGACCACGGCGGGCACGCCGGTAAAATCCTGCATTACCACTCGCGCCGGCTTGAAGGGAATCTCTTCCTTGCCCGCGGTCTCGGGACTCCAGCGCGCAATGCGCTCGACGTCCTCGCGGGTAATCTCGAACCCGTCGCACTGCCTAAGCGCGGCCTCTAGCAGAATCTTAATTGAATAGGGCAACCGGCTCACCTCGGCCACGCCGTCTTGTTCTAGTTTTTGAATGCGGTACAGGACGCCGCTGCCGCCGCTGCTTTCCAGCCGGGTGCGCGCCCCGAACTCGTCGTTTCTCGCCGTCATGGAAAACCTTTCGGAAATGGAGATGTTTTAGCAATTTGATTTTAAGACTTTAAATATATTCAAGACCAACTCTACCTTCCACCTTCCACCCTAGGCCGCCATGCACAACCTGCGCCAATTCCTCGACCTCCTGCGCCGCGAAGGCGAGCTCGTCACCGTTGACGCCCCGGTTTCTTCTGATCTCGAAATCGCCGAGATCCATCGGCGCGTCCTTGCCGCCGCTGGCCCGGCCCTGCTCTTTACCCACGTCGAAGGCGCAGACTTCCCCTGCGTCACCAATCTCTTTGGCACGGCACGGCGCGTCGATCTGGCCTTTGGCCCGAGGCCGGAGCAGTTTATCCAGCAGCTAGTGCAACTCGCCCAAGACCTGCCCTCGCTTTCGCCGGGCAAGCTCTGGCCGCACAAAAACCTGATCCCCGCCGCGCTCAAGGTCGGGCTAAAAACCGTCGGCAAAGGCCCCATTGGCGAGTGCGTGCAGTCGCCGCCCAATCTCGAACGCCTACCCCTGCTCAAAACTTGGCCCGAAGACGGCGGACACTTCATCACTCTGCCGCTGGTCTATACCGAACACCCCGACACCGGCCATCACAACCTCGGCATGTACCGCATCCAGCGCCACGATTCCCAAACCCTCGGCGTCCACTGGCAAATCCAAAAAGGCGGCGGCTTCCACTACCACGTCGCCGAGCAGCGGGATGAAGACTTGCCGCTGGTCGTCTTCGTCGGTGGGCCACCAGCGCTGATCCTCGCGGCGATTGCACCTTTGCCCGAGGACTTGCCCGAGCTTGTGTTGGCTTCCCTATTACAGGGCGAGCGCCTGCGCCGCGTGCGAGGCTCCACTCTGCCCCTGATCGCCGAAGCCGAATTCGCCATTGAGGGCGTGGTGCCGCCGCACGTGCGCGAGCCAGAAGGACCTTTCGGCGATCACTACGGCTACTACTCGCTGCAACACGACTACCCAGTGCTCCGTGCCAAGCGCCTCTACCACCGCAAAGACGCCATCTTCCCAGCCACTGTAGTAGGCAAGCCGCCGCAGGAAGACATGTTTCTCGGCACCTACATCCAGCAACTCATGGCACCCTTGAGTAAGCTGGTCATGCCCGCGATCAAGGCCATGTGGAGCTACGGCGAAACCGGCTATCACTCGCTGGCGGCCATCGTCGTCGAGGAGCGCTACCCGCGCGAGGCCATGAAATTCGCCTTTCGCATCTTGGGCGAGGACGGCGGCCAGCTCAACCTCACCAAGTTCTTGGTCGTAATCGATCGCCCTTTGGACTTGGGCGACTTCCGGCAGGTTTTAGCGTATGCCCTAGCGCGGGCGCAGCTCGCAACCGACCTGTTCGTCATCGCCAATCTCGCCATGGACACCCTCGACTACACGGGGCCAGCCGTGAACCAAGGCAGCAAAGGAATCCTCATCGGCGTAGGCGACCCAGTCAACGACCTGCCCGCAGAATTCAGCGGCGATCTGCCCGGCGGTGCCCGCGCCGTCGAAGTCTATTGTCCCGGTGCCCTCGCGGTGCAAGGCCCGACGTACGAGGAAGATCCCAACTACGCCCAACACCTCGCCGCAGACCGCGCCGTCGCAGCTTGGCCGCTGATATTTTTGGTTGACGACGCCAGTGCAGCCGCCAAGAACGTCACCTTTCTCTGGAGTACCTTTACCCGCTTTGAGCCGGCTGCCGACACGTACGCCGCCGCCGTCCAACTCCGTCGCCACCACCCCTGCTATACGCCGCCGATCGTCTTGGATTGCCGCATGAAACCCGGCTACCCGGACGAACTGATAACGGACGAAGAAACGGCGCAAAAGGTCAGCCGGCGCTGGCAGGAGTACTTTCCCCAAGGCGGCGTCGAAGGCGCGGAAGACCGCCTCGGCTACACTGGATTTTCCCTGTTGGATTAACCCTGAGCAGAGGCCGCTTCATGGATGATACCCTAGCGTTTGCCCCCATCGCCGAACTCGCCACCCTGATCCGCCGCGGCGAACTCTCCCCGCTCGAACTCACCGAACTCTACTTAGAGCGCATCGAGCAATACAATCCGGCGCTCAACGCCTATCTCGCCGTCACGTCCGAGCGGGCGCGCGCCCAAGCCCGCGCTGCCGAAGCGCAAATCGCGTCAGGCACCTACCTCGGCCCCTTGCACGGCATTCCCCTCGCCTTTAAGGATCTCGTGGATGTCGCGAGCCTGCCCACCACCGGCGGCTCGACCCTGCTGCGCGACAACATCGCCGCAGCCGACGCCACCATTGCCCACCGCCTCTTCGCCGCGGGAGCCGTGCTCTTGGGCAAGACGCACCTCGTGGAATTCGCTTTCGGCGGCACTGGCGTCAACCATCACTACGGCACCCCAGTCAACCCCTGGGATCCCGAAACCCACCGCCTGCCGGGCGGGTCGTCCTCTGGCTCGGGCGTGGCCGTAGCGGCTGGACTGGCCCCGGCCGCCCTCGGCTCGGACACCGGCGGCTCGGTGCGGATTCCCGCGTCCTTTTGCGGCCTCACCGGCCTCAAGCCCACCTTTGGCTTGCTCCCCAACACCGGCGTCTTGCCCCTCGACCCCACCCTCGACAGCATCGGGCCTTTGTGCCGCACAGCGCAAGACTGCGCCCTGTTGTGCCAAGCCATGGCGGACCCCCTGCCCGGTGAT
>JAJDVZ010000111.1:0-41220 GCA_022825835.1 Candidatus Latescibacterota bacterium
CCGCTCTACCCTATTAACCTTGACGGAGTTGATGCTCTGTTGTTATTATTTAAGATTATACTGGATAACGTACAAAAATCCAAAAAATTTTAGGGCGATTAGCTCAGCTGGCTAGAGCGCCTGCTTGACATGCAGGAGGTCCGCAGTTCAAGTCTGCGATTGCCCACCATCTCCTAAGCCCCTGATTTTTCAGGGGCTTTCTTTTTTATTCCTTAAGTACACGACAGTAACCCAGTGGACGTTAGGCATGGGAACGCTGAGATGCTTCGACTCCGCTTTGCTCCGCTCAGCATGACCGGTGCTGACGCCTATGGTGTCATGCTGAGCGAAGCGAAGCATCCCATACCACTCTACTGTCGTGTACTTAGATTATTCCTTACTGACTGACGTTACGTAGTTTTCGTCGCTTACTTCCCATCGCTGTATCCTTTCCGCGACACTCCAGCACCTGCGATCTCCTCCTTCTCTCTGAACCGCTACCGTGGCCCGATTTTTGCTTAGCTGTGTTTGTATTTGTATCCCAATTGGATATATTCTCTCCAGCGCGTCAGCGCTTAGCAGCAAGGCTCGGATGGCCGCTTTTGATAGTGTTTCCAAGTCCCTGATCAGCACCTATCCGCACGACTTTTTGGCCTTTCTGCTCGGGCATTCAAAGGTGCAGATGCTGGATATGCTCAACCCGGAGCAGACCACCGTTGAGACGCAGGTGATGGACAGTCTGCTGCGGGTGCAGATCAACGGACAGGAGGCGTTAGTTCACTGCGAGTTTCAGACCACCGACAGCACGGCCTTGTCCATGCCGCTACGGATGGCTCGCTACATGGGACGCTGCCTGGCCGAGTATGGCTTGCGCCTGTTTTCGCACGTGATCTACTTGCGTGCCGACGCGGGTCGGCACGATCCGGGGCAATACATCCAAGAGGCTGTCGGTTATGAGGTGGTGCTGCGCTACAAGGTGATCCGGCTGACCGAACTGGATGGGCTGGCGCATTTGGCGTCGGGCAATGTGGGCGTCCTACCGTTCACGCCACTGATGGGTCGTCCTGAAGGGATGGATGTGGAGGCGTGGTTGCGTCGGTGCGTGGAGACGACCGAGGAATTGGCTGCCCCGCGTGCAGTCAAAGCGAGTGTGTTGGCGCACATGGGGGTGTTGAGTTCGTTGGTGTGCGAGGAATCGACCATTTTTTCTCTCATATCGGAGGAGATTATGACTGAGTTTCCGTTACTTGAGACTTTGCGCAAGCGAGCGTGGGAGCAAGGCATTGAGCAAGGCATTGAGCAAGGCATTGAGCAAGGCATTGAGCAAGGAGGCCGAGAACGCGCCGTCGAAGATCTGCTCGATGCACTGGAGATTCGCTTTGAGCTGGCCGCGTCGGATCCGTTGGCCACCCGCATTGCGGCCATTGACGATGTGCAGCGCCTCAAGCAGTTGTTCCGGGCGGCCATACAGGTGCCCAGCCTCGAAGCCTTTCGGCCTCTGTTAGATGCCGCCGAGTAGGGTCGCCGCGTAACGTCAGTTACTGATGTTACGCACTACTGCTTCCTGCTCCGTCACGCCCGCGCAAGCGGGCGTCCAGCGGGCCGGGCGGGGGCCGACGGCGTGGATTCCCGCTTGCGCGGGAATGACACTAGGGGGCACCGAAAGCGGCAGACCATAGAAGGCTGCGTAACATCAGTTCCTTGCATTATACGCCATCAGGAAGGTCGTCTCATGGAGCATATTATTGTATTCAATAGCGCCGAGCATCCCCAGCAGCACATCGCGGCGACCAGTCGGGATCCGATCTACCAAGCGTTTTCGCCTGATTGGTCGAAGGGGTAGCTATGGAAACTTCCAAAATCGCCTTTGTGAGAGACCGGGATGGCCTCTTTGATATCTTTACCATGAATGAGGACGGAACAGATCAGACCAACATCACGCGCACCCCGGATTACGAGAAAGACCACGTAAACTGGTCTCCCGATGGCACGCGTATCGCCTACTGCGACCGACGCCATGGCAAGGGCGAAATTTACGTAATCAACGCCGATGGAAGCGAACCGCGGCGACTGACCCACAATTCGGCCCCTGACCTTCGTTGCCACTGGTCGCCCGACGGCCAGACGATCATTTTTTGCACCGATCGGCACGACAACGTCGAGATCTATGCCATGAACAGCGACGGTTCTAACCAGAGGAATTTGACCAATCATCCGGCGTATGAGTCGGAATCAACTTTTTCCCCAGATGGCTCTAAAATTGCCTTCACGACCGACCGCGATGGCAAGACGCAAATTTATGTGATGAAACCGGATGGAAGCGAGCAAAAACGGTTGCACGTTTCTCAGGGCAACGATGAAGATCCGGCCTGGTCACCGGACGGCAAGTGGATCGCCTTTACGTCGGACCGCGATGGCAAAAGATCGCAACTCTACGTCATCAGAGCGGATGGGTCGGATCCTAGACGCCTCACCAATGTTGAGGGCGGCGGCGCTATGGAACCCTCATGGTCACCAGATGGCTCGGCGATCAGCTTCACCGGCGACTGGGAAGGCCGCCAGCAAATCTACCGAATAGATATCGACGGAAAGAATTTGACCAATCTCTCTAATGGCTCGACGAAGGATTTTGCTGGTGATTGGGGACCAACGATCAAGATTTGAGTTTGATACGTGGCTCTCCATTCTGCTCAATGATTGGCGTTGGCGCAACGTCCAATGAACCATCGCCTAGCTCCTACACCATGTTGTGTTCTACCCTCCCGAGGGGGTGCTTCGCATAGCTTTTTGAGCAGCTTCACTTGATACTCCTTATCATCAGGGCTTGACGAGCTTGAAAGACGCGAAAAATCGCTCGATATCCGCGGGGTCTTCAAACGCGTAGGGTGCTCCGACCGCCATCAAGCTGTAGAGCCGCTGGCCCACCTGTAGGCTCTGCATCCGCAACAGGCTTTCGTCGGCCGCTTGTATCTGCGTCTGCCAAGCGGGATGCCCGTCCATCTCAACGGCGGCCTCCGACAGAATCGTCCCCTGCACCTTCTGCAAGATGGCATCTCGGCGCGCAGCGATCGCGCTATCGGCTTGAACGGCCTCGGGCACATCGCCGTAGGCAACGGCATACTGCACGTCGGCGCATTCGAACATCAGGTATTGGAACTCTACCTCGCCAAAGGACAACGGCTCGCGCAGCTTGCGCAGATTGGGCCGGCCAGCCGTCTGCACTGCGAAAGCCCCTGGCTCATAGATCCGCTCCTCCCATTCTGGCTCGCCGCGCATCCAATTGACGACATTGTAGGCGACAATAGCCCCTAGGACGACGAAGAACAACTTGACGGACCATAGGTCCGTTTTGGCTTTAGGCTCTCGGCCCATTTTAGCTCAGGCCAGTCCTAACTTTTCTTCGGCGCTATCTACGGGGATATAGCCCAAGACTTGGCGCGGATGGTCAATATCGACCCAGCGCCAGCGGTTGTTGGACACGCCGTAAAAAATATCAAAGCGCAAGTCTGCGGGCGCTTCGATGGCGCGCTGCACGAGCTGAACCACGTCGCGCTGGCTGCACCAGATGGCTCCGCCCCGCTCATCGCGCGGATGGTCCTCGGCATTGACCCAGCCAATGCGCAGACAAGGCACCGACATATTGTGTACGTCGGCGTAGTAACGCGCTAGGGCTTCGCCCCAGATCTTGGTCGCTGGATAGAGGCCCGTGGGCCGATGCGGCCATTCGTGGGTCACGATCTGTACCTGACCGGCATCGACCGCGTCGAAGTGCCCTTCGGAGATGGCCTTGTACGGGTCTTCTTGCTGGTAGCCCCAAGACACCATGATTGAACTGGCGAAGACCACGCGCCCGACGCCAGCACGGCGCGCAGCCTCCAGCACATTGCGCGGCCCAACGATATTGCTGCCGAGCAGACTCTCCCAACTAGCGTCTGGCCGCGGATCGGCCGCCAGTTGCACGACCACATCCATGCCCGCGACGGCCTCGGCAATCGCGTTGTAGTCGGTCAGGTCTGCGAGGATGAATTTCTCCTCGGGAATTCCCAACTCTGCGCCTTTGGCCGTCCGCTCCGAAAGTTGGGACCGCCGCGCTATGCCGTAGAGATCATAGCGATCAGGTTGGGTTTGCAAATGCCGATACACGGCTCCGGCGATCAATCCGCAGACGCCGGTAATTAAGACTTTCTTGGGGGCCATGGCTAAGGTTCTCCTCTGGCGTGTTCGATTACAGCAATGTGGCGCAGGGCGCGATAGCGGTGGTCGCAATCCATGCCGTAGCCAACGACGAATGCGTCTTCAATTTCAAAACCACAGTAATCTACCGGCACTGGAAACTCCCTGCGGGCGGGCTTGTTGAGCAAGGTACACACTCTGAGCGAAAGGGGTTGTTGCGACTTTACCTTGGCCAGCACAAAATCTAGCGATCGGCCCGTATCGACAATGCCATCGACGATTAGTACGTCCCGTCCGGCCGCTGCGACAACGAGGTTTTTGGTCAACTCGACCTGTCCGGTACTCTCCGTGCCCTGATAGCTCGAAACACCGACAAAATCGTAGTCCAACCGCGCCAACAGCTCCTCGGGCAAGAGGTCTATCAGGGCCATCATAAACTGCACCGCTCCGTTGAGCAGGCCGATAAATAAGGGAGACGACCCAGCGTAGTCGGCGGCCAGTTCCTGGGCCAACTCGCCGATGCGCCGTTCTACTTGCTGGCGCTCGATCAGCACCTTTAAGACAGGGGTTTCCAACGGACTGCGGGGCATGCCTTTGATTATACGGCATGGACTGTTTTTTGCAAACAAAAGGCACCGGAGCAAAAACTCCGATGCCCATGTTGGCCCGACCTAAGAAGCTGTCTGACCTTCGTGTGCACAGGGCGGCGCACCCGGAACCCAGACAGCTTCTAAAGGCGGTTTGTGTGGCGGCCTGATCAGGCGGCTTGACGGGTGTTGATTTCCGGCTCCCGACCTAAGAGTGCCTCAGCGGGGATGCTCGGTTGCTCGGGCACCTTCAGAGCAGTAGCAGCAACCAAGGCACTCAGTTCGTCGGCACTGGACGAACTGAGCTCGCCGCGCTGATAGGCAGCGTCGATGTGCTCGCACAACAACTCCAAGTCGGCCCAAGAGCGGGCTTGCTCAATGCGCGCCTGCAAGGGGATGGCCGCGGGGCTTAGTATGGTAGTCTGCATGATTCACCTCCTTGGGGGAGGGGCGGGTTTCAAACCCGCCCAGGAGTACGCGCGGGTGCGAGGTGCTGCGACCGCCTTGGCGTGGGGGCACCAAAGCCGCACCTCGACCCGCGAGAGCGCAGAGGCTAGGCTAGTTCGGCCTCTGCTTCTTCGTGTTCAGTTTCAATCGTTTCAATCGTTTCAATCCGCTCCCCTGCGACCTGCATGTTGAGGGCTTGGCGCACCTCGGCCTCTAGGCGCGTGCGGACCTCGTGGTTGTCGCGGAGGAAGATGCGCGCATTCTCGCGCCCTTGGCCCAGCCGCTCGTCGCCGTAGGAAAACCAAGTGCCGCTTTTGGCGACAAAGCCGCTATCGACGCCCAAGTCGAGCAGATCGGCCTCGCGCGATATGCCTACGTCGTCGCCGCGGAACATGATGTCGAATTCGGCCACGCGAAAGGGTGGGGCGACCTTGTTCTTTACGACCTTGACGCGCGTGCGACGGCCGATAATCTGGTCGCCGTCCTTGATCGAGCCAATGCCGCGAATGTCGAGGCGGACCGAGGAATAGAAGTTTAGGGCACGACCGCCGGTGGTGGTCTCGGGGCTGCCGAACATCACGCCGATCTTCATCCGCAACTGATTGATGAAGATCACGGTGGTCCCCGACTTCTGCGACGATCCGGTGAGTTTGCGCAGGGCTTGGGACATCAGCCGCGCTTGCAAGCCAACGTGGGAGTCGCCCATATCGCCTTCGAGCTCGGCCTTGGGCACCAGCGCTGCGACCGAATCGATTACGACGAGATCAAGGGCACCGCTGCGCACCAGCGTATCCGTGATCTCTAGGGCCTCTTCGCCCGAATCCGGCTGCGAGACGAGCAAATTGTCGATATCGACGCCCAGCCGACGGGCAAAATTTACGTCGAGCGCGTGCTCGGCGTCGATGAAAGCCGCGGTGCCGGTTTTCTGCGCCTGGGAGACGATGTGCAACGCCAGCATGGTCTTACCCGCGGCTTCAGGCCCGAAAAGCTCGATGACCCGGCCTCTGGGCACCCCGCCGACCCCGAGGGCTGCGTCTAGCGAAATGGCCCCGGTGGAAATGACATCGACGTCCATGGCCACCGACTCGCCCAACCGCATGACGGCTCCTTTGCCAAACTGCCGTTCGATCTGGGAGAGCGCCAAGTCAATGGCTTTGTTCTTGTCCTCGCCTAAGGGTTTGCCGTTGGCACTGATCTTGCTTTTGCCCGCTGCCATGATGTCCTCCTCGCGTGTTCTATGAGATGTTTACTACGCCACTACTGAACGACCTGAACAAAAAAATAGTGAATCAATGTTCAGGTGTCAAGCATTTTTTAATTGAAACAAATTAAACTGCTCTACCTGCTTATAACAAATACCGTGCCAAGCGGCAGAAAAACGCGCAATTTATTGTTTAATAATATGTTAGGAAAAGAAGAAGAAAGATGCGAAAAGCAAAAATTGGCAACTACGCGAAACAGTGCTGTGAAGAAAAGGGGCTAGCTTGAGCTAAAGGCGAGCGCTTCGGCTGCCTCCATCCCCCCTACCCCGACCACCTCCATCCCCTCCGGACGCTTCCACCCCTGTAGGTTGCTGCGTGCCACCAAACACTGCTCAAACCCTAAACTTCGCGCTTCGGCCACCCGCCGGTCAATCTGGTTCACCGGCCGGATCTCCCCTCCCAACCCAATCTCGCCAATGGCCACGGTCTGCGCGTCAATGGGCTTGTTGCGGAAGCTCGACACAATCGCCAGCCCCACCCCCATATCCACCGCTGGCTCGTCGAGGCGGATGCCCCCTACGACATTGACGAAAATATCCTCGCTCGACAGATCGTGGCCGCAGCGCTTTTCGAGCACTGCGATAATAATCGAGAGCCGCTTGGCGTCGATGCCAGTGGCAACCCGCTGCGGATAACCAAAACTAGAGCGCGAGACGAGGGCCTGAATTTCGATCAAGAGCGGCCGCGTGCCCTCCATACTACAGACAATGGCCGAACCCGACACGCCCTCGGCGCGCTCGGCCAGCAGAATTTTGGAGGGATTGGCAACCTCTATCATCCCTTGATCCCGCATCTCAAAGATCCCGATCTCGTTGGTCGAACCAAAGCGATTTTTGGCGGCGCGCAGGATGCGGAAGTGATGGTGCCGCTCGCCCTCTAAATAGAGCACGGTATCGACCAAGTGCTCCAGCACCCGCGGCCCCGCGACCGTGCCCTCTTTCGTCACGTGCCCCACCAAAAACGTGGGAATGCCGCTCTCTTTGGCCAAATAGACCAGCCGCGCCGCGCACTCGCGCACTTGGGTCACGCTGCCGGGTGCGCTCTCTAATTCGGGCATGTAAATGGTCTGGATCGAGTCGATGATGATGGCCAGCGGGCCGGCGGCTTGCAACTGGTCTAGAATGGCCGTGAGGCTGGTCTCGGCCATCACGTGCAGGCTTTCGCACAACGCGCCCAAGCGCCCGGCGCGCAGGCGGATTTGCGCGGCCGATTCCTCGGCGGAAATGTACGCGATGCGAAAATCAGAGGCCGCTAGCTGTCCGGCCATCTGCAACAGGAGCGTCGATTTGCCAATGCCGGGATCGCCGCCGACTAGGACGACCGAACCGGGCATGATGCCGCCGCCCAAGACCCGGTCGAATTCGGAAATGCCGATTTGCAGCCGCTCGTGGTCTTGGTCATCGACTTGGGTAATCGGCTGCAATTGGGAGCGGGGCGATACCGTTAGATGTTCGCGCCGGCTGTCGGGTGCTTGGGGCCGCTCTTCGACGCAGGTGTTCCACTCGCCGCAAGCCACGCAGCGCCCAAACCAGCGCGCAGCCCTGTGGCCGCAGGACTGGCAGACGTAAGTGGAACGGTTCTTTTTGGCCATGCCTCAACTCGTCTGAGCAGCCGCACGCGCGACAACAACTCGGGGAATCTGGTTTAAGTCTGGTCTTATTTGAACCTCAGTCAAGCGTGCAGACCGCGCAAGTAGGCCCTCCACAGCCGCGCTTTGGCCGTCTCCTACCTCTAGCAGTAGATAGCCTCCGGGGCGAATAAAGTCCGCGACCTCCTGCGCGATGCGCCGATAATACATCAAGCCATCTTCGCCTCCATCCAACGCGAGATGCGGCTCGTAGTCGCGCACTTCCGGCGCTAATTGCGCCAAATCGCTGCGGCGCACATACGGCGGATTAGCCGCGACGAGGTCAAAAGGCTCGGTGCCGCGAAGGGGCGCGAACAGATCGCCGCAGTGCCACTCGACGCGGCCAGCTAGCCCGCAGCGCTGGCCGTTGGCCTTTGCCACTTCTAAAGCAGCAGCCGATACGTCAGCCGCCACTACCTCGGCCGCAGTTGCTTCTTGGGCTAGTGCCAGAGCGACCGCACCTGAGCCGCAACACAAGTCGAGAACCCGACCGCCCTCAGGCAAAAGCTCCAAGGCCACATCGACGAGTACTTCGGTCTCGGGGCGCGGGATCAACACTGCGGGCGTCACGGCCAGCTCTAGCTGGCGAAAGGCGGCCACGCCCGTGATGTACTGCACGGGCACGCGCCGCAACCGCTGCCGCACGTATTCCCGGTAGCGATCCACTTCACTGCTGTGCAAGGGACGTTCGAATTGTAGGTAGAGATCGAGGCGTTTGACGCCGAGCACTGCGGCTAGCAGCAACTCGGCTTGTAGGCGGGCGTTTTCCAAGCCTTTTGACGCGAAAAAACGGCTCGTGTTTTCGAGGATGTCGAGCAGCCGCCAAGAGCGTCCGCTCATCGGTCTGCCGCCAGCGCGTCCTGCTGCGATGCGAGGGACAACTGCTCGACGAATTTTTCAAAATCGCCATCGAGGATTTCCTCTAGGCGATAGAGGGACAAGCCAATGCGGTGATCGGTAACTCGGCCCTGCGGGAAGTTGTAGGTGCGAATTTTCGCGCTGCGGTCGCCGGAGCCGATCTGGCCGGCGCGGGCGGCGTCGCGCTCGGCCTTTTGCTCGGCTTGCAGTTTGTCGTAGAGCCGGGCGCGGAGAACCTTTAAAGCCTTGTTCTTGTTTTTTAGCTGCGACTTCTCGTCTTGACAGGAGACGACAATGCCCGTTGGGGTATGGGTGATTTTCACGGCCGAATCCGTGGTGTTGACGCTCTGGCCGCCAGGCCCGCTGGAGCGGTACACTTCGATTTTCAAATCGTCGGGAGCGATCTCCACCTCCACTTCCTCGGCTTCGGGCAGAACCGCGACCGAGGCCGCCGATGTGTGAATCCGGCCCGAAGCCTCGGTTTTGGGAACCCGTTGCACGCGGTGAACCCCGCTCTCGAACTTGAGCTGGCCGAAAGCGTCCGCGCCCGACACCACGAACACCACCTCCTTAAAGCCACCGGCTGGATTCTGACTGGACGAAAGCTCCTCGGTTTTCAAACCCTTGCGCTCGGCGAAGCGGTGGTACATGCGGTACAGGTCGCTGGCGAAGAGCCCGGCTTCGTCGCCGCCGGTGCCGGCGCGGATCTCGACGATGGCATTGCGGCTGTCGTTGGGATCTTTGGGAATCAACAGCACTTTGAGCGTTTCTTCTAGCTGCCCCACTTTTCCGCGTAATTGGTCTCGCTCGGCCGCGGCCAATTCGACTAGCTCTGCATCGCTGCCATCGGCGATAATTTCCTCGGCCTCTGCAAGCTGTTCCAGTGCGGCGCGGTACTGGCCCGCTAAATTCACCACTTCTTGCAAGTCGCCCATTTCCCGCGCCAGCTTCTGGTACTGAGTCGGGTTTTGGCTGGTGGCCTGATCGGCCATAAGCGCGCTTAGCTCCTCATAGCGCTGCTCGTATTCGTTCAATTTATCTAACACGATGGATTGGCCTCGACTTCTTCATTTAGGGCGCGGCGCAACGCGAACAAGGCGACCTCTAACTGGTCGTCGTCCGGCTCGCGGGTCGTAATGCGCTGCAACCACAGCCCTGGGGCACTCAGCAACCGAACCAACGGAGCATTGCGCTTCTTGCCCGAATACTTGAGCAACTCAAAGCTCGTCCCCGCGATAAAGGGCAGCACTGCAAAATGGGTGGCAAAGCGCTCAAAGAGGCTCTGCGTATGCCCAAAGACGAGCGGGAACAGCGAATCCACGCAGGCGAAGATCAAGATCGCAAAGAGCACTACGATCAGCATGAAGCTGGTTCCGCAGCGCGGATGCAGCCTGCCGAAGCCCCGCGCTACGGCCACTGTCAACTCGGCACCGGCCTCTAAGGTGAAGATGCTTTTGTGCTCGGCACCGTGGTATTGAAAAACTCGCTGGATTTCGCGCCACTGGCTTATCGCCCACAGATAGAGGATCAAAAGCGTCGCTCGCACGGCACCGGCCACTAGGTTGAATTCAAGGGCGTTCTCCTGCAAGCCGACAAGCTGGGCAGCTAACAGCGGCAAAAAGAAGAATAGGCCCACGCCTAGCCCTACGGAAAAGATCATCGTCGCCCACAAGGCCAATTGCTCCCGCCAACTCCCCTCCTCCAGCCGCTCGACCTGCCCCTCTTCCTGACTGGCGACATCGGCGGAGAAATTGAGTGCCTTTAGCCCAATCAACATCATTTCAAAAAAAGATAGGGCTCCGCGCAATACGGGCAGACCCAACAGGCGATAGCGCCGCGTTAGGGAATCGTATGCTTCCTCGCGCACCACGATTTGGTGGTCAGCCGCCCGCACCGCGGTGACGATTTTGCCGGGCACGCGCATCATCACCCCTTCGATGACGGCTTGACCGCCAACGGGTAAATCTTGCGTGAGTTGTTCTCTGTCCATGAACTCGCGTACATGAAAAAGGCGATACGATCGCCCTCGGAAGGACGTCCTACCACCTTTTCGCACGGAATGGGTTGCTAGGCTTGCTGTTCGCTTTTGCCGTAGCGGCGATTGAACTGGTCGATGCGTCCGCCGCGATCCATGATCTGCTGGCGCTTGCCTGTGTAGAAAGGATGCGACGCCGAACTGATTTCGACCCGGATTACCGGATAGGAATTCCCGTCTTCCCACTCCATCGTCTCTTCGGACTTCATCGTCGAACGCGACAGTATCTTGTAGTCACAGCTAGTATCGAGAAAGATAACCGTTCGATATTCGGGATGGATGTCTTTTTGCACCTTTACACTCCTCTGCTTTCTGGGGATTGAAACTCGGCTATCGAGTTAATAAAAATAGAGGCTTGAAACTCAAAAGACAAGGAGGCTAGTCATTCATGGCCTTGAGGAATTCCTCGTTGGATTCCGTGCCCTGCATGCGCTCTTGGAGGAACTCCATGCCCTCAACGACTCCCATCTGATTGAGTATGCGGCGCAGGACCCACGAGCGGTTTAATTCAAACTCCGTCAGCAGCAACTCTTCTTTGCGCGTACTCGTCGCCGTCACATCAATGGCCGGATAGACCCGGCGGTTGCTCAACCGGCGATCTAGTTGCACCTGCATATTGCCCGTGCCTTTGAACTCTTCAAAGATCACTTCGTCCATGCGGCTTCCGGTCTCTACCAGAGCCGTAGCGATAATCGTCAGGCTGCCGCCTTCTTCAAGATTGCGGGCGGCGGCGAAAAAGCGGCGCGGCCACTGCAAAGCAGTCGAGTCAACGCCGCCGGTGAGAATCCGCCCCGAGTGCGGCGTCACTGTATTGTAGGCCCGCGCCAAGCGCGTGATGCTATCGAGCAGGATGACCACATCCCGCTTGTGCTCGACTAGACGCCGAGCCTTCTCGATCACCATATCCGCCACCTGCACGTGCCGCGTAGCCGACTCGTCAAAGGTCGAACTGACGACTTCGCCCTGCACCGAACGCAGCATATCGGTGACTTCCTCGGGGCGCTCGTCAATGAGTAAGACGATGAGAACCGCTTCGGGATGATTGGTTGTGATGGCGTTGGCGACCTTTTGCAGCAGCATGGTTTTGCCGGTGAAGGGCGGCGCTACAATTAGGCCGCGCTGTCCTTTGCCGATGGGCGAGAGCAAGTCGAGAATCCGCGTCGTCATGTCCTTGGGATTGTGCTCTAACTTGAAGCGATCGGTGGGATGCAAGGCCGTCAGATTTTCAAAGATCGTCTTGTTCTTGGTGACTTCTGGGTCGTCGAAGTTGATTGCCTCGACTCTTAGCAGCGCAAAGTACTTCTCGTCGTTTTTCGGCGGGCGGATCTGACCGGAGATCGTATCGCCCGTGCGCAAGCTAAATCGCTTAATCTGCGAATGAGAAACGTAAATGTCGTCGGGACCAGGTAAGTAGTTGTAGCTCGGCGAGCGGAGAAATCCGAACCCCTCGTCCAGCACCTCCAAAGTACCTTGAGCAAAAATCAGCCCACTGCGCTCGGTCTGGTGCTTGAGGATGGAGAAGATCAACTCCTGCTTGCGCAAAGAAGTGCAATCTACAACTTCCAGTTTCTTGGCCAACTCTTGGAGATCCAAGATGTTCATGCGCTGGAGTTCAACAATATTCATTTTCTGCGTTCTATTGAGAGGTGGCATATCTTCCTTGCAACCTTTCTTGCTTGCGGTTAGAGGGCAGGAACACAAAGGGAATATTCGAGTGCACTACGGCACTGTAAGCACCTAGAGCTATTACGAGGATTGGAGTACATGCGGTAGTACTGCTAAAACACTAAAAACCTACCTAAAGTATGCCGTACCTTGGCAAAATTCTTTGATAGCTACAGGAAATCTATCGCGAAGAATCTCTAAAAGGAGAGTAGAATTTCGGGCGGAATAAACCGCTGAGGTATTTAATTAAAAAGGAGAGATGCGAAAGAGATTAAAGGATACAGATAATATCTTTGTTTGTCAAGGCATACTAAAGGCATACTATACTAAAAAGCTAGGACGCCCGCTCGACAAGCGGGCGTCCTAGCTTTACAACTCATAACTTCTCGTGCCTTTATTGATCGACACCGACGGCCATCGCCATCCGGGCAATATCTTCATTGGAAGCAAAAGGGGCGACAACACCAGTTTCGTTGTCGCCGTCAAAGGCTCGCACGTCATAGGCATAGGAGGCTCCACTGACGACGTCATTATCGACGAATTCGGAGATGCCCGGCCCTAGCGTGGCGATCAACCTTTCGCTGCCCTGTTCCTGAGTTACGGCCTTGCCGAAATCATCGGCGAAGCGCAGAAAATCATCGACATCAATTTGGCCATTGGGCACTATGTCGAAGAATAACTCAAAATCCCCATCGGCGTCAGAAGAGCCGAAGCGATCAGCTAAGAGGAAGAAGTCGTCAAAGTCAACCTTATCCCCCTCGCGCGTAAACCAGCCGAGTACTATCTCGCCGCTATCGTCCACGGGTGGAAAGTAATCCGTGCGATACACGCGATAGCCGTGTACGTCGCCCCTAGGCACCACCTGACTACCAAAAGTCGTAAACGAACGAGCGTCATCCGTTGATAGCGTCCAAGAGAGCGACACGGATGACGCATCACTCGCTGTGGCTTGTAGGTCAGTCACAGGTGCAGGAGGAATATTATCGACAGAAGCTACGGGATCAGAAGTGGTCAACTGAGCGGCCGCGGGAGCAGCACAAAAAGCAGCTAGCGCGACGATGCGGATATACTCTTTCATCGGACTATACTCCTTGTGAAAAGATAAAATACACAACCATATTGCGGCCGGTACCTACTCGTACAAATCGGCGCCGAGGTTATCGGCCCAAAGGAAAAAATCATCGAGGTCAACCATGCCGTTGCCATCGATATCTGTAACTGGATCGAATTTGGCGTGGCCGAAGTTGGTTTGAAAAATGCCATAGTCTGAAAGGTCCACATCGCCGTCGTAGTCAAAGTCGCCAAGAAGCAACATATTCCTGACTTCGGCAGACTCTATAGGAGCGCTCTCGTTGCCGCTTTCATCGACTGCCGAGACCTCATAGAAATATCGCCTGCTCCCTTGGCTCACGTTGATATCGGCATCAACAAAGGACGTCGTGCCGGCAGGGAATGAAAAAATTGCCGGAGTGCCGGAGCCATCGGCGAGACGACGCGATATATTGTAACCAGCCACATCGTTGACTTCTTTATAGGTGCCGCCCGTCGTAAAGTCGCTACTCGTCGGGACTTGGCGCACAGCATCGTCAACGGATAAGCTCCAAGAGACAGTGATGCTCCTTCCACCTTCGTTGAACTCAGCCTGTACTCCGCCAACCGGGCTAGGTGCAAGGTCGTCAGTATCCGCTGCCGACTCAGAAACCGTCACCTGTGCTGCCGCCGGACTCGCGCCCAGAAAAACGCCGAGTCCCAACAAGGCCAAACTCGCGATAGCTCCCTTTATGCCTTTCGACATATCTGATTCCTCCTCTGAATGCTCAATGGGTCAAATTTTGATTTAGCCCCAGCATAGGCCATGAATAAGCGTTTAACTTATCAATAATACCAACAGTTCGCTGTAAACTCAAGGAATTAACGCACTAATTGACTTTCTTGACCCAGTTAATGGGCCGCCATATCTTGCTCAATGGCGCTGTTAATATAGAGAAAAAGCCCCCTGCTAGCAATGCCACGTATCCCCGAAGACATCCTCCAACGCATCCGCGACGCCACCGACATCGTCGACTTGATCTCCGAACACGTCCAGCTCGTCAAGAAGGGCCGCAACTACTCCGGCCTCTGCCCTTTTCACGACGAAAAAACCCCCTCGTTCAGCGTTGATCCCGACCGCCAATTCTACCACTGCTTCGGCTGTGGCGCCGGGGGAAATGTATTCAAGTTCATCCAAGAGATCGACCGCGTTACTTTTGTCGAAGCAGTCAAATTCCTCGCCGAGCGTACCGGCATCGCCCTACCCGAGCGTTCGGGGCCGTCGCGCGAAGAGGCCGTGGCCGCTGATGAACTCTACCGAGCCAACGACTTAGCGAAAAAGTACTTTCACCATCTGCTGCTTAACGATGATGTCGGCGCTAGTGCCCGAACATATCTACAGACGCGCGGACTCACAGCCGAAACCATTGAGCGCTTCGGCTTGGGCTACGCGCCGCCGCAGTGGGACGCCCTGCTCAAAGTAGCCGGTCGCCGAGGCTTGAGTCCCCAGATTTTGGAGCGAGCCGGGTTGGCTCTGCCGCGCTCCACAGGCAACGGACACTACGATCGCTTTCGCGACCGAGTCGCTTTTCCCATTGCCAATCTCTCCGATCGGACCATTGCCTTCGGCGCACGTGCGCTCCAACCCGACCAAGAGCCCAAGTACCTCAACTCGCCCGAGACGCCCATTTATCACAAGGGTCGGGTGCTTTATGGCCTGTCCGACACCCGGGACGCCATTCGCCGCCGCGACACCGTCTTGGTCGTCGAAGGCTACATGGATTTGCTCAGCCTAGTACAGGCCGGCATCGAACACGTAGCGGCTACCTCTGGCACGGCCCTGACCGAAGACCAGTGCCGCACGCTCGCACGCTATGCCCACCAAGTCGTGCTGCTGTTCGACGGCGACGCAGCCGGTTCCACGGCTGCCATGCGCGGCCTAACAGTACTTTTGGGGACCGGTCTACCTAGCCTGGCAGGACTCTTGAGTAAAGGACTAGACGTCCGCTTCGTTTCTCTACCGCCTGAGTACGATCCCGACAGCTTCGTGCAAGAGCACGGCCCGGACGCGCTGCTCAAACGAGCCGAAAAAGCCCAGTCGGTTCTCGATTTCTACCTCGAACAGCTCGCCCAGCAGCACGACCTATCCAGCTTCGAAGGCAGGAGTAGTGCAGTAGAAATGTTCAAACCGCTCATAGCTAAGCTGAACAAACCCGAAGATCTGGTCTTCCGCGATCTGCTGCTGAGAAACGTCGCCCAGCGCCTCCCGGTTGACGAAAAATTCCTGCGTGACAAGCTACAGGCCTCGATGCGCCCCCCCCAACTACCACGCAATATAGCTGCCGAGCCGCCTCCAGCGGCCACGCCCGACCCACCACGCCACGAGCTCGAATTCATGGGCTTACTGCTCAACTTCCCGCAGTTCATACCCGCTACCGCGCAGGAATTCGCTCCGGAGGCGCTGACCGATGCCCGCACTCAGGCCCTATGTCGCAGGCTCTTCGATCACCACGCCGAAGGCAAAGCTATCGACCTTGGCATGATCATCAGCGAGCTAGAGGACGACGCACTCGCACGCCTAGTCGCTCAATGCGCGGCTCAAGGTTTCGATGAGGAACAAGTCGAGCGACAATGGCGCGACTATTTGCTTTACTTTCAGAAAAATGCGCTGCAAAAGCGCATCGACAATGCGCGGCAAGCCCTTGCAACGGCATCCGATGACGGCGAAATTGCGCGTATCAGCGCCGAACTGGTCGCGCTCAACCAAGAGCGCCAAGCGGTCGCAGCCCAACAAAGCTCTTGACCTGCTTGGGAAAAATGCTAGGTTTTTAACTACATCACGGGGGCCTATAGCTCAGTTGGTTAGAGCAACGGACTCATAATCCGTCGGTCGTAGGTTCGAGTCCTACTGGGCCCACCATTATTTTTTTACATGTGCGGTTACGAGGATTGGGCAGCCAATTTTTGTAGCCGTTTTTTATTTTTTATGCAGATCATTCTAGTCATCCTGCTATGGGCCACAGCCGTCTGGGGACAGGTGGACGCCAGCGTCGGTCGGGGGGATTCGCGTTTTATGGCGACGGTGCTAGCGCGCCTCGCCCAGCGGGCCGATCCCATTGCCAACATCTATCTGAACCAAGCCCGCGTCGAGGGCCTCAGTTCTCTGCTGGGGCAGCCGATGAGCGCGGTCAAGCGGCTGAACATGCGCCTGCGTATTGCTCAAGAGCGGGTGCGGGCCGGGGATTTGCGTGCAGGTATCGAAGAGATGCAAAGCGTGCTGGCAGCCGTAGAGGCCGGGCAGGTGCCGGCGACCGAAGGTTTCGTCTATATGCTGCACGACCAACTCGCCATCGCCTATCTGCGCCTTGGTGAGCAAGAAAACTGCCTGCACAACCACACCACGGATTCCTGCTTGCTGCCGATCCGCGGTGACGGCATCCACCGCTTGCAGGAAGGATCCCGCCGCGCCATCGAGCACTACACCATAAACTTGAACAAACGCCCAAGCGATCTGGGAGCGCGCTGGCTGTTGAACTTGGCGTACATGACCTTGGGCGAATACCCGGAAGGGGTGCCAGAGCCTTGGCGCATTCCCCCGCGCGTATTCGACGGCCACAGCGGCGGGATCCAGCGCTTCCGCGACGTGGCACCGGCGGCTGGAGTCGCGGCTATAGGCCTAGCAGGAGGCAGCGCAGTCGAGGACTTCAACGGCGACGGTCTGCTAGATATCGCGGTCTCCTCGTGGGGGCTGCGCGATCCACTGCGCTACTTCCACAACGAGGGCGACGGCACGTTTACCGAGGCCACGACAGCAGCCGGGCTAGCCGGGCAAATCGGGGGGATCAATCTCGAACAGGCCGACTACGACAACGACGGCGATGTCGATCTGCTCGTTTTGCGCGGTGCTTGGATGGGAGAAGAAGGCCGCATGCCGAACTCTCTGTTGCGCAACAACGGCGACGGCACCTTTGTGGACGTAACGCGGCGCACCGGATTGTTCTCCTTGCACCCAACCCACGCAGCGGCCTTTGCTGACTTCGACAACGATGGCCGGTTAGATCTGTTCGTCGGCAATGAGTCCGGCAAACGGCCCCACCCATGCCAGTTGTTTCGCAACCAAGGGAACGGCCGTTTTGTCGATGTGGCCCCCGCAGTCGGCGTCGATCACGTGGGCTTTGTGAAGGGTGTTGCCTGGGGCGATATAGACAACGACGGCTTGATCGACCTATACATATCTCAGTTCTACCGAGAAAACGTCCTCTATCGCAACCTCGGCGACACACCAGCGGGCTGGCGCTTTGCGGCAACGGTCGTCGCACCGGGGCCAAACGAGAGCTTTCCCACTTGGTTTTGGGACTACGACAACGACGGCTGGCTCGACTTGTTCGCCGGTGGCTACAACATGGACGATCTCGGCGACATGGCGCGCGCGTACCTCGGCGAGGAATTTGCCGCCGATCACGCCCACGTGTATCGCAACAACGGCGACGGCACCTTCGACGAGGTCACCGAAGCGCTGGGGAGCTTTGGCCAAGTCATCCTAGCTATGGGTGCCAACTACGGCGACTTGGACAACGATGGATTCCCCGACTGCTACGTCGGTACTGGGATTCCCGATCTGCGCTCGCTCACGCCCAACCGCATGTTGCGCAATGACGGTGGCACGCGGTTTTTGGACGTCACCACCACAGGCGGCTTCGGCAACGTACAGAAAGGGCACGGCGTGTCTTTTGCCGACTTCGACAACGATGGAGACCAAGACGTCTTTGAGGTCATGGGCGGCGCTTTTGAGGGCGACCTCTACCAGAACGTACTCTACGAAAATCCCGGACACGGCAATCGCTGGCTGCGGCTGTTTCCCCAAGGCGTGCAGTCGAATCGAGGGGCTATTGGCGGTCGCGTGCGCGTGCGCGTGCGGCGACCAGACGACAGCACTCGCGACATCCACCACCTCATCGGTTCGGGTGGCAGCTTCGGGGCCAACCCGCTCGCGCCGCACCTCGGGCTAGGGGGTGCTGTGGCAGTGGATTTCGTGGAAATCATTTGGCCGGCGACCCATCAGACGCAGCGCTGGGCAGGGCTGAAGCTCGACCGTGCGTACCGTCTGCGCGAGGGCCACCCATCGGCGACTGAAGTGATCCTGCCGGAATTCCACTTTGCCGCCGGGCGCAACGGACATTGACCCAGTAGCCATCGGAGGCTAATTTAAAAAATGCTCTTGGGCGATTAGCTCAGTTGGTTAGAGCGCCGGTCTCACATACCGGAGGTCCGCAGTTCAAATCTGCGATTGCCCACCATCGGTAAAGGCCGTATGAAGCGCATCTCAGCTTCCACGGCCTTTTTTTAGCGATAAAAAGGCACCTACCCGCAAGTAGGTGCCTTTTGTCCTGCAATCCGCGCTACGGATATAGATGCTGTTTTACCAAGGCCCAAGACATCGGTAAAACGTTCGTTTCCCTGACCGGCTCGGGGTCTTCTTGCCTCTCCGGGAGCAGGTACGCGGGGATGGCTCCCGGCGTACCCAACTCGCTGGCACCCGCATCCCAGCCGCTTTGTTCGGTCGCCGTTGCCCAGCTTTCGGGCTGATCGCCGGGCTGGTCAAAGGCAATGCGCACCATGGCGCTTTTGCTGGCTGAGTCACCGGCGAAAGGAGCCCCGCGGCCATCGTCGGCCATGTCGATGAGTTGGCCGCCAGCTTGCGGATCGCCGTCGTATAGATGCAAGAGCAGCTTGGTATTGGGCAACGAGACGGCTGAGTCAACGCGCTGAGGCTCGACGGCGAGGAGGGAGTTTTTGTGATTGGCGGCATAGTTAGCGATGAGAAAGGTCTGTCCAGCGGGGATCACCGCAGCGTCGAGCACGAACATAACCTTGTCCTCGTCGCCTCTGCGGTAGGTCAAAGCCCAGCCGGCCAGATCAATCGCCGCATCGCTGGGGTTGTAGAGTTCGATCCACTCGTCGGCAGTAGATGCCGTACTACCCGACCACATCAACTCGGATATGACGACCGGGCCGGGTTGGGCCGCGACAGGTGCGGCGAGAGCAAGAAAGATAAAGGCAATAAAAGGACGCATGGCAGCCTCCAGGTTAAGGTGAGATGGCAATTGCCATGCGCTTAATGCAATATGCGTACCTATATTTTCTATTTTTTTATAACATATTGTAAAATATAAAAATACAAAATTTACACTGCGCGTATTATCCGTACTCAGTGCGTCTATTCGGCAACAGTTCTGACACCTAGTCGATACAGGGCGCACGGGCTGTGAGTGCCGCGCACAGCTTCTGTTGCAAGCCTCCGAAACCGCCATTGCTCATAAAAACCACCAAATCGCCTGGGCGGGCTTCCACAGCTAAAAAATCGGTCATCGATTCGAAGTCGGGCAGGTAGTGCGCTGGCTTGCCGGTGGCGCGGAGACGCGCCACTACACGCTCGGGTGAGAACGGCTCGTCCTCCCGGGCGCGCTCGGGACGGGGGACCGCGGTTGCGACGAACGCGTCGGCCAAGGCGAATGCCTCGACATAGCGATCCTCAAAGATAGCGCGGGCGTTGGTTGCGCTGGCTGGTTCAAAAACCGCGATGAGCCTGCGGCCGGGATGAGATCGGCGCAGTCCCTCTAGAGTGTGAGCGACCGCAGTGGGATGGTGGGCGAAGTCGTCGATGAGAAGAACGTCGTCAATCAGGCCAATCTGCTCTTGTCGGCGTTTGACGCCAGCAAAGCTGGCTAGGGCCGCGCGTAGGTCATCGGCAGTCAGACCAGCGTGGAAACCAGCGGCCAAGCTGGCGAGCGCATTGCAGACGTTGTAATCGCCGCTCAGCGGCAAGTTGAAAGCCCCCACCTCGTGCCCCGCCCGGCACAAGGTGAAGCGCGTGCCCTCGGCACTGGCCTGGAGGTCGGTGGCGCGCCAAAACGCGCCTTCTTCGAGGCCAAAGGTCTCCACCTGTGCCGGTGCGTTGGGGAGGAGTTCGGCGATATTGGGATCGGTGCCATTGGCTAGAATCAAACCATTTTGCGGCACCATGTTGACGAGTTGGCGGAAGGCCTTGACGATTTCGGCAAGATCTTGGTAGATGTCGGCGTGGTCGAATTCAATGTTGTTGACGATTAGCACATCGGGTAGGTAGTAGAAAAACTTCGCCCACTTGGCAAAAAAGGCGCTGTCGTATTCGTCGCCTTCGACGATGAAGTGCGCGCCTTGGCCGAGCCGATAGGAGCGGTCGAAGTTTTGCGGCACCCCGGCGACGAGAAAGGAAGGGTCCAAGTCGCAAGCGGTGAAGAGATGGGCGATGAGCGCGGTAGTGGTGGTCTTGCCGTGGGTTCCGGTTACCACTACCGAGCGCTTGCCGCGAATGAAGAAATCGCGCAACACTTCCGGTAGCGACAGATACGGAATCCGGCGCGAGAGTACGGCCTCGGCCTCTGGATTGCCACGCGAGATGGCATTGCCAATGACGACCAAATCCGGCGCTGGCACTAGGTGATCCGCCGAGAAGCCAACCCGCACGTCGATCCCCAAATCCTCAAGCATGGTGCTCATCGGCGGATAGACGCGGTTGTCCGACCCAGTGACGCGATACCCCTGTTCGCGCAGCATACCGGCCAAAGACCCCATGGCCGTGCCGCAAGCGGCGATCAGATGAATGTGGGAACCCAAGGGAAGCTGCATGACCGTATATACCGTTGGGGCGATTCAGGTGTCAAGGGTAATAGGCCGGTTTGTGCGCGGCAATCGTCGATTGTTTTATTGTGGGGGCACTTGCTTGCAAGAGAGGAGACCATGGGCCAAGAAAAAGAAGCGGCAGAGGAGATTTTTCTGTCCCTCGTCATTCCCGTTTTCAACGAAGAAGAAAGCCTGCCTCATCTGTGGGTCCAGATTGAGAGTGCTCTGGCAACCGCGGAATGGGCTTGGGAGGCCATTTTCGTGGACGACGGCAGCACAGACGGCTCGTTTGCCGTCTTGGGCGAGTTGGCCAAACAGCATCCGCAGGTGTGCGCCTTGCGCTTCCGCCGCAACTACCGCAAAGCCGCAGCCCTCGCCGCTGGCTTTAAGCAGGCGCGCGGCCAAGTCATCGTCACCATGGACGCCGACCTGCAAGACGATCCCCGCGAAATCCCCCGGCTGCTGGACGAGCTAGACCGCGATTACGACTTAATCTCGGGCTGGAAGGCCAAGCGCCGCGACCCTTTGAGTAAAACCCTCCCCTCCCGCTTATTCAATTGGATCACCTCGCTGGTCTCCGGGGTGCGCCTGCGCGATTTCAACTGCGGCCTCAAAGCGTATCGGCGCGAGGTGGCCGAAGACGCACTGCCGTATCTCTATGGAGAGTTGTATCGGTTTTTGCCCGCCGTGGCCCACTGGATGGGCTATCGAGTCGGCGAGATTCCGGTGCAGCACCATCCCCGCCGCTTCGGCCATTCCAAATTCGGGACCAAGCGGTTGCTAAACGGTTTTTTAGATCTGCTGACCGTGACCTTTGTCGTGCGCTTTATGACCACGCCCATGCACGTCTTCGGCAGCTTGGGGCTTGGCTCTACGCTGTGCGGATCGGTCATCTGCGCCTATGTGGCCTTGCTGCGCTACGAGCACGGCAACATCCAAAACCGCCATCCCCTGCTCATGCTGGGCATTCTGCTGATCATCGTCGGCATTCAGTGCTTCTCCATCGGCTTCTTAGGAGACATGATCGCCAGCATGCACCAGCGCGGCGGACGCACCCCGCGCATTGCCGAGCGCTTAAACGGGTGATAGCTCCTTTAGGGCCGCCAGCAACGCGGCGATCTCCTCGTCCGTGCCCACCGAGATACGCAGGCAGTCGGCCAAGCGCGGCGGCGAAGCAAAGTAGCGCACCAAGATTCGGCGCTCCTTGAGTTCCGCATAGAGTTCGGCAGCGGTGTTATTGGCCCAGCGCTCGCCGAGCCTAGCGAGCACGAAATTCGCCTGCGAATCCCACACGTAAAAACCCAACGTCCGCAGCCCAGCACACAGGTGCGCGCGCGTCGCGCAGACGCGGACGGCGTTTGCGCACATCGTGTCGATATCTTCTAAGGCAGCCTCGGCGGCCACCAAGCTCAGCCGATTGAGATTGTAGTGGTCTTTGACCTTCCACATCCCCTCAATCAGTGCGGCTGGGGCAAAGGCAAAACCAATGCGCATACCGGCGAGGGAAAAGGACTTGGACATGGTGCGCACGACAATGGCGTTGGGGTGCTCCTCGATGAGCTGAATGCAGCCGCCCTGCGAAAAATCGACATACGCTTCATCCACGACCAAGACGCCATCAACCCGCGCACAGAGCGCGGCAACCTCGTCGTAGGGTACGAGGGTTCCCGAGGGCGCGTTGGGATTGGCGAGAAAAGTAATGCGGGCCCCGGGAACGGCTAGGCCCTCAGGCAGGGAGAAATCCTCGCCGAACTCGACCGGAACCGCCTCCGCTCCCTGGATGTCGATCAGCGGCTTGTAGTAGCCGTACGTGGGATGGGGATAAGCGATTTTGTCGCCCTCGCCGGCGAAGCTGCGGATGATGACATTGAGCAGCTCGTCCGAGCCATTGCCGGCCATAATCTGCTGGGGGGCAATGGCGAACACCTCGCCCAACTTGCGGCGCAGGGCCCAAGCGTCTGGGTCGGGATAAAGGCGCAGATTAGCTGAGCAGGCATCGCGCAGCCGCGCGAGCACTAAGGGGGAGGGTGGATAGGGATTTTCGTTGGTATTGAGCTTGATATAGCCCTTTTCGCGGGGCTGTTCCCCAGGGACGTACCCGCGCAGGCGGGCGATATTGGGGCGGAACAGGTTCGACACGACTAACTGTTTGTCGGCTCATCTACGCGCAGCACTTCCAAAACGCCCTCGATCTGCTTGATTTGGTCTATAGCTTGGCGCAGTTGCTCGTTGTCGGCAACGTCAATCCAGAAGTCCTGTTCGGCGATGTGGCCACCGGTGCTGGTAGTGGCGTCGCGGATGTTGGAGCCAACGTCGCCGATCGCCTTCGCGATGTCCGCCAGCAAGTACGTTCGATCCCAACTGCTAGTGCGTAACTGCACGGTAAAGGCCGGCTCGTCCTCCAATTCCCACTCGACCGTGAGCAGGCGGTCTGGCTCTGCGGAAATCCGGCCAATGTTGGGGCAGTCTGTGCGGTGGACCGTAACGCCGCGGCCTCGGGTAACTAAGCCGACAATCTCGTCGCCCGGGATGGGACCACAGCACTTGCCAAAGCGGATCATCAGGTTTTGCATCCCTTGGATGCGGATGTCTCTGCGGTCTTGGGGTCGGATCGCACGCCGCATGGGCTTGAGCGGGGCTATTCGGCTGATAACCTTGCCGATTGACAGGTCACCGTTGCCGAGAGCCGCGTAGAGGTGCTCGGCGGCCCTGAACCCAAACTCCTCAGCCACGGCATCGAGGTCGGGTGGGTCGGCGGGCCGATAGGACCTTAGTCCCCTGTCGAGCGC
Source organism: Candidatus Latescibacterota bacterium (assembly GCA_022825835.1). Classification (GTDB taxonomy): domain Bacteria; phylum Latescibacterota; class UBA2968; order UBA8231; family UBA8231. The sequence goes on from JAJDVZ010000111.1 coordinate 24,114, forward strand.
CTCCTTGCCAAGGCGCACGTTGTGGTCGTATTGCTCCTCCCGTAGCCAACGGCGGATGGCTTGGCGAGCCTTGGCGGTCTTGACTTGGTCCAACCAAGCGAGTTTGGGTTTTTGCTGTGGTGCCGTGACGATCTCCACGGTTTCGCCGCTGTTCAAGGTCGCGCTTAGCGGTACAACTCGATCATTTACTTTGACCGTCGCGCAGTGTATCCCAATGTCGGTGTGGATGGAAAAGGCGAAGTCGATCGGCGTGGCCCCCTTGGGCAACTGGTGTAGGTCGCCTTTGGGCGTGAAGACGAATATCTCGTCCTGAGACGCGAGCTCGGTCTTCAGATTTTCCATGAATTCGACCGGATCGGTAGCCTCCTGTTGCCAGTCGATGACTTGGTGCAACCAACCCATGTGTTGGTTTAAATCGCTGGGACCCGTGTCGTTGGATTTGTAACGCCAGTGGGCGGCAATGCCGATTTCAGCCGTGTGGTGCATCTGCGGGGTGCGAATTTGCACTTCGACGTATTGGCCTTTGGGGCCGATCACCGACGTGTGCAGCGACTGGTACATGTTGCTCTTGGGAGTCGATATATAGTCTTTTATGCGTCCGGGGATGGCTTTGTAAATGTCGTGGACCAAACCGAGGATTTTATAGCATTCGTCCACGGTGCCCGTGATGATGCGCATGGCCAGCAGATCGTAGATTTCCTCAAATGGCTTACCGCGCGCCTTCATCTTATTGTAAATGCTGTAGAAGTTCTTGGCGCGGCTCGTAAATTCAGCTTTAATACCATTGGCCTGTAGGCACTCTTCGAGTGGGATCTTGAATTCCTTTATATAGTTTTCGCGCTCCTGGCGCGTCATGGCCACACTTTCGCGCAACTCCTGATACACTTTGGGTTCGAGGAACTTGAGGCTTTGGTCCTCTAACTGCCAGCGGATCCGTGCCAACCCAAAGCGGTGAGCCAGCGGCGCGTACACTTCAAGCGTTTCTCTTGCTGTGCGCTCGCGGGATTTGGGACTTAGGTATTGGAGCGTGCGCATGTTGTGTAGGCGGTCGGCCAGCTTGATGAGGATGACGCGGATGTCCTTGACCATAGAAAGCAGCATCTTGCGATAGGTTTCAGCTTGGCGCGCCTCGCGGCTTTCGTAGGTTATCTGATCGATTTTGGTAACCCCAGCGATCAGTTCGGCGATCTTGTCGCCAAATTGCTTGGCAATCTCCTCATGTGTGGCCGGTGTATCCTCGACAACATCGTGCAACAGTCCGGCTGCAACCGTGGTGTGATCCAAGCCCAATTGGGCGAGCAGCCGAGCCACTTCGACGCAATGGGCGAGAAACGGCTCGCCGGACTTGCGGATCTGGCCCTCGTGATGCTCCTTGGCGAAGTAATAGGCGCGGCTGAGAAGTTCAAAATCGGCTTGGTCATTGCAGGAGGAGACCTCAACCAGCAGCATCTGTAGCTGCAGTTCGTCGCCTCCCTGCTCGACAAGGTCGTCTAGGTAGGTATTTGGCAAAGTGGTTTCGGTCATGGGATCTTTCGCTATTTACTTGCTCGTCAATATAAACAAGCATATAAAAAAAAAACAAGTACATACAAGCAGAAGTTTCACGCTCGTTTGCACGCGCGGCAGAAGTTAAATTAAAATGGAAAGAGAAAGGGATGTAGGATGCGGAGGCTAAACACCGAAAACGCACCAGCGCTGACGCGAGCAGATAAAATCCTCGCACTCGTCGTGGGTTTGAGTGCGATCGGGCTGATACTCTACGGCCGCTATACAGCCGAAGTCGGCGGCGCGCTCATCGTCGAGTTGGCCGGAGCTGCGCCCGCTACGCATGCTCTCTCCGACTACGGAATCTTGCCGGTTGTAGGACCTTTGGGTGAGAGCCAGATCGAGATCGCCCCCAAGGGCGCACGCGTACTTTCCGCACCCTGCGTCCACAAAATTTGCATGCGGCGGGGCTGGATACAGCGGGCAGGCGACGTGGCCGCATGCGTGCCCAATGGCCTAGTGCTGAGGATCGCTGGGGCCGCGCCCATAGACGCGATGATTCACTGATGTTTGCGCGCCCTAGAGACGTGGCTCGTTTGGGGCTTATGGCCAGTGCGGCAATTGTGCTCTTCACCTTTGAATCGCTGGTGCCCAAACCCTTGCCTTGGATGAAGTTGGGACTCGGCAATTTGCCGGTTTTGGTCGCGCTAGTGAGCTTTGGCGGCGGCCCGGCATTGGCCGTTAGTGCCATCAAGCTGGTAGTTGGCGGCTTGCTCAGCGGGGGGTTTGCCGGTCCGGCCTTTGTCATTGGCGGCGGGGCTGGCTTGGCGAGTTGGTTGGTCATGGTTGCGGTGCGCCGCATGGGAGCGCGGCTTTTCAGCGTCGTGGGCCTGAGCATCTGGGGCGCGTTGGCGCATCAACTCAGCCAACTCGTTCTCGCCACTGGCTATATCGGCCACAGCGGTCTATTCGCGCTTTTGCCGCTGGCCTTGTTCAGCGCTTTGGTGAGCGGGGGGGCGATCGGCCTGTTGGCTTGGTTTACCTTGGAACAATTGGCGAAAATAGGCTGGTTGGACCAAGGCCAGTTATAAATGTTAAATGTATAGACTTTAGCTCGTTTCAATGGACTTGCCCCAAAAGCCTACCTTGCAAACCGAGCCGGTCTTTAGCGCCAAAGCGCTGGTGGCGGGCACCCTAGGGTCGCTGTGCATCGCCGTGGGAGCACCGTACGGCAACATGGTCATCCGCGGCTCCTACATGTCGATTGATTTCAGCGCCGCGGGTGCCCTGTTCCTTTTCTTTTTATTGACGGGCTTGTTCAACGCCTTGCTGGCGCGCTTTGCCGTTTCTGTGGCCCTCGGACGCTGCGAGCTCATCGTGGCGTACATTATGATGCTCACGGCCTCGGCCATCCCCACGATGGGCCTCAGTGAGTACTGGCTGACGATCATCACCGGTGCCCAGTACTACGCCACCCCGGAAAACGAGTGGGCCTTGCTCATCCTGCCGCACCTTCCCGAGTGGATCGCACCGCAGGATCCCGAAGCGATCAAGTGGTTTTACGAAGGAGCACCGCGCACCATTGGGGTTCCCTGGGCCACTTGGAGCGGCCCGCTGTGCTATTGGGCCATTCTCATTGTAGCCCTGTATTTGGTGATGATCTCGTCTATGGTCATTATGCGTCGCCAGTGGGTAGAGCGGGAGCGGCTAGTTTATCCGCTGGTGCAAGTGCCCTTGGCCATGGTGCAGAGCGGAGGCCGCGGAGAAGCCCTAGGTCCTTTCTTCAAAAATCCAATCATGTGGGTCGGCTTTGCCCTGCCCGTGCTCGTCAGTAGCCTCAACGCCCTACACGCGTACTTCAACTTCATCCCCGCCATCCAGCTCGTCTCTTCGATTCCGATCCTGCGCAACACCGTCAGCCTGATCTTCCGCCTGAGCTTTCCCATGATCGGATTTGCCTATCTGATCAACCTCGACATCGCCTTCAGTCTGTGGTTTTTCAACACCATCGCCAAGCTGATCCGAGGGGGGCTGGGAGTTTTAGGGGTTGGCAGCACCGAAAAGCTCGTTTACGGCGCTGCTAGCGAGCCGATCCTCGCCCATCAGGGACAGGGCGCGATGATCGTCCTAGTGTTTTTCGGCCTGTGGGTCGGCCGCGAGCACCTGCGCGATGTGCTGCGCAAAGCATTCCGCGGCGACGACCGCATCGACGACCGCGGCGAGATGCTCTCCTATCGGGCAGCGGTCTTAACTTGGCTCTCCGGCGTCGCAGTAATGACCATCTGGCTGTGGCAGTCCGGCCTGCCGCTGTGGGCGGCCTTTTTGACCGTGATGCTGGCCATCCTTATCTTCGTCGGCCTAACTCGAGTGGTAGTAGAAGGAGGTGTGGCCGCGGCGGTCGGACCGATGATCTCTCCGACGGTCTTGGTCTCGGCTGTCGGCTCTTCGGCGATCGGCCCGGCCGGTATGGTCGGCCTTGCATACACATTCGTGTGGGCGGCTGATATCCGCACCTTTGTCATGGCTTCCTGCGCACACGGCCTCAAGTTGGGCGAGGGATTAGGGTCGAGGCTGCGCCCGCTTTTTTGGTACATGCTGCTGGCGATTGTCGTTAGCATCGTCGGCTCGGTCGCCGCGATTTTGTACCTCGCCTACGAATACGTCGGCATCAACCTCAACCCGTGGTTTTTTGGAGGTGGAACTCGCGCCCCTTTTGATTATATTACCACCAAGTTAAGTGCGCCCACCGAGCCGAATATCGATGGCTGGATTCACACTTTTGTCGGCGGGGGCATCATGGCCCTGCTCATGTGGGCGCGCCAGCGGCTCTTGTGGTGGCCTCTGCATCCCATCGGTTACCCGATTGGTGCCGTATGGCTGATGGACCAGTTGTGGTTTAGCATTGCCATCGCTTGGCTCTTAAAGTTGTTGGCGATGAAATACGGCGGCCCCAGTCTTTTTCGCCGGGCGCGTCCTTTCTTTTTAGGCCTAATCATAGGCCAGTTTTTCATCGCGGGGCTCTGGTTGATTATCGACTTTTTTACGGGCATGACCGACAATGTGGTCTTCTGGATCTGAGAAAGGCACCAACTATGCCTAAGTTCGCGATGCGATGGATGGCCTTCGGCTGGAGTTTGGTCGGCGCAGCACCGGCTTGGACCGAAGTCGATTTTGCCGAGCTGGCGCGCACGGCCCCGGTCAAGCGCGTGAAGCAAACGATGGACACCTTTGCCGGCTTGGGGTCTAGAGTTGCCGGCTATCAAGGTGCCGACCAAGCGGCCCAGATCGTGCAGGAACGCTTCCGCGCCATCGGCCTCGACGACGTCACAGTACACGAATACGATGTATCTATTCCGGTCGATAAGGGCGGATTTCTGCAAGTAGTTGGCAGCGACGAACAAGTGCCAATCCACGGCCTGTGGCCCAATCTCGTCAAAACCTCGACGCTGCCCGAAGGCGGGATGACCAAGCGCTTGATCGACGCGGGCGCGGGTGAGTACGCGGACATGGACGGCAAGCAAGTCGAAGGCTCCGTCGCTCTGATGGACTTCAATTCGGGCGACGCCTGGCTCAATGCCGCCTACCTCGGGGCGCAAGCTATCCTCTTTATCGAGCCGGACTCCACCGTGTACTTGGAGGGCGAGAAGAAATTCCTCACCATGCCGCTCGACCTGCCGAGGTTTTGGGTCAATCGCCAAGTCGGTCAGCACTTGCGCCGCCAATTGGCGACCGAGGGCGAGCAGACGCTTCACCTGCAGTACCGCATGGATTGGGAGCGGCGTCCCGCTTGGAATATCCTCGGCACGATCCCGGGATACGATCCCTTGCTAAAAGAGGACGTGATCGTGCTAGAAGCGTACTACGACGCCATGTCCGTGGTGCCAGCCCTTGCCCCAGGTGCCGAGCAAGCCTCCGGCATTACTGCGCTGTTAGAGCTGGCTCGCTACTTTCGCGAAAATCCACCAGCGCGCACGGTCGTATTCCTCGCCACTTCGGCCCACCACTTGGGCTTGCGCGGGGTTGATGATTTCATCCAACGCTATTTGCGCAAAGAGGAGCCCTTCATCGAGCACATGCTGGTGAGGCGGGTCGTCGATGCTGCACTCGCGCGGAACATGATCGCCCAAGACGGCATCCACTACGCCATCGGCGAGGAGGAGTTCGCCGGTAAGGAAGCCCTCGTGCGGGGCGTTGCCGAAGGGCGCACCGACTTGGCCGCGCACGTTGCCGACGCTGCACTCGCCGAAGGGCTGCTGAGCCAAGAAGGAGGCGCACTACACCTCGCCGACGAGCAATTCAAAGATCGCCGCGAACTGGTTGACGAATTGCGCTCGGACGATGACTTGCGCCTCGCGCTCTTCAAAACTTGGGTCGATCCCAAAGTGGATTCGCTCGCGGTCAAGCTCTTTATCAGCCTCGACCTTTCGTCGCAAACCGACGAACTCGGAGTGTGGAATAGCAATACCAGCTTTTACTACAAGCGCTACTTCGCACCCTTCGGCAAGAACTTCATGGGGTATGCGCGCAAGATCAGCCGCGAGTTGAATTATCAGCGGCGCGATGTGCTGGTCAATGGCATCAGCCCCGAAGGCGGGATGAGTTGGCAGACCTTTGTACCAGGCGAAATATCGGTCAATAGCGAATTGGTGTTGGCGACCGGTACGCCGGCATTGGCCTTTGTCACTGTCAACGACGCGCGCTTCCTCGTCGATACGCCCTTAGACCGGGCTGAGCACGTCAACTACGCCAACCTCGCCAAACAAATCCGGGTGCTCTCCGGCATGTTCGAGATGGCCTTTGCAGACCCAGAGCTATTCCCGGACTTCAAAATGCGCTTGCGCGACACGCTGCGCTCGCTGCGCGGTCGGACTATGGTCTTTCCACGCCGCAGCATCATCCCCGACTTGCCGCGTGCAGACGCCGTAGCCGTGGTGCGCAACGGCAAGAAAAAATCGTATAAAGGCGTGCGCGGCGAGTACTACGAAGTAGTAGATGATAAGGGGGCCTTCTACGTAAATCGGGTGCGGGTCAACAACGTGCAGATTGAGGGCTACTACATGGACCCGATCACCGGCCGCATCACCTACGCCCCCGACCGCGGCGTGCAAGGCGACGAAAGCTACCCCATGCGGGTCGCCATGGACTGGCGCGATAAGCAATGGATGGTCATCCTCTTCCCCTGCGTACCCTACAACTTCTTCGACATCGTTGATCCGCGCTATTTGACCAAGCTGTCCAACGTGTCGGTCTTCGACGAAACGAACGGTCCACCTGTGGAGTACGGCTATACCATCGGCGAAGGCCCCTCGGCCCAAAACGAGCCGGTCGGGGTGCTCTTCGCACGGCCCGGTTCGCACATCAAGATGGGATTCGGTGCTGGCCTGCTGGGATTCCGCTCGCTCCTGCTCAACGCCACCAGCGTAACCGACAAGGAAAAGGCCGAGGGCGAGGGCTTTGAGATCCGCCCCGGTACTTCCTTTGCCCGCACGACCTTCCAAGCCGCCCAAGACATGTGGAATCTCGACGAGTCGCGAATGCGCGAGCTGCGGAGCTTTGCCATTGAAAACCAGCGCCTCAACGACCTCCACTATCGCGCCGAAGCCGAGTTGGCCCAAGCCTCCGAGGCTGAGACCGAACAGCGCTGGGGCGATTTCGTGCGCCACACGCGCGCGGCCTTCGGGTTGGAATCGCGCGCCTATCCAGACGTCAAATCCACCCAAAACGACGTCATTCAGGGCATTATCTTCTTCATGGCCCTCGTCATTCCCTGCGCCTTTTTCACCGAGCGGCTCATTTTTACGGCCGCCACGATCCGCAATCAGATCATCGGATTCGCCGGGGTTTTTCTGGCGATCTGGATCGTGTTGTGGCTGGTGCATCCGGCCTTTCAGCTATCCAATCCCTTCGTCATCCTGCTCGCCTTCATCATCATCGCCTTGGCAGTGCTGGTGATGTCGATCATCTCCGGCCGCTTTAACGAGCAGATGAAGAAGCTGCGCACCGAAGTAGCCGTGATCCACGACACGGACGTCAGCCGCTCTTCGGCCTCGCTGACGGCCTTCCAGCTCGGGATTTCCAACATGAAGCGGCGCAAGACGCGTACGGTGCTCACCTTTACCACGCTCTTGCTGCTAACGTTCACAGTGCTCTCTTTTACCTCCATCCGCACGGGCTTGCGATTCAACCAAATCAGCCGTGACAACGAGGGTCTCTACGAGGGCATCCTCATCCGCAGCAAGGCGTGGAATCCGATGGAGGATTCAGTCCTCGAATACGCCCGCAGTAATTTCGGCGACCGAGCCGCGGTCGCGCCGCGCAGTTGGTACAGCAACAAGGCCAAAGCACACATCAAAATAAAGCACGGAGACAAGGCCCATAACGCGCTCGGCGTCCTAGGCTTAGCACCCGAAGAGACTCAAGTTACTCGGCTCAATCAAGCCCTAGTCGCCGGACGCTGGTTTGAGCCGGGCGAGGACAAGGCCTGTATCCTGCCCATCGACATGGTCAAGGAATCCCATCTTGATGTCGATTTGGCCGACGTTGGTCAAGCGCAAGTCAGGGTCTTCGGCGACTTGTTCACAGTGGTGGGCGTCCTTGACTCCAAGCGCATGAAGGACCTCAAAGACCTCGACGACGAAATTCTGACGCCAGCCGACTTCGCCGTCACCGGCGGTCAGGCAGTGCAGGAAATAGCGGAAGAAGAACAGCGCGAGAAACAAGGTCTGGAGGACGCCAAGGTCGTCATCAAGCCCTTCGTCCACATAGAGCCAGCCAACACCCTGATTATTCCCTACCACACGTTGCGCAACGTCGGCAGCGGCAACCCACTACAGTCGGTAGCCGTGCGCTTCCCCGCAGGCAGCGATGTGCGCGGCGAGGTCGAGGAGTTCCTCTCGCGCCTCGCGGTAACGCTGTTCGCCGGAGTCAAGGAAGCCGGCGATGAATACATCAAGGTGTCGATCTATTCATCGCTGGGCATGACCTCCTTTTCCGGGATGAGCAACTTGTTCATCCCCATGCTGATCGCCTCACTAATCGTGCTCAACACCATGATGGGCAGCGTGTACGAGCGCTTCCGCGAAATCGGCATCTACTCTTCGGTGGGCTTGGCCCCCGGCCACATCTCATGGCTTTTTATCGCCGAGAGTTGCGTCTATTCGGTGCTGGGCGTGGTCGCCGGTTATCTCAGCGGCCAAGTAATCGCCAAAGTGCTGATCGAATTTGACCTTTTGGGCGGCTTCACGCTCAACTACTCCTCAGTGGCCGCAGTGCTCTCCTGTATGCTGGTGATGGCCGTGGTCATGCTCTCGACGATTTATCCGGCGCGCAAGGCTTCGCAAATGGCCGTGCCGGACGTGACCCGCAAGTGGAAGCTGCCGCCGCCCGACGGCGACCAGTGGGATTTCGAGTTCCCCTTTACGGTTAGCGGCCACGAGGTCTTGGGCTTGAGCGTATTCCTCATCGGCTACTTCGACTCCTACAGCGAAGAGTCCATCGGCACCTTCTACACCGACGGTGCCCAGCTAAACCGCGAAGAAACGCCCAATGGCGAAGGATACATTATCGACATGAATATCTGGCTGGCTCCGTTCGATTTGGGCGTCAGCCAACACGTCACTGTGCGGGCCATGCCAGAGGCCGAGCACAACATTTACGCGGTCAGCCTACAAATCAAGCGGCTCAGCGGCGAGGACGCCTCGTGGCGGCGGGTCAACCAGCGCTTTATGAACGTCATCCGCAAACAGTTCCTCATCTGGCGCACGGTAGATGCCGAGGCCAAAGAAGGCTACCGCCAACAGGGCGAGGAAATTCTACAAGGGCTGCGCAGCGAAGTGTCGGCGTAAGGGAGGATAACGAGTGCTCGGAAGCAAAAACAGAAACCCGAACCAAGAGATCGAAGAATATCGGGACCTAATGCAGGTCCCGGACCGCTTCGAGAACGGCTTTACGATCAAGGCCATCCTCGGCGTGCTCTTCGTCGCCTTCATCATGGTGCCGGGCAACATGTACTTGAGCCTGATGATCGGCGGCTCTTTGGGAGCAGCGGCCGAGTGGGTGACCATCATCCTCTTCGCCGAAATCACCAAGCGCTCCTTTTCTTCCCTCCGGCGCCAAGAAGTCTATGTGCTGTTCTACGTGGCCGGCTCGCTGATTGCCGCGGAGACTGGTGCTTTTGAAGGCTTGCTCTACAACCAGTACTTGGTGCAATCGCCAGCGGCCAAGCAGTTTGGCATCGCCAAGCTGATCCCCGGCTGGGTGGCACCGCAGCCCGACTCCTCCGCCATCATCGAACGGACCTTCCTGCACTCGGATTGGGCGATGCCGATCGTCCTCCTAGTCTTGGGGATGATTATCTGGCGCATCAACTGGTTCACCATGTCGTACGCGCTCTTCCGGCTCACCTCCGACTACGAGCGCCTACCCTTTCCCTTCGCGCCCGTAAACGCCCAAGGCGCTACGGCACTGGCCGAGACCACCCAAGGGGTTGAGACGTGGCGCTGGCGGGTATTTTCGGCCGGGGCGATGATCGGCTTGGTCTTTGGCACGATCTACGTGGCCTTGCCGGCGATTACGGGCGCGCTGCTGACCGAGCCGATCCAACTCATACCCATTCCCTTTATCGATTTCACCCAAGTCACCGGCAATTTTATCCCGGCTACTCCACTGGGATTTACCGCGCACTTGGGACCGATCTTTGCCGGGCTAGTGGTGCCGTTCTGGGGCGTGGTTGGCACCTTTATCGGCGTACTCGTCGCCTCCATTGCCAACCCTCTGCTCTACACCTGGACGCCTTCGTGGCGCGAGGAGCCGTACCTGAACTTGTGGCAGCAAGGCATGGGCACGATCGAGACCTACTTCGTCAACTACGTCGATTTCTGGATGAGTTTCGGCCTCGGCACTACCTTCGCCATCGCCGCCATCGGCATCTATCAGATAGTTCAGAGCGTGCGCAAGGCTAGGGCTAACAACGGCAACGGGAATGATGGCAGTCCCAAGCGCGGCTTCGCCACCCCTGCCGGCCGCGGCGATTTCCCCATCTGGGTAGCGTTGGCACTATACGCCTTGGCCACGGCCGGCCTGATCGGCATCGCCGCTTGGCTGCTGCCGGGCATTGCCCAATTTATATGGTTCTTCCTCTTCTTTGGTTTCGTATTCACGCCTTTTCAGTCGTTTGTCAACGCTCGCCTAGTCGGGATGGTAGGGCAGACGGTGGACGTTCCCTTCGTGCGCGAGGCCACGATTATTCTCTCTGGGTATCGCGGTGTTGACATCTGGTTCATTCCGTTTCCCTTGGGCAACTACGGTGCCCAGACCCAGAAGTTCCGCGAAATCGAATTGACCGGCACCCAGTTTACCAGCATCATCCGCGCCGAGATTTTCATGGTACCCATCGTGCTCTTTACCAGTTTTCTCTACGGCTCCTATATCTGGAAACTGGCACCGATCCCGTCGGCCTCCTACCCCTATGCTCAGCTCATGTGGCGGCTGCGCGCCTACCAGCAATGCCTTTTTATCACCGGCACCATGCGCAGCGAACTGGCCATAGACAAAGATCAGGCGGGATGGACTCCAGCTAACCTGATCGAAAACGAATGGTGGTACTGGCGAGTGCGGCTAGTGGATCAGGAATGGCTGGACTCCAACGGCAAGCGCGGTCAAGTCGGCCCGTGGATGCCGACCCAAGTCTTCTACTCGTACTTCGATCAGGGGGCACCCGACATCGTCGCCGAGCGCTACCTGCGCGACGAGCAGCTAGCCGAAGAGCAAGTTGTCGAGGGCCTACCGGCGATTGCGCCATTAGGGCCAGCGATGGACGCCATCATCCGCGATCCCCGCCCGACCCTCGAAGTTCAGGTCGAACGAGCCGTACCGGCGGGGTGGTCTTTCTACTTTGAAGTCGATACCGATCCGCTCTTTACCAGTTCTTGGATCCAGCGCTCCAGCGACGTGCCTTGGCTCTTTAGGGCGCTGAAACTTGAGGTCATTGCCTTTGGTGCCGGCTTCGGGGTGGTGAGCTTCATTCTGCTCTCTATACTCGGGCTGCCGATCCTGTTGATCTTTGGCTTCGTGCGCTCGCTGACGATTCTGCCGCATTACGTGGTGACCGAGATCATCGGCGCGCTCTTGGCTCGCTACTACTTTTGGAACAAGTACGGGCGGCAGGAGTGGCGGCAGTTTGCCCCGGTTCTGGCGGTGGGCTTCGCCTGCGGCATGGCACTGATGGGGATGGCGTCGGTGGGGATCGCCCTGATCCAGAAATCGGTCTCCGTGTTGATCTTCTAGCATGAGCGACTGGGTGGATTTCGCTTGGCAAGGGCTGCGGATGTCCGTGCCCGACGATTGGAACCTCGGCCGAGTTGACGGGGATTTTGAAAAGGGCTATGCCCGCCTCGACGACGCCGAGATCGTGCGCGCCGAGATCGAATGGCGGCGGCTCAAAGGCCGCGGCGAGGCCCTGCGTCTGACTGAGTTGGTAGATCGCTACCTAGCCAACCTGCAAAAGAAGGCCCAAAAGGTCGATGCTCCCTTTGAGGTCCAGCGCCGCGCCCGATTCCTCAAAAACAAGAAGTTCCTCGAAGGCCGCGAATACGAGGTCTTCATCTGGGAGGCCGACTTCCGCGCCTACAACCTAGCGCTCGCCTTGAAGTCCGGGCGGGTAGTGCTCCTGCGAGTGCTGGCCAAGCTAGACGAGTTTTTGCCCGAGCAAGCCGAGGCCGTGTTCAGTTCGCTCGTCGATCAAGAAGCCGAGGATGCGTATCTGTGGAGCGTGTACGGCTTGCGGTTTTTCGCGCCCAGCGACCTCAAGCTACAAAGCCATTCCCTCAAGTCGGGCCACATCGAGCTAGAGTTTTCCCTCGGCAAACAAGTTCTGAAGGTGCATCGGTTGAGCATGGCCCGGATTATGCTCAAAGATGCGCACATTCAAGACTGGTATCCGGTTTTTTTTAAAAAGAATTTGCGCGATTTCGTGGTGGACATTGCGCCAGAAGCTGTGCAGGAACATGAAGGCATTCTCGTCGAGGGGCGGCCGCGCAGCCGCTGGCGTCAGCTACTGCGCCCCCTGCCCTTTATGAACCCGAGGCCGCGCCTGTATCTGCGGGGGCGCGTCTGGCGCGATACCAGCATCGACAAGATATTCATCGTCGAGCACCTCTACCGCAAGAAAGACGCAGCAGAAGATCTAGTCGCCAAGGTAGTAGATGGGCATTTTATCAAAAAACAAGGGACCCAAGCTGAGCCGGGCCGCCATGCTGGCGTCGCGGCCAACGCGCAATGAGTCCCTGCGCTGGGAAAACAACGACAACGGCGAGGTTCAGGTCTCAATAAAGCGCCAAGAGACCTGGAGGGTGCGGCTGCTGTCCAAGTTTTTCTACATTCCTAGACAGCGCAAAATTACCCTCGACGAGGTCGGCAGCGAGGTCTGGCGGATGTGCAACGGTCGCAACTCGGTCGGCCGGATGATCGAAGAGCTCAGCGACAAATACCAGCTCAATCGCAAAGAGGCCGAGGTCTCCCTGCTCCAGTATTTGAAGACCCTTGGGCAGAAGCGCTTCATCGGCTTTGTGTTAGAAAACGATGAGAGGCCGCCCGGTCGCGGCGTGGCCAGCGGAAAAAAATGGCAAAAGAAACAAACAGGGGCGAGCAATTAGCTCGTCCCTGTTTTCGTCTGCACTCAGTCGCACACTTTTTCTCCCACTTGCTCAATCCCGCACTGTTGGCGCTGTTAATCTTCGGCGTCCAAGCCCACGTGCTGGGCGACTGGCTCGCCGGCTCGGTGGCGATCGGCACCTTCTCCTTGGTACCTGGGCTGCTTCTCTGGCACTTCGTGCGCTCGGGGTATCTCGACAAAGCCTATACAGACGACCGCAACAAGCGCGCTACCCTGCTATTGCTGGGCGCTCTTTGCTACGCCTTGGGAAGTGCGGCCCTCTACGGGATCGGCGCTCCGCCCCTGATGCTGGTCACGGCCGCGTCCTGTGTCGTCAACACGCTCTTGGTCTGGTGGATCAATCGCTTCTATAAGATTAGTATTCACGCGGCTGGTGTCGGGGGGGCAACCTGTGTATTGTTGATCAGCGTTGGCAGCGCGGCGTGGCCCTTCTTGCTCAGTTGGCCGGCCGTCGCTTGGGCACGGCTTTACTTGCGGGCGCATACTCCCATGCAGGTCGGCGCGGGCGGCACGCTGGGCGCGGGGAGTATGGCCCTGCTGTACCGTGCTTTCATCTGGTGAGCGCAGCCCATGAACCAATCGTATAAAGGCTTTATAGATCGCCTGACCTACCACAACCCGGAAAACGGCTATACCATCGCGCGCTTAGTAATAGAGGGCCAGCGCGAGCGGATCGCCATCGTGGGGGCAATTGCCTCCATCCAAGAAGGCGAGAGCATCGAAGTCGAAGGCGTGTGGACCAATCATCCCAAATACGGCAAACAGCTCAAGGTGGATCGCTATAAGTCCGTTTATCCCTCGACCCTCGAAGGCATGCAAAAGTACCTCGGGTCCGGTTTGATCAAGGGCATCGGGCCAAGGTCGGCCAAGCGCATCGTCGAGCACTTTGGCGAGGAAACGCTCGACATCATCGACGCGGATCCCCAACAGCTAGCGGAAGTGCCCAAGTTGGGCAAGAAGAAGGTCGAGCTAATTGCCGAGGCTTGGGACGAGCAGCGACAAATCAAGGACGTGATGGTCTTTTTGCAGTCGCATGGGATTACCACTGGCTACGCGGTAAAAATTTTCAAGACCTACGGCCAAGAGGCTATCCACAAGGTCCGCAGCGATCCCTATCGCCTAGAGCGCGATGTGGATGGGATCGGCTTCCGCATCGCCGACCGCATTGCCCAGCGCTTGGGCCTAGGCCGCGACGCGCCTGAGCGCGTGCAAGCTGGCATCCGCTATCTGCTCTCCGAAGCGGCCGACGAAGGCCACGTGTACCTACCAGCCGTCGAAATGATGGAGCGGGCTGTCGAAATTTTGGAGATCAACGCCGAGTTGCTGCCGCCAGCATTGGAAGCCCTGCGCACCACCGATGGCGTGGTGACCGAAGATATGCGCTACTATCTGCCGCCGCTTCACCGAGCCGAAGTGGGTGCCGCATCGTCGCTAAAGCGGCTTTTACAAGCGCTGGCCGCAGAATTGGCTATGCCCGCAGAAGTAGAAGACGAGCTGGAGTTGGCCCCAGCGCAAAGACAGGCCGTGGAGCTGGTCGCCACCAGCAAGGTGCTGGTGCTAACTGGGGGGCCGGGCACCGGCAAGACCACGGTCACGCGGCGCATCTTGCGCCTGTTGGAGGAAGGCGGCCTTAAGGTCGCGCTATGCTCGCCTACGGGCCGCGCCGCCAAGCGGCTGAGCGAGGCCAGCGGGCGCGAGGCCAAGACCATTCATCGGCTGTTGGGATTTCAGCCGGGCGAGCGGCAATTCAAAAAAGGCCGCGACGACCTCCTCGAAGTCGATGCGCTGATCGTGGATGAGGCTTCCATGATCGACGTAGTGCTGATGAACGCGCTCCTACGCGCCCTGCCCGACCACGCTCGGTTAGTGCTAGTCGGCGACATCGACCAGTTGCCCTCGGTGGGACCGGGCAACGTGCTCCGCGACATCATTGACTCCGCCGCAGTGCCAGTGGTGCGCCTGACGCAGATTTTTCGCCAAGCCCAAAAAAGCCACATCATCCGCAATGCGCACCGCATCAACAGCGGCGAAATGCCCATCGTCGAGAACCAAGCGGACGCGGATTTCTACTTTATTCAAGAAGGCGACCCAGAGCGGGTGGTCGAGCTAGTGGAGGAGTTGTGCGCCACGCGGCTGCCCAGCTATCGGGGGTGGGATCGGCGCGACGACATCCAAGTGCTTGCGCCCATGTACCGCGGCGAGACCGGTGCGCTCAACCTCAACCAGCGGCTGCAACAGCGCCTCAACCCGCACGGGCAGGCGCACAGCCATCGCGGAGCCGAATTCCGGGTGGGCGACAAGGTCATGCAGGTCAAAAACAACTACGACAAGGGCGTTTTTAACGGCGACATCGGCACAATCGAGCGGCTCGACGCGGACAAGCAGGTGCTCTATGTGCGCTTTGACTACACCTTGGAATACGATCAAGTCGATCTCGACCAGCTAACCCTCGCCTACGCCATCAGCATCCACCGCTCTCAAGGGTCGGAATTTCCCGTGGTGGTGCTGCCGCTGACGACGCAGCACTACGTGATGCTCCAGCGCAACCTGCTCTACACGGCGATTACCCGCGCCAAGCAAATGATCGTCATCGTCGGCACTCCCAAGGCCCTCAAGCTGGCCATTGCCAACGACAAGGTCGCCCAGCGCTACACCACGCTCAAGGAGCGCCTGCGCGGCGAAGTCGGCGCGGTGATGGAAGCGGGACAAGCCATTCCATTGGAATCGACACTGCCGAGCGATTGATTCCACAAACCGACGCGTTCCTCATCAATCGCCACTGTCTTGGGGAAAGGTTGGCAGGATACGTTAGCTGCCAATCACCTCTACAAGTCGTCGCGCAGCAGCCAGCGTACGGCGTTTTGCTGCAACTTCTCGTAGGATGGATTCCACAGCGCGGGGATGGTGTGTCCCGGTGATAAATAGCACACGCGGCCCGCGCCGTACTCATAAGCCCAAGCCGCCTCACACATGGTGCCCAAGTCCTGCCAAGCGTCCCCGTCGTCGTTGACGCTGACGGCCAAGACATGAGCTGGATCCTTGTCGTATTGCATGAAGTGCTGCTCGTCCTCGACGACAAAGTCCTCCACACCGCGCGTTATGGGATGGTCTGTGCGCGTGATGTGCACTCGGTAGGGACGCACTGGCGGGTGTCCTTGCGTAGCGGCACCTAGCACGTGGCGGAAGTCGCTGCTCCCTGGAGCGATGTACGTGGAATTGTGGTAGAAAAGAGCCGCCCCACCTGCCTCCACAAAGTTCCGCACGGCGCGGCCCTGATCCTCGGTAATCCACTGCACGGGACGGGATTCCTCCGCTTCGACGGGCGGCTCGCTGACGGACGCAGCCTCTATTCCGTAGCCATTGGGCCAGATCATGCCGTCGCGGAAGACGATCAGCAGCCGATAGCTCGACAGATGTTGGGCATTGAGCAGGGTAAGTTCGTCGGTAAAGTCAATGGACAACCCCATGCCTTGGACCAAGGTGCGGCCCAAAGCCGTGCGGATGTAATCAGACGTGTGATAGCGGTCGCCCACTAGGGCAAAGGCCGTAGCCATGCATCGCCTCCTCGGTGATTTTTGTGCCTGTAATTGGCGGCAGACTCGCCGCCTTAGAACCGTTCCAACTCGAAGGATCGGGCGCGTAGTAGAAACCGCTCTGCTCCACCGCTTCGGTCACAGCTTGGTTGGTCACGCCCGGCTGCACGGTCACCGCGCGGTTTTCCAAGTCAATGTCGAGGACCGCTCGCATCCGCGCCGTGCTCAACACGACTCCATCTTCCCTCGGCAGGGCATCCCCTGAAAGTCCGGTGCCAGCGCCCCAAGGGACGATGGGAATGTCGAGTTGGGAGCACGACCGGAGTACGGCCGCGACCTGCTCGGTGCTATCCGGTAAGGCGACCAGCATGGGCCGCTGGCGATACGCCGACAGGCCGTCGCATTCATAGGCGACTAC
>JAJDVZ010000120.1:0-12476 GCA_022825835.1 Candidatus Latescibacterota bacterium
GTACGAGTTGATCGAGACGTGCAGTCCAATCCCCTTCATCGCGTCGTTCGCACGAGGGCTGCGGAAAGATCGGTGTGGTGGAGGGAGCAGGCCGATGCGTGGGATGCGTACTTGCGTCGTTCGCAAACCCACGCAGCCAACCCGCCTTGTTGTGCCGCCGTTCATCCACGCCCTCCACATTCACTAAGAACTCCATGCCCAAACGCACAGACATTCAGAAAATAATGCTCATCGGCTCTGGCCCCATCGTCATTGGCCAAGCCTGCGAATTTGATTATTCGGGAACGCAAGCCTGCAAGGCGCTGGCCGAAGAAGGCTACGACATCGTCTTGGTAAATAGCAATCCGGCGACGATTATGACCGATCCAGAGGTGGCCCACCGCACCTACATCGAGCCAATCACGCCGGAGATTTGCGCGTGGATCATCGCCGAGGAAAAGCCGCAGGCCCTTCTGCCGACGCTCGGCGGTCAAACCGCGCTCAATACGGCGGTGGCCTTGGCCGAAAGTGGCACGCTCGCCGAGCACAACGTCGAGATGATTGGCGCGCCACTCGACGCCATCAAGATGGCCGAAGACCGCGAACTCTTCAAAGCCGCCATGGACCGGGCCGGGTTGGACATGCCGCGCGGAGCTTTTGTCCACAGCCTCGAAGAGGCGCAAAAGCACCAAGCTGAATTGGGCTACCCGACGATCATCCGCCCTGCTTTTACGCTGGGAGGCTCTGGCGGCGGCGTGGCGTACAACGCCGAGGAATTCGAGCGGATCGTGAGTCACGGTCTCGACCTGAGTCCAATCGACGAGGTGTTGATCGAGGAATCGGTGCTCGGGTGGAAGGAATTCGAGCTGGAGGTCATGCGCGATCACCGCGACAACGTGGTCATCATCTGCTCGATTGAAAACTTCGATCCCATGGGGATCCACACCGGCGACAGCATCACGGTCGCGCCAGCGCAGACTTTGTCCGACAAGGAATATCAGCACATGCGCGACGCGGCCATCCGCATCATGCGCGAGATCGGCGTCGATACCGGTGGGTCCAATATCCAGTTCGCGGTCAATCCCACCGACGGCCGCATGGTAGTAATCGAGATGAACCCCCGGGTCTCGCGCTCCTCGGCGCTGGCGTCCAAAGCAACGGGCTTTCCCATCGCCAAGATCGCCGCCAAGCTGGCCGTGGGCTACAGTCTGGACGAAATCCGCAACGACATCACCCGCGAGACTCCAGCGTCCTTTGAGCCGACCATCGACTATGTAGTAACCAAAATTCCGCGCTTTACCTTTGAGAAATTCCCCAGCACGCCGGACGCACTCGACACCCAGATGCGCTCGGTGGGCGAGACCATGGCCATTGGCCGGACCTTTAAGGAGTCGCTGCAAAAGGGTCTGCGTTCGCTGGAGGTTGGCCGCGCGGGTTTTGGGGCCGATGGCAAGGATTTCAGCGCGGCCAAGGTGGCCGACGAGGAACTGCGCGAGAAATTGCTGCGTCCCAACTCCCAGCGCATGTTCTACCTCAAGCTGGCCATCGCCAAAGGCTACACCCACGACGAACTCTATGGCCTCACGGGCATTGATCCGTGGTTTCTCGACCAGCTCGACCAGCTTTTCGAACTCGAACAACAGCTAGCGCGCGAAGACGTGATTGCAGATGTCGCCTTGTTGCGCCGCGCCAAGGAGTGGGGATTTAGCGACCGCCAGCTAGCGCATCTCAATGGCTGCGACGAGGTCAGCGTCCGTCAGCGTCGCCGCGAGTTGGACATTCGGCCGGTGTACAAAACAGTCGATACCTGCGCCGCTGAGTTTGAGGCCCACACGCCGTACCACTACTCGACGTACGACCGCGAGGACGAAGTGCAGCGCTCGACGCGCAAGAAAATCGCCATTCTCGGCGGCGGGCCGAACCGCATCGGCCAGGGGATCGAGTTCGATTACTGCTGCGTCCACGCGTGTTTTGCGCTGCGCGAAATCGGCTATGAGACCATTATGGTCAACTCCAATCCCGAGACGGTCAGCACAGATTACGACACGGCCAACAAGCTCTACTTTGAGCCGCTGACGGTCGAAGACGTGCTGCACATCGTCGAGCGCGAAGCCCCAGACGGTGTCATCGTGCAGTTCGGCGGGCAGACTCCGCTGAACTTGGCCGTAGAACTAGAACGCGAAGGCGTGCCCATCATCGGCACCTCACCCAGCAGCATTGACTTGGCCGAGGATCGCCAGCGCTTTGGTCAACTGTTGAACGAACTGGGCATTCGCCAGCCAGAGAATGGCATGGCTGCCAGTTGTGAAGAGGCGTGCGCGATTGCCGAGCAGATCGGTTTCCCGGTCTTGGTGCGGCCCTCGTACGTGCTGGGCGGGCGGGCCATGGTCATCGCCTACGATGTCGGGAGCCTCGAAACATACATGAACGAGGCCATTGAGGTCTCGCCCGAGCGGCCCGTGCTCATCGACCGCTACTTGCAAGGTGCAGAGGAATTCGACGTAGATGCCGTGGCCGACGGGACGGACGTGGTAGTAGGCGGGATCATGCAGCACATTGAACACGCTGGGGTGCATTCGGGCGACAGTGCCTGCGCCTTGCCGCCCTACGACACGCCGGCCAAGCACATCGAAGCCATGCGCGAGTACACACACGCATTGGCGCGCTCGCTCGACGTGATTGGCCTGATGAACGTGCAATACGCCGTCTATCAAGACGAGGTCTATGCGATTGAGGTAAATCCCCGGGCTTCGCGCACCGTGCCGTTTGTCAGCAAGGCCATTGGCCGTCCGCTAGCCAAGATCGCCGCGCTGGCCATGGTGGGGGTGAGCTTGCGCGAGCAGGGCTTTACCGAGGAGATCGTGCCCACGCACATATCCGTTAAGGAGGCCGTGTTGCCCTTTATCAAATTCCCTGGGGCCGATAGCCTGCTGGGGCCGGAGATGAAGTCCACGGGCGAGGTTATGGGCATTGGCCGCGACTTTGGCACGGCCTTCCTCAAGGCGCAGATGGGGGCGGGTTCGCTGCTGCCGTCGCGCGGTCGGGTCTTTATCAGCGTGGCCGACTGCGATAAAGAGGAGGTCTTGCCGGTGGCGCGTCGGCTGCGCGCGGCCGGGTTTGAGCTGGTGGCTACGCAGGGGACGCGCGACTTCCTCGGCAAGCACGGCATCGCTGCGGAGCGGGTACACAAAATTCACGAGGGCAGCCCGCACGTCGAAGACGCGATTCGCAGCCGCCAGATCGATCTGATTATCAACACCCCACTCGACGAACCTTCCTACTACGACGACTTTGCGGTGCGTCGAGCCGCAGTCGTGACCGGCGTGCCCTATACGACGACGATGGCCGGAGCTCGGGCCGCGGCCGCGGGCATTGAGGCGCTGCAACGCGCCGAATTGGGCGTGCAATCCCTGCAGGATTACCATCGGAGCTAGGAGACAACTCGTGCGGACCGCGCCCTTGGTGCTGTTGCTGACTGGTTGTCTGGCGATTCCGGCCTGCGTCTATTTCAATACGTTTTACAACGCCAAAAAATCCTTCCGCGAGGCCGAGAAAGAGCGGCGCAAGCACGAAGAGACCTACGCCGACTGGGCCTTTGACCGGGCTGGCCCCGAATTGCAGCAGCGGCGCTCGCCGCAGGCCGACCAACTCTACGACAAAGCGGTGCGCAAGGCATCCAAGGTGCTCGACGAATACAAGGAGAGTGACTTGGTAGATGACGCCATGTTCCTGATTGGCCGGGCGTATTACTGGCGCGGCGAATACCTCAATGCCCAAGAGTCGTTCCGCGACTTGGAGACCTTTTTCCCGTCCAGTCCGTACTTCGATCAAGCCCGCTACTGGCGCGCCCGCTGTCTAGAGGAACAGCGGATTGACGACCAAGCGCAGTCGCTCTACCGAATGCTTTTTGACGAGGCCGAGGAAAAGATCGCCGTTCAAGCGGGCCTGCACTTGGCCGAGATGGCGCACGACCGCGAGGACTACGTCGCGGCCATGCGGGAATATCGGGCGACGCTAGAGGCTTTTCCCAAGAGCGCGGTGCGCGCCCAGTTGTGGTTGCGCTTGGGCGAGGCGCTGATGGCTTTGGAGGATCCGGCCCGCTTGGATGAGGCGCTAGCGGTTTTTGACGAAGTGCTAAAGGCCGATCCCAGTGAGGATCAAAAATACCGCGCTCGGCTCAACAGCGGCCGCGCGCTCTACGCTATGGGTGCGGAAGACGAGGCCCTAGCCACATACGTCAGCTTGCTCGACGAGGGCGGTTTTCGTCGGTTTGAGGGCCGCACGCGGCTTCTAATCGGCGAGTGGTATCAGGGCCGCCGCTTGCTCGATGAGGCGTTGTCTGAGTACGAGCGGGTGCGCAACGACTTCCCCCAAACTCCCTCGGCGGCTATGGCCTTGTATCGCATCGGCTTATTGCATCTACAGGAGTACGGGGATACCGAACTGGGGCGCGATTACCTTGAGGAGAGCAGCCGCGAGAGTCCGGGAGCGCAGGGCGTACTTTTGGCGCAGGAGATGATGGGACACATGCGCCGGCTGGAGCAGATTCAGCGCCAGATCCACCGCGCCGATTCGCTCTACGCCGACTCGCTAGGCGCGGTGCAGGGGCCGCTGTTGTGGCAAGTAGCAGAGGCTCCGGCCGACACGGTGGTGGTGGCGCGGAGTTTGGATGTGCTGGACGACCTGTTCAGCGCGTGCGAGCTTTATCGCGACGACATCGGCCAGGCCGATTCGGCCCGCGCGTATTACGAGGAAGTAATCCGCCGCTTCCCAGACAGCGACCAATTGCCCCGCGCCGTGTACAGCCTCGCTTGGATCGAGTTGCAAATGCGCGATGACGAAGAGATCGCTAAGCCCCATTTGCTGAGATTGATCGAGGAGTTTCCCACCTCGGCGCACGCCAACGAAGCCCGCCGCTTGCTGGGGCAAAAGCTCGAGGCCACAGCCGAAGAGCTAGCGGCTCGCGAGTTTGCGCGGATCGAAACACTGCGCCTAGCACAGCCCGAAGCTACCGAGGCGTACCTCCCCTTGCTGGATAGTTTGAGCCACGCCTTCGCCGGTACGCCGAGTGGCGGTCAAGCGGCGTTCTTGGCGGCCAGTACCTATGAGAATGTCGTTGGCGATACGGTCGCAGCCGAGCAGCGCTATCAATTGTTGCGCGAAGAGTTTGCCGAGACGCGGTTTGGCAAGCTGGCCCAGCAGCGGAGGGAAGCCCGCGAGGAAAAGCTCATCGACAAGCTGGAGCGCAGCCTGAAGGCAATCGGCGGTCAGCTCGGCCCAGGGGAGCGGATTGAATTGCTCGCCTTGGAGCCGGACACGCTCGACACGGTGGCGTTGGCGCGCAAATACATCGGCTTTGCCGAGCGTGCACAGCGGCGCGGGGATGTTGCGCTCGCCCGAGATTTTTACGAGCGCAGTATCGATCAACAAGTCGCCAACCCGCGCGCCCTGTATCAACTCGGCAACATCAACTGGGAGGAGGGCTATTTCAACGATGCCATCGAGTTCTACCGTCAGGCCCTATCCTTTGACAAGAGGAATCTCAACCTCTACTACCGGCTCTGGCGCGCCTTTACCGAGCAGGGGGTAGAGGACTCGTCCAACTACTACCTGCGGGAAGTGGCACGGCGCGATCGGAACAGCGCGCAGATTCGCTTTTTGTTGGAGAAGTACCCGGATTTTCAGGGGGGCCAAGACCGCGAGGACTTGGACGTAGAAGCGATGATCGAACTCGACTTGTCGATCCCTCCCGATGAGCTAGGGTGGAAGGAGGGCGACTTGGCGCTGAGCGATTGGCCGCTGGTGCGGCAAGTGGTGCGGCCCGTTTATCCGGCGGCTGCCGAGGATTCGGTCGAGGTGTTGCTCGATGTGCTAATCGACCGCGAGGGACGGCCTGAGCAAGTGGAAGTCTTTCGCGGGGAACCCCCTTTTGTCGAGAGCGCGGTGGATGCGGCGTATGGTTATAGCTTCTATCCCGCGGTGCGCCGCAACGGCGAGGAGATCAAGTCGTGGGTCGAGTTGGCCGTGCCGTTTGGCTCGCCGCAAGAAGAGGGGGAAGAGCCGTGATTGACGAGCAAGCGCGTCTGTTGAGCAACCGCGAAGTTGCCGCAGACTTCTATTTGGCGCGTCTTAACGCACCCCACATTGCCGTGCGGGTCGAGCCGGGGCAGTTCGTCAACATCGAGGTCGGCACAGGGGTCGATCCCTTGTTGCGCATCCCGCTGAGCGTGAGCGGCGTCGATCGCGAAGCCGGTATTATCGAGGTGTTGTACGAGGAGGTGGGGCCTAAGACCCGGGCGCTGAGCCAGTTCGGGCCGGATGCAGTCTTGCCGACCCTCGGTCCGTTGGGCAAGGGGTTCGTGTCGCCGCCCGAAGGTACGCGCGTTGTACTGGTCGGTGGCGGCATTGGCGTGCCGCCGCTACTGTACTGGGGATTGGCGCTGAGGCAGCGAGCGCATCAGACTGTGCTGTTAGTCGGGGCGCGAACGGCGAATAAGCACCTGCCCAGCGAGTTGCTGGCACCGGCTGCGGACGCAGTACACCTCGCCACTGACGACGGTAGCCTCGGGCACGCGGGATTAGTTACCGATTTGTTGCAACATGAGCTAGCTGAAGAAGGGCCGTGCGCGGTCTATTGCTGTGGCCCGCACGCGATGATGCAGGCCGTGGCCGCTATATGCTTAGAAGCTCAAGTTCCGTGTCAGGTTTCTCTCGAAGAGTACATGGCCTGCGGCATTGGCATCTGCGTGGGCTGCGCCGTCGAGTTGGCGACGGCAAAAGGCGATACGGATTACGGTCGCTACGCCCGCGTCTGCGTGGATGGGCCGGCGTTCGACGCACGGCAGATAAAATGGGGCAGCACATGGCCGACTTGAGCATAGACTTTGCCGGTGTGCGACTGCGCAACCCGGTGCTGCTGGCTTCGGGCACCTGCAACTACGGTCAGGAGCTTTTGCCGCTGACTGATTTTGCGCGTTTGGGCGGGCTGGTCACCAAGACCATTACCCCGCAGCCTCGGGGCGGCAATCCCCCCCAGCGCATTGTCGAGACGCCGGCCGGAATGCTCAATTCCATTGGCTTGCAAAACCCCGGACTGGAGGCTTTTGTCGAGAAGCAATGGCCTTTGTTGGCCAGTTTGGACGTGCAGGTCGTGGTGAATATCGCCGGATTTTCAGTCGAGGAATTCGGGCAGATGGCGGCGAGCCTTGAAGCGTTGGCAGGCATTGCTGCGCTCGAAGTCAATATATCCTGCCCTAATGTCGAGGCCGGCGGCGACAATTTCGCCACTCGGCCTCAGACCGCGGCCGCAGCCATTGACGCGGTGCGCAGTCGCACTCAGCGGCCAGTCATTGCCAAGCTGACGCCCAATGTCACGGATATTGCTGAGATTGCCCGCGCTGTAGTGGATGCGGGTGCGGATGCGGTCTCGCTGATCAATACGCTCGTTGGCATGGCTATTGACGTGGAGCGGCGGCGGCCCGTCTTGGGTGGTGTTACCGGCGGTTTGTCCGGCCCGGCGATCAAGCCGGTGGCCCTCGCCATGGTGTGGAAGGTAGCCCAAGCCGTTGCCGTGCCCGTCATGGGCATTGGCGGCATTACTACCGCGAGCGATGTCCTAGAGTTCATGGTCGCCGGTGCTTCTGCCGTCCAAGTCGGCACGGCCAGTTTTGTCAATCCCAACGCTGGCGTCGAAATCGTCGAGGAGCTCCACGCCTATTGCGACGAGCGTGGCATTGACCGGATCGCCTCGCTGGTGGGCAGCTTGCGTTGTTAGCTGAGGGGAGGTCGGCTGAGTGCACGAAGCTAGGTTCGAATGCGGTAGAAAATTGGAGAGCTTGAATCATGAAGCAACTTCACTTCTCGCCCAATATATGTGCCATAAGCGTCGGGGTTATTCTATGTGGTGCTCTTATGGTATATGGTCTAAGCCAGACGCAGGACGAGTTTCCACTGTCTATTCCCACGTGGTATGGGGAGGCGTCCATACAGCTTGGCCTAGGATTTGAGCAGACAGAGTTAAACAAAAAGTACCTTATCCTATTTCAGATAGTTACACACGATTCTTTGTATTCGTACTCCAGTATTGGCGATTCTGGTGGTCGAAAAAAGAAATCGGTAGAGCGCGTCGACGTCCATCCAGATTATCCTTTAACAGATTATTTTATAGTGGAGGACCGAGATAATCGTTTCAAGGTTTTTTATGGGGCTTTACCTTCAGACAATCGTTTTTTTGTGGGCTGTGGTCTAACTCCTGCATGGGTTGCAGGTGATGGAGAAGGTTTGGAAGCTATCGCTGTGATGTGCGAGTGTTACGGCATTGCAGATCCGATAGAGAGATTTCCAGATATAGAGGCTAAGTCATCTCCTGAAAATACTCTTTCCATATCTTGGCCTCCTATAGTAGGAGTTGACGACTATGGAGTCATTATTTGGTCTCAGCAACCTACTTATGACGGATTCTTTGAAGGAATAGTATTTACCGCAGAATTTAGTGCCGATAACCTGCCCAACATAATCGACACTTCTTTGCCTACTAGCCACGAATATTTTATCGCTGTTTGGGCAAGAAATATGGATGCAACCGCAATCGAGGAGTCTCATCTCTGTAATATACAGCCGTTCTATGTTATGGATTTGGAACACTTTGAGGTTGAGCGGCCGACTACGGTACAGCATAGCTCATGGGGGCAAGTAAAGGCTGACATCAAGTAAACTAGACTACCCGAGAACAAACTGTCACATGCTGTAAAATCCGCTCCATTTTTCAAAATCAACCACTACCGATTTCCCCCTTACTTTACTGCATCGGCACGGAGCGCACAGGTAAGAGTTTGCGCTGGCTGAGGCCGGTTGCGCTGCGCTCTAGCAAGGCCAAGTGCTGGGTTAGCTGAGGGGAGGTCGAGATTGGAGCACCAGTGTACTTGAATTCGCAGCCGATTCGGCACCTGTAGCCAGTCCACTTTGAATACTCTGAACCCACACACATCCTTGTTTTTTTAAAGTGCCGCTTTAAATTTGCAAGGTATGATTCCGCGCCGGACCCATAGAATCTTGATCGTGCGCCCGGGCTAACGGGCCTTCATTGTTTACTCAGGGAATGACCGCTATCCGCTATCAACGGACGTCGAAGCGATTGGTCTGCGGGCTATGGCCGAGTTGCTCTACGAGCAAGTGCACGGCAGTGATTGAATCCTATACCACGACTAGCAGAAATTATCCGCGTCTAAATTGTCCCGCCAAGTTGAGAGAGAAGCCCGCCAACGTCGGCGAAGCCAAGGTTTGTTCCTCCCCGTAAGTGCCCACAGCCTCAAAGCGGTGTTCGCTCAATAATAGCACCATCACGGTTTTTGCATTGGGGTCCACGAGCCAGTATTCCTTCACGCCGTGCCGGGCATACAGATCGAGCTTGAGCGTTCTATCGCGCTCGGCTGTGGATGGCGACAGGACTTCGACAATTAGGTCGGGTGCGCCTTGAGTGTTCTCGCGGGTGACGATGTGCGCTCGCTCACGGGAAACGAACAGCAGGTCTGGCTGCACCACATCCGTGTCTGAAAGCACCACATCGGTGGGGGAAATGTACACCTCCCCCAAGTTGCGCTCATCCGAGAATAACCTCATTGCGTGGTAGAGATTACCCAAGACGTACTGATGAGCCGTAAGCGGCGCGGGCTCCATAACCAACAACTCCCCGTCCAACAGTTCGTAGCGCTCGTCGTCGGGCGTCTTCAGATAGTTCTCGTATGTAAGTTTGGTTTTTGTGCTAGTCATAATTGCATTCCTCCACTGACGTTTTGATTTATACTGTGAATGTCGTGCAATGGCAAGCCCTCCGTTGGCCTGCTACTGCATCGGCACGAAGCGCACGGGTAGGAGTTTGCGCTGGCTGAGGCCGGTGGTGCTGCGCTCTACTAAGACTAAGTGTTGACGTTGGGTGCCTAGCGGGAGAATGAGGTGGCCGTTCGGTGTTAGTTGTTCGGTTAGGGCAGGTGGGATGGTAGCGGGTGCGGCCGAGCAGACGATGGCGTCAAAAGGAGCGGCCTCGGACCAGCCCATGCGGCCGTCGCCGACGCGGAGGGCGACGTGGCTATAGCCTGTGTCGGCGAGCACGCGACGGGCCTGTGCGGCGAGGTCGGAGAAGAATTCGATGCTATAGACTTGGTCAGCCAGTTCGGCGAGTAGGGCGGTTTGGTACCCAGAGCCGGTGCCAATTTCCAAGACCCGTTCTGTGCCCTGTAAGCCGAGGACTGAGAGCATGTAGGCCACTACGTACGGCTGTGAGATGGTTTGCTCCGCGCCGATGGCCAGCGGGTGATCGGCATACGCGTGGGCGCGCAGGGCCTCCAGGACGTAGCAATGCCTTGGGACGTGGTCAAACGCCGCGAGTACGCGCGGGTCGCGAATGCCGCGCTGGCTGAGTTGCTCGCGCACCATGGCGCGGCGTTGGTCGGCGTAGGAAGTCATTGTGCGCTCTGGAGAAGGGCTAGCGCAGCATCGATTGCGGCCGCAGTGGGGATTGCAGCGATATCTGCAGTTGGTGCTTGCAGGACTTGGCTGCGCTTGCCGCGCGGCGCCCACAGTCGTGGATCGGTGGGACCGAACAGCGTCAGGGTCGGGGTGCCGACGGCCGCGGCTATGTGTCCGGGGCCAGAGTCGCTGCCGATGAATAGCGTGGCTTTGGCGAGCAGGCCGGCAAGGGAGCGCAGGTCTGGGGGGTGGAGTGCAGGCAGGTTGCCGATTGCGAGTTGGCGTTCGCGTTCGACTGGACCGCACAGGAGCGCGGTATGCCAGCCTCTTTTTTGCAACGCGCTGGCGAGGGTGTGGAAATTTGCCACGGGCCAGCACTTGGCTGGTGAGCCGCTGCCTAGATGGACGACCACTTCGGGCGCGGCGGCGAGCGCATCTACATAGCCGTAGTCGTCGGGCCGTAGTTCGATGTGTGGGATGCGGTCGCAGACGAGCAGGCCCCATTGCCGCAAAGGGCTTAGTAAGTGATCGACGATGTGGCCGCGGAAATCGGCTGGGGGCCGCGGGTCCCATAGCAGAACGGGGCCGGAGACAGCTCGGCGCAGCTGCGGCCCGAAGTGTTGTTGGGGATTCACCGCATAGGCTAGCACGCGCTGCGTCGCGGCGAAAAGCTGGCGGGTGGCCGGGGGAAGTGGCCCATCGCGGTGTAGGGGAATCAGACGCGGGTCGTCGCCGTCGAGGACGGAGGCTGTTGGGCCGAGCGCAAGGGTCGCCGGGCGGCCGATGAGGCGCAAATCGGCGGCGGGAAAGGCCCGGCGCACGGCATGGATGGCGGGTAGGGTGAGGACGAAGTCACCGATCGCCCCGCCGCGAAATATGGTTATCGCGCTCAATTTTGCAGCTCCACTGCGGGAGTCTCTTGCTCACTATGACATTTTTGCGTAATTTTTACGATTCTGTTTGCTATACAACTATTTGAAGGAGTTGGCCTTATGGGGGCCTTGATTGGCAAGAAATTGGGAATGACGCAGGTGTACAACGACCGCGAGGATCTCACGCCGGTGACGATCGTCGCGGCTGGGCCCTGCCCGGTGGTACAAGTGCGGACCGAAGAGGACAATGGATACTCGGCTTTGCAACTCGCATTCGACGAAGTGCCAGAGCGCAAGCTGACCAAGCCGCAAAAGGGCCATCTGGACAAGGCCGGTGTGAGCGGGCATCGCATTCTGCGCGAATTTCGCGGCGAAGAGGGCGAGTTCGAGGTCGGCCAAGTCTTGGATGTGAGCCAGTTCGAAGTTGGCCATCGGGTCAAAGTAACGGGCAAATCCAAGGGCAAAGGGTTTGCCGGGGTGGTCAAGCGCCACGGTTTCCGCGGCAAGAACGCCAGCCACGGCACGCCCGATACCATACGCCACGGCGGCTCCATCGGCCAGGGCACGACGCCGGGCAAGGTGTGGAAGGGCAAGAAAATGTCCGGCCAGATGGGCAACAAGCGAGTCTCCACCAAGGGGTTGACTGTCGAGCGGATCGACGCGGACCGCAACTTGCTTTTCATCAAAGGGGCGGTGCCGGGGGGAGTCAACGGCTACGTCCTGATCCAGACCATCTGAAACCCCCTGACTTAAGATTACTTGCGAGGCGGTGCCCGGTGTGGCATCGCCTCTTTTTTTATCCTGGTGGCCACTGCATGGGGCGGCCGCCGAGCAGGTGGATGTGGAGGTGATCGACCGTTTGCCCTCCGTCGGCACCGGCGTTGATGACCAAGCGGTAGCCCGCGGCGGCTAGACCCTGCTCGGCGGCGATCTGGCTGGCTTTGAGCAGCAAGTGGCCGAGTAGGGGGCCGTGCTCGGATGTGGCGTGTTGCACACCGGCGACGACTTCCTTGGGTATGACGAGGATGTGCGTCGGGGCTTGGGGCTGGATGTCGCGGAAAGCCAGACAGTCGGAGTCCTCATAGACGATGTCGGCGGGAATTTCGCGGCGGATGATTTTGCTAAAAATGGTCTCCTCGCTCATCGGCCTTTCTCACATGG
>JAJDVZ010000135.1:0-16176 GCA_022825835.1 Candidatus Latescibacterota bacterium
TTGTCAACAAAAAGCATGGCCGACGAGCCATCAGCCTATTTCGGCTGGGCTTAGATCGATTACAGCAACTCATCGCCAATCCACAACACCGAGCTAAAGAAAGTCGAGAGGCCATACAGATTCTACTGTCGTGTACTTAGCAAAATAAGATAACAAAAAAACAAAGCACTAAAAAGAAAAATAAAACACTTAATCAGAGATTCCTAAATCAATATGAAAGGGACCTTCCCTAGTCGGAGATACGTCCTCTGGAGATAATATATCCATATTGGGAGCGGTATATTTAGGAGCTTGAATTCAACTTGTAAGTGCAATCGCCTGATAGCTGGCATAGAAACGGCCAACTGGTATATTTCCCGTGGCCATTTCAAACGCCACTCTCGACGGAGGCGCTTATGGGAACGTATCACCAGTTGACCGAGCATCAAAGATACCAAATGTACGCCTTGAAGAAAGCCGGGCATGATCAGCAGTCCATCGCAGCGACGGTGTCGGTATCGCCGTCGACGATCAGTCGGGAGTTGCGGCGCAATCAGGGGCAGCGCGGCTATCGTCCCGGCCAAGCCCATCACAAAGCGCTGGCGCGTCGGCGCGACAAGGCGAAGGCGACCAAGATGACCCCGGTGGTCATTGCGCGCATCGAAGCGGATTTGTGTCAGCAGTGGAGTCCCGAGCAAATTGCGGGTCGGCTGGCGGCCACCGACGGGCTTCGGTTGAGTGCCGAGCGCATCTGCACCTGTCCGGCGATCATCGGCTCCGCAGACGCCGTACTGCTCCACAATAGACCGACGAGAAACACCACAGCCTTTTTCATTCAAATTCGCTCCTTTAGTTGAAGTTTGCTTTTGGGGACCTAACCCTACTAGCGGTTAATAAAAATCGAAGAACGCGACCAAAAAACTACCTTGCAATCTGCTCGCTGTCCAAATACCAAGTCTCCGGATAATACGGCCACGTCCAGCGCGAATCCCAACCCCAATAGCCCTGGGGCGGCACATTGCGCAGCTTGCGGCTGACCACGACCGGATGCGGCCCCAAGCCAATGACGCCGAGTGCCCACAAGTTCTCGGCTTGGCTGCGGAGAATCTTCTTGCCCATCGCAATGCGCTCTTCCTCGTCCGTGGTGCGGCGCAGTACCTCCCACCAACCAATCAGTTCCTTAATCTGCGCCGGCGGCTCCCACCCGAGTGCGCCATCGGAGAAGTACCACCGCGTCCACTTAGACCATTGACTCTGCTCCCAGCCGCCATTGGTCGGCACGTACCAGTACGGCTCAATGGGAAAGAGGATATCCGCGTTGCGGTCGGCATGCCAGATGGTCATGTCCATCAAACCAGCCCTAGCGCGAATCCGCTGCAGTGTGCCGCTAATCTGTTTGAGATTGACGTTTACCCCCACCTCACGCCAGTAGGCCGAGACCAAGTCTAGGGTAACCTGCTTGGGCGTCTCGCCGATCATGTACTCCAAGGTGATTTGCAATGGCTCGCCGTCGAACCGCTCGCGTCTTCCATCCCCATCGCGATCGATAAGTCCCATCTCGTCGAACAGCCCTCGCGCCCGCGCCGGGTCAAACTCCGCCCAAGCCGTGGCAAATTCCGGCTCAAAGTAGCGACTTGCAGACACTACCGTAAGTTGACGCGGCACCCCATAGCCAAAGTAAACGATGTCATTGATTTCCTCCCGATTGATGGCCAGCGACATCGCCCGTCGGAAGCGCACGTCTTGGAAAATCTGCCGCAGTCCCTCGTCGGGATGGTTCAAATTGAACTGCAACACCACGTCCGAGCCGTACGGCCGCGGCCAGACGTACGTGGAATAGTCGTTGTATTGCTCAAAGCGCTTAAACAGCGGAATATCGGCCGTCATAAACTGCCGACCGGCAAAGTCAACCTGTCCGGTCGAGGCTTTGGCCGCCATGATCTCGGGGCTATCGACCCGCTGCACCTCCAGATAGTCGATATAGGGCAACTGGTTGCCTTCAGGATCCACCTTGAAATAGTAGGGATTGCGGCGCAGCAGCGCGCGCGTCGAAGTCCGGCTGACCAATACGTACGCCGTCAGCACGGGGCGATTGAAGTACATCAGATCGGTCGTGCTGTTGACTGCCCCAAAATAGGTGAGCCAGTCCTGCAAACCCAACTCTTCGGCCTCGCGCTCCAATTGCGCGGGATCGGTAAACGCCGGGTGGTAGCGGCGCATGAAGTGCGCTGGCATTGCCAAGCGCGAACTGTTGTGGGCGAGGTGGTTGACAAACAGCGGCATCGGCTGGGGAAAGTGATAACTGAAGCTATGCGCGTCGTGCTTTTCGATGCGCGCGCCCTTGAACCGAGGCTCCACCACCGGCGTGAGCTCCTCGTTCATCAGCACGTGGTTGAACCAGAACACATAGTCGTCAGCCGTTACGGGATGGCCGTCGGACCACTTGTGGCCGGGACGCAGAGTAATCCGCAAGGTCCGCGCGCCGTTGCGGTATTCGGCCTTGGCCGCAAAATTCGGCAGATTCAACCGCATTTGCGGGCCCGGACGCAGCACGCCCTCGGGCACGTTGATCAGGCTTTCACCTGCGAAGAACAACCGGGCCGTGCCCCCGTAGCGGCCAATTTCTCCGTAAGGTTCGACCACCACGGGGTCGTCGGGCAGGCGCTCGGCAACCGGCGGCAATTCACCGGCCGCCACCCATTCATCGAGCGCGGGCGATTGGCGGAAGGTCTGCAATCCCACGGCTGAGGCCGTGGCCGGCGGCCGGAACCAAGCCGCTGGCCACGCGCGCTGCGGAATGTCGCCCGCTAGAACAGTGCGCTGGACATCCGCCGCTGCGGACGGGCGTTCCGTTTCGACCGGAGCACAGCCCAACCACGCAGCCGCGCCTATACTCCACACCATCCTACAATTCAGCACGGACAAAACACCCTTCTCGTTTTTCTTTATTTTATCAATCCATGTCTTCATTGCCACCCCAACCACCCGCCTTCTCCCTCCGCGCCGTCCTCACGGGTTTGCTCCTCGTGGGGGCGATCAGCGTACTGAGCCCTTGGGGGATTCTCATCGTCAAGGGATCGCAAATCACCAGCAATGCCATCCCCCTCATCGCTGTCCTTTTCCTCTTTCTGCTAACGGCCGCGGCCCTGCCCTTGCTCAAGATGCTGGGCCGTGCGTGGGCCTTTTCCCGCGCCGAACTCATCGCCGTGTACGCCATGATGCTGGTCGGAGCAGTCGTGGTTACCACCGGCTTCACCGGCAGCTTCCTGTCGGTCATCACCGGAGCCGCGTACTATGCCACGCCGGAAAATGCCTGGCAGGAACTCTTCGTCGAATACATCCACCCTTGGCTGGCACCCACTGATACCGAGGCCGTGCGCCTGTTCTACGAGGGGCTGCCCCAAGGTGGCGCCATACCGTGGGCCGCTTGGAGCCGCCCGCTAGCCGCTTGGCTCTGCTTTCTCTTCACCTTCTACTGGGTCCTCTTTTGCCTCGGCGTGTTGCTGCGAGGCCAGTGGGTCGCCAACGAGCGGCTGGTCTTTCCCCTCACCCGCCTGCCGCTTACCATGCTCGAAGACGCGGACTCCGAGTCCCTTTTCGGCCGCTTGTTCAAAAACCGCCTGCTGTGGCTGGGCTTTGCCGTGCCGCTCCTGATCCACTCGTGGAACTCGCTCAACTACTACCACGACGCCTTCCAGCCCATCGCCCTCAACGGCAGCCTGTCCCTGCTCCAAGGCAGCGTCGGCCTGCCCTGGCGGATCAACCTGCCGATCTTGGGCCTAGCCTACCTAATGGCGCTCAGCGTCTCCTTCAGCATCTGGTTCTTCTTTTTGTTCTACACCCTAGAAAAAGTCGTCTTTGCTCGCATCGGCCTCGTCATCGGCGGAGGCGACATCTGGACCTCGGGCGGCGGCTCGGTTCCCGTCTCCCATCAGCAGGCTGGTGGCCTCTTGGTGCTGGCCCTCTTCGTAATGTGGACCGCCCGCGCCCATCTGCGCCGTCTGTGGCACCAAGCGTTAAAAGGCGAGCCAGCCCCCGGCGAACTCATGGCTCCACGCACGGCCTTTGGCGGCCTAGCCGTCGGTGTGGCGTTCATGGTCGCTTGGCTGACACTCACCGGCCTCTCCCTGTACGCGGCCGTGCTGCTGGTGGTAGGGGCGCTCATCGTCTTCATCGGCCTGTCGCGCATCGTCTGCGAGGCCGGCATCCCCGGCTGCCAGACGCCGATGGCCCCGCAGGCGTTTATCACCCGAGGCATTGGCCCCGAGACCCTCGGCCTCGGCAACATGACCGGCTTGGGCCTGAGCACGGTGTGGATGGGTGAGACCGCGGCCAACATGATGAACGCGGTCATGCACAGCCTCAAACTCACCTCCGGCGACTCGCCCGCGCCGCGCTGGCTGCCTTGGGCCTTGGTTGCCGCCATCGCCGTGGGGCTGCTCGGCTCGGTCTGGTTTACCATGACCCTCGCCTATACCTACGGCGGCATCAACCTGCACGGCTGGTATTTTAGCGGCGCGCCGCGCTGGCCCTTTACCTATATGGCCTCGGTGTACAATGCGCCCGAGCCGTCGTTTGCCCCGCGCCTCGCCTTCACCGCCAGCGGGAGTTTCGTCATGGCAGCCCTGCTTTTTTTGCGCCATCGCTTCGCGTGGTGGCCGCTGCATCCTTTGGGTTTTCCCATCGCCTCCACCTTCACCATTGTTTACTATGGCTGGTTGTCCATCTTTTTGGCTTGGCTGCTCAAGGCGACCATCCTGCGCTACGGCGGGGTGCGCGCCTATCGCGCCTTGATGCCGTTCTTTTTGGGGCTGATCCTCGGCGACTTCACCACGGCCTGCCTATGGCTCTTCATCGACGGGGCCTATGGCGTCGAGGGCAACATGATCTTCAATTTTTGATTTGGCCCCGTAATATACATGCAATTTGACTCAGCAAGCGAAATGCCAGACACTTGGCACACTACAAGGAAAGGAGCAAACGGCCATGATCCGCAAAGCCTTTGTCATGCAAGTCAATCCCGACCAACACGCCGAGTACGAAGCGCGCCACAACCCCATCTGGCCCGAGCTGGAGCAAACCCTCAAAGACCACGGCGTCCACAACTACTCCATCTTCCTCGACGCTGACACCCACCAGCTTTTTGCCTACGTAGAAATTGAGGACGAGGAGCGCTGGAATAGCATCGCCGAGACGCCGGATTGCCGCCGGTGGTGGACCTACATGAAGGACATCATGGCCTCCAACCCGGACGACAGCCCTATTGCCAAGGATCTGCGCGAAGTCTTTCACATCGACTGAGTTAGCGTTGGCAGCACATCGTCCTTAGCTTCTAAGTGCTAACTTCGCTGCGGAATTTGCCCAAAAAACCATGCACATTTTGGTCATAGGTGCCGGAGCCATCGGCTTCCAGTTGAGCAAGCAACTGAGCCAAGATGGGCACGACATTACCCAGATCGACACCGACCCCAGCCGCGTCAAGCGCGTCAGCGAACAGCTCGACATCATCGTCGCCGAGGGCAATGGCACCAGTTTGCAGGACTTGCGTGGGCTCGGCATCGAGAAGGTGGATCTCGTCGCCGCCATGACCACCAACGACGAGGTCAACCTGCTCGCCTGTAGAATGGCCAAGAAGCTGGGCGTCCAATCGGCCATCGCCCGCATCCGCAATCCCGAATTCGCCGCGCCCGACTTTATCTTCAGTCCTCAAGAACTCGGCGTCGATCAGTTCATCCACCCCGAGAAGGAAACCGCCGACGCCATTGTCCGCCTCATCCGCCAGTCCAGCGCCACCGACCTAGTCGAATTTGCCGAGGGCAAACTCGTCTTGCTGGGTATGCGCCTGGACCACCAATCCTCCCTGCTCCACGCTCCGCTGACCGAATTGGGGCGGCAGTTTGCCGACATCCCCATGCGCCTCGTCGCCATCCAGCGCAAACAGCAGACCTTGATCCCCAGGGGCAGCACCAAGCTGCTGCCAGAAGACCGCATCTTCGTCATCAGCGATCCCGACTTCATTCCCTCGGTGGTCCGCTTGACCGGTCTCGCCGATCACCGCATCAACGACATCGCGATTCTCGGCGGCGGCCTCATCGGCCAATTCGTCGCCCAAGAGCTTTCCTCAGAGATGCACGTCAGGCTCATCGAAAGCCGCGCTGACCGGTCCCGGCAAATCGCCGACCAACTCGCCAACGTACTGGTCATCCAAGGCGACGGCACCGACTACGACCTGTTGGCCGTCGAGGGCTTGGCCGACATGGACGCCTTTGTCGCCGTTACTGGCAACGACGAGGTCAACATCATCTCGACGCTCGTGGCCAAGCACCTCGAAGTGCCGCGCGCCATCGCCTTGGTAAATAACGTCGATTACATGCCCATCACCCCGGCCATCGGCCTCGATTCGGTGTTGAGCAAACAGCTCCTGACCGTCAACGCCGTCCAGCGCTACGTGCGGCACCAGCGCATCGCCTCCATCGCCAGCCTGCCCGGCCTCGACGTGGAAGCCGTCGAGTACATCGCCCACGACCGCAGCAAAATCACCCAAAAATCCCTGATCTCCATCCGCCTGCCCAGGGACTCGATCATCGGCGCTGTCGTCCACGGCGATCACGTGATCATCCCGCGCGGAGATACGCGCATCCACCCCGGCGACAAAGCCGTGGTCTTCGCCCGGCACTACGTCCATGAGGAAGTGAGAAAGATCTTCGGAGGGTAAGGAACGCATGCGCGCCGCAGTTGTATTTCGGGTCCTAGGCGTCCTGTTGACGCTGTTTAGCGTCAGCATGTTGGTGCCCGCTGGCGTATCCCTCCTCTACCGCGACGGAGCGGCAACCGCCTTTCTGTTGGCCTTTGTCATTACGCTCGTCACCGGGCTTGCGTGCTGGTTGCCCACGCGCAAGCAGCGCACCGAGTTGCGGATCAGGGACGGCTTTTTGATAACGGTCTTGTTCTGGGCCGTCTTGGGCTTTTACGGCTCCTTTCCGCTGATGCTGTCCGACCAGCCTGAACTGACCTTTACCGACGCCGTATTCGAGTCCCTCTCCGGCTTGACCACGACCGGTGCCACGGTCATCCAAGGCCTAGACGACCTGCCCCGCTCCATCTTGTTATACCGCCAGCAGCTCCAATGGTTGGGCGGCATGGGCATCATCGTCCTCGCCATCGCCGTATTGCCCATGCTCGGCATCGGTGGCATGCAGCTTTTTCGCGCTGAGATCACCGGCCCCATTAAGGATTCAAAGCTGACGCCGAGGATCACCCAGACCGCCAAAGTCCTTTGGTTCATCTACTTGAGCTTAACCGTGGCCTGTGCCCTCGCCTATTGGCTGGCCGGCATGGAACCCTTCGACGCCATCGCCCACAGCTTTTCAACGGTTGCCATCGGCGGCTTTTCCACCCACGACGCCAGTATCGGCTTTTTCAATAGTCAGGCCATTGAGCTAGTCGCCATCTTTTTTATTGTGCTATCGGGCATCAACTTCACGCTGCACTTCTACGCCTTTCGCCAGCGATCACTGCATCCGTACCGCATCGACCCGGAATGCCGCACGTACCTGGTCATTTTGCTAATCACTGCCCTCATCGCCTGGCTGATCCTCTTTACCCACAACGAGCACGACGCCATCGCATCCCTGCGCTACGGCCTCTTCGCCACTGTGTCTATTGTCACCACCACGGGGTTTAGCATTGCGGACCATTCGGTCTGGCCCAGCGTGCTGCCGTTTTTGTTGTTCCTCGGCTCGTTTGTCGGCGGCTGCGCCGGCTCAACGGCCGGGGGCATAAAAGTGATGCGTCTGTTGCTCATTCTAAAGCAGGGTAGCCGAGAGATCACGCGCCTGATCCATCCCAACGCCGTCCTCCCCATTAAGGTGGGGCTGCGGGCTGTTCCCGATCGGGTGATGGAAGCGGTGTGGGGGTTTTTCTCGGTGTACGTGCTGACGTTCACGCTCATGTTCCTCGCCGTGCTCGCCACCGACTTGGATCTGACTACGTCTTTTTCAGCGGTAGCCGCCTGCATCAACAACTTAGGACCGGGCCTAGGGGAAGTCGTCCACCACTACGGCGACATCAATTCGGTCGCCAAGTGGATCCTGTGCTTTGCTATGCTGATTGGGCGGCTGGAGGTTTTTACGCTCTTGGTGCTGTTCAGTCCGGCGTTTTGGCGCAAGTAACATCCTCGGCAATGGCGGCGAGCGCGTCCCACAGATAGGCCGCCAAGCTGTAATCGACCCACAAGCGGTACTCCCCGCCGCGCGGCAACACCCCACAAGCCGCCCCGGCCACCTGCGTGTACACCATTCGCTCTGCTGGCTCACGAGCCAAATCCACCGCGCAAGCCTGCGCCAAAATGCGCTCGGCATCATCCCCTTGCACCACTAAGGTCGCCGACTGCTGCTCCACCCGATAGACCCCGTCCTCCACAGCCTCCAACGCCGCATTCAGACGCGCCCAGAGTTTGTCTTCAGGCCGACACTCCAAGATCAGTTCACCAACTCCCACCCGCGCCAAAACCCCATCCGCTCCCACGGGCCGCGTGTCGTAGATCCGCTCCGGCAATGCGAGCGCGTGCTGCTCGGCCCACTCGACCAAGCGCGGACCTTTGGCCCCGAGCTTGACCATATCAACCGGGTGGTGCAAAGCGGCCTGCACCAGAGCGGGTGCGTCAGCGACAAGATGGGCGATGGGACTTTTGCGCGTCGTGTTCATAGTCTTATAGCCGATTGAGCAAGTGGTCGTACTCGGCATGAGGGCCAATCCAGAACCAGTAGATCGCATCGTCTTCCCGCAAGCCTAACGCACGCCAACTGATCCCAATTCGCACTGCATAGATCGGGTCGGTCGTCAGCACCTGCTTAAATTGCAGACTTGGATGATTGTGGTTCTGCTTCCAAAGACGATAGTTCTTGCGCGCTTTCTCTTTGACGCTATCGGGCAATCGACCAAAACAGGCCAGAAAATCGTCGGTCAGATACGAATCCATCGCTCAAAGTTCATCGAATCCCATTTTATGGATCCGCCCGGCTTCAATGTCCGTGCGAACTTTTTGGGCCAATTGGGCGAGTTTATCCTGCGAGGCAGCGAATGAACGATCCCATAGTCGTTCATCTTCGAGTTCTTCGAGGATGATACTCGCAATAGTATCCTGCGCTTCCGGCGGCAGTTTACTAACCTCGATGAGGGCTTTTTTAAGGAGTTGAGTCATAGTATCTCCCTTCTGTCAATGGCATGGGTATAGATTTCAGCCTGCCCATCCTTCCGATAGTACTTCGGCCTGTACTAGGACGGTCTGCGTGGCGTTTTCCTGCTTGTCTGGCGGGTAGCCGTAGCGTCCTCAGCGATGGCACCGTGGGCGTCGTTATCGTCGTGCCAATCTGGGCACAGCCGCACCAACTCGCGGTAGCGGCATCTTCCACAATGGATATAGTGATGGTGATCATTATCCTGAAGGCTCATTAATAATGCTCTCCAGTTCCTTCACTCTGGGACTAAAGGCCAAGTGGAACTTCTCCAGTTGGTTCAGTAGCCAAGTATACTGCTCGGTGCGGGTTTCGGGATCGTATAGGTCCACATCTCGGCGAGAGTATATCCTGTAGCCGTAGTTCCTCATCATTTTCTTATACAGCTTTTCACCGATCTGTTGTTCGATCTCTGTCTTTTGGGACATGAGAGAACCGGCGAGCCGTTCAGAGAGTTTTCCATGATTGATCTCTACCTCCGCCCCCAGCTCAGATTTGTTAGCACGTGCAACGAGGCTAAGCGACACCATCTGAATATCGAATCCAAATACGGTAGCCAGCCCGTGAGTGTACTTCGGTCGATCGAATCATTGTGCTGCCTCTTCTATGTTTCCCGAACTCTTCGTTCCGTACCCCCTCCTGTACGTCCGTTTCTGTCGCGTTGTCGTCATTGTGTTTTGCATCCTCTAAGCCATTGCCCGCCGAGGTTTCACGCGCTCGGCAATGCGCTGCCCCACCTCGATCTCGGCTCGGCGAAGCTCGTAGGTCTTCTGCAGATTCAACCAGACCTGTGGCGTCGTTCCGAAATAGCGTGCTAGCCTAAGCGCAATATCGGCGGTTACATCACGCTGACCGTTGAGAATCGCAGTCATGCAGTCCGGCGACACATCTAGCGCCTTACCCAACTTGTTAGACGACAGGCCGAGCGTCTCAAGCTCCTCGCGCAATATCTCTCCCGGATGGACCGGTCGCATACCGTTTTTTACGCTCATGTTCTTACCCCCTGTTAGTGATAGTCCACTATCTCTACGTCAAAAGGCTCATTGTCCTGCCAGCGGAAGCATATTCGCCATTGCCGATTGATTCGAATGCTGTGCCAGCCGGCTCGATTTCCTCGCAACGCCTCTAGGCGATTGCTCGGCAAGTTAGCCAGATCCTGAAGGGACTCCGCGCTGTCCAGATACGCGAGACGGCGCGTAGCTTGGTTCGCGAATCCTTGGAACTCTGCGATGTGATGGCCCTCAAAGAAACGCTGGGTCTTTCGATCTTTGAAACTGCGGATCATTGATGTAGATGTCCAATAATAACAAAAATTAATACACCGGCAGGCGATTGCCCACCGTCCCCGTGAATCCATCGACGATGAGCCAGATCCCCGCAGTGACGATCTGGCCGAGGGCTATGCCGAGGAAAAAGGGCACCGTCTTTTGGTAGAGCGCCGCGCCCCCAAAGCGGAGCACCAAAGTCTTGACGAACCAAGCGAGAAAAATCGCGAACCAGATATGGTTCATGACCCAGGCCATGCTCGCGGCAAAGCCCAAAGGATGCAGCGGCCACCAAGCCCAGTAATTGCGCGCACCAATCAGCGCACTCATCAGCAACGCGCCGCCGCCGGTCCACAGCCAGCCAATGGCGTCCGGGCCGGTGGGATGGAGTAGTTGCTGCGCGGCGAACTTAGACGGCTCAGCCGCAAAAGTAGAAAAATACTGCCGGTGGAGATTGACGGCTCCGTGCGTATAGGCCAAGTGCAGCGTGTACCAAGTCGATAGCACAAGGCTGATGAGCATGGCCGCGGCCAAACCCCACAGCAACCGACGGCGGTCCCCGGCCAATTCGCTGCCCAAGCGCAGACTATTGGCCAAGGGAGCGGTCATAAAAACCAGCAGATCGCCGATCCAGACCAAAGTATAGCCCAGCGCCACCACGCCCGGTGCCCCCAAGGCCGGCACACCGACGGCACCGACGGTAAATCCAGCGGGAATCATGCCCGAAGTAATAGTGGGAGTACCGGCCTCGGCGATGATGCGCGTCAGCGCCACCAAAAGACCCAGCGCCACCACCACCAACAGTGCGGCGATCCACATCGGCAACCCACTCTGCCACAGCCACACCACCATGCCTGCCGTGCCCAAGACCAACCCAACTACGGAGAAGCGATAGGATGCCATTTCCCCTTCGTCTTTTGCAGGGTGCAAAAAGCGGCGGCCAACCTCGGCCAGATGAGCGCGGGCCGTCCACAAGCTATAAACGACCAGCGCGGCGCAGGCCCCTATCATCTGATGCCCCATCCCCGCTTCGGACCACGTCCCCACTTCGGCGGTATGCTGCAAATGCAGACTATCGAGCAGGCCCTCTTGCAGAGCGTGGAGCAGATAGAAAACCCACAGGCTAAAGGAGAGCTGGACGCCGATGAGATAGGCGAAGCCGAGCATCAGGAAGTTGATATCGAGGCGCAGGACCACGATCTGCCGCAGCAGCGGCAATCGCGTATCCAGTACGGGCGAAGGCATGGCGGGGAAGTAGTGATGCAGAGCCTCTAAACTGCCGAGGACAAAGGGAATGGCGAGTCCTATCCAGACGAGGCGCTGGCGGAAAAAGGGCGCGAGCCGGCTTTCCTCCGCACCTTGAATCATAGCCAGCGGCACTTGCGCTAAGGGATAGGCCAGCCGCTCGTTATCGACCCACTGGCGGCGCAGGATATTCATCAGGCATATCAAGACCAAATAGAACGCCGCGTAGAACGCCAGCCAACGCCCCAAGGGCACCAACCAAGCATCCCAAGGGATCAACGCATCGCGCCCCACGCCCTCGTAAAAGTCCCGGATAGCCTCTATGTCCGCGACAACCATCCAGTCGGCCAAATGGGGATGGATCAACTCGGCCCACTGGTTTTCTGGAGTAGCGTAGTAGAAGGTGCCGGTGATCATCGGCAGCAGCAGCCCCACTACGCCGCGCGTGGGAATGGCCGTGGCTACTGCCATCATCGCAAAGATCGTCAGCAACTCGCCGCGGCCAAATGCCCACTCCCGCCGCATAGCCCCCAGTGCCACCTGCACAGTCAGCAGCAGCACGAACAACAAGAAAAACGCCGCGGGCGTCGCCGACGAGAGCCCCAGCCGCGACCCTTGTATCACCATGCCCCCATAGGGCACGCCGATGGCAATGAGGGCCGCCAAGAGGCCGCCGGTGAGTAGGGCGCGTCCCGTAGCACCCCGTCCCGTGGTCTGGTCGCGGCGCACTACGCGCTGGCGATAGACAGCCGGTATTCGTCGGAG
Organism: Candidatus Latescibacterota bacterium; assembly: GCA_022825835.1. Taxonomy (GTDB): domain Bacteria; phylum Latescibacterota; class UBA2968; order UBA8231; family UBA8231. Next base: position 12,491 of record JAJDVZ010000135.1, read on the forward strand.
CAAGACCAGTCCTTTCTTAGCACCGCCCCGACAACCTCACCGCTTCTGCCGCTCGTCTTCGGGATCGTAAAACGGTAGCTTTACCACCTCTGCCACACTCGTCGAACCATCGTCCAAGCGCACTTCCACCCGCGTGCCGGGCGCAGCCATATCCGCTTCGACAAAGGCCAAGCCCAACGGATAACCCAGCGTCGAGGCCGGGGCGATGCTGGTTATGCGGCCAGCGATCCACCCGCTCCGCATGATCAAGTTGCACTCCTCGGGCAGCTTGCCAGCAAAATTAGCGGGCCACCGCACGCCGACGAGCGTGCGCCGAACTGGACGCGCGGTATAGATTCGCAAGCTGCGCTGGCCGACGAAGAAGCGCTTGTTCTTGCCAATGGCCCACGCCAACCCCGCCTCTTGGGGATACGTCAGCGCGTCCGTGTCGTGGCCGACTATCAAGTGCCCTTTTTCCAAGCGCAACAGGCGCTGCGCCTCCACCCCAAAGGGCCGCGCACCCGCCGCCACCAGCGTGCGCCACACGTGCTCCCCTTCCCAAGCGGGCACGTGAATCTCGTACCCCAGTTCGCCGACAAAACCCACCCTCATCACCAGCGCCCGCACCCCGGCTACCTCGCCCTCGCGCACTCGCAGATAGGAGAAAGGCCCCGACCGCAAGTCGATGTCCGTCAACGCCGCCAGCGCGTCGCGGCTTTCTGGACCAGCCAAATTGAACGCCGCCAGTTGACCCGTGACATTGCTCAAGGTCACGTCCAAGCCCCAGATCGCGGCCCAGCGCAGCATCTCGCGGTAAAAAGCCGCTGCGCCGCTGCTAGTCGTGGTCGCATAGAAGCGGTCTTCGGCCAATCGCGCAATTACCCCGTCCTCAATCACAACCCCACTCTCGTCGAGCGCCACGCCGTAGCGACAGCGGCCAACCACCTGCTTCTTGAAGCGGCCCGTATAAAGGCGCTCCAGTAGCTCAACAGCGTCCGGGCCACTGACCTGCAATTTGCCCAGCGTGCTCACGTCGATGATTCCCAGACCAGCCCGCACCTGCTGCGCCTCCTGCACAATACACTCGTCGCGGCTGGCATCGCCGCGAGCATAGTACTCGGGCCGATACCAGTCGCCAGCGTGGGCAAAGACCGCGCCGTGTTCGCAATGCCAATCGTGGACCGGCGTCCGGCGCATCGGGTGGAAGCGCCGACCAGCCAAATGCCCCAGCGGCACCGGCTGGTAGAAGGGACGAGCGGTCGTCGAGCCAGTCGCGGCAATGGTGTCGCCGTTGAGTTTGGCCAAGATCCGCATCGCATTCATGTTGGACAGCTTGCCCTGGCTCGGCCCCATTCCCACGGTGCTGTAGCGCTTGAGCAGTTCGACGCTGTCGTAGCCTTCTTGGTGGGCATTGACGAAATCCGCCAAGTGCAAATCCTCGTCGAAATCCACGAAGTTCTTTTTGCTCGGATGGGAGAAAATCGGATAGCTATGGCTGGGAGCTTCTCGCCCAAGCGGCGGGGACGTGGACACTTCCCCGTCGCCATAACCAGCGTAGTGCGCGGCCCTAAGCCCAGCGACCCGCCCGTCTTCCCGATGCGCGTCTAGGTCGTACACCCCGCGAACGCGCCCAGCGACAAAAACTCCGTCTGGACACGACCGCGGCACGAGTTGCTCCAGCCCCTCGTCGTACGCAAACTGCACCCCCGCTTGGCTGGGCAGCGCGGCATTGGGCATCCAGCCGACCGACGCGGCAATACCGTCGCAGGCGATCTTAGTGCCGCGCTGGGCATCTATGGTGCCGTCTGCGGCTAGCGGTGCCACCACTGCGCCGCGCAGGCCATTCTTCTGCCTATTCGGCATGGCCGCATAAATCGCATGACCGCTGTGAATCGGCACCCCGGCAGCAGCGATTTTCTCGGCTAGGGCCAACGGAGCTGCGTCGGGACGCAAATCGGCAATGGCCGCCACCTCGATCCCCGCGTCAATCATGTCCAGCGCCACCCCATACGCATCGCTATTAGCCGCTAGCACCACCATGCGATCACAGGGCTTGACCGCGTACAACTTCACCAACCGCTGGGCCGCCGACCCGAGCAGCACGCCCGGCAGGTCGTTGTGCCCAAAGACCGCCGGCTGTTCAATCGCGCCGTTGGCATAGACGACGGCCCCGGCGCGCACCTTAGTCATCCGCACCGCGTCGAACAGGGCAACCCATCCGTCGGCATAGTGGCCGCCAGCCACCGTCCCGCAGCGGATCTCGACATTCGGCAGACCAGCGAGCACCTCGACCAACTCGTCGCAGTCCCCACCGTGCTGCCACGCCCAACTCCCCCCTAAACGCGCCTGTTCCTCGACCAACAGGACCCTAGCTCCAGCTTCCCCCGCAGCCCTCGCCGCCTCCAACCCAGCCGCACCGCCCCCCACAACCAGCACATCGCACCAAGCGTACTCCTTGGGACTAGCCGTGGCCGCTTGGTCGCGATTGATTTGACCCAAGCCCGCTATTTGGCGAATGATCCGCTCGTGAAAAGGGAACAGCCACCGGGGGCGGTGAAATGTCTTGTAGTAAAAACCCACCGGCATGAAGCGGCCCAAAATCTCCAGCCACTTGAGCCAATCGCCCTTCAACCCACCGATGGTGTTGACCGCCCGCAACTCCATACCCGCAGCCAACGGCTCGCTATCGCCGCGCAGATGCGTGCGCTCGCCGTCTGTAAACAGCGCATTGGCATCGTGCCCGGCCAAGCTATACACCCCGCGTGGCCGGTGGTATTTAAAACTGCGTCCCATCGCCTGCACACCATTAGCCAACAGCGCGCTGGCGATCACATCCCCGACAAAGCCGCTGAACGTCTCGCCCTCAAAGCGAAATTCAAGCGGCTCCGTCCGGTCAATCCACTCCCCGGGCTGTGCAGACAGGCGGCGCTTCACGCTGTGTCCTCCTCGCCCCACAAATAGGTGCGGACGATCTCGTCGCTGGCCGTGTCGCGCTCGGCGATAAACCAAGTGCTGCTGGCGCTGTGGTACCACCACTCGCGCTGGATACCCGGCTCGCCGCTGCGGTTGAACACGTAGTCGGCCCACGCAGCGTCATCCGCTTTCTTAGGATCGGGCATGGGACGCACCTCGCCGCCAAAGACGAATTCTGAGAGTGGACGCGGCCCGTTGATTGGGCAGGTAAGGATTTTCATTAAGAACGGACCTTACACTATTTTGATTCTTTCATCGCCTTGGACTGGCACGATACGCGCAGTTGAGCAAGTTAAGATGTGATGTTCCGCAGCCTTTGTCATGTCTCGGCGCAAGGCCGGGGATAACGACTGCGTAACGTCAGAATATAAGATATGTTGAAACGTCTCGGCGCAAGGCTTCTGGCGTGCCAGCGTAGCTATGCCCCACGCCACATCGCTGGCTCCCCCTTCATTGACCGCCCGCACCGCCACGACATACGGCTGCCCATGCTGCAGCCCGCCCACGGAAAACGAAGCAGACGCTCCCGTAGCGAACTCTTGGGCTGACGGTTCGACCGCAGCCGCAGCCGAGCCGTCGAAGCCCGCCACCACCGGCGCAGCTACGCCCGCCGATGTCCAATCCAACAGCCGATCAGCCCCTTCGTAAAGTTGGTATTCATAGCCGGTCACAGCGGACGTTGGCTTGCCCACCAAAACGTGCAGCCGCCCCGACCCGGTCGCCGCCGACCACGC
>JAJDVZ010000144.1:0-3512 GCA_022825835.1 Candidatus Latescibacterota bacterium
CTGATCCCCGCGGCCTTCTTCAAATCCATGGGCTACACCGCAATCGCCACCCTGCTCGGCGGAGCTTTTGTCGGCCAAGGCGGCGACCGCGCCCGCGAGATTGCCGTGCAATGGCCAGCCGCGCGCATGGGCAGCTTAATCCTCGTCCTCGACTTGAGCCTCTTCGCACCCGCTCCACAGGTGCGTCACGGCGTCGATGAGTTGGTGCGCCTAGCGAGCGAGCAGATGATTCCACTGCGTGGGTACGACGAAGTCACTCTACCCGGCACGCCCGAACACCGCAACGAGGAAGCGTACGCACGCGACGGCATTCCCATCGGCTTAGAAGATGTCGAGCGCCTAGCCGAGTGCGGCCGGGCCTTTGGCGTTATGCCCCCGTGGCTGGACTAACGCCGCGTCGATTTCTACCTTAACGAACCGCAAAAAGGAGAAATTCTATGAGCCTGACGCGCGAGCGCCACGCCGAGCTAAAGCACTATGCCATCCAATTGCGCCGTCTCGTCGTCGAGTCGGTACACCACGCTGGAGCCGGCCACCTAGGCGGCCCCATGTCCGCGGCCGAATTACTCGTCGCCCTGTACTTCGCCGAACTAAACATCGACCCAGACAAACCCCGCGACCCAGACCGCGACCGCTTCATCCTGTCCAAGGGGCATTCCTCAATCGGCCTCTACGCGGCCTTGGCCCTGCGCGGCTACCTGCCCATCGAGGAACTTGCCACCTTTGACGCCATTGACTCCCGCCTACAGGGGCACCCAGACATGAGCGTCCTCCCCGGTCTCGACATGTCCACCGGCTCGCTGGGCCAGGGCCTGTCGCCCGGCCTCGGCATGGCCCTCGCCGCCCGTCTGAAGGGGCAGGACTTTCGCACTTGGGTGATGATCGGCGACGGCGACTCGCAGGAGGGGCAAATATGGGAGGCGGCCTTTGTCGCAGTGCGCTACGGCCTCGACAATCTCACCGCCATCCTCGACTGGAACGGCCTCCAACAATACGGCTGGGCCACTGAAAAGGGCTACGGCGTGCTCGACCGCTTGGCCGCGCAGGAAAATCCCCTCAGCCGCTGGCGCGCCTTTGGCTGGAACGCCATCGAGACCGACGGCCACGACTTCCCCGCCATTTTCGCGGCCTTTGCCGCGGCCAAATCACACCGCGGCCAACCCACCATCATCGTCGCCCGCACGGTCAAGGGCAAAGGGATCTCCTACATGGAAAACGACTTCAACTGGCACTCCAAACCGGTGACCGACCAAGACCTCAAACAAGCGCAGGACGAACTCGTCGCGCAGGAGGCCGCGCTGTGAACCTCTCCACTACCGGCGAGATGCTGGCCCAGCGCGATGCTTTTGGCGACGCGCTCATCGAACTCATTGACCGCGACCCGCGCGTGTACGTGCTCGACGGCGATTTGGCCAACTCGACCAAGGCCGACAAAGTCTCCCGCGAGCGGCCCGACCGCTTCCTCGAAATGGGCATTGCCGAGCAAAACATGATGGGCGTCGCCGCTGGCATGGCCACCTGCGGCCTCGTGCCGTGGCTGAGCAGCTTCGCCTGCTTCATCGTCAACCGCGATCTCGACCAACTCCGCGTCGTCGTCGCCCAACCCAACCTACCCGTCAAGCTCTGCGGTGCCTATTCGGGCCTATTGACCGGCAAAACCGGCAAAACCCATCAAGAAGTCGCCGACATCTCCGTCATGCGGGCCATGCCGAACATGACCGTTTTGGCCCCAGCCGACGCCGTAGAAGTCCGCGCCTGTATGCTGGCGGCCAACGACCTGCCCGGCCCGGTGTACGTGCGCATGACGCGCGATCCGGAACCAGTCATCTTTCCAGCCGACTACGAGTTTGAGTTGGGTCGCGCCCTTGTCGTGCGCGAGGGCACGGATATCACCCTCATATCCACAGGAGCCCAAACCCCGCGCTGCCTCGCCGCGGCCGACGAATTAGCGAGCGAAGGAATCTCGGCACTCGTCCTGCATGTACCGACCCTCAAGCCACTCGACGCAGATGCCATTGTCGCCGCGGCCGCGCAGACGGGCTGCGTAGTGACGGCCGAAGACCACACGATCATCGGCGGCTTGGGCGGCGCGGTCGCTGAAGTGCTAGGCGAGCGGCGTCCCACGCCCATGCGGCGTGTCGGCATCCGCGATGTCTTCGGCGAATCCGCACCTAACGAAGACCTGCTGCAAAAATACGGCTTGACCCCCGGGCACGTCGCACAGGCGGCGCGGGCGCTGCTCTCTTGACCGCTTTATCCAAATGCCCGTAATTAAATGAGACTCATCTACCGCAACCGATAGCCACAAGCTGCTGATGACGCGACATACTGGGTTCACTTGCCACACAGAGTGTTTGTTCACCAGTAGAAGCTCATATAAGCTACATAGAGTGCATCAAAGATGCACTCTTTTTCTTTGCTCGGTGTCATAGGAAACGAGAAGCCGCATGAAAGAGAGTTTGTTGCAACTGTTGAAGCTCCAAGAAGTCGATAAAAAACTCTTCTCACTCGAAGAGGCCAAAGAAAAATATCCCGCTGAAATCGACCTGCGGCGCAGCAAAATAGAAAAGGCGCGGTCCGTTTTGTCCGAGCTAGAAGCCCAAAGCGAGGAGTCCGCCAAGCAGCAGCGGCACTGCGAGCGCGAGATCGAAAGCAGCAAAGCCTCCCTGCGCGAGCGCGAGGAGCGCTTTTCCGTAGTTACCACTAACAAAGAATACGATGCCCTTCAGCTCGAAATCGAGATGTGCAAAAAGACCATTGCCGAGCACGAGACGCAATTGCTCAAAGCCATTGATAGCCAAGAGCGAATGCAGGAACAAATCGACGACGAGCAAGAGGCTTTTGAGGAAGTCCGCGCGGTCGAGCAAGAGCGCATTGACAAACTCGAAGGCCAGCTCGGCACTATGCAGGAACAAATCGACGAAGTTAAAAAGAGTCGCGAGGTGGTCGCCGAGAGCATCGATGCCCAATTGCTGAAGACGTACAAGCGCAAGCAAGGACGGCGCGGCATTCGCGTCGCAGCCATACACAGAAACGCTTGCGGTGCTTGTTACTACCAAATGCCCGCCCAAATACTCAACGAGGTACGCGTCGGCGACCGCGTCATCTACTGCGAGAATTGCGGCACCATTATGGTCTGGAACGAGCAGTCGGTTTGATTTTGGGAGCAGTAAGTCGGGCGGGCGCGCTAGCAGTCCTCAGTGGCCGCTAGTGAGGAAAGTCCGAGCTCCACAGGACAGGATGCTGGGTAACGCCCAGGGGGGGCGACCCCACAGACAGTGCCACAGAAAACACACCGCCCAGCTTGCTGGGTAAGGTTGAAAAGGCGAGGTAAGAGCTCACCGCACCTGCGGCGACGCAGGTGGCAAGGCAAACCTCATCCGGAGCAAGGCTAAATAGGGGAAAAGAGGTGGTCCGCCTCGCTAGATTCCCGGGTAAGCTGCACCGAGGCGGCCGGGCAACCGCCGCCCCAGATGAATGCCCGCACAGCGCACTTCAGGTGCGTGGACAGA
>JAJDVZ010000106.1:0-96922 GCA_022825835.1 Candidatus Latescibacterota bacterium
GATGAGTCCGCTGATAGGGCCTGCCAGTATATCTGGCAATTGAGGCCGCAGGAGCGATTGCAAAAAGCGGGCGTCTACGCTGATAATTTCTGGCTGAACTCATAAACCTTGTGTAAACGAACTTTTTGGCACCTACTTAGCCATCCAGATAACGGCGTGCGACTATTGGAGCCCAACACAGTCCTTTGAATCATCCAATGTTCCCAGGCACCCGCAACGTGTTTTTTTTGGCGACGATACCCGCTTCAGTGAGAGTCGTCATTTCACTCTACCTATAAGGGATTGGCCAGCAAGTGACGTAGATGCCATTTATTTTTTACCGATTAACGAGGCCACCAGTTATGGTCAAGACTCTCCCGATCACAGGATCTACGTTTTTGTGCGGCCATCCGAGGTCGAGCCAGCGATGCTGTGCCGCGACGATGGACAAGCCATTGATGGGTTTCAGCCGAACCCCGCCTTCACAGAAGTCTGTATTGTCGATGGCCAAATAACCTTGCGCAAAAAGCAAGACTACTCCTTTAAGGACAATCCCGTCTCTCTAAGGATCATTCCCATAGTAGAAGAACCCTACCGACGATCAGAATTCCTCGTGACGACCGGAATACGTCTCACTAGTGATACTTCTTTGCGGTTCGAGGGAGGGGGAGTTATTCGAAGTCTCGTAAATTGGCCGGCGAGTGCCGTAGATAAAATCTATCTTGTACCGCTTAACGAGGCCACAGATTATGGTCATGGATATAGCCCTGATCAACGAATATACATTTTCGTGCGGCCGTCTGAGCCAGCGATGCTGTGCCGCGACGATGGACAAGCCATTGATGGGTTTCAGCCGAACCCCGCCTTCGCAGAAGTCTGTATTGTCGATGGCCGAATAACCTTACATAAAAAACAAGACTACTCCTTCAAGGATAATCCCGCCTTTTTATGGGTGGCTCCAGTACCGAATACCCTAAGACCAACCGGCGATTAGGTGAAGACGTTCTGCACTATAGATGGGACCCAGTTTCTTTTGAGAAGAAAACCATGCTTATTTTCCCTCTGATCGGTATCGTCCTGTTGATAAGCACCGCCGCCGCGGACCAATACCCCTTGGCCGACCGAGGCAACTGGGCGCTGGGTGTAGCCCTGCCTTCCAGCAGCGGACTCGACCTCAGCCTGTGGAAAGTACGCTCTCCCGTCACTGCCCTCGGTTTGGAAATAGACGTTTCGTCGCGCTACAGCGAGTATACTTCCGACGACCGCGACAACCCCGACCGGAACGATACCCGAGCTCAGTCCCGTTCTCTCTGGCTACAACTGCGTCCCACCATCAAGCACTACCGCCCCCTGCACGACCAAGTCGCCCCTTTTGTTTTTTACCAAGCCCACGCAGGTTTTTCCGCTTTTTGGCGTCGCCTACCAGATATCGATTCGGATACACAACGCATCGGAACCAAGCACGATCTGGGGATAGCGCTAGGGCTGGGTGCCGACTGGTTCCCGTTCCAACGCATCAGCCTGAGCGGCCAGACCGGACTAGACCTAAGCTACCTCTACGTCAAACGCCGCCCTGACCGCCGCGAGTGGGAGTGGTCCCTCAAGACCTTCCAAACGGAGGTGGCGGCACTAGTGTATTTTTGACGCCGCTATCCGACCCTTCATCAGCAGCGTCGGCCGCTGCCAGCGAGCATCGTCGCGCGCGGGATGGTCGCAGTTGTAGTGGACGCCGCGGCTTTCCAAACGCTGCCGTGCCGAGCGGGCAATGAGCTGAGCCACAGTCGCCAAGCTGCGTAGCTGAACTAGCTCGCCGTCGAGCCGGTGATCGCTGTACAACGCTTCAATTTCGCGCGCCATCCGCTCCGTCTCCTCACAAGCTCGCTGCAAGCCTCGGTCGCTGCGCACGATGCCCACCTCATCCCACATCAAGCGCCGCAGCAACTCCCGCCGCTCCTCCAGTACATCAGACGCAATAGCATCACCCGTATGCTCCATCTCGAACCGACCCACAGCCACGGGCGCGACGTTACTGGCGTGCTCGACAGCGCGGCGCGCCAAAACCAAGCCTTCCAACAGCGAATTGCTCGCCAGCCGATTGGCCCCCTGAAACCCACTCATCGCCACCTCGCCAGCCGCGTATAGACCCGCAATATTCGTCTGGCCGTGCGCGTCCGTCCACACCCCACCACAGCTATAGTGAGCCGCTGGCACCACCGGAATCGGCGTTTCGGTCATTTCTACGCCCATCCCCAGACAATGCCGATAGATGTTGGGAAAGCGGCGGCGAGTCTGGTCGGCATCTTGGCCGGTGACGTCCAAATAGACGCATTCAGCACCGCTTTCCTGCATCTGCGCGACAATGGCCCGCGACACCACATCGCGCGTCTGCAATGGGTCGGTAAACGCCGCGCCGCGCTCGTCGATCAGCACGGCACCAAACCCGCGCAAAGCCTCGGTAATCAGGAACGAGGGCCGCCCCGGATCGTAGAGCATGGTTGGATGGAACTGCATAAACTCCATGTTGCTCACCCTCGCCCCGGCCCGCCAAGCCATAGCGACCCCATCGCCAGAGGCCACGCGCGGATTGGTCGTATGCAAAAAGACCTGTCCGCAGCCACCCGTAGCCAGCAGCGTAACCGGTGCCACAGCGGCGATGGGACCGGCTTGCTGCGAGTCCAATACCCAAGCCCCGTGGCAACGCCGCTGCTCATCTACGATTAAGTCTATCGCCAAATGGTGATCGTACAAGGTCACTTGCGGCAGCGCTTGCACGGCCGCAACCAAGGTGCGCGTAACCTCGCGGCCAGTCATGTCGTCCGCATGCACTACCCGCGCATGGGCGTGCCCACCCTCGCGCCCCAACGCCAACACCCCAGGCCGTGCTTCGTTGAACTGCGCGCCAATCGCCAGCAATTCGGCCACCACCTCCGGCCCTTCAGCCACCACCCCTTCGACGATCGTGCGGTCGCACAGGCCCGCGCCCGCCGCGATCGTATCCTGCGCGTGGCTGGCGACCGAATCGGCCGCATCCATGACCGCAGCAATACCGCCTTGCGCGTATTGCGTATTGGACTCGCGCCGCTCGTGCTTGGTCACTACGGCTACGGACCCGTGCTGAGCAGCCTTGAGGGCAAAGAACAAACCGGCAATACCGCTGCCGAGTACGAGATAATCCGCCTCGATTTTCATTTGATAAAGATCATTTTTTTAGCGTGGACAATCGGCCCGATGCGCAACACGTAGTAATACATGCCACTGGCCACGCGCTCGCCCCGCTCGTCGCGGCCATCCCAAGAAGCACTGTACAACCCCGGAGCCGCCAGATCCTCCACCAAATGCCGCACCAAACCGCCGGTCAATGTGCGGACTTCCAACTCGACCATGGTCTGACCGGCAACAATGGGATCGTTGATCCCGATCTGATAGTCAATCTGCGTACCCTCGTTGAACGGGTTGGGGTAATTCTGCCCTAAAGCAAAATCCAAAGGCGTGCGCGGATCGAAGTTGAGGAAGGGCCGCCAGTTGACATCGCCGCTGATCCGAGCCGCGATCCAACTCTCGTCCTCATTCCCCCACCAATTGTTAATCGCCTGCAACGGTTGATCGGTTAGGTTGTCGATCAGTTGCTCACCCTCTTGGACGCCGTTCAAGACCAGCCGCGCTGGTACCACGCTCCCCTCCACCCGCAGGACCAAGGCATTGCGGAAGAATTGATTACGCACAATGCGCGGGCGCGCACTTCTAGTCCAAAGGCCGACTTCGTGATTGTACAGCTCGTTGCCCTCAATTTCGACTTCTCGCGTCTCCACGCAGTAAATCCCAATCCCACCATTAAACGAATTGCCCGCCACCTTGCCGCTGGTTCCCCGCCCCAAGACCAAGTTGGCCTCCTCGGGCGCAGCCGAGCCGTTGGCGTTGAAACGAGTATCGAGCAACGACAAAAACCCGCCCTCGCGCCAGAGGCCAGCGCGGCCATTGACGTGCAGTTCAGCTCGGTTTATCCGCGTCAAGCCTGGGCCAGCGATCCAAATGCCCACTCCACCTGCTTCCTCGACGCGGACGCGATCTAAGAGAATCTCCTCCTCGACCCTTTCTAAGCGAATGCCGTCCGCACTAGCGTGGCGGATGGTCACATCTTCCAAGGTAGTGGCGTGGTCGATTTCCTCGGCCAATAGGCCATAGTGAGCATGGTCGATGAGGACGCTACGCAAATAGGCTGTGGCCGTTTGGTGCAGCACGATGCCGTGCCAATCTCCGGGCTGCGGGTCGGCGGCAGCCGAGTGGAAGGCGGTTTGCCCCTGCCCCGAAACGCCGATGACGAGATCGCCGTACACTATCAGCTCCACGCGCACCGTATCCGCACCCGCAGTTAGCGCGTCCGGCCCCACCTGCACCTGCGCACCAGCGCGGACATCGAGGTGCCCGCCGGGCAGAACGGTCACGTCGCCGACCATCTCAATGCGGTCGCGCCAGATTTCCATGTCGCCAATCGGGCCGGCGCGACGGCGATCTTGCAGCTTGAGATCGGCCACCATCTGATCGCCCGCGCGGCGGATGTTAGTCACGCTAATTCCCGTCGTCGATGCCGGATTGGACGCGGCCCAGAAGTCGGTAAATTGCCCGCCGTCAAACACATCGGTGGCGTCTCCAAGGTTGCCGCCAAAATCCGTGCGATAGCGCACATCGTGCGCCCAAAAGTCGAGGTTGTCGCGACCGTTAAACGGGGCAACCTCGCGGCCCAAGGGGAAACCCGCATCGCTAAAAAGCCCATCGGCGCACACTAAATCCACCTGTTTGATGGCCTCCATATTATTGCCGTTGCGCGTGGGATTTATGCGCCAGATCAACAAGCCCTCGTCGGGCAGATTGCGCTCGTAATAGCTGTGCTGGCGGCTGCGGAACTCCACCAGAAAAAAGTGCTCAGCAGGCGCAGACGCGGGCAGCAAATACACATCACCTCCCGCGTTGACATCGGCAAAAACCACGTCGTCTTGGTCCTCGCTCAACACGTTGAGTTGTTGGTTATTTACCCCCAGCCAACCGAGCTGCCCCAAGCTCCACGCGCAGAAGGGATTGGGGCCATCTATCTCGTTCCAGCCGCGATTGCCGTGCCCCATCAAGCCCCAATAGCCAATGCCGCCCGAGTCGTCTTCCGGCTCAGACCCATAATCGCGGTCGTACAGGTCGGGCAGACCCAGAAAGTGTCCAAACTCGTGGGCCATGCTGCCTACGGCCTCGACAAAAGATCGTCCGCGCTGGACGGCACCTTTCTTCGAGGCGACCCGGATAAAACCGCCGCGGAGGGCGCGGTCTTGACTCACAAAATCGTTGCCCAACCCAAGCCGAGCAACGCCCGTGGCCTCTTCGATGATAAAGCCCGTTGGAGCCGAGGCTGAGATGAGAAAAATAAAATCCACGTACCCATCGTCGTCGCCGGAGTTGGGCACCCCGTCGGGGCCGTCGTTGTCGTAACGGCTAAAGTCCACGTCGGCATCAACGGCCTCGATGATCTCGCGGGCAAAGCGACCATACCCGCTCTCTTGGCCTGCGTACACCGCGGCATTGCTGCGGGATGCGTACCAGCGGGGCAGTACCTCGCCAGTGAGTTCAAACTGCCCGCGCGACATCTCGCGGTAAAAGTGAGTTAGGCTGCCCGGCTGCTCAGCGAAAATCTCCGCCGCAAAAGACGGGACCTCGCGGCCCAAGCCGCCTTCATCGGCAAAGTGCGCGAAGATGGTCAGGGCGTGGATGTGCCCGGTTTGGGGCGCGACATCTTGCAGAGGGGCCGCACCGACCTCTGCGGCGATGAGGGCGACGAGCGCATTTTTGGCAGCGGGTTTAAGCATCAAGCTCAGGTGGAAGTTGGGGGTTCAGCTTGGACTTGGCACATTTGATGCCCTCTGTTGGAAGATCGTCCAAGAGAAGCGGGCCATTCATGGCCACAAAAGTTGTTCCAAACGTTTGATAAATTCGGTCAGTGAGTGCTTTTGGTGCGGTAGGCATGTTTCAAATTATCTGCGCCGCTAATGCTTGTCAATACGACCTCGGGTCCAGTCAATCTGCACGCCTCCGTAGTGCCTCAACCGCTGATCGCGCTGGATGCGGTAGCGGCTGCTCAGCCGCCAGCCGCGATAGGCAATCTCCACGAGCGCGTACCCGCGCCAGCCCGTGCCGTAGAGCGGGCGAATGCTCACGGCTCCAGGCAGATCCACTTCGTATTCGTAAATCCGCGTCCACCACGAGTCCGTGCGGAAGCGGCTCATGTGCAAAGTGAGCCAACGCATCTTAAACCGCGCGCTGCCCAACAGGCCCCACTCGGCGCGAGCGGCGCGGTGCCAGCGCACCAACTCGCCGCGCCAGCGCCAAGCCCCCCGCTCCAAGTCCAAACGCCACTTGTGGCTGCGCTCTTGCACCAACCGCTCGTCCGCCCAGCGCGGCCGCAGGCGTCTCTGCCACTGCCCGCGCATCGCCCAGTGGCGACCCAACCGCCGCCGCAACTCGCCTCCCCAAGTAGCATACGTAGCTGGCACGGGTATGAAGTAGGAGCGCGCCGGCCGGCGGTACACGTCCAAATAGCCGCGCCAGCCCCGCCCACTGACCTCGGCGACGCCACCCTGTTCGTTCTGCATGGCCGAAGTCCCCGGAGCCGCGCCAAAGAAGCTGTGAAATCCCGGCGCGTAGTAGCGGCCCAGCGTCCGCAGCCGCAGACCCCCATACCGCCCTCGCAGTTCCCCAACCATCCCCCAGTGTCCCATCCCATCGCCAGCCACCGCCAACGCCACTCGTCCTCGATCCCAATCCACGCGCACATCCACGGCTCCCACGCGCTGCCCGTCGCCGACAAAGCCCCAAGGCGTCCGCCCATTCCGGCGCAAATCGATGTAATGGGAAAAGTCCAAGGCCAGCAGGGTCGTGCCCCACTGCCAATGCTCGCCCCGCCAGTGCAGCCGACCACCGCCAGCCCGAATACCCAGCAGGTCGCGGCCAGCCACCTCGGTCGCGGTCACGTGATAGCCACTTTCTGGTAACGACCGCACCTGTCCCTGTTCATCCAAGCGTCCATCCCGGCGCGTCCAACCTCCAAGCAGCATCCCACTCCACGCCCGACCCTCGTAGCGCCACGCCGCACCGCGCAGGGCGTGATTCTCTCCGCTAGAGCGATACCCCAAGCGCCGACTGTCGCCCGCCGGCATCCTCGGCGCAATACTCCCGCGCCGGTTGCGCCCAAACACCAAGCCCGCACCCGTACCGGGCCGCAGATCGCCGACGACCCATTCGGATCGCCGCCTCTGCACTGCGTAGTAAAACGTCCTAAAATCACTCCACCCAGACTCGCCTGGGTCGCGCTCGGCCAAGCCAAAAAACGCCTGTCCGCTAACCGGCGCGATCTCTACCCGCTGATACAACTGCCACCGCTCCCGCGCCACTTCGGCCCCGCGCACCCGCCACCGCACAGCCGCCCCGTCCAGTCGCCCCAAGTCGTCCAACCGCTGCTCCAAATAGCCCGCGTCCTCCTCCCCCAAATCTCCCTCGGCCCACACCGGGCCGACCAATGCTAATACCCACAGTCGCCACATAGTCCTGCCTCCTTTGTCTGGACTCCTGCAACGATTGTGCCATGCGGCTCGGCCAGTGGCGGAGGTAGTGGCCAGTGTATCCTTTATTCCCTATTCTGTTTCCTTTAGGTTACACTCCCAAGCAGACAGCCGCCCCGGCGGCTTGGGCGTTTTCGTCCCCAATGAGGTCATACATGAGAGTCCGTAAATACACTATTCTGCTCGCCAGCGCCCTGCTCATCGCTTGCAGCGACGACAATCCCATCGACGGCAGTAGAGATCATACTGGTAGAGGGAAACTCACTACTGCACAGGAGCACGATGGCCAAGACCATGCAATTGGGAATTCAGCGAGCCACTGGCGGGGAATCGCAATCCGACCCGAAAGCAGATGTTCCCCGTATGATCGCAGCGACTATCGCTACTCGCAGTTGGTCGAGCTTGCCATTATCGAAGAACTCGGCGGCATCTACAGCCCGTACACGGAACGCTGTTTTGCTAGCCGGGGAGAAACCGACATTGAGCACATCGTCGCGCTTTCCGAAGCGCACGACAGCGGCCTGTGCGCGGCTCCTGATTCCACTCGCCGGGCCTTTGCGGCCGATCCGCTCAATCTGACGCTGGCCAGCCCTGAATTAAACCGCGATCACAAGCAGCACTACGACGGGGCCGAATGGCTACCGCCTATAAATAAGTGCTGGTTTGCCCAGCGCATCGTCGCAGTGCGGCAAAAGTATGGCCTCACTATTGACCGCCGGGAGGCCGAAGCACTAGAGCGCATACTGGCGGCCTGTTCCTCGGTCGAGATGGAGTTTATGGATTGTGCGTCCGAGGTCTCGGAAGTTAGGCTGGCAAGCTCAGATGCGCTTAGCGAGTTCTACGATAACTGGAAACCCGGCGATCCACCGCCTGAAGTTGCGCTGGCAAGCTCAGATGCGCTTAGCGAGTATGACGATGACGGCAATGGGCGCATCACGTGTGCGGAGGCACGCCGCCACGGCATTGCTCCGGTGCCGCGCAACCACCCAGCTTATCCATTTATGAACGACGGGGATGGCGACGACGTCGCATGCGAATGAACCATCATCCGGCCCAAATCGTCGCTGGCCGTATTTTATCGGAGTCTGTACCGTTATTTTATCTGAAACTTGGAGGATTGCGATGAAGGAAATAGGTATTTCCGAATTTAAGGCGAAGTGCATAGACGAATTGAAGAAGGTGCAACGGACGGGGGAACCGCTCCTCGTGACCTTGAACAAACGGCCCATAGCCACGGTCAACCCATACCATGAAGAAAGCCGCTCGAACAGAGAGCTAGGCAAACTGCGCGGTCAGATGACCGTCCACGGGGACATCGTTCATACCGATTTCGGAGATGAGTGGGAGATCTCGCTCGACGTACGCAGTTGAAAAATCCAAACACAGAGATAGCAATCCACGCGGCCCTGCAAGACTTCGCCGCTTCGGTGACCGCGAAGATGACGCAAGTTGCTCTTGGCGCACCCGAAGACCAACTGCGCGGCCCCTTCGAGACTTTTATGGACGAGGTGGGCCATGCTTTCGGCTGGAATGTCGTCTGTACCGGCGAGACTCCCCTGCCCGACCGTCTTGGTCGCCCGGATTACGCCGTTCATCTCAATCAACTGCTCGCCGGATACGTAGAACTCAAGGCTCCCGGCGTCGGCGTGACAGCCGCCCGTTTCAGAGGCCACAACCGCAATCAGTTCAAGCGGTTCTCGGCTATTCCCAACATCCTTTATACCGATGGTAACGAGTGGGTGCTTTACCGAGACGGCAAACAGGTGCGAAGTTGTCGTCTCTCCGGCGATGTCGCTGCCGACGGCAAGAAGGCCGCCGTTCCCCAAGACGCGCACGATGTCGAAGACCTATTGCGCGATTTCTTCTCGTGGAATCCTAGCATCCCCGTCAACCGCAATGGCAAAATTGATCTCAATCGCTTTGCCGCTCTGCTGGCACCCCTGTGCCGCATGTTGCGCGATGACGTAATAGACGCACTCAAAGACCCGAATTCGCCCCTCGTGCAGCTTGCACAAGACTGGCGACAACTCCTCTTCCCTGACGCCTCAGACGGGCGATTCGCCGACGCGTACGCCCAAACCGTGACCTTTGCCTTGCTACTAGGCCGCAGCGAAGGGGCCGATCCGCTCACCCTCGATAGCGCCGAGGCCGCCCTCGCCGTACAGCACAACCTGCTGTCGAGGGCGCTGCAAGTACTGACGGATTCCGACGCCCGTGACGATATAGTCGCTTCCCTCGATTTGCTCCTGCGCGTAATCGCGGTCGTACCGTCAGCCACCCTCATTGGTCCCGAGGATCCATGGCTCTACTTCTACGAAGATTTTCTCGCCGCCTACGATCCCGATCTGCGCGAGAAAGCCGGGGCTTACTACACCCCGGTGGAGGTCGTCCGTGCCCAAGTGCGCCTGATTGACGACTTGCTCGTCAACCGTCTCGGCAAGCCGCTGGGTTTTGCCGATCCCGGCGTCGTCACGCTCGATCCTGCGGTCGGAACCGGAACCTATCTGCTCGGCGTCATTGAACACGCTCTTGGCCGAATCAAAGAGGAACAGGGCGAGGGTGCTGTCCCCGGTCAAGCCACCACACTGGCTAAAAACCTGTACGGCTTTGAACTGCTGGTCGGTCCTTATGCGGTGAGCGAACTGCGCGTCAGCCGTGCGTTGCGCGATAACGAAGCAACGCTGCCCGCCGAAGGTACGCATATCTACCTGACCGACACCCTTGAAAGTCCCCATGCTGAGCCTCCGCGGATGCCGTTCATTCTACGGCCCATTGCCGAGCAACACAGAAGGGCGCTCAAAGTCAAAAGCGAGGTTCCAGTCATCGTCTGCCTAGGCAATCCACCTTATGACCGACACGATGCGGTGGATACAGAAAGCGAGACTAATCTTTCTCAGTATGGCGGATGGGTTCGATTCGGAGACCCTTTGCCTAGCAATGTAGTTACGGATAAAAGGGGCAGAGATAGAGAACTCAAAACTGCGGAGGCTAGGCTTGAAAGAAGACAACAACTCGCCATTCTAAAGGATTTCCTCGACCCCGCTACCGACGCCGGGCACGGCGTCCACGTCAAGAACCTCTATAACCTCTACGTCTATTTCTGGCGCTGGGCGCTGTGGAAGGTTTTTGAGCAAGACGCCGCCGAAGGCCCCGGCATCGTCAGCTTCATCAGCGCGTCGAGCTATCTCGACGGCGATGCTTTCTCTGGGATGCGCGAACATATCCGTCGGCAGTGCGATGAGGTTTGGATCCTCGACCTTGGTGGCGAGGGACGCGGTACGCGCCAAGATAGCAATGTCTTTGCGATTCAGACGCCAGTGGCCATTGCTGTGGCGTTTTGTGCGGGGGAGGTGGAGACAGATAAGCCCGCGAAAATCCGCTATGCCCAAGTCGAGGGAACGAGCGCAGAGAAGCTCGCCTCGCTTGACGCTATCGACGGCTTTGCGAAAGTGAAATGGCAGGATTGCCCAGACGACTGGCAGGCTCCGTTTCGCCCAGCGGGTAAAGGAGATTACTTCGCTTGGCCGTTGCTCACCGATCTCATGCCGTGGCAGCACTCGGGAGCGCAAATCAAGCGGAAATGGCCCATCGCCCCTGACGAAGAAACGCTTGAACGGCGTTGGCGCGGACTGCTTGCCTCTCAGGACCGTGCGGCTGCATTCAAGGAAACACGTGACCGGAAGATAGGTTCGCGATACTCACCACTATTCGACGCCGACGAAATCCAGCCAGCCATCGCCGAACTGCCTCGCAACGCGCCAATTCCGCGTATCGAACGCTACGCCTATCGCTCATTCGACCGTCAGCGCATCATCGCCGATATCCGGTTGGGCGATTATTTGCGTCCCGATCTGTGGTGCATCCACAGCAAACGGCAGGTGTATTTGACGAGCTTGTTCTCTCAACCTCTAGGGCTAGGACCTGCACTAACTTCCTCCGCACACCTTCCTGATCTCGACCATTTTCGAGGCTCCTATGGTGCCAAAGCGGTTATCCCCCTCTACCGCACTGCCGACGCCTCACAGGCGAACATTATCCCCGACCTGCTCAAACTCCTCGGCACGGAGTACAAGCGTAAGGTCACACCTGAAAATTTCCTCGCCTACCTCTACGGAGTGCTGGCGCAGCCTGCCTTCACTACACGGTTTGAGAAGGAGTTGGAAACACGCGAACTGTGCGTACCCATCACAAAGGATGCGGTGCTGTTTGAGAAGGTACGCAAGGTGGGTGCGCGGCTGCTGTGGCTCCACACCTACGGCGAGCGTTTCGTCCCCACCGAACAGACACACGGTCGTGTTCCGCCCGGTGCGGCCAAATGCGTCGAGGCCATCCCCGGCATGGCCGAGGCGTTTATTTATAACGACACCACCCAGACGCTTCGTATCAGCGGAGGCAAATTTGCACCTGTCGCCCCCAAAGTGTACGAGTTCGAAGTCTCCGGTCTCAAGGTCGTGCAGTCTTGGCTCAAGTACCGCATGAAGAAAGGGGCTGGCAAGAAATCCTCACCCCTCGACGATATCCGCCCCATAGGCTGGACCAGCCAGTTCACCACGGAACTTCTCGAACTGCTCTGGGTTCTGGAAGAAACGGTGAAGTGCTATCCCGAACAGAAGACGCTTCTAGAAGCCGTCATTGAGAGTGACTGCTTCCAAGCCGACGAAATGCCGCCCGTCCCAGACGAGATGCGTAAGCCACCGAAGGCACAGACCGTCAAGGGTGGCCTATTTGATGACATGGAGGATGGCGGTTAATACGCCGTTGGAAACGTAACGAGACAATCAAAAATGAGCAAAAGTCGGCGAATTAAAGACGTTGTAGGATACCTAAAGGAAGTCTCAGAGATAAAAACTGATTGGCCCAACTCTACTTTGGTCTTTCGGGGCCAAGAAAACGAGGCGTGGCCTTTGGAGTCTTCAGCGGAGCGCCGTCTAAAGAAGAGTCTCCCAAGTCAAAACAAAATACCTGATCGGTTATTTATTGAATACCACGGAGACCTACTAAAGAAATGCAAGCTGAAGAACTACGACAAGCGGGAGCAAAAACAATTATACGATCTGGAGCTACTCGCCGACCTCCAGCATCACGGAGCCGCAACCTGCCTCATTGACTTCACGCGCAATACTCTTGTCGCCCTGTGGTTCGCCTGTAAAAAATCAGATGCGAATGGAAAAGTGTTTGCCGTCAACATAGCTGACCAGAGAACATTTCTGGAAATAACGCATAATGATATAAAAGAGGCCAAATCAATAAGCGACATTCTCCAATTCAAAACCCGCAATACCGATCAAGATCAGCCAGCTAGACGGCCGACACCGGAAATTTCAGTAGCATCCCCAACCTTCTGGTACTGGACACCGGCACACTTGAACGAGCGCATAACGGCTCAGCACTCTCTATTCCTCTTCGGCCTTCCTGTCTCGGAGAAACTGAAATCGGAAGAGGTAATCGTCGAGTCAGCAAGTAAAAGACAGATACTACGAGAATTGGAAGAGTTACACGATATTTGTGAAGAATCTCTCTTCCCGGATTTTGTCGGATTTGCCTATACCCAGCGTTCTGATGCTCCCTACCCCATCCTCGATGCCGAGGAATATCTTCGCCGCGGGATCGAGGCAGAACAACGGGGACAAGACGCGGAGGCCATCCAAGACTTGACCAAGGCGATTGAACTAAATCCAGAGCTTGCCGAAGCCCATTACATTCGCGGCCTTGCTTTCAGCAACCAAGACGAGTACGAACACGCCATTCAGGATTATACCAAGGCGATTGAACTAAACCCGGAGTTTGCCGAAGCCTGGTACTTTCGCGGAAGTGCTTATTCCATCCAAGGTGAGTATGAGCGTGCCATCGAAGATTGGACCAAGGCGATTGAACTGGAACCAGATGACGCCGGAATCTATTACGCCCGTGGCCTTGCTTACTACAACCAAGGTGAGTATGAGCATGCCATCGAAGATTTGACTAAGGCGATTGAACTAAATCCAAAGTTGGCCGAAGCCTATTACGCCCGTGGTCTTGTTCGGTTAGCCTTGAAAAGGTGGAAAGAAGCAAAATCAGACTTGACCGCCGCCAAAGAGAGCGGATTCGACCTCGTCGGTATGCTCCGTTTCTATGCTCAAAGCGTCGCAGACCTTGAGCAAAAAATCGGGATTACGTTGCCAGAAGACATAGCGGCAATGCTGACGCAAAGCGAAAATTGACCCCGTACAACCTCTAAGCCAACCCCAATGAGGAGCACCCGCATGAAACTCACCACCTGCAACGAGTACTTCACCGACTGGCCCATCGAAGAGGTCTTCGACTACGCCGCCGACCTCGGATACGCCGCCGTCGAAATCGCCCCCTTTACCCTCGCCGACAGCGTCGAAGACATCCCCGCGTCGCGCCGCGCCCAAATCCGCGCTGCCGCCGAACGCGCTGGCGTGGAAATCGCCGGCCTGCACTGGCTCTTGGCCAGCCCCGACGGGCTGTACATCACCCACCCCGACCCAGCCATCTACCAGCGCACCTGCGCGTACTTCAAAGAGCTAGTCCAATTCTGCGGCGACCTCGGCGGCCAAGTGATGATCATTGGCTCGCCCATGCAGCGCAACGTGCAGGAGGGGTGGGATTACCAAGAGTGCTGGAACCGCATGCGCGGAGCGTTTGAAGACAGCCTAGAGTTAGCCCAACAGCACGGCGTCTATCTCTGCATCGAGGCTCTGAGCAAGGAGCAGACGAACATCATCACTACCTGTGCCCAAGCGCGCAAAATGATCGCCGAGATCAATCACCCACACTTCCAAACCATGGTCGATGTATGCTCCGGCTCGACCGAGGAAATTCCCGTCCCTCAGCTTTTGCGCGACTCCGGCGAGCACCTCTACCACGTCCACGTCAACGACGCCAACAAGCGCGGCCCCGGCTTTGGCAATACCGACTTCGCCAGCGTCATGCGGACGCTCAAGGAGCTGGACTATCAGCGCTACGTCTCGGTAGAAGTGTTCGATTTTAGCCCAGATCCGCGCACCATCGCCGCCGGCAGTTTGCACTACCTCAAAGGCATTGCCGCCGCCCTAGACCTCCCTTGACAGTAGCGCCCTTTTTGCCAACTTTCGGGCGCTCATAAAGAAAGGATTTCTCATGCCCAACTACACCCTCAACCACGTCCACCACGAGGCCGTCGACGTCCACGCCGCGGTCGACTGGTACAAAAAGCTCTTCGGTGCCACCAGCGATCCGCCCTTTGAGCGCGGCGGTGCGACTTGGGTGCCAGTCCACATCGGCGCGGTGCAAATCACGGTCACGGACCGCGAGTTTGCTCCCATGGAATTGGGGCGCTACCAAGGCTACGACCACATCGCCCTCGTCTCCGACGACTTCGATCAAACCCTCGCCGACATCGCCGAACTCGGCGTCGAGATCTGGATGGGGCCAGTAACGCTCGATGACGGCAACCGCATCGTCTTCATCAACGGCCCAGACAACGTCAAGATCGAGTTAATGGAGCAAAGCTGAGTGGAAATCCGCCCCTTCGGCCTGTGGCCCAGCCCCCTCTCGCCCGACGAGTTGGCCAACTCCACGCGCCTCCGCGATGTGGTGTGGGATGCCGACGGCCGCACCCTCGTCTGGCTGGAGGGACGTGGGCCAAAGGGCGTGCTCGTCTGTCAGGAACCGGGCACTGCTCCGCGCGACCTCAACACCGCGCTCTCGGTGCGCGCCCAAGTCGGCTATGGCGGCGGCGACTTTGCTGTATCCCGCTGCCACGCGTACTTCGCCGAGCACGGCGGCCGCCTCTACCGCCAGCCACTAGCCGGCGGCCCAGCCCAGCCGATCACTCCCGAGTTTGGCCACGCCGCGTCTCCTGCGCCTGCGCCAACCGGGCGTCATCTCGTATACGTCCACACGTACGAGGACCGCGACACATTAGCCATCGTCGATGTCGCCGGATGCTCTTGGCCGCAAATCCTCGCGGAGGGGGCCGACTTCTACATGCAGCCAGCCTGGCATCCCAGAGGCGACCGCTTGGCCTGGATCGAGTGGGATCATCCGCAGATGCCTTGGGACGGCACCCGCCTAGTGCTGGGCCAGCTTGTGCGCAGCCGCCACGGGCTGCCCAGCCTGCGCACAACCGAGGTGCTCGCCGGCGACGCAGACACCGCCATTGCCCAGCCTTGCTTTTCACCCGACGGCCGCTATTTGGTCTATGCCTCAGACGAGCGCGGCTACAGCAACCTCTGGTGCCGCGACCTCGCCAACGGGGACACGCGTTGCCTGTACGAGGACGCCAACGACGTCGCCACTCCCGCCTGGGCGCAGGGCATGCGGGCATTCTCGTGGGCCGCGGATAGCCGCACCTTGTATTTCGTGCGCAGCGAAAACTCCCAGCGCTTAGCATACGCGCTCGACTTCGCCAGTGGAGCAGTCGCCAAGGTCGAGGCCCTATCCGCCTACACCCACATCGAACAGCTCGCCGCGGCCCCGCGCGGCAAGGGCTTGGCCTGCATTGCCGCGGCCAGCGCGATCCCCGCCCGCATCGTCGCTGGTACTGCCACCCAAGTAGCAGTCCGCGCCCGCTCCGCCAGCGAGTCGCTTGCCCCAGCCGATCTCTCCACGCCCGAGCCAGTTTCTTGGGCCACCGAAGACGCCGCGCAAGTCCACGGGCTGTACTATCCTCCGGCCAGCCGCCGCTTTACCGGCCGTGGCCGACCGCCGCTGATCGTGGCCATCCACGGCGGCCCCACCGGTCAGATAGAGACCGGCTTTGAAGGCAGCCACCAATACTTTGCCACGCGCGGCTGGGCCGTCCTCGACGTGGATTACCGCGGCAGCACCGGCCACGGGCGCGCCTACATGACCGCCCTGCGCGCCCAGTGGGGCCTGCTCGACGTGACAGACGCCATCAGCGGTGCCCAGCACCTCGTCTGCAGCGGCCTCGCCGACCCAGAGTGCCTCGTCATCATGGGTGGTAGCGCCGGTGGCTACACGGTTTTGCGGGCGCTCACCACGCGGCCCGGCTTCTTCCGCGCCGGCATCTGCCTCTACGGCGTAGCCAACCTCTTCACTCTCGCCGCGGACACCCACAAATTTGAGTCCCGCTACCTCGACTCCATGATCGGTCCTCTGCCCGAAACGGCTCATGTCTATCGAGACCGCTCGCCGGTTTACGCCGCCGACCAGCTCCGCGACCCGATCGCCCTCTTCCAAGGCACCGACGATCAAGTCGTGCCCCCAGCTCAAGCCGAAGAGATCGCGGCCTCGTTGCGCCGCCGCAACATACCACACGTCTATCATTTGTACGAAGGCGAGGGCCACGGCTGGCGCAAACCCGAGACCGTGCGGGCCTTCTACCAAGCCTGCGATGCCTTCCTCCGCCAGCACGTCCTCTTCGCCTAAAGCACGCCCAAAGGAGCATCCCTTGCCCTACGAAACCGTCATCGGCATGGAAGTCCACGTCGAGTTGCAAACCGCCTCCAAGATGTTTTGCGCCTGCGCGGCCGATCACTTTCAGGTGGCGGCCAACGCCCATATCTGCCCGGTGTGTACCGGCCAGCCCGGGGCCTTGCCCGTGATCAACGGCCGCGCCGTCGAGCTGACGGTTATGACCGGCATGGCCCTCCATTGCCAAGTCAAGCCCAGCAGCGTTTTTGCGCGCAAAAACTACGTCTATCCCGATCTACCCAAGGGCTACCAGATCTCGCAATACGAGCAGCCCCTGTGCGAGAACGGCTGGATCGAGATCGACGGCGAGCGCGGCCCCAAGCAAATCGGCGTCGTCCGCGTCCACCTCGAAGAAGACACCGGCAAGCTCCAACACGCCGGCCACTCCAGTCTGATCGACTACAACCGCGCCGGTGTGCCGCTGATGGAAATCGTCACCGACTCCTCGCTCCGCTCGGCCGACGAGAGCTATGCGTACCTGACCCAAATCCGCCAAATCGTCCGCTACCTAGGCGCTTCCTCCGGCGACATGGAGAAAGGGGCCATGCGCTGCGAGGCCAATATCTCGATCCGGCCCGTGGGCAGTTCCGAATTGGGCACCAAGGTCGAGGTCAAAAATCTCAATTCCTTCCGCGCCGTGCGCAGTGCCATCGCCTATGAGGCCGAGCGCCAGCAACAGATCATCGAAGCCGGCGGCCACGTCCAGCAAGAGACCATGGGCTGGGACGAACGCGCCAACATCACCCGTCCGCAGCGCAGTAAAGAGACCTCGGACGACTACCGCTACTTCCCGGAGCCAGACCTGCTCGTCGCGGAGTTAGACGACGAGTGGATCAACAGAGTCCACGCCAGCTTGCCCGAGCTGCCGGCTGCCAAAGCCGAGCGCTTTGCCGATTCCTACGGACTTAACCCCCAAGAGATCGCCGCCTTGGTCGAAGACCATACCGTGGCCGCGTATTTCGAAGAGGCTGCACAAGTACAAGGCGCAGACCCCAAACAGGTGGGCAACTGGATCACCGGAGAAGTTTTCCGCCGCCTCAATGCCGAAGGCCGGTCGATAGAGGACGTCGAAATCCAGCCAGCCGCGCTCGTCGAGTTGCTCGCCTTAGTCAAAAAGGGCACGATCAACCAAAACGCGGCTCGCGAAGTCTTTGGCCAACTGTGGGAACAGGGCGGCTCGCCCACCGAGATCGTCGCCGCGCGCGGCCTCGGGCAAATCTCCGACAGTAGGGAACTCGACCAAGCAGTAGCCGAAGTGATCTCCGCGCATCCCGACGCCGTCGAAAAAATCAAGGGCGGCAACCACAACACCGTACAATTTTTGATGGGTCAAGTGATGCGGGCGACGCGGGGGAAGGCCAACCCGCAACTCGTGCAAGAATTGTTGCGCAAGCAGTTGGAGATCTAAAAGTTCCGTTTCAACTCCTCGGCACCTACAACGCGAGGTCGCCAATTTTCTTCAACGGCAGAGCCGTTATATCCTGCGCGAGCGGGTACTCCAAGTCGCCGGGATAGATCACCCACAGGTGCTCAAGCCCTAAATCCTCAATAACGATGCGCATGGATTTCGTCGTGCGCGGGGCGTCGGTGCATTTGAACTCAAAACCCCAGCGTTTCCCCCGTCGCAGCAACAGCAGATCCAACTCGGCACCGCGTTGCGTGGCGTAGAAATAGGCTTGGTCCTGACCGTGCACGAGCAACGTCTGTTCGAGTGCGAACCCCTCCCAGCTAGCGCCGTAGCGCGGGTGCATGGCCAGTTCCGCCATCTCTTCAATCCCCAGTAGGAAGTGCAGAATACCGCTGTCGCGCAGGTACACCTTCGGGGATTTCACCATCCGCTTGCCCAAATTCTCAAACCACGGTGGTAGCACCCGAATCATAAAGGTCCCGGCTAGTAGATCGCGGTAGTGGTTCACCGCCGTGGCGCTCACATCCATGGAACGCCCCAGTTCCGCAGCGTTCCAAGTTTGCCCGTGGTAGTGCGCCAACATGCGCCAGAAGCGGCCCAATGCTTCCGGCGACACCTTGGAACCCAGCCCTGGGATGTCCCGCTCCAGAAACGTGCGCGTAAACGACTGCATCCACCGCTTCCACGCCGCCGCCGACCGCGCTAACCACGCACGCGGAAAGCCGCCGCGCATCCAGAGCCTGTCCTGGTGCTCCGGCCCCGCCTCCGCCAACGAGAAGCCCCCCACATCCACGAACAGAATCCGCCCTGCCAGCGTCTCTGAGATACCTTGGATCAGGTCCCAAGAGGCACTGCCGAGCAGCAGAAAGACGGCCTTCCGATTTGGATCGTCGCACACTGGACGCAGCACTTGGAACAGGGCCGGGAGGCGTTGCACCTCATCGATGACGACCAAGCCCTCGCTGTTGCGCAACAAGGTTTCCGGCGTTTGCGACAATGCTTCGCGGACAGCCGGGACTTCTAAGTCGAACACCGTCGATTGCCCCGGCCATGCCGCTGCGACCTGTCGCGCCAACGTCGTCTTGCCTACTTGCCGGGCACCGAGCAAGGCCACGGTCGGCGCTTCTTCAAGACCGCTGACTGCCTCAGAGAGCAGTGTCGAGCGGGGAATAGATTGTTGCATATCGTTTATCTACTATTGGATTTTCAACAAAAATATCCGATTCCACGGATGGCGCAATGGTCCAGGAGACTACTTCCTCAGACAAGCTCCATTGACACGGCTTATTTATCCTCTGATACTGATGCTATTGACGACAATCGGCATTCTGTTATATTAACATCCATGACAAATATAACAGAATTACGCGACATTCCAGCCCTATTGCGCACCATCCGCGCCCGCCTCGATCTCACCCAAGAGCAGCTCGCCGAGCGGCTCGGCGTCTCCTTTGCCAGCATCAACCGTTGGGAGGGCGGCGCGATCAAGCCGCAGAAGGCCGCGCAGGAGGCCATCGCCGCACTCGCTGTCGAAGCAGGCGTTGACGCGGCCGAGCCAACCGAAGCGGCCGTGCGCGTGACCCAGCGGCGGAAAGGCAAAGGCCGTGCGGCCGTGCCTTCGACCAAGCCCATGGAGCAGATGCTGTGGGACGCGGCCTGCTCCATCCGCGGCGAGAAAGACGCAGCAAAATTCAAGGACTACCTTCTGCCGCTCCTCTTCCTCAAGCGGCTGTCCGATGTATTCGACGACGAGATTGAGCGGCTAGTCGAGGAATACGGCGAACGAGACATCGCGCTGGAAATCGCCGAGAGCGACCACGCGCTGCTGCGCTTTTACCTGCCCCCGGAAGCGCGCTGGGGCATCATCAGCGGTCGCGAAAATTACGAGTGGCCGACCGACGACCAAGGGCGCAGCACGCAGCCGAGGGACATCGGCGAGCATCTGACCAAGGCGGTGCGGGCAGTCGCGCGGCAGAATCCCTCGCTTGCGGGCGTCATCGACTTTGTCGATTTCGCCGCCGAGCGCAATGGCGAGCGCGACATTAACCCGTCCAAGCTCGCCGCAGTCATCGAGACCTTTTCCGACCCGTGCTATAGGCTCGGCCTCGCCGACGTGCAGCCAGACTTCCTCGGTCGCGCCTACGAGTATCTGCTGCGCAAGTTCGCCGAAGGTTCCGGCCAGAGTGCGGGCGAGTTCTTCACCCCCACTGAGGTCGGTTTCCTCATGGCGCACATCATGCGCCCAAGGCCCGGCGAGGATTGCCACGACTACGCCTGCGGCTCGGCTGGTCTGCTCGTCAAGCTCCAACTCGTCGCCCGCGAACTCGACCCCACTAGCCGCGTACCGCTCAAGCTCTACGGCCAAGAACTGCAAGCCGAGAGCTACGCCGTCGCCCGTATGAATGGGATCATCCACGACATGGAGGTGGAAATCGAGCGCGGAGACACCATGATTAATCCCAAGTTCAAGACCGCGACCGGCCAGATCGCCACGCATGACATCGTGGTCGCCAATCCCATGTGGAACCAGCCGTTTAGCCCGGAACTCTTCGCCAACGACCCGTTCGACCGCTTCCGCACCCAGGGCGGCGCGACTACCGGCAAGGGCGACTGGGCTTGGCTCCAGCACACACTCGCCTGCCTGAACGAGCGCGGGCGGGCCGCGGTGGTGCTCGACACTGGCGCGGTAACGCGCGGTTCTGGTGCCAAGCACGAGGACCGGGAGCGCAACATCCGCAAATGGTTCGTGGAGCGAGACCTGATCGACGGCGTGATCCTGCTTCCTGACAACCTGTTCTACAACACCAGCGCCGCTGGCGTGATCGTGGTGCTGTCGAAGCGCAAGCCGGAGGCGCGGCAGGGCAAGATCGTGGTGCTCAACGCCAGCAAGCGCGTGGGCAAGGGGCGGCCCAAGAATTTCATCCCGGAGGAAGACATTCGGCTGGTTGCGACGGCGTTTGGGAAGGGGGAGCCGGTGGAGGGGGAGGTTGCTGTCATAACGCGAGAGCAGGCGGAGGAAGCGGATTATAACTTGAGTCCGAGCCGGTGGGTTGGGCAGACGGATGCAGTGTCTCAGCGTCCGATTAAGGAAATCATTGCCGAAATGCAGCGCCTCGATGAAGAGGCCCGCGAGATTGAAGCGTCAATGGCTCAAATGTTGGCCCGATTGCAGTAAGCGCACACTCAATGACATAAGGAGGCAAGAAGATGGGAGCGACACACGTAACAGTCAGGATCACGAACCCTGCTGACTCGGACAGGTACTGGGAGGGACTATTCCTGGTCGATACAGGAGCCACAGATTCCCTGGTGCCCAGACCGCATCTGGAGGCTATCGGCTTGGAGCCCGAGGGGAAGCGCGTGTATGAACTGGCCGATGGCAGCGAGATAGCAGTGGACGTCGCCGTTGCCAAGATCGAGTTCATGGGCGAGTTCGTCGGCGGGACGGTCGTCTTCGGCGACGCTGACGCAGAGCCGCTGCTGGGCGTGACGGCGCTGGAATCCGTCGGCATAGAAGTGGACCCGGTCAATCAGCGGCTAAAGAGGCTGCCGGCCGTGCGGCTCAAGGGTATGGCAGATTTGCGATGAATGAAGCGTGGACATGGCGTCCTTTGAGGGAGTTGACAATCCGAGGGGCAACTTGGAACCCTCGTGCTGATCCACGTCCTTCAATCCGTTACATAGACGTGTCGGCCGTTTCTCGGGATGAACTCAGGATCGTCTCAGAGGCAACATACTCGGCGGACAATGCCCCGAGCCG
Organism: Candidatus Latescibacterota bacterium; assembly: GCA_022825835.1. Classification (GTDB taxonomy): domain Bacteria; phylum Latescibacterota; class UBA2968; order UBA8231; family UBA8231. The sequence goes on from JAJDVZ010000106.1 coordinate 22,163, forward strand.
GGCGCGCAAAATCGTCGAGACCGGGGATACAATCTTCGCGACGGTCCGCCCCACATTGCGGCGAATTGCACAGATACCGGCGTCTCTGGATGGTGAAATAGTTTCTACGGCCTTTTGTGTCCTGCGACCCGACCCCCAAGCGATTGACGCGGATTTTCTTTACTTCGCCACCCAGCTTGAGTCCGTGATGGAGGGCATCGCCTCAATGGAGTCGGGGGCAAGCTATCCGGCGGTGCGGGATGTTGACGTTCTGGATCAAGTAATTCCACTGCCGCCCTTGCCTGAGCAACGGAAAATCGCCGCTGTTCTCAACACCATACGCACGGCTTCGCTTCATCAAGCCCAATGTGAAGCGAATGCGACTGTTCTCAAACGCGCCGCGATGCGGGAGCTATTCACGCACGGCCTGCGGGGCGAACCGCAAAAGGAAACCGAAATTGGGCCAATGCCGGTGAACTGGAAGTTGTCAACGCTGGGAACACTTTGCGAAAGCACTGATTCAGTTGATCTCCGGTCCGAGGCAGACCGGGTGATCAAGTATGTGGATGTCTCCTCCATCTCTCGCGATCATCTGTGCATCGAAACGACATCCCGATTCATACTCAAAGAAGCTCCCGGCCGTGCGAGAAAACGCATTTTGGCTGACGACGTTATATTTGCGACCGTGCGGCCCATTCTCTTGCGCGTTGCCGTCGTCCCCGAGGAACTGGACAATCAGGTTTGCTCCACTGCGTTCTGTGTCCTGCGCCGGGACAGCAAGATGAGCGGCCACAATTTCATCTACTACGTCGTGCAGCGCGCTCAGTTTGTCCAGCAACTCGCCGAGATTGAAACTAGAGCTAGCTATCCGGCTGTGACCGATCGGATGGTCAAGGAGCAGGTAGTTCCGGTGCCGAGTCTGGAGGAACAGCACGAAATCGTCGCCATCCTCGACGCCATTGACCGCAAGATCGACCTGCACCGAAGGAAACGGGCGGTGCTCGACGATTTGTTTAAGACGCTGCTGCACAAGCTGATGACGGGGGAGATTCTGATTGCCGACCTCGACCTCTCGGTATTATAATTGATTTACGATTCGTCGCTAATGCTGAATGTAAATAATGGCCAATAAACTTCCACATCCTGTGAGACAGAGCGAATACTGGATGCGTACTATCTCGTTTGCCGGACTCCATCGTATTTTGAAGGCCGTTGCAGATTTTCCGAACGGACTGAGGGCTAGTGAGATCAACAAACTAGTACAGGAAAAAGACATCTCGCTTACTCGGCGTAGTTCATCCCCAGCACCTACGACCCTTTATCACTATAGGAATACCTTGCTTCACTTACACGCACTCGAACGAGATGGACAGATGTTGCGTGTCAACTATGAGGATCCTAATGTCTATAAACTGCTATGTCAGCCGGCCCCAGCCAAAGGAGATCAGGCACTATGTGATGCCGCAAAAGACCTGTTTGCAGCACTGGTTCTGAAAAACGAACAATGCAGATCACTTTTCTTCGATCTTTTTATGCCCTCGGATGCAAGTTTTGATTCCGTTTCCAGTTTCCGGCAAAACGGTGTCCCTGTTAAGTGGTCACGACCCCGTTCCTCCCACGTAAAGGAGGTTATTTTTCAAAACAGCACAACGGGCCACACAGCGTATCTTACATCATACGCAAGTGTGGCTGCGATTTTATATGGCGTACGTTATTGGGCACGTGATGAGTTAGAACTCATCGACGAATATTCCCAACGATCTGATGGTAGTACTATCATGTTTCCTGTGTTACATACTGGCCTATCCGAGAAAGGAATCGACTCCGCTGTACTTAAGACTATACGCTTCATTCTTTCTCTACGTACGCCCGGTGAATGGACGTCATTCTCTGTTTTCGATCTCATCGTGTGTTGCTGCGAAGACCGAAGACAACCAATCCGTGTGCTCTTCCGTGCGATCGACTGGCTGCTTCGCGAGTGGCCTCACCACACCGTCCTGATTCCGACGTCTCGTGCCCTAGCGACTTTAGCGGCAACATCGCCGCCAAGGGAGGATCTAGAGCTGAAAAGGTATTATAAGACTTCGAATGGTGGCCCCTACATTTCCCACATTCGTATACACAGAGACATAACCCTCAAACCGACAGGGAGTTCACAGATTATCATGTCCGACATCCTTCAAAAACTTAGGCTTGATTCTAATCCTTTCGAGCCCTCTGCGGCAGGTGCCCCTCTTTTGGGTGAGCTTTCACCTCCGAAAAAACTGGCCGAGAAGACAAAAGAGCTCCTCGATGTCCACCAGACGGGACAAGGAGTGAAAGCTATTGTCATCGTCGGCGAGTATGGGCTTGGGAAGACCTGTCTCCTACAATGGCTCCATAGCGAGATCTTTCCAAGTCGCCAAATCAAGTCATTCTACTTCGACAACCCGGGAGTTCAATTCTACGACCTTGCCAATATGTTGTTACGCACTATCGGACGTAAGGATTTTGCCAAATTCATCTGGGAACTTGCAGGCTCGCGTGTTTCCGGTTCATACCAAGGACGTCTTTTTGAAAAAGGCTATGAGGAATATTTATCCAGTTCCTACCGACGACGACAGGACGTGACCAGTTCCCTCCAAGAGGCCATTATAAATGCGGATGTTACGACTGATGAACAGATCGCGTACTGTCTCTCCAGAATCGTTACCGAGATCGTGAAGCAACCGTATTTTGAATATCGGGATTTCATACCTCGGCAGAAAGGCAGCATGGTCCCAGAAGGAGAGGAAGCGCCTTACTTCCGTGCAATATTGAAAACAATTTCACAAGGAATGACTGCCAAAGCCGTTGCATTTCTCATCGACGAATTCGAGGAAATAGGTCTTCAGAAACGGCTTACTAGACGAGCGGCACACGATTACTTGGCGACGCTGAAACGTCTGATTAATCTTGCTCAAAGCGAACAGGTTAATTTCTGGGTCGTCTTGTCAATGACACCCGATGCCTATGAGATCACTAAGGAACTTGAGCCCTCGCTAATTGAGCGCATTTCTGCCCAAATACTGAGCATCGAGCTCCTGACGAGTTCGGAAGCATTGGCCTTAATGAAGTCAAGGATAACTGCTGCTCGGTCAGAGGAAACGAATGGATCAATGGGAGACCTTTTCCCATTTCCTGATGATATTGTCTTTCGTCCTAATATATACTCGAATCCTAGACGACTCGTAAAAACATGCTTCCGAGCGATTGCACAGGCGGATTCTGACGTGCAGCTTCCATTTACTGAGGACTATCTTCACAAAATTGAAGAGGAACTTTATCCCAGCTCGACGACTAGCGGGAATGCGCAGCTATGAAAGAAGAGCAAATCTTTCAGAAAGTAGTGTTTTTGGACACAATGACACTACACCACGTTCGGCTTTGCTTGGAATCCGCTAAGAAGGATAATCTTAAATTTCCTATGGACGAGCAAACCGTCTCCATATTAAAAAATCATTTTGGCAGAGTTTCCGAAAAACTTTTAAAGGAATCACTTCTAAAAGGCTTGGAGACTATCATATTACTATCAAGAGATGATGTACAGATCGAATATGCACCCATCTCAAAACTCGAAATACTTACTGGGATTGCAGAGGGAGAAGCACGTATAAAAGTGGCCCAAGAGGGCATCCCTTATCGAATGTGGTCAAAGTTCCCAGAAAGTGAGATTCGAGATCGGATAGCCGTCGAGGATTTGGCTGCCATCAAGGATCGTATTGCTACTCTCGACTCAATGATAGAGGAGTCTGGCATTACGGTTACGCGAAGTGATAACAAACGGACAAATGAGGTAATTGAGTTAGCGAAAGGCATAGTTGGTCTTATCTACATGGGTGAAATAGACAGTATCATTTACGCGAGTGCCGTGGCTGCTGGAGCAGATTATTTGGTCACTGCTGATGGCTACCTTAAAGAAACTGTGAATAATATTCGCAATTCACGAGACCAACGATACAAAGAAATTCGACAAAAGTTGAATGAGCTTATTAGCGAAGTGATACTTGAAACGAGAGGTGAGTTCGATCTACCTCAAGCCTTCACAGTTACACATACAGGCAAGCGCAGTGGATTATCATCTTCATCTTTTCCATGAGATAGATGCTGATTATGAAATATCAAACCACCAAGCAGGTAGGATGGAGACATTGGGTGACCCCAAAAGATTCCAAGGAGAAGGCAGTCCACCGTTGGTATCTATTTCCTCATAGCTTCACCGACAATCTCGTCCACGCGTTGATTGATGAATGGGATCTTAACGGCCAAGATAGGATCCTTGATCCCTTCGCGGGCGCAGGTACAACGCTACTGGCCGCGAAGGAAATGGGGGTTCCGAGTAACGGCTATGATCTTTCCCCGCTCGCCGTTCTCATATCCAACACCAAGACTACTACTTTCTGCCGACAGCAGTTGGGAGCAGCATGGCAAACGCTCGAACGTACATTGAGGCACTACAGTACGACGCCCACAGGCCGTGCCTACCCGAAACTGATTCACAAGGCACTCCCAAATGGACGGCTTGAAGCACTAGATGCAGTCGCGATGGGCATAAAGAACATTAATTGTTCGTCCTCGGAACGGGATTTCTTTCGATTAGCGTTGATTTCCATCATACCGCGTTTCAGTCATGCAGTTGCAGATGGAGGTTGGCTGAGGTGGTTGAATCAAGGCGCTAGTGCTGATAACGTTGCGAATTTTTTCAAGGAGCAAGTTGAGATGATGTTGTCGGACGTTTGTGACACAGCTACCCAAGGTGATAGATATTGGGAAGCCTGTGTTGCAGATGCGCGTGTTATGCCGGCATCCGATGCAGAGTACTCAGCCGTGATTACTTCGCCGCCGTACCCGAATCGTCATGACTATACTCGAATTTTTGGTGTCGAATTGATGTTTGCCTTTCAAGACTGGGAAGCAAATCGAGCACTTAGATATCAGACCTTTCATTCCCATCCAGAGGCTCGCCCGAATCGACCGTCGGCTAAAAAATACAAGCCCCCGGAGGCTTTGACGGACAGTATCCACAACCTAAGTGACAAGCGTATTCAGCGCATGTTGGACGGGTATTTCTTGGACATGTATTTATGTCTTTGCGAAGTTGCCCGTGTTTGTCGCGAAGGTGCGAAGGCCGCGTTCGTCGTGGGGAATGCACAATACGATGGTACGGCTATCCTTGTTGACGAACTCACGGCAGAAATTGGGGAGCAGGCGGGGCTCACCTGTAAGGAAATACGAGCAGTGCGATGGCGCGGAAATAGTGCACAGCAGATGGGAAAGTACGGACGCACAGCAGCCCGAGAGAGCATCGTCATATTTGAAAAGCTATAAGAGCCGCGCGGACTGCGTTGCATAGTATGCTGCCGCCGGAAATGAACTATCACATTCTGCACCACCAATCGCGTTCCCACTACGGATTGCAGGTGGCAGATTACTGTTGCTGAGCGATTTTCCGGAAATGGCAAACAGGAGAGAGAACTTGGTACGATCGCATCAAGCCTGCGGTGCGCCACGAGCTTGAACTTTTCCGCGCCAAGTCAAAGTACTACTACTGATGAGCAATGTTACCCCAAAAAATGACCCCCCCGACTACTCCGTTACCGGAGAGAGCACCCTTGGCACTCTTGTCATCAGGGGGGAACCTTTGAGTGTCGGGCTGGCGAACCATATAAAGCCCGCTAAGGCCACCCAACAATGTCATTATACGCGAGCGAGAATTTGAAGTCAAGATGGGCATGAAAAAGAAAAATGACCCCCCCGACTACTCCGTTACCGGAGAGTTCTCACCTAGAGCGCTTGTCATCGGGGAGGAACCTTTTGACGTCGGGCTGGATGAATCACCCGACCGCCTCTCCTGACCACCCGGGGGCATCCCAAGGGGATACCGTCGTCAGGAGAGGACTTTAACCTGATGAGAAATATTGTCCCCAAAAAGCGACCCCCCCGACTACTCCGTTGCCGGAGAGAGCACCCTTGGGCTCTTGTCATCAGGGGGGAACCTTTGAGTATCGAGCTACGCCCGACAAAAATATCATACGGCTAAATGTCTATCATAGCAATAGCACAACTTGTCCGATCATGACTGAACTCAACATCACCGAAGCCACCACCGTCCAGTTCCCCATGGTCCGCCACGCGGCCGAAATCGGCTGGACACCCATTCCGCCCGCTAGCTCCCTGCAAAAGCGCGGCGGCGAAGCCGGGATGCTATTCCGCGATGAGCTTGAAGGAGCACTCGGGCGATTCAATCCCTCGATGACAGACGATTCCATCCGCGCCATCGTCGAACGACTCGAAGCGATCCCACCGACGATTGAGGGCAACCGCGAAATGCTCGCTTGGCTGCGCGGGGAGCGGCAGTGGTACGACGAGGCCGAACAACGATCTCGCCCTGTCCAGTTTATCGACTTCGATGCACCCAGCACCAACATCTTCCACGTCACTTGGGAATGGAAGCTCAAGCCACCAGCACGCAAGGGCAATCGCGCGGACGTGATGTTCATCGTCAACGGCGTGCCAGTTGCCATCGTCGAGCATAAGCACCCAAAAGACGCCGACGCCATCGAGCGGGGCGTCACCCAGTTGCTACGCTACGAGAAGGAGACGCCGGAACTGATGGGAGCGGCGCAGCTCTTCAACGTTACCCACCTCCTCGACTATTGGTATGGCGTCACTTGGAACATAGTGCGCCGGTCTATGGCGCGTTGGAAGGAACAGCCGGAGGAAAGCTACCGCTTCGCCGTCCAGTCGTTCTTCGAGCCGACCGATTTCCTGCGCACGCTACGCGATTGGATCCTGTTCTACGTCGAAGACGGCGAGACGCGGAAGTCCGTGCTGCGCCAGCACCAGCGCCGAGCCGTGGACCGCATAGTCGAGCGCTGCGCCGAGCCAGCGAAACGGCGCGGACTCATCTGGCATACCCAAGGCTCCGGCAAAACCTTCACCCTACTCACTGCCGCTCGTCTGATCTTGGAACGCAAAGATGAATTCCGCACGCCGACGGTGGTGGTAGTCGTGGACCGGACGGAACTCGAAGGGCAACTCAAAGGCTGGGTCGAACGCCTGCTCGGCGAGATGCAGCAGCAGGACATCGCAGTATGGCGAGCAGACTCCAAGGCCGAACTGCGGGATATGCTCAAAACCGACAAACGCGGCCTAATCCTGTCCATGATCCACAAGTTTGAGGGGCTGGAGAAAGACGCCAATACCCGCGACAACGTGTACGTATTCATCGACGAAGCGCACCGCTCGGTCGCCAAGGAACTGGGCACCTATCTGATGGCGGCCGTGCCCAACGCAACGATCATCGGATTCACCGGCACGCCAATTGACCAAACTGCGTACGGAGAAGGCACCTTCAAGATATTCGGAGTCGATGACGAGTTGAACTATCTCGACAAGTACTCCATCGCCGAGTCGATTGAGGACGAAACAACGCTACCGATCCGCCACACCATGGCTCCGAGCGAGATGACGGTGCCAACAGAGCGGCTCGACCAAGAATTTTTCGCCCTCGCCGAGATGGAGGGCGTCACCGACGTCGACGAACTCAACAAAGTCCTCGACCAAACCGTCGGCCTGCGCACCTTCCTCACCGCGGACGACCGCATCGAAAAAGTCGCCAAATTCGTCGCCAATCATTTCCGCGATAACGTGGCACCGCTCCATTACAAGGCGTTCCTCGTCGGCGTAAACCGCGAAGCCTGTGCCAAGTACAAGCGGGCGCTCGACAATCTGCTGCCCCCCGAATGGACTGCGCCGGTCTATACCAAGGATGCCTCCGACATCGTCAACCGACCGCTCGTTGCGGAGTACCAGCTTTCGCCGGACCGCGAGGCAGACACGCGCCTAATGTTCAAGAAAGCGGATGCGAATCCGAAGATCCTCATCGTCACCGACAAACTACTCACAGGCTACGACGCTCCGCTCCTCTACTGCCTGTATCTCGACAAACCCATGCGCGACCACGTACTCCTACAAGCCATCGCGCGCGTGAATCGCCCTTGCGGCCCGCACAAACGCATCGGCCTCGTGGTCGATTTTGTCGGCGTGCTGCGCGAACTGAAAAAGGCATTGCAGTTCGACTCATCCGATGTCAGCGGTGCAATTGAAGACCTCGATCTTCTGCTGAGCGACTTGCTAGACAAGCTCAAACAAGCGGAATCTACTTACCTCTCCAATGGGGAAAACGGTGGCGCAGATGAACGACTAGAGCAACTCGTCTATGGGCGTTTTCTAGAACCAAGGCGGCGCAAGGAGTTCTTTGAAGCCTACAAGGAGATCGAAGCACTCTGGGAGATCCTGTCGCCTTCGCCAGCGTTGCGCGACCACATTGAAACCTTCAGACGGCTGGCGCGACTCTACGAGATTGTACGAAACGCCTATGCCAGCGGTACCAGCTATACGGCGGACTTAGCTAACAAAACGCGGCTTCTGGTACAGGAGAGTGCTACCCAAGAGGGGCTGGGCCGTCTGACAAAGACCGCGACGTTTGACGTATCCACCCTTAAAGCCCTGCGCAGCGAATCAGGCTCGTACGCGGCCAAGGTGTTCAACCTCGTACGCGGCTTCCGACAGGAAATCGAAAGCAACCCAGACAAAGAGTCCGTGCTGCTGCCCTTAAAGGAACGCGCTGAAAGCATCCTGAAGGAACTGGAAAATCGCCAGACGACCGCGCTAGCAGCCATGGATCGGTTAGCTGATCTCGCCGCGGAGAAGGATGCAGCCATCCGGGCCGCACGGGATAGCGGGCTATCGTCGCGCGCATTCGCCGTTCATTGGGCGTTGAAGGACGACGACAAGCTGAAGATCGCTGGCATCAACACCTTGGAGTTGGCACAACGAGCGGAAATGCTGCTCAACCGCTTCCCCAACGCGCCCGCCAATGCCGATGAGCAACGACGGCTGCGCACGGCCCTCTATGTTCCGCTGCTGCGACTGCAAAAAGACGAACGGAGCCGCGTCGTAGAGCGCATCCTCGATATTTTGGGAGCAAGCACCGATGCGGACGCCTGACGAACGGAGAGAGGTCATGCGCGAGCGCGTCGCATCTTGGGCGCAGCGGCTGAACATCCAGCCACGGCAGGTGCGCGTGCAGCACATGACGCGCAAGTGGGGCTCGTGTTCGAGCGCAGGTATCGTCACCCTTGCCGCCGACCTCGCCGATCAGGACTCAGGCTTCCAAGACTTCGTCATTGTCCACGAACTGCTGCACCTGCGCATGCCCAACCACGGCAAGCTCTTCAAAGCCTTGCTAACAGCGCACGTACCCACTTGGCAAACGCACGCCTCTCAACGCACCAACGCCAAGCGCCCCACCGCAACAAACGAATCCGCCACCAAGCGATAGAAGTAAATCCCCGAAGCCACTGCTCGCCCATCTCGGTCGCGCCCATCCCAAGCAAATCTATAGCGACCAGCCGCTAATGGCCCTTCTACAAGGTGGCGCACGGGCCGACCCAGCGCATCGTAGAGTACCAACGCGACCGACGCCGCCTGCGGCAGATCAAACGGCAGCGCGACCTCGGCATTGAAGGGGTTGGGATAGGCCGGATGCAGTGCAAAGTCGGTCGGCAGAGCCACCGCCTTAGACACCCCTTCCTCCATGAGAAACGGCACCCACGCCACCGCGCCCTCGATCTGCGCTGCAATAGCCGCGCTGTCGGCCCCACTCCAGTAGTTGCCTTGAGCATTCAATTCCTCGGCGCTCAAATTCTCAATGGCCGTAGTATTGTTGGCAAAGGTGTTGCCGCGAATCGCCGTCGGTATCCGCGGCCCCTCGACCCGGATGGCCACGGCGTTGTCCGCAAAGCGGTTGCCAAAAACGTGCGGCGCAGAATCCACAGATTGAATGGCCGGCGTCCCACGGATAAACTCGCTGCCGCGAATCTCCAGCGACTCCACACCGGCTAGCTCCAAACCCCGCCCCCCGACAAACGAGCCCATCTCAATCACCCCTCTCGTCCCCGGCCCCAAGCGCAACCCCGCGGCAACATGTGCCCTAAACGTCGAGTTCCATATCTCCACCAGCGACCCGGTGATTTCGGCACCTGCGCGCAAATTGCGCTCGACCAGCACTTGTGCAAGGGCCAAGCGCGCTGCCCCTCCGGCGCGCAAGCCATCGCCTTGGTTGGCGACGAGGCGACTGTTGTGCAATTCCACCACCCCCTGCCACTCCTCCAAATCCATGCCGTGTCCGGTGTTTTGCTCAATCTGCGACTCCCACATCTCAATGCGCTGACCGCGACCCCCGATAGCTCGCAACCCAACTCGCGGGTCGTCCGGGTCGAGGCGGCCATTGTCAATTACAGCGACGCGGATGGCCTCTAAGGATGCGTTGTTGAGCAGGATCCCCTCTTGGCCGTTGCCCTCAATGGTGGCGTTGCGCAACGCGAGTTGCCCACTGCCAGCGAGGAGTATGGCCGGGCCAGAGATCGTAGTAAATTCGCTCCGATCTACCTGTGCTCGGCCATTGAGTGCCAGCCGCAGGCCGTTACCGCCGCTTTCGCGTACCGCGGAATCGGCAATGCGCAGGGTCGTCTCCGCGTCGATCTCGCCGCTAAAGGCAAAAGCCGTACGCGTTAGCTCGGCGTGCTGCACCTCGACTTGAGCACCCGGCAGCACGTGAATGCCATACCACAAGCCGTCGTTGTCTGGGCCGGGATCGGTGGTTAGCTGTGCCCGCTGGCCAGCCGTCCCCTCAATCGTCAACGCACCTTCCACGATCAGCTCGGCAAAGTCTGGGGACACGCCGCGCCGACTAAGATCAGAGCGGGCAAAAGACACGCTGCTCGGGCCGATGTGCAGTTCGGACCCAACCGGCACCACCAAGTCCGCGTACACAGCCTGCTCGCCTAGCCACTGCGTCCGCCCCGGCGGCAGGCGGAAGCCGACGACCCCGCGATGGGCGTGTTCAATGGCGATGGCCGCAGGATCGACCGCTTGGCCGTCGAGCAGGTAAATGCCCGACCAATCCAAGGGGCCGGTGCGCGCCGCACTCGACGCAAACGATGCGCCCTCGCCGATTTTGAGATCGCCATAGACGATCAGCTCGCTGCGGTCTGGATCAAATCCCGTGCCCTGCGCGTCGCCGCGGGCAAAGCGAATCTCCGCCCCGGCGTCAATAGTCAGCGTCGCACCCGGCATCACGACTACGTCTCCGTCCAAATCCACCCGACCCGTCCACGTCGCGTCGCCGACAATGTGGCCGGGGCGTTGCTGCCGCACCACATCGACTACCATAACTGTGCCTTGTGGACGGATGTTGTCGATGGCCACGCCCAACGGCAAGTTCCGCGCAAAACCCGTGTGGCCGCTGAGGGCCGGATTTGTGTCCCAAGCAAAGCGGCGGAAGCGCACGCCGTCAAAAGGGTCGGTCGCGTCTCCTTTATTGCCATTGTGAGCCGAAGAATACGCTGCGTCCCGCGCCCAAAAGTCGAGATTATCCCGTCCTCCCACGGCATCGGGGTCGCCGTTGGGGGCAAAAAGCCCATCAGCGCAGACTAAATCGACCTGTTTGTGGCGCTCTTCGTCGTTGTCGGCTTGCTCGTCTATGTGCCAGATGAGCAGGCCATCTTGCGGGATATTGCGGTTGTAGTACGAGCCATCGGCGCGCCGGTGTTCCAGCAGGAAGTACTCGTCTTGGGTCAGGGGAATTTTGTACGCCTTGCGGTCGCTGAAGATCTCCCCTATCTCCAGCCCGGCGACGCTCCCTTCCACTTCCACTACCTCGATCCAACCGAGCGTGGCTAGCGACCACGCCGAAAAGGCATTGGGGCCATCCTCTACGCCCCAACCGAGCGTCCCCCAGCCCATGATCCCCCAATTGCCAATGCCCGCAGAATCCTCCTCCGGGTCCAACTCGGCCACGGTCAACGCCGTCTGATCGAAGAGATCGGGCAATCCCAACACGTGCGCAAACTCGTGGCACATCGTCGCGGCCGTAATGCTAAAGGTGTGGCCCCGCTGCGTGGTACCGCCGAAACCCGTGAAGCGACTCCGCACCCGCACAAAGCCACCACCGGCTGCCGGATCGCCGCTAATGTAATCGGTGTCTAGCCCTAGGCTAGCGATGCCAGTGGCCGCGCCGATGAAGAAATCGCGGGGAGCAGTATGCAAGTTGATAAAGACGATATCGACATACCCGTCGTCGTCACCGGAGTTGGGCACTCCGTCGGGGCCGTCGTTGTCAAAGTGCCCAAAATCGGCGTCCGCGTCCGCGGCTGCGAGAATTTCCAAATTGAAGCGGCCAAACTGGCCCCTAGCCCCTATAGTGTCAGCCAAGTAGCTATCTGCAGCCGAGCGCGAACGATAGCGCCGAGGCAGCACCTGACCATCGACGTGAATCCGCCCGCCCGACATCTCCCGGTAGAAGTGGGCAAAACTGCCGGGCAACTCGTCGTCGAAAAGGCCGTTTGCCCACGACGGCGCAGTGGTAGGAGCCCCCTCATCTTGGAACTGCGCAAAGATAACTAATGCACTCAGATGCTCCGGCGGCTGCACAACCTGCTGCGCCGACGACTCCAACGCCGCGTAGGCAAACTGGGCCGCTAGGGCTTGGGATGGGAGGAGAAGAAGGAAAAGGAACCATCGCCGCGACATGAAAGATGCTCAAATCGCCAAATCAAACGGCAGATCGCTGATGTCGCGCAAGCGTCTGCCGGAGACTAGCGTATCCAGTAGATCATAACCCAACATAATGAGAGCACATCACTCCCTAAATTTGCGACGTAGCCACTCCAGAACTACTCGTTGATCTTCGTCATTCGCCCGGCGTACTTGACTTAGCAACCATCTACGATCTGGTGGCATCGTTACGATGTTCTTCGCGCCTTGATTGCAGACACTACATAAGGCGCGAAGATTGTTGAGTTCATCTCTCCCCCCTTCACTTTTGGGTTTGATGTGTCCTACCTCCAGTACGGCTCTACGACCATTAGCATCGACATCACCAGCCGCTACGCCACACATTTGACAGGTAAAGCCGTTTCTATCCAGAGCTTGAGCCCTGAGTTTGGTGTTTATGTTGCGTTGAAATTTTACTTGAGGCTTGTCTGGTGGCGGTTCGGCCAGTCTATATTCGTCGGGCCGCAAATCTTCGGCATCGCGTCTAGTTTCTATGCGCCAACCGTCTTCATCACGCAACTCCCTTATCCTACGAGTATATTCCGATTGCTGACCGCTCGCCTCGTAAAGCTCTTTCGTATTCACGATTTGGCCCACTCGTTCTCTTAGATAGGCGGCAATACCGCGCTTGCCCTTTAACTCAGACATTTGGCTACCTGTCGTGCCACGGCTGCCATTAAAGGTGGCGGCAACGCATTTCCTATTTGACGACATTGTTGGGTTTTGCTTCCTAAAAACTTCCAATCGTCAGGAAAACCTTGAAGGCGGGCAAGCATTCTAACGGTGAGGCACAGGCGATCATTACCTTCCCGAGAAGGTGGCTTTGTGTCGATGATGAAGGGATGCACTCCTAATTCTTGCCATTCCTTGCGGGCGCGGGTTGGTCCTAAATCTGGACCACCATGCTTTTTTGACCCACCGGTGAGCGTTGGAGAAAGGAACTTTCTCGCCTTGTTCGCCCACTTTTCCGCACCAACCCATCCACCCGCACCCAACAAGTCCTTGAGGGCTTCGCCAACAAATAGTGTGGGGGTACTTGGGATTGGCCACTGGAACTTGGTCGCATTTCGCTCTCGTAATGCGACCAGAAACGTCCGTGTTCGATTTTGAGGAACTCCGAACCCCGAAGCGTTAAGCATATTCCACTTAGGTACGAAGCCCATATCTCGCAATGCGTTGTCGACATATTCTCGTACATACACGAATTTGGAACTCATTAATCCACGCACATTTTCAATTAGAACGGCACTTGGCATGACATCTTGGACGATTCGCAACATCTCGGGAAATAAATCCCGCTCGTCAGCAGATCCTCTTTGAACACCAGCGATAGAATAAGGTGGACAAGGGAGACCACCAGAAACCAATGCGATATCCTTCATACCCTGAAAATCGGCCTTCCGTAAATCGTCTTCGATAATGTTCCAATGGGGTCGGTTGTGGCGCAAGGTATCACAGGCGTTTGGTTCGTCGTCAATGAGCATTGCGGGTGTAAACCCCGCCGATTCCAGTCCCAAGGAAGATCCACCGCCACCAGCGCATAGTTCGATGGCTTTCATGCCACGAGTTCCATATACCTCAAATGCTGACTCTTCTCTGTTCATAGTTCAACCTCCCTGTAATGAATACTTAGTCGCGTCGATAATTCGATATCCGGCTTGCAGAGTTTTTGCCGCTTTCATAGGTGTCAGCTTGGCCGCTGCAATCATTCGTGCCAACGGATCGATATCGCAACCTATCACGCGACGTCCCAGTCGCATAGCTTCCACCAGCGTCGTCCCCGAACCAAGCATCGGATCGAAAACTACATCTTCCACATCCGAAAGATGCTCAATGAAAAATTGGGGTAATTGCGGCGGAAATTTGGCGGGGAACGGATGCCAACCATGCGAGGCATACTTGCCGTCTGTACCGTGAAAATCCAAATCGGCACACAATGCTTTCCGCAATGTGCCAAAATAACTAACAGTACTCATGCATTCTTCCTCTATAGTTTCAGAAACTCGTATTCTAGCTTGCCCGTAAAAAAGTCCCCTTCGATGTCCTCAAGTTTTTCGACCGTTGCTTTAATCGCGTGTTCTGATTGGTCGATGCCGATCCAGCTTCTATTGAGCCGCCGAGCAGACTTCAACGTCGTTCCCGATCCACAAAAACAGTCCAGCACAATGCTTCCCGGATTGGAAGAAGTGCGAATAATCAAGTCCAAGAGTTTGGGATTATACTTAATTTAGTCCATCTGTTCATTGGGGAATTCCTCATCAGAGGCAGCCTGAGTGTCTTGTAGAGTCCCAGATTCAAAAGGGTTCAATAATGACAATTCCTGAATCCACTGAAAATCCTCCACATTGCGAGTCACTAACGTCAGTTCGTGTATTAGCGCAGTCCCGGCTACAAGGGCATCACCGAGGGACATTTTCCGCTGCTGCCTGAGGGTCACTGCTCGATCAAGGACGTCTTGTGAAAGAGGCAGGACCTGCGCCAAGCGAAAAAATGCCTCCAAGTATTGCCGCTCCTCGTCATCGAGTTGATGATACCCGAGGACTTCTACGTAACTGACGGCTGAAATAGCCGGCGCATACTTAACAATCAACTGTCTCAGGTGGGCATGTGCAGGTTGAGATGCATAGATAAGAATGTTGCTGTCAATGAGCACTACTCTTCGCGCTCCGGCAATACGCGGTCTCGACGGAGTGCGCGTTGCCACTTTGCAGGGTCAGCAATCGCGGAAAACGCACCGCTTTCCGCTAGCTTTTCAAGTATCGCCGCCATAGCACATCCCCTTGTGTCCATATCGGCGGAATTCGCTTGCTCCAGCACCGTTACATGGACCTGCAACGGCACATCTTTCTGAGGTTCTGGTGCTTCTTCCAGCCACTCGAGGCGATCCCCGCGAAGGAGTGCTCTATAGCTACGCATGATAATCTCCTGAGGCTTGCCAGCCCAGCGGCATACTTCAAAACTTATCGATCGGCATCTGCTGACATTCGCGGATGAAGACTTCGGCTTCGCGGCCATAGGTGAGAAAGGGGTCGTCGAGGCTGAGGAATTTATCGTCGCCCACGCAAATGGAATCCCAATCAATTTGGTAGCGCGTCTTCTGGTCAGTCAGCGCCCTCATCACGCGGGAGCGGGCGCTGGCGCGGGTATCGACCGGGGGATGCGTGATGGCTTGGTTGATCTGCTCATCGCTTACTACTCGCTTGACCATCCCGCGCTCGTACAGGTCGAAATAGAGACTCCGCGCCGCGTTGAGATTGTGGTATTCCAAATCCAAACTTTGGATCCAAGTATCCTGCCAGTCCAACCCCTCTTCCCGCATGAAGTACTCCAACAGCCACTTCTTAGCCACCCAATCGACGCGATCAACCAAGCACCCAGGATCGTGCTCTAAGGCGTCGATGACAAAGCGCCACTCGTCCAACACCCAGTCGCCCTCTTCGTCCCGGCCGCGCAGATGGCGCTCGGCCAAGTCGAGATACGCGCGCTGGATCTCCGTCGCCGTGGTGTAGCGGCCATCCTCTAGCTGCACTTCCCAGTGATAGGTCATGTCGCGCGAAATGTCGCGGATGGCTTGTACTGGATCGAGAAGCTGGATGTCGTCGCAGATCACGCGCTCTTGCTCTTCCAAAAGCTGCAACACCAAGGCCGTGGTCCCCACCTTTAGAGCCGTCGCGTACTCCATCATATTCGAGTCGCCTACCAACAGGTGCAAGCGGCGGTACAGCCCCCAATCGGCCAGCGGCTCGTCGCGCGTGTTGATGATCGCGCGGCTGAACTGAATCCATTGATAGATCTCAGTGACGATGTGGTCGGCCCGCTGCGACAATTGGAATCCAACGCCTTCGTCCTCGGCATTGCCGTACTCGAAAATATCCGTGTGGCAACCCACGCGGCCAGCACCGGCGAATATCTGGCGGGTGACGAAAAAGGGCAGCATGGTCGGCAGCAGCACTTGCGAAAACGGCACCTCCCGCCGCACGAGGTAGTTTTCGTGGCAGCCAAACGTAGCCCCGGTGTAGTGGTCGATATTATTCTTGAAAAAGGCCGCGCTATCGGCCAAGCCAAGCTGGTCTAACGCGCGCTGCACCAACCGCTCACCGGCCCGATCGGCAGCCACTAAATCAAAAAGCCCAGTGAATTCCGGAGTGGCGTACTCCACGTGGCCCATGTCGATGTACAAGCGCCCACCGTTGTAGAGAAAGCCGCCGTTGCCAGGCGGCTCGTCGCGGCCTCGATAGTGCGTATCGGGAAGGCCCAATTCATCGCGGTAGAATACGCAGTCCTTGACCTTTATCGACACGAAATCAGGGCTCAAAAAGGGATCCGAAGCCGGCGGCAGACAGCCGAACTCGGTTTCCAGCCCGTAAATGCGACCTTCCATACTATACCTCGAAGTAGGAAGCGAGTGGCTCAGCTAGTTGTTCCGCAGTGAGCAAGCGGAACTTCGACTTGGCGGCGCGGTCGCGGTCGAGCACCGCGGCCTCGACTGTTAGCTCTTGCAAGCCGCCCTTGAGAAAATCGCGCACCGCCTCCGCGCTGGGCACCTCTCCATCGCGGGCGTCGAGGGTCAACCGGCCCAACCCCCACACCTCCAACGCCCTGCCCAAGGCTTGGTCGAGGGGCAGTTCTGAGCTAGTCTCTTGCAGTTGTGCTGTCATCGCCTGTGCGCTCTCTGCACTGCCGCTAATGGCCGCCGCTTTACCACTTTGGGCAAAAGATCCATCGGCGTCAATAGTAAAAAAAGCGTCTCCGCCGCCATCCGGGTCTAGCTCGGCCATCAGCACGCGGGCGACAAACGGCGAGCGAAATAGCTCGTCGAAAGACGCCTTCATCAGCGGGCCGATGCCAAAGCTGACCAATCGCTGCAAAGTTACGTCGTTGGCCGACAGGTTGAATCCGTCGAGATGGGCGATGTCGATGACAGCTTTGCGCAGTTTCTCGATATCGGCTGGGTGCCCCACGGCCGCGAAGGCGATCTCGTCGTACACCTCAAAGAGCTTGCGCGGGCCTGGGGTAGCCGTCAGCAGCACCACCCCGTCGGCATACGTCGTGCCCACCACTGGACTGCCGCTCGCGAGCTGATCCTCCACGTACTCGCGGCGGTTGTTGATGGCCTCGACCCAGCGATAAGGTTCTTCTAACATACCCCTCAAGCCCCTTGGTAGAACGCGGCCAAATCCGCTTCGGGCACAGTATTCAAGCCCGCGGCCGTCACCTGCACGACCTGGGGAAAGATGTGCGCGGCCTCGCGGAAACCGCCCGTAGCCGTGTCGTATTCAGCGGCCGTCTCCAGCATCTTGAGCACCAGCTCGACCGCCTGCTCTCCGACCATTTCCCGCAGCGGCTGCGGCCCCCAGCGATTTTGGTAGTACAGCGCGCCGCGCACAATGTGTGCGCCCGACCCGGTGGCGCAGAAATCCACACACTCGAACTCAGCCCCCAAAAGGTCGTAAAAGAAAATTTTGCCCTCCGCGCCCTCGTGATCAAAGGCCGCAAAAATCGGCACCACTGCGCCAATCCCCTGCATGGCCAGCGGCAAGTTCTGGCGCAACAGCCGCGACAACGTCCGCACCTTGCCGTCCAAACTCAGTCCTTGGAGCTGGCTGCGGCGATAGTACTGCACCGACATTTCCAGCATCCGCGCAATGTCCCACGCCACCCCCGGCGAGCCAGCAATGGCCATGACTGCTTCGTCGTCGATGATCAGCACCTTGTCGGCGCGGTCGTACACCACCGAGTTGCCCATAGTGGCGCGGCGATCGCCAGCCACCACCACCCCGTCGGCGCAGCGCACCGCTACAATCGTGGTGCCCTCGACCGGCTGCAAAGACGCTTCCGCAGCGGCGACTGGGGCAGTCGGCAACAGCCCCCGCTCCTTGAGCAAGTCGAGGAAATCGCAGCTTTCCATCGTTCCAATCATTTCAATCGTTTCAATCCGCTCCCCTCGGGGGAGGCCTCTTTTACTGTCCGGTGCGCTGGCGGTAGCGACGGGCCTGATTCGGATCTACGCGGCGCATCCGCTTGAGGATGTCGTCCGTGCTGGGGCGCTCGACCCGCGGCCGACGCGGGCCGGTATCGGGGCCATCGTCGTTGTCGTCAATCGGCTTGGTCGGCCGGGGTGCGCGCTCCCGGTAGGAAATAAAATCGCTCATGGTGCCACCTCCGGTTTTGGTTTTCTACCCAGTCTGGCGAGCAAATCCTCGACGCTCGCAGCCGCGTCTAAGGCTTGATTATAATAAGCCGCTGTCTCCCTGCCGACACAAGCCTTGAGATCAATGACCTCGGTGCGGCCGTCGAGTTCCAACTCAATGCTGTCCCAGTTGAGCGAGCGCACCGCCGCGGCAAACTTCTGCAACATCTTGCCGCGGAAGTAAGCCCGCGTGTCCTCAGGCGGATTGACCAACGCCCAGCCCACCTCCTCCTCGGAGACGACGCGCTCCACTTGGCCAGCGGCTTCAAGCGTCGGGTACAGCCCCTCAGCCGGGTCTATGTTGTGGTATTCGAGGTCTTGGCTTTGCAGCCACGCGCGGTCCTCCAGCCGTTCCCAATCGAGCCCCTCGGACTCGGCAAACTCATCTAACAGCCATTTTTTGGTCACCCAGTCGAGGCGTCCCACCAACTCTTGCGGGTCGCGCGCGAGGGAGTCCAACACATCGCGCCAAGCCGCGAGCACCCAATCGGTCTCCTCGTCGCGGCCCTGAAAAACTCGCGCCGCCGCCGCCATAATGGCCGTCTGGATCTCCAGCGCCGAACTCACCCTGCCCTCGGCCAAGGCCACCGGCCACTGCTGTGACTCGTCGCGGGAAATGGTCTTGAGCGCGCCGATGGGATCGGCCAAGGTAAATGCGGGCAATGCACCAGCCTCTAGCAGATCCAGCACCAAGGAAGCCGTGCCGACTTTGAGCGCAGTGGCGTATTCGCACATGTTGGCGTCGCCGATGATCAGGTGCAGGCGGCGATAGTGCGCTGGATCAGCGTGCGGCTCGTCGCGGGTGTTGACCAGTGGGCGGCGGTGCATGGTATCGACGCTGGCGATGACCTCGAAAAAGTCTGCGCGCTGGCTTAGCTGGTAGGTGGCAGGACGCGCCCGGGTGTCTTGTTCGACGCCGACCTTGCCGGCCCCGGCAAAAATTTGTCGCGTCACCACAAAGGGTAGCAGCCCGTCGATCACCTGCTGGAAGGGCATGTCGCGACTGAGCAGGAAGTTCTCGTGGCAGCCGTAGCTGTGCCCCTCGAAGTCGGTATTGTTCTTGTACAAACGCACCACGCCGCGGCCGCGGTCTTCGGTGCGCTGGCGCGCGCACTGGAGGAGAATCCTCTCTCCGGCGCGATCAACGGCTACCAAATCGCAGAGACTGTAGCATTCTGGGGTAGAAAATTCCGGGTGGGTGTGGTCGTTGTACAGGCGAGCGCCGTTGTGAACGATCAGGTCGCTTTTCAAGTCCGCTAGCTGGATCCGGCGCCGGCGATCCTTCTGCAAGTGGACGGTCTCGTCCTTGTCGTTGAGGAGCTCGGCGACCTCAAAGCCGCGCATGTCGAGCCGAGGATTTTCAAGCGCGTAATTCCACAGAGCGACAAAATCTTGGCGCACGTAGCAGCGGATCAATTCCATGGACTCTACCACCACGTCCATGGACTCGTCCTCATCAACTTGGATGCCGTACTCGGTTTCTAGCCCGCAGAGCCGCTGCATGAGCTGAGTCAGATCACCTGGCCGACGCGCTTTTCCGGTGCTTTTTCCGGCTGGGGCCTAACGGGTATCACCCTCACCACGTTTTCCGGCTCGTAGTCGAGCAGCTTGAGCCAGTCCTCGACGCTGTCCGAGGGTGGGAATACCTCGTTCTC
This sequence comes from Candidatus Latescibacterota bacterium, assembly GCA_022825835.1. Taxonomy (GTDB): domain Bacteria; phylum Latescibacterota; class UBA2968; order UBA8231; family UBA8231. Next base: position 42,626 of record JAJDVZ010000106.1, read on the forward strand.
GCGGTATTCAGCCCGCGTCGCCCGCCGCAGGTCCTCGGCGCGGATCCCGCCTTCGGGGTCTTCTTCGGCAATGGCGCGTTTGATCGCCATTTCCTTGGCCCGCGATACGACCGAGGCGATGATGGCCCCAGAAATCAGATCGCCGCGATAGAGCACTTCTTGGCGGCCGCTGCGCAGCGACACCTCCAAGAAGCGGGCCTCTTCGCCTTTGGAAAACAACTCGTCTAGCCCCTCCTGTATCAGGACCTCGCGCGCAGCCGCCTCGCCACCGTGCTGCTCTACCTCAGCGCGATCGATCGGCAACTCGGGCTTGAGGTAAATGCCCAAAATGTCGCCAGCCGCCTCGTAGTTGGGGCGCGCGACCTTGATCTTGCGGTCGATGCGACCGGGCCTAAGCACGGCCGGATCAATCAGATCGTGGCGGTTGGAGGCCAAAATCAGCACCACATCGTGTAGCGACTCAATGCCGTCCATCTCGGTGCAAAACATCGGCACGACCGTATTGGAGATGTTGTGGCTGCGCATCGAGCGCCGCGTGCCCAAGATCGACTCGGCTTCATCGATAAAGACAAAGGGCAAATAGCCTTCCTTGCGCTTTTGGCGCGCCTGAGCAAAAACTTCGCGCACCATGCGCTCGGTCTCGCCGAGCCACATGTTGAGAATCTCCGGTCCCTTGATGTGCATGAAGTACTCTTCCAGTTCCAGCCCCTCAACTTCGCGCATGTGCTGCACTAAGTTATACGCCGTAGCCTTGCCAATGAGGGTCTTGCCGCAACCCGGAGGGCCGTAGAGCAAGAAGCCCTTGGGCGTCGAGTACTCGAAGCGCTCGAAGAGTTGGGGATGCAACGCGGGCAGTTCAATAGTGTCGCGGATGGCTTCAATCGCTTCGGCCTGACCGCCGATGCTCTCCCAAGGAGTTGGAGGAACGTCCTCGATGAAGTACTCCTTGCTCTCGGCCGACTGCAAAACCTCCAGCGCGACCTTGTAGGCCGGATCCATCCGCACCTCATCGCCGATTTGCAAGTCCTCGTCAGCCAGTTCCGCAGCGCGCTCCACAACCACTTCCTGCGTGCCGTGTGCTTGGGCGATCCGCAAGCGGCCCTCTGGGAGCAGATCGCCGACCTTGGCCACCGGCCCCGAGGGGCTGTGCCCCAAGTTGCCGACGACCGCGTACGCTTCGTTTACCAACACCCGGCAGCCGACCTTGAGCTGGGACACATCGACGCGCGGATCGATGTTGGCATAGTACTCGGCACTGCCGACGAAGACCGTGGCGATCCCCGCGCTCGGCATGCCGAGGAAAATGCCAACGCGGTTGGCCGGTGCCGTCACCTTCTCTAGCGCGGCTTCCATTTCCACGAGCGCACGACGCGCCTCCTGAAAGGAAATTTCCCGCTCCATAAGCTGACGCCGGAGGCGGTACAGCAGGGGCCGAGCCGGGTCGCGGTCTGGCGCTAGCGCGAGTAGCTGATCGACCAAGCGCAACGGCTCGGCAACCTGCTCTTCCGGCTCTTGGGGCTTGTCGTATTCGTGCGATTCCCGTTTCAATCCGCTCCCCCTTCTAAATTATAAGGGAAGATGTTAGTAGATCACGTCGCCGAGACGCCCGTAGCGCACTCGGCTGGGCAGTCGCCAGACAAAGCTGGCCACCACCGCGGGCAGGGACGTCAAGCCCCGATAGTAAGGCCCGCGGGTGTCGGGCTCCCACGACCAATAGATATTCATGGCCTTGCCCTTGATCAACCGCTTGGGCACGGCGCGAAAATAGCGGCTGTCCGAGCTGTTGTCGCGGTTATCGCCCATCATGAAGAAATGCCCTTCGGGCACAATATACGGACCAAAGTTGTCGCGGGGATTGAGCTCTGCCGGATAGTACGCCCGGTCGGTGTGCTTGGCTAGCGGCGGTTCTTGCATTGGCTCGCCATCGACGTAGAGCACTTTGTTGACAATTTCCACCTGCTGACCCCCAACGGCCACGCAGCGCTTGATCAAGTCGCGCCCTTCGTCCTGCGGAGAGCGAAAAATCACGATGTCGCCCGGCTGCGGGTCCTTGAGCGCGGGCAGGCGGAACAGGGAAATGCTCGTCAGGGGCACATCGACCGGAACGCCGTAGACAAACTTGTTGGCCAGCAGATAATCGCCTACCAAGAGCGTATCTTCCATCGAACTAGAAGGAATGTAAAAGGCCTGCACCACACTGGTGCGAATAACCAAAAACAAACCCACGACGGTCAGTATCGAATACAGGTACTGGCCAAGTTCAGACTTTGGCTTGGCTTGCTTCATCCGCAGTATCTCCTCAGACCTGAGTATAACAAACTCCCCTCCCAGCCGCCATTTGCGCCTATTGCTGCGGCACCTTCACCACCTGCCCGGTTTCCCAGCTTTCGATGAGTGCTTCAATCACGAGCTGGACCCGCAAGGCGTCCGCTCCTTTGGCGTCCACCTGCTCAGGTGGGACTTGGTTTAGCAAATCGTCGATCCACGCGTTGATGCGCGCCGGGAAGGTATCCGCAAAGCCGCCCATGCCCCCGAGGTGGTCGTAGCTTTCGACCTCGCGCGAAAAGCGCGGGTAAAACGTCAGCTTCTCGCAGGCTTCGTTGATGATGATCCGCCCCTCCGAGCCGACCAGTTCCAAGGTCTCCAAGCCATAGCTCCCTCCAGCGTCGTACGACCCGGTCAAATGCCCGATGACGCCATTCTCGTACAGCAGATTCGCCTGCACATTGGACCAGATCTGCCGCCCTTTTCCCTTCTTAAAAAAGGCGTGTACCCGATCCACCCCGCCGGCAAAATAGCTCATCACGTCCAGCGAGTGCGGATGCAGGGCGCGGATGTGGAACCACGGGCTCGACTCGTTGGGGTTGTTGATCCACATCGTCATGTTGACTATCTGTAGCTCGCCGAGCCGCCCGTTGGTCAGCCATTCCTTGGCCTTGACGGCCGCGGGCGTGAAGCGGTGGTTCAGGTTGATCCCATAGGGCAACTGCTTTTCTGCGGCCAAGGCCACCATCTCCCGCGCCTTGGGAATTTCGTTGGAAATCGGCTTCTCGCCCAGCACCGGAATGCCAGCCCGCAAAAGCGCCATCGTCGGCTCGTAGTGATCGCCCCCGTTTTCCACCCCAGCCGTGGTCACCGAACAGGCGTCGAGTTGCAGGCCGCTGGCAATCATCTCCTCGATCGAGTAAAAAGCCTGCGCCTCATAGGACGCGGCCGCTTTGTCCGCTTGCTCTTTAACCATATCGCACACAGCAACGACCTTTGCGTTCTCGTTTGCCGTGTAGCAACGGGCGTGATTGTTGCCGATTCCACCCATGCCGACAATACCGACGTGAAGCATAGCAAACTCCTTTTTAATTTTTGGAATAATTAGTGCCTAATCTATGAGAACTATTCTGCGTCCATCTGCGCCATCTGTGGATCGTTTTTACTTAAACGGCCACCGACGCTGGCAGTTCCACTCCCAACTCGGCCGCCAAGGCTCCTATCTCAGCCCAAGCCGTCTCATCCACGTGCAGACCATCGCGCCGCCGTGCCTGTAACCGCTGGTGCGCTCGCTCCCCAGGCAGCAACACCTCGGCTACCCCAGCAGTTGGCGGACACGACTTGACCCATTCGACAAATCCCGCGACCTCGGCGTAAAACTCGTCCAACGGCAGGAAAGCCGCGACATTGAGCACGGCGATGAACAGCGCGTTGCCCGCGCGCTCGGGCGCCGCTTGCGTCATCCCGGCCCCGGAAAGCGATCCCGCCAAAATATCAACTAGTACGGAAAGCCCGTAGCCTTTGTGCCCGCTCTGCGGGAAACCGAGCGGCAAAATGGCACCAGCAGGCGGGCCATAGTACGCTTCTACTTTCGTCGTCGGGTGCCCCTCTGAGTCGATCAGCATTCCGGGCGGCGCATCCTCGCCCCTGTTGCGCAAAAGCCGCATATCGCCGCCGGAAAGCATACTCGTCGTCATGTCGAGGATTACGGGCCAATCGCCGCCGGTGGGAATGCCGCAGCAGATTGGATTCGTCGGCAGGCGACGGCTGCGGCCGCCAAAGGGAGCCACCGACCAATCGCCGCCGTGGCCGTTAGCCGCAATGAGACCGATGCAATCGGCGCGAGTAGCGATCTCGACAAAACGCCCCAGCCGCGCTACGTGGTTGCAGTCGCGCACCCCGACAACCGCCACGGCCCCGTCGCCGAGCTTGTCCAGCGCCCAGCGCACGGCCTCGGTCGCCGTCACCGGCCCATAGTTCCACTGGCCACTCAGCCGCCCCCCGCACTCGCTTTCGTTCAACACCACCAACGCGGCTTTAGGCTCGACTTGGCCGTCGCGCACCATGTTCACGTATTGGGGCAGCCGCAACACGCTGTGGGTATCGTGCCCCATCAGCCCGGCTTCGACCAAGTGTTCGGCTACCAACGCCGCATCGTCCGCAGGAACGCCGACCCGCCGCAAGCAAGCTCGCGCCAGCGCATCGAGATATTCGGCGCGCAAGGTCGGCACTACTGCTCCTCCGCCACGACCAACAGGGCGTTGACCACCGGCCGCTCGCCGGTGGGGTCGGATGGCTTGTTGACCACCTGATCGCTTACGACCATCGTCGTCGAGCCGCCGCCGTCGAGGTTTAGCCCTTGATAGGCATTGACCTTGGCGCGGGAAAATTCGGCTAAGCGCGTGCGCATAAATTCAGCTAGCTCCTCCAAGCTCATGCCAACGCTATATCCTGGCTGCCGCCCATCAACGACAATCAGGAACAGTACCTCCGCGTTTTGGGAATACCCAATGGCCGTGCGTGGGTGTCGCTTGTCGGCAAAGCTGCGGCTGAGCCGTTCCTCTTCTACTTCAATGGATACTCCGCCGTTGCGCAGGATGCGCGGGCCGCCGCTGATAGCTTCCATTAGCTTGGCGTGGGACGGTGCCAGCCGACAATATAGCTGCACCGTGTCGCCCAAAGCGATCTGTTCGGTCGCTGCGTATTCACCACCAGCGGCCAACAGCCAGTGATCGTGCTGGAGGGAGAGCGGCCAAACCTCGCGCCGGATCTGTTGCACCTGAAAGGAGATCGTGTCGTTGACGATAGAGGTGCTGCCCAGCCCTTGCAGCAGAAAGCCCGTGGCCGCATGCAGCGAATCCCCCGGCACCTGCGCGTGGTCGTTGAACACGGCTAGCTCCCCAAGCGCTGGCTCGCGATTGAAACCCGCGATGTGCAGGTGCTCGCCCTCGGCCGTCAACAGCCCCCATTCCATCTTGTACACTGCGATCAAAGGCTGGCCCGTCTCGGTAATGGCAAAGGCCGAGCGCCGCTGTGGGATGCGGATGAGATTGCCGGATTCAATGTACAATCCGGCTGGCTGGCTGGATTCGCCGGGAAACAAAAAGTCCCCGTTTATGGCCGCTAAAGCACCGGCGGCCAAACTACTGGTCTTTTGCGCCTCTCCCTGCTTGGCGGTGCGCACTCGAATGCCCGCCGCCCAAGAGCGAGGCAAATCTACCTCCACCACATGGATCCGCCACGGCCCTTCGGGCACGTGAATTTTGTGGTACACCACCCCAGGAGCTATTTCTTCGGTGTTTTCCTGGGCGCAACTCCAACTCAAGGACCACGCGAGAAGTGCGAGGAAGAGACGAGTAGAAGCCCTATGCGATATAGCCAAAAGAAGTGTACCTCAGCGGCAAGGGAACGGAAGGCGCGTTGTGGTATCTCTCGTTAAAACCGACCAAAGGTAGCCCTGTGCTAAAACCGTGTCAATTTTCTCCGGCGACTGGCCCGGCCGCAGACCAAGCCCTTTATTTAGAGAAATTAGAGAAAGGACGCCAATGAAAGCTATACTAGTAGGGTTGGGCGGCAGGGGCCGCTATTGGCTCGGTCAGTGCCAACAGCAGTCGGGCGTCGAGGTAGCAGCTTGCGTCGAGCCTTTTGCGCCCAACTGCCAGCGCGCGACAGCCGACCACGGCTTTGCCGCCAACCGGATATACGACGACCTCGGCCAAGCTCTCAACGCCGTGCAAGCCGATTTCGTCCTCGACGTAACCCCGCCAGCCATCCACGAAGAAATCGCCATGCAGACTTTTGCCGCCGGCCTGCACCTGCTCGGAGAAAAGCCCCTCAGCGACGATTACCAAGCGGCGCGGCGCGTAGTGGAGGCCGGCACCCGCGCCAGCGTCTCCCACATGATTACCCAGAACTACCGCTTCAACGGCCTGCCGCGCACGACCCGCCGCCTGCTCGCCGAAGATCTCATCGGCCCGGTCGGCCAACTCGATGTCTCGCTCTACGTCAACTGGGCCGATTCGCCCGGCTCGCATTACGTCACCGAGCCGTATATGTTCCTCACCGACATGGGCATTCACCACTTCGACATGATGCGCTACACTCTCGGCCAAGATCCTGTAAGCGCGCACGCCCTCACTTGGAACCTTCCTTGGGGCTGGCACCGTGGCGACGCCGCTCAGATGATCCTCTTCCGCTTTGCCAACGGCGTGGTCGCCACGCATCGCGGTATCGGCTGCACGGTCGGGCACGTACCCGCCGGGCACAACGGCGAGTGGCGCTACGAAGGGCCGCGCGGTACCCTAACGTGGGAGGGCTTCGACCTGTACCACACCCACTCGCACCGCGCCGATCCCAAAATTCGCCAGCAAATCCCCCTCGACGACGACGACGGCCAAGACCAAAACCCCGTGCTGCGGGAATTCGTCGCCGCCATCGAGGAAGGACGCACACCCGAGTGCAATGCGGCCGACAACCTCAAGTCCATGGCCATGGTTTTCGCGGCTGTCAAAAGTGCGATAGAGGGCCGCGAAGTAGCCATCGACGAGCTATAGACTGACTCTATTGCCACATCTTGCCACTAACCCCTCTTTAATAGACCTATGACTCTGCATCTTTTTGATACCTATGCTCGCCAAGAGCGCCCCTTCGCGCCGCTCGCGCCACCCCAAGTCCGCCTGTATGCCTGCGGCCCGACCGTGTACAACTACCAGCACATCGGCAACCTGCGTACCTATATCTTCGAAGATATCCTGCGACGCGCCCTCGAATACAGCGGCTACGAGGTCCACCACGTCGTCAACATCACTGACGTAGGACACCTGACCTCCGACGCGGACACCGGCGAGGATAAGATGGAGGCCGGTGCGCGGCGCACTGGCCTGACGGCTTGGGAAATCGCCGAGCGCTACACCGCGGATTTCCAAGAAAAGCTCGACTGGCTCAACGTGCTCGCGCCCCACGTCTGGTGCCGGGCCACCGACCACATCCACGAGCAGATTGCCGCCATCGCCGCCATCGAGGAAAAAGGCTATACGTACCGCACAGACGACGGCCTGTACTTCGACACCTCGCGCCTGAGCGACTACGGCCATCTCGCCCGCCTCAACATCGAGGGCCTACAAGGCGGCCAGCGCGTCGATCTCGGGCAGAAGCGCCGCGTCACGGACTTTGCGCTGTGGAAATTCAGCCCAGCAGACGAGCAGCGACAGATGGAATGGGATAGCCCGTGGGGGCGCGGCTTTCCCGGCTGGCACATCGAATGCACCGCTATGGCGGCCAAGTACTTGGGACCGTACTTCGACATCCACTGCGGCGGCGAGGATCACATCCCGGTCCACCACACCAACGAGATCGCCCAATCCCAAGCCTGCTACGACACGCGGCTAGCCGAATTCTGGCTCCACGGCGCGTTTCTACAGCTCGACGGCGAGAAGATGTCCAAGTCGAGCGGCGACTTCCTGCGCCTCGAATCCCTCGTTGAAGAGGGCTACGATCCCCTCGCCTACCGCTTTTTCTGCCTCGGAGCGCGCTACCGCGCCAAGCTCTCCTTCACTTGGGAAAGTCTTAGCGGCGCAGCCACGGCCCTCGACCGGCTGCGCGCCGCCGCCCACGCTTGGGGCGAGCCTTCAGAACCCAACGACCGCTACGTGGCTGCATTCAAAGAGCGCGTCGAGGACGACCTCAACATGCCGCGCGTCCTCGCCCTGTGCTGGGAACTCGTGGCCGACGATCTCCCCGACGCCGCCAAGAAGGCCACGCTCCTGCACTTCGACCAAGTCATGGGCTTGGGGCTAGCCGAGTGGACGCCGCGAGAGGAAGATGAAGTCCCCGACGCGATTCGCGAACTCGCCGCCCAGCGACAACAGGCCCGCGACGCCAAGGACTGGGCCACGGCCGACGCCCTGCGCGACGAAATCACCGCGGCCGGCTATGAAATCGAAGATACCCCCCAAGGCCCCAACATCCGCCCGCTCAAAACTTAACCGAACGGACACCCATGTCCCGCATTCTCGTCGCCGAGTGCAAGCAAGAAATCTCCTCCTTCAACCCGATCATCGGCACGTACGACAACTTCTCCATCCGCCGCGGCCCCGAGTTGCTCACCTATCACCAAGGCCGCGAGACCGAGCTGTGCGGCGCCTTACAGGTCTTCGCCGACAGCCACATCGACGTCATCCCCACGTACGGAGCCGTCGCCCCCTCGGCCGGGCCTTTAGACCAGCAGGACTTCGAGCGCCTTGCCGCTGAGCTACTCGACGCGGTCACGCCCCACCTAGCCGACGCCGACGGCATGTACTTCTGCCTGCACGGTGCCATGGGTTGCACCGAAGAGCTAGACCCAGAAGGCTACTTGCTGCAACAGATTCGCCACGCTGCCGGTCCCGACTTCCCCATCGTGATCTCGCAAGACCTCCACGGCATCCTCACCCACCGCATGCTGGAGCACTCGAACGGCCTCGCCATTTATCACACCTATCCGCACGTCGATTTGGCCGACACCGGCCGCCGCGCCGCGTACTTGCTCCTCCAAGTCCTCGCCGGCGCGCAGCCCGTAGTGGCTCGTGTGCGAGTGCCGGCACTCGTGCGCGGCAACGAACTCATCACCGCCTCCGGCGTGTACGGCGAGACCATCCGCTACTGCCAAGCCCTAGAGGAGCAGCCCGACATCCTCGCCGCTGGCATGATGATCGGCAACCCGTTCACTGATGTGCCCGAACTGTGTTCCCAAGCCATCGTCGTGGCCGATGCCGACCCCGACCTCGCCCGCAACGAGGCCCTGCATATCGCCGCCGAATTCTGGGAACGCCGCGCCCTCATGCAGCCCGATCTCGTATCCGTCGAAGACGCCGTGGCCCAAGCCCCCCAATACAGCGGTCCGGTACTCTTCACCGACGCGGCCGACGCCCCTTCCTCGGGCGCGACCGGCGACAGCAACGTGCTCCTCCAAGCCCTGCACGCCAGCGGCTACTCCGGCCAAGTCCTCGCACCCCTAGTGGATGCACCCGCCGCGTACATGGCCCACGACGCCGGACTCGGCGCACACATTCACATGGTCTTGGGCGGCTCGCTCGACTCGCGCTTTGCTCCGCTCGACCTAGAGGTCGAAGTCACCCAACTCGGCGATGGCGAATATCTCTGCGAATCTTGGAACACGCCCCAGCACGCCGGGCCTACAGCCGTGCTGGAAAGCGACAACCTCACCATCGTCTGCGTCAGCCGCTCAGTGCCCTTTATTGATCGCTCGGTCTTTATCGCTCACGACATCAACCCCAAGGACTACGACCTCATCGTCATCAAGTCGCCGCACTGCCAGTGGCACTTTTTTGACGAATGGGCCGAGATAAACTTCAACGTCGATGCCCCCGGTTCGACCAGCGCGAACTTGCCCACCCTCGGGCACCGCGTCTGCCAGCGGCCCATGTACCCCCTCGAACTCGACGCCCCTTTTACCCCGGTCGCCGAAATGTTCGGCACAGGAGCCTAGCTTTATGCCTGCCATCAAACAATCCATCTGCTTCAATCCCTTCACCGGCAGCGGCCTCAGCCCGCAGGAATTGGTCGCGACCGCCGCTCGCATCGGCTACCAATCCGTAGAAATGGCGGCTCAAGACCACTGGCCGCTCATCCAAGACCACGGCCTCGCCATCGCCATAGTCTCCGGCCACGCTTCCCTGCCCGACGGCCTCAACAAGCCCGAAAACCACGACCGCATCGAAGACGAACTCCTCGCCAATATCGACCTCGCCGTTGAATGCGGCATCCCCTCGCTGATTTGCTTTTCCGGCAACAGCGAGGGCCGCTCCTCAGAAGAGGGCCTCGCCAACTGCGTCGCCGGTCTGCGCCGCGTCACCGATGCCGCCGAGGAAAAAGGCATTACCCTCTGCATGGAATTGCTCAACTCGCGCGTCAACCATCCCGACTACCAGTGCGACCGCACCGCCTGGGGCGTGGCCCTCTGTCGGGCCGTCGACTCGCCCCGTTTCAAGCTGCTCTACGACATCTATCACATGCAGATCATGGAAGGCGATCTCATCCGCAACATCACCGACCACATCGACTGCATCGGCCACTTCCACACCGCCGGCAACCCCGGCCGCCAAGACCTCGACGACCAGCAGGAGATCTACTACCCACCGATTATGCAGGCCATCGCCGCCACTTCCTACGATGGCTATGTCGGCCACGAGTACCGACCCAAGGGCGATCCTGTTGATTCGCTCGAACACGCTTTCTTCGTCTGCAATGTCTGAAAAGCCGTCTGAAGCAATGGTCGCACGGGGCAAAGTATCCGCAGATGAACGCAGATGCGGGATGATGTTGTTTGGAGCATACGCGGGATTTTCAAATGGCCTGTGAGATAACAATTGCGCCCACCGGCGGCGCGCTCGGCGCTGAGGTCAAAGGCTGCGACCTATCCGCACCGCTCGCGCCCGACCAAGTCGCACAGGTGCGCCAAGCACTGCTCGACTACGGCGTGGTCTTCTTTCGCCAGCAGCAACTCAGTGACGAGGATCAAGTGCGCTTCACCGCGTACTTTGGCAAACCCGTACCGCACGTGCGCAAGCAGCGCCCACGGCGGGTCAAGGAGATTTTCCTCATCTCCAATGTTAAAGAAAACGGCGAGCCAATCGGCGAACTAGGCGACGAACTGATTCCCTTCCACTCGGATCTTTCCTACCTACAACGCCCCGGCACCCTCTCGGTACTCTACGCAGTGGAGATTCCCTCGGAGGGCGGCCAAACCCAGTGGTGCAATTGCACCGCTGCCTACGAAGCGCTCGACGACGTTTGGAAAGCTCGCCTCAAAGGAATGCGCGCCGTGCATCGCCACTACGTCGAAGCGCAAAACCCTCCCGAGCACATCGCCCACCCCATCGTCCGCACCCATCCCGAAACAGGTCGCCGCTCGCTCTACGTAGGGCCGCATCTAACCAAATACGTCGTCGGCCTCAGCCGCCAAGACAGTGACGCCCTGCTCGGCAAACTGTACGCGCATCTCGAACAGCCGCGCTTTGTCTGGACCCACGAGTGGCAAGTCGGCGACCTCGTCCTCTTCGACAACCGCCCGACCATGCACCGCCGCCTCGCCTTCCCCCCAGACCAGCGCCGCCTGATGAAACGCACTCAGGTTTTCAACGACGAAATACCTGTGGAGTGAACATCAAAAAAATATGTCATGCGTAGCCTGTTCGTTCTGATATTCGCCTTGTCGATGATCGCTTGTGGCGACCACCGGCCTGAAAACCCATCTTCCAACCCGCTCTATCCGTCTGGCTCGGAACAGGTTCAACGGGGCCAGATTGTGACGGTTGAGGGATCTTCGGTGTCAGAGGCCGAGGTGGTTATCATCGACGCAAAGCGTATGGTAGTGCTAGCCCGTGCGCCGGTGGATGACCAAGGGGGCTTCGTGGTCTCTGTGCCCCGGCGGCCGAGTTACTGGTTGGGCGTTTCCGGTCCCTATATGACAACCTACATCGATACGGCGTTCGCTTTTACGATAGAGGCCATAACCGTCGATGAGGCTCCCCGGTCGTACGCTGCGGGCAAGGCCGCACAAGCGGTGGGCATACTCGGCGATGTCAACAACGATAATCAAGTCGATATAGCGGACGCGCTGCTCGTACTGCTCTATACCTTGGAACGCATCTCCTTCGTAGCGCCGAATCAAGGCAATATCGCCCTAGGCGACGTCAACGCGGACGGCCTGATAAACCTAACGGATGTCCTGCTTATTATGACCTATATTGCGAATCCGCTTGACCCGACGCTGCCGGATGGAATCGGTTTAGCCACTGAACAGACTACGGTCGCTATCGCAGTTGAACAAAATCGGGCGGTGTTAATCGCGCTCTATGAGGCTACCGGCGGAGACAACTGGGAATACAACACTAACTGGCTCAGCAGCACGCACCCTCTCGATCGATGGTACGGCGTTACCACGGACGACGCGGGACGGGTCGCTAGCTTAGGACTCACCTACAACCAGTTGACGAGGGAGATACCCCAAGCGTTGGGACAACTCGATAGTCTGCAATACCTAATCCTCACCGGCAACCAGTTGACGGGACCAATACCCGAAACATTGAGACAACTCAACAACCTGCAATCCTTGGTCCTCGGCTACAACCAGTTGACAGGAACCATCCCCGAAACGCTTGGGCAACTCAACAACCTGCAATCCTTGGACCTCAGCTACAACCAGTTGACAGGAACCATCCCCGAAACGCTTGGGCAACTCAACAGCTTACAAGACCTAAACCTCGCCAACAACCAGTTGACCGGGGAGATACCCCAAGCATTGGGACAACTCAATAACCTGCAATACCTAAACCTCGCCAACAACCAGTTGACGGGAGAGATACCCCAAGCATTGGAACAACTCAACAACCTGCAAGGCCTAAACCTCATCGACAACCAGTTGACGGGGTGCATCCCCTCTGCGTTGCTAGATGTATCGGTCAATGACTTAAACGACCCATGGCCAGCCTTCTGTATGCCAGGGCGCGCCGATCCTATTTCCATTTTCACCGTTAGCTTCCCGTCCAACGATGGCATCGAGGTGAGTGCGATTTTTGGCACGGCCCAAGACGGAGAATCGCTGCCAGTGGTAATCCTCCTGCACGATCTGGGGGGGAGCAAATCCGACTGGTTGAACAACACCGACACGTGCATGGCCTTGCTCAAGCGTGGCTACGCCGTCTTGGCCATCGACATGCGCGGGCACGGCGACACCCCGATACCCGATGACCGACAGTACTTGGAAGAGATCGATGTAGAACTGAGCTATCGCGATGTCGAAGCCGCGTTGGTCTGGCTACCGAGCCAGTCCGAGATCGATGTCAGCCGCATCGCGGTAGTAGGCAGTGGCTTGGGAGGAAACGTGGCCTACGTGAGTTCAGGCCTTTTCCCCGAGCTGATAAAAACCAGCGTCTCCCTCTCGCCGGGGCTGTGGCAGGTCTCTTCGTTCGAGCCGTTGGTCACCGGAGCCGGCCTCGAATCGTTTGCCCCGCGGTCCATACTCTTTATGGTAGGCGATAAAGCCCAAATTGACACCGGGGACGTCATTCTCAGCTATGCCGATTTCGCTCGTAACTTAGAGGCGCTGACAGCCGAGCCAAAAGACTTACGCATTTTTTCAGACTCGGTCGCCCACGGTTTTGCATTGCTCGACAACATCGCCGAGGCACATGATCTGTTCTTCCTCTGGTTGGAGAAAAATCTTTAGATAGCACTCTATCCCCACCGCAGACGCCCACTTAGCTCCACTCCAACATTGCTAAGACCGTAAAGAACGCCGATTGTGGATTGTCCAATTCGACTCCGCCGCAACCCTTGGCCGCTATCTGAGCATTCCAGTCGAATTTGACGACAGCCTGTGCAAGGTACTGGCATTGGACGCCTTGCCCAACGTCAGTTAATCACATACGCTCGACCGCGAAAGCCGCTAGGGTGCGGGTCTCCCGGCTGAACTCCACCCCAACGAGGTGAATCGGCTCGCCGCGACCGCGATACTTGGCTGCGTAGTCTCGCTCCTGCAACTGCCGCAGCGCCGCCCCGGCCGACGCCTGTTCCACCACCTTGAACTCAAACAGATACACATTTCCATTGAACTCCACCGCCATGTCCAAGCGACCGGCGTGGCTGCTGTCCTCCACCGTGATCGCCAGCCCTAACGACGCGAAGTAGGAATAGAACACGCTGGCGTAATAGCCCTCGTAGTTCGCAATCTCATTATTTGTGTGCCACTGATACGGAATGCTGGCAAAAAACGCCTTGAATAGCGTCTCCAAGCCGTCGAAGTCATTGACCAGCAGCAGGTCGTACAGCCGGGCGCTGTGCTCGGCCTGACGTGCGGGGTTGCCCGTCAGGAGGTTCAGCAGGCTCCTGTTCAGGCTCTGCTGCACCTCCCGATTCGGGTAGCCCAGCCGGTAGTATAGCTCCCCGCCGCGCGGCTCGGCTTGGCGAATGGTCAGGTAGCCGGTCTGGAACAGCAGCGCCTCAGTCGCGATGTGATCCACGTCAAAAGTAGATAACAACTCATCGCTGCTGAGCATGTCGTCCAAGGCCAAGGAACTGACCCCGCGCTCCAACAACATTTCGAGCAGAAACGTCGGCGTACCCGTCTCAAACCAGTAGGCCCTGAACCGACGATTAAAGAACAGCAGCAACGCGTCAAAGGGGTTGTACACGGCTTCGTCGCCCAGCCAGTTGTAGCCGTTGTACCAATCGCGGATGGCGTCCCGGTCCAAGCCTGCCAGTTCCGGGGCGAACACTGCGTCCAGGTCCGTCTCGGTGTAGCCGCAGATGGCGGAGTAGTGCGGGTTTAAGGTGATGTCGATGAGATTGTTGAGGCCGGAGAACAGGCTGACCTTGGAAAACTTGCTTACCCCGGTGAGGAAGCTGAACGCGATGTGTGCGTCGCTATCCTTAATGGCCGCGTACAAGCCGCGCAAATAGTCGCGGTTGGCGCGGGCGACTTCTGGCACCTCCAGTGCGTCTAAAATGGGCTTGTCGTACTCGTCGACTAGCACTGCCACCGGCTGACCGGTCCGTTGATGCAGTGTCCGCAGCAAATGCCGGAAGTAAGCCGGTGCGGTGTCGCAGCCGTCAACTTTCTCTATGGTGCCCAATTGGGCCATCGCCTCCTTGTGCAGATTGCCCGGCTCCGTGAAGTTGCCGCTACCAAAGCTCAGCCGCAGCACCGGATGGCGCACCGACCAATCCCAGCGGTCGTGGATGGTCAGTCCCTGAAACAGCGGCTCGTTGCCCTCGAACAGCTCCTTGAGCGTATCGAGAAATAGGCTCTTGCCAAAGCGGCGAGGCCGCGACAGAAAGTAGTGGGTGCCCTCGTCAACCAACCGCGCTATGTAGGCGGTCTTATCGACGTAGTAGTAGTTCTCCGAGCGGATTTTGCGGAAGGTCTGAATGCCGATGGGAAGTTTGCGCTTGGCCGTCCGCGACGAATCGGGTTCCTTCTGTAGCATGGGTCTTGCTCCACATCCCGGCCAACTGGAGTATAGGGCCTATGCCGACAAGATAGACTACAGGGACAACCCATGCAAAAAAGCCGTCTGAACCCATGGACGAGACCCTCAAGGCCAATTACTTGGCCCCGCGCCATCTGCGCCATCTGCGGATTAATTTGCGCATTTCAAACCGAGACAATACCATAACCCCCCGGCAGATCGTCTGTCCGCGTTCAGTTTCCTCTTTCAATCCTATAAAGACCATGTTCAAAGCACTCATCTTACATGAGCACTCTACCCTTATCGAAGAACTCGACGAAAGCCGCCTCCCCGCTGGCGACGTAGAAATCGCCGTTGCGTATTCCTCGCTCAACTACAAGGACGGGATGATCCTCAACGGCCTAGGCGGCTTGGTCAAAACCTATCCCCACGTCCCCGGCCTGGACCTCGCCGGCACCGTCGTTCACAGCCAGAGCGACCTGTTCCAACCCGGCGACCAAGTCATATCCACTGGCTGGCGCGTCGGCGAAACCCACTGGGGCGGGTACGCGCAAAAGGCGCGGCTCAAAGCCGACTGGCTCGTGCGCCTACCCACCGATCTGACCCTGCGCAATGCCATGGGATTAGGTGCCGCTGGCCTGACTGCGGCTATCTCCTTAGAAGCGCTCGAAGACCACGGCCTCACGCCCAACAAAGGCGAAGTCCTCGTCACCGGCGCAGCCGGCGGCGTCGGCTCCCTATCCATCCTACTCCTCGCCGCGCTGGGCTACCAAGTCGCCGCATCCACGGGCCGCCCCGAACTCGAACCCTATCTAAAAGACCTCGGTGCCCAAACCATCATCCCGCGCCAAGACCTCGCCGAGCCATCCAACAAACCCTTGGAAAGTGCGCGCTGGGCCGCCTGTATCGACTCGGTCGGCGGCACCACTTTGGCCCGCGTCTTGGCCCAGATGAACTACGGAGCTTCCGTCGCCGCGGTCGGCTTAGCCGGCGGTGCCCAACTCACGACCACTGTAATCCCCTTCTTGCTGCGCAGCGTCAACATCCTCGGCATCGACTCCGTCTTCTACCCAGCCGAGCGCCGCGCTGCCGCTTGGACGCGCCTAGCCACCGCACTCCCTTTGGAAAAATTGGATCGCATCTGCACTGAGGTCGGTTTAGCCGATGTCCCCCGCCTCGGCAAGGACATCTTAGCAGGCAAAGTCCAAGGCCGCGTCATCGTCAATCCCAATCAGTAAGGAAAACACACTATGCGCCGACTAACGCTTGTACTCCTCACCCTCGCCATCACTCAAGCTGGAACCGACCCCAACATGCCCGGTACCGACCGCATCACCTACTTCGGCTACGAAGACTGCATCCTGCTCGAAAATGCCCACACCCGCGTCGTCCTCACCTCATCGGCCGGTCGCGTCCTCGAATACTCGCGCAAAGGCCCCAACGCCATCTACCTCGACCCCGCGCAAGAAGGCGCGACCTTTGAAGACGGCGATCCTCGCTTCGGCCCCACCGGCGGCCGCCTCGACATCGGCCCCGAAATGATCATCCCCGCCCACCCCGACCTCTGGCTCGGACAGTGGGAAAGCCAAATCACCGGCCCGCGCTCAGCGCGCCTGACCAGCAAAGAGGACGAGCCTACCGGCGTCCAACTCATCCGCGACTTCCAGCTCGCCGAGGACTCCACCCACTTGAGCGTCACCCAAACCATCAAAAACGTCTCCGACAGCGAAAAGCACTGGGGCCACTGGAGCCGCACCTTTGGCACGGGCGGCGGCATCGTAATCATCCCCCTAACGCCGAGTCGCTTCCCGGATTCCTATGTCATGTACGGCCCCGGCCCGGTCATCAACTACCGCCCTGAAGACCCCAACATCCGCATCCGCGACAACTTCCTCGAAGTCCTCTCCACGCCGCTCAGACCCAAGCTCGGCATGGACTCGCAAGCCGGGTGGTTTGCCTATCTCGACCGCAACGATTTGCTGTGGGTCAAGCGCTATCCAGTGTACCCCGACCGTCCCTACGGCGAACTAGCCGGGCTGACCATCTCGATATGGTATTACGAGGATCTGATGTGCGAGTTGGAGCCGATCGGCCCGCGCGAGGACATACCGCCCGGCGGCAAAGCCTCCTTCACTGAAGACTGGTGGCTCCTGCCCTACACCTACCCTCAAGACGGCAGCGATCTCGACCTCGAAGCTATCAGCGCCTTGGTGGAACGAGAGGCGCGCTGAAAATAAAAAACCGCCGCTAACTTATGGCGTTAGCGGCGGTTGATTTTCTGCCTGAAGTTGGCCGTCTCATTGGCCCACGCCCTCCCTCACGGTAGCTTCGTCGTCTTCTTAGCTTCTACGCGCCCATCCACCTCGACCCGATAGAGATACACCCCAGCCGCCACATCCCTAGCCACCTCATCGCGGCCGTCCCACACAAACCGATGCGTACCTGCCGGTAGTGCCCCCTGCCACACCTGCCGCACCCGACGACCCAACACGTCGTACACCGTCAGCGACACTCCCGCCGCGTCCGTCGCCAAATCGAGGGGAATCACCACCGCCGGATTAAACGGATTGGGATAGCTGTCGCCCAGCCGATACTCCGCTGGCACAGCACCCGCCGCCGTCAGCACCGCCGTCGGCTGCCCTCCTCCCGAATTCTTGAGCACATGCACGCCGCCCAAGGCCGGATCCAACACCACCAAGTCCAAGTCGCCATCGTCATCGACATCGCCGGGTAACACCCCGGTCCCATCGCCAGCCAAGCGATGCGTCTCCTCTTCTTGGGTCGGATTCAAGCCCCCACCCCACTCGACGAACACCCCAAAGCCCGATGCTCGATTGCCGCCGACAAACACCCAATCCTCTACCCCATCGGCGTTCAAATCACGCACCACTACCCATGAGCGCAGAAACAAATGCTCATCATACAGCACCTCCAGCACCTCTTCGGATAGCCCCCCTTCTGCAGACAGCCTTTTCACAACGAGGCCCATGTTTCCTTCAAAAGAATTGCGTTGAAGCTCCACGGGTATCTCCTGTTGCCCATCGCCATCAAAATCCCCTCTCATAGAATCAAACCTACTGTAGTACAAATCCCATAGCGCTTCGTGGTCGTCCGAGCTTATGGTGAGGACCTCTTGCTGGAGATCCGCTCCGATAGACCAAACCTCTATCTCGCCGCCGTTCCACTTAAAAATCGCAAGCTCGTCGCGGCCATCGCCATCTAAGTCGTGGGCGAGTATATCCAAAAATCCTCCCGAGTCTCGGGTATATCCGATGCGCGCGCTTTCAAAGGACCCGCTGCCATCATTGAGGGCCATGACCCAGCCATGGGCGGGCCTCCAGCCGGAAGGAGGATCACCCGCATAAGGGGCAAACCGAGTAGAAAAAAGATCTAAGTCGCCATCGCCATCTAAGTCGGTCAAGACGCCGCTCCCCAATTGATGCCCTAAACCCGGTGTAATCGGATAAAAGACCGGTGGAGCAAAAAGACCGGGATCATCAAAGTGAAAATACTCTACATGCGGCCGGGCTAATTCGCCCTGCGAGCGCTCTTCAGGGCCGGTCAACTCGATCCAGTCGATCTCAAAATTCCCGACCACCTCATCCACCAATCGAGGCTCCTCCGCTTCGTTCTGATCCAATCTAAAATGCAGCCGAATATCCCGTAACAGCCCGTCCCACACGATCTCATCTTGGCCGGCGAGGGCAAACTCTACTTCCTGCCATTCGGTCGTGTAAGCTAAGTCTATGGAGGGGATCGAAAATCGGTTTTCTGGTGGCCCTTCAGGATCGCGTCCCGGTACCTCGAGGTTGTGCTCATTGGTCCAAGCAAGCCACACGCGCCCTGCCGTAGGGCGATCGTGCCGGGTGCGGAACCGGACCCGCACTCGGTCGAACAGGTGCGAATCGTAGCCGATGAAATAAGAAATCAAGGCCACATTCGGCGCAGGATCCCTCTTCCCGACCACCGAGGGCGAGACATCGACCCTCCACACGCCGTCTTCGACTTCCCCTGGGAACAGATAAAATTCGTTTGGCCCACCCCATTCAAGCGCTCTTTTAGCAGACCACCCTTGCGCTGTCCCGTCGTCGAAATCCCACTTGACCGCCTCGGCGAGGCTGCTCCATAGCACTGCGCATGTAAAAACGACGATCTTCAACATGACGGCACCTCCATAGGTAAAAGGGGAAGTGAAAGGAGCCTTTTATATCCATCTTCAACACGCACTTAAAAGATATCTTGGTCGGCCCACGCAACCCACTCCTAAGATACAACCGCCGACGCCCTAAATCTAAATCCTAGACTAGGGTTGCCTCAAGTTGAATTTCACTAGGCAAATATGCTTCTTTACCTACCCATGCCGTCTATTGCTTCTTCATCCTCGCCCCTCTTCCCTCGGTTCGCCGAGAACCGCATCGCCCTCGCCGACCAAGTCGAAATGGCGTATATCGACAATGGCAAGGGGGATCATCCCCCCTTAGTACTCCTACACGGCATCTTTGACAACAAGGCCACTTGGTTCCGCTTGACCGCCCGCCTGCCCGGCCACCGCATCCTCGCCCCCGACTTGATCGGCCACGGGCACAGCAGCAAGCCGACCTTTGCCTCCCGCCCAGCGCACGAGCGCTACTCGCCGGATATGCAGGTTAGCTACCTCGCGGCCTTTATCACCGCGTTGGACTTAGACGACGTGATTCTCGTGGGCAACTCGCTCGGCGGCGGCTTGGCCCTGCGCTTGTACCTCGACTTTCCCGCGCTCGCAGCTAAGGTGCGCGGGCTAGTGCTCATCGACGCAGCCGGCTATCCCCACAAACTTCCCGTCCACGTGCGCACCCTCGGCAGCCATTTAGGCAAGCTGCTGGCCCATGCCCCGCTCCACACCCTAGCGCGAACCTGCGGCCTGTTGCGCTTGGCTACTTGGCGCACCTTCCGGCGCTGCTTCCACGACCGCAGCAAAATCCCCCCCGAACTCACCACCGTCGCCCACGCCGCGCTCGAAACACCCAACGCCGCGTACGCCTACCACTACTCAGCGCGGAACCTCGTACCACCCGACGTAGCAACGTTCCATCAGCGCTTTGGCGAAATCACCTGCCCGACCTTGGTTTTGTGGGGGCAACAAGACCGCGTCTTACCCGTGCGCTCGGCCCAGCGCTTCGCCGCCGACCTGCCCTGCGCCGACCTACACATCTTCCCCAACTGCGGCCACGCGCCCCACCTCGAATACCCCGATGAGACGGCCGACTATATCGAGCGGTGGATAAAAGAGCGCGATATGGCCTAAATGTTTATCTTGAAATAAAATTTTGCCCCTCCCCGTAAATATGCCGGCAACTATTATCCAGTACCGGCGTCTAAGCAGCAGAAAACCTTTTACAAGGAGCGCAAAATGCCACTTTATCGCCACGCAGACGCCTCGGGAGGACCAGACGACATCCTCGTCATTGAGGATCGGGGAATGCTCGGGCAGGACCAGCCTGATTTCGAGTTTATCGACTCGCGGACCATCAAGGCCCATCCCCTCATCATTGAAGCCCTAATCGCCGACTCCGAGCGTTTGTGGACTCTTGAAGAAATACTCGCCGACCTAGAGCAGTGAAGCAGTGCTCGGCACTAAGCAACGCAAAAACACCTGTTAGACACATCCCCCCGCCTTCGCTCCATCCATCCCCGTCAGCCAACGTCTGAGGCCCTATGAGTTCACCTGAGTTGCGCTTTGAGTGCCCCAAATGCCGTCACACCGCCTACGAGACCGGCGAAATCCGCGCCTCCGGCGGTTTTTGGTCCAAGATATTCGACGTGCAAAACCGCAAGCTGACAACCGTAACTTGTCAGCAGTGCCGCTACACTGAATTCTACGCCGCCGACAGCTCGCGTCTCGGCCACATCTTCGACCTCTTCACCGGCTAGCGGCCGCGGTCAATTGTAATCCGGTCCGCCGACCGGCCCCAGCAATGCGCGATTTTCCTCAGGCGTCTCCACCGCGTCGAGAAAATCTGCCAAGGCTTGCTGCATCCGCCGCGCTTCCTCTGGCTGCGCGTCAATCACATTCGTCTGCTGCCCCGGATCGGTCTGCATGTCGTACAGCTCGGGTGCGCCGCCGTGCTCGCCATACGCCAAGTAGGTCCAACGCTCGTCGGTCACGGTCGGTCCGCCATTGCGGATAAAGGTCGAGCTGAAGGCGTACTGCCGCGGCCACGCTGCCGACCCGCTCAGCAGCGGCACCAGCGAGTGTCCGTGCATTGCTAGGTCGCTCTTTTCCACGCCAGTCAAAGCCATCAGCGTCGGCAGCAAATCCACCGATTGCGTCAATGCGCTCACCCGCTGTCCGCCCGCGATCTCAGGGGCGGCGATCAGCAGCGGGATGTGGCTGATCTCTTCGTATAGCGGCCAGACGCGGTCGTCCTCGGGGTGGATGTTGGATTTGCCCGTGCGATTGTGCTCGCCGACGAACATGCCGTGATCCGAGGTAAAGACCACCACGCTGTCGTCGAACAGCCCAAGCTCTTCAATTTTGTCCAACACGTAGCCAATCCACTTGTTGACCAAGTAAATCTCGGCCGCGTAGTGCGCTTGTAGATTGGCCAGTTCCTCTTTGGTATAAGCGGTCGCCGGGCCGTAGTTCGGGTGGATCATCGGCGGGCCGTCGTACCCCGACGAGTCATAGCGACCCACGAGATGTTCCGGCGGATCCCACGGCTCGTGCGCGTCAAAGAAATCCACCCACAGCAAGAACGGCTCGCCGCCGCGATTTTCCTCCAGCCAGCGGCTCGCCGTCTGCGCCGTGCGCACGCAGAAGCGGTCTTCCTCCCACGCCCAGTCGCGGTTGGTCCAAGCGTGCAGAGTCGCCAAATTGCCAAAGCGCGACTGAGCCAGATGCGGATCGACGCGCGTCTTCGCCCCATCCACCTCCATGCGCGGCGGCAGGTTGCCCTTCAACAGCGGCTTGTCTCCCTCTTGCCCGCGGATCCAATACGCCCCGTCAAACCCCCGGTCAAAATGGTGGACGCCCTTCATCAGATGCGGCGTGTCGCAGATAAGCTGACTCTGGTAGCCAGCCGCGCCGAAAATCGTGCTCAGCACCGGGACACCTGCGTCGAGCGGCTTCCAGCTATGGAAGGGAAAGCTGTAGCGGCCAGTAAAGAGATCAGTGCGGTTGGGAATGGTCGGAAAGCTCGACAAATAGTGCCGGTCGAAACACACCGCCCGCTCGGCAAAGCGGTCGAGCGCGGCCGTGCCGATCCACGCATTGCCGTTGCACCCCAGATAGTCGTAGCGAAAGGTGTCGCTGACCAAGACGATGATGTTCATAAGTATGCTCCTTGTATTTACAATCTCACGAAGTCAGCGCGTGGCGCAACGCCCCCTCCAATTCAGGATACGCAAACTCGAACCCAGCCTCTAACAGCCGCTTCGGCCGCACCCGCTGGCTGGCCAGCAAGCCCTCCTCGGCCAACTCGCCCAAGAGCAGCTTGGCGGCAAACGCCGGCAGCGGCAACAGCGTCGGCCGCCGCAGCACGCGCCCTAGCGTTCGCGTCAGTTCGGCGTTAGTCACCGACTGTGGCGCGGTCAGGTTCACCGGCCCGTGCAAGGCGTCGTTTTCCACCGCATAAATCAGCGCCGCCACCGCGTCTTCCAAGCTAATCCAGCTAACGTACTGCCGCCCGTCGCCAATTTTGCCACCCATCCCCAAGCGGAAAGGCAACAGCATCTTGGCCAGCGCTCCACCCCGGCGACTCAAGACGATCCCCAAGCGAGCCTGCACGACGCGGATCCCAGCCTCGGCGGCTACGGCGCTCGCCCCTTCCCACACCCGACCCAATTCGGCCAAAAACCCCTCGCCGGTGTCGCTTTCTTCGTCTAACTCCTCGTCGTGCCGATGGCCGTAAATGCCGACGGCCGATGCGCAGACCAGCACCCTCGGCGGCGCGGCCAACCCCGCCAAGCGCGCAGCGAGTAGCTGGGTCGTCTGCACTCGGCTCTGGCGCAACTGCTCCTTGACGGTGGCAGTCCAGCGCCCGGCAGCTATGCTCCGCCCCCCTAAATGCACGACCGCTTCTATCCTCTCCAGCGCCTCTTGTTCCAGTTCGCCGGCCTCTGGATCCCAGCGCAACTCCCCTTGCTCAGGCTGCCGCCGCACCAAGCGCACCACTTCGTGCCCCTCGCGCTCCAACCGGCTGCAGAGCGCCGTGCCGATCAAGCCGCTGCTACCTGCTACCAATATCTTCACTAGCCAATCCTCCTAGAAAAATCGAAGAATCCGTTGCTACTAAATGCTCGGCACAAGGCCGACAGTCCGTAGTGTCTCAGTTTGAAATTTCCAGTCTTCTGATAAAGGAGAACAACATCCGAAAAAATTCAAATTGAGACACTACCGCACGCGGTGGCAAGACGACGGTGCGATCGCTGGATGTGTGGCAAATGATCGCAATCTGGCCGATTGAATAGGGGCGTTTCGCGGGTTCAGTTGCGGCACCCTGCACTAGCTCGGCACCCAGCCCTTTTGCCGCAGTTCCTCTTCCAGCAATCTCAAACACTCGTCGATGATAGCCAAGGACTCGTCGAGCTGTTCTTGCGTAATGATCAACGGCGGGTAAAAGCGCAAATCATCGCCCTCAACCCAATCGGCTCCCCCGCTGGCACCCGAAATAGCCAACCCCCGTTCCAAGGTCAGTTGAGGCACGCGCCGCGACACACCCCACTCGGCGGGAAAGGGCTTGCGGCTGCGGCGATCCTGGACCAGTTCAATGCCCAGCATTAGGCCCTTGCCGCGCACTTGGCCGACGCAAGTGTGGCGCGTCAAGCCCTGGGCCTTTTCCTGCAAATAGTCCCCGACTTGGGCGGCGTGTTCCACAATGCCTTCTTCTTTTAGCAGGTCCAAGACGGCCAAGCCAGCGCGCATAGACACTGGGTTATTGACATAGGTAAAAACGTGCGGCAGAGCTTGGCCGCTGCGCGTGAGGTCCTGCCGCATCTGTTCGCTCAGCAACACACCCCCCAAGGGCGCGTACCCGCTGCTGGCCCCTTTGCCAAAAACGATCATATCGGGCACCACATCCCAGTGCTCAATGGCAAAGAGCTTGCCAGTGCGGCCAAAGCCGGTGATGATCTCATCGGCGATAAAGAGGACATCGTGTTCGTCGCAGACCTCGCGGATAAGAGGATAGTAATCGGGCGGCGGTACCCCAGCGGCGACCCCAGCCATAACCACCGGCTCGGCGATAAAGGCCGCAATGTTGTCGGCCCCGACCTCGCGGATGGTCTCTTCTAATTGTCGGGCACAGGTCAAATTGCAACGCTCTTCGCAACCAGCAAAAGCACAGCGGTAGGGATAACACGAAGCAATGTGCGGAAAAGTCGGCAGATACGGCTCAAAGGGAGCCCGCAGCCCCGGCATCCCGGTAGCAGCCAAGGCACCCAAAGTAGCGCCGTGATAGCCACGCCAGCGACCAATGATCTGGTGCTTTTGCGCCTGCCCTCGCTGCACATGGTACAAGCGGGCCAGTTTAATGGCCGTCTCCACGCCTTCAGAACCACCCGAGACAAAGTACGCGTGGTTCAAATCCCCGGGAGCCAGTTCGGCCAAGCGGCGGGCGTACTCAAGAGCCGGTGGGTTAGTAAAAAACGTCGAAAAACAATAGGCCAACTCCCGCCCCTGGGCGGCCATAGCCTCGACGATGGCGTGGCGACCGTGGCCTAAAGTGACGTTGCCAGCCCCGGCCGTACCGTCGATATAGCGATTGCCAGCCTCGTCGTACAAGTAAATCCCCTCGCCCTTGACGAGAACCGGGTAGGTGTAGTGCGGGTCGCGGTGGAGAAGCGCTGGGTTGGTAGTCATGGATTCTATCTCAGCGCTTCCACTCGATTTCTTCCACTGCTTGCTCAAAAGGAATCGCCGCATCGTCTTGTGTCTTAGCTTGGTCATAGACCCGAAGCGATTCCAACTCTTCCAGCAGCTTTTGGTAGGCACCGATTTCGAGCACCACGCTGACGCGCTGACCATTTTCGTCGATGATATACTGCTCTTTGACAGGTAGCATAGTGTAGGCTCCCTTCCTCAGATTTCGTTTCAAAGTTATAGCGACCGCAAAACGGATTCTCACATTTTATAAGAGTCAAAAACTCAGGATTTGTTTTGCGGTCGCTATATTTGGAATAATCTACGGAAAAGGGCTGATTTCAGCGATATAAGCCTCGTTCTGCGGCGGCGGCGGTCCTTTTATCCATCCTCGTCTAATTTCGGCAACACCTCGCGCAACACCTCCGCAAAGGCTTGCCGCTCGGTAGCCGGTCCCACAGTCAATCGGATGCAGCGGTCGAGCGGAGCCACGCCCGGCATCCGCACAAAAACCCCGTGCTGCAAAAGCACCTGCATCAGACGCCGCGCACGCTCGCCACTGCCCACATCGAGCGCCACAAAATTAGTCGCCGAAGGCACCGTTTTCAGCCCCAATTCCGCCGCTAGCACCTCGTACTCCCGCCGACCTTCCTCCACTTGCCGCACCACCGAGCGCACAAACTCGGCGTCGCCCAGCGAAGCAAGCGCCCCAGCCTGGGCGATGCGATTGACGCCAAAGTGATTGCGCACCTTGTCGAGCGCGGCCACCACATCGCGGTGCGCCAGCGCGTAGCCGACCCTAGCTCCGGCCATGCCGTGCGCCTTGGAAAACGTCCGCAACCGCACCACCTGTGCCCGCTCTGTGTCCAGCGGCAGGTGCGCGTCTGCGGGCGCGAAGTCGCTGTACGCCTCGTCGAGCAGCAACACACAATCCGACGGCAACTCCGCGATAAAATCCCGCAACTCGTCGGCCCGCTGATAGGTGCCCATGGGGTTGTCGGGATTGGCCGCGTAGATCAGCTTGGGACGAACTTGCCGCGCTTTGTCCAACAGGGCTGGCAAATCCTCCCAATCCGCGCGATAGGGCACCTTGTGCAACACCGCCCCGTGCCCTTCGACATGGTAGTTGAACGTGGGATAGGCCCCCAGCGACGTCACCACCGCGTCGCCCGGCTCGGCAAAAAGGCGCACCAAAAGCCCCAACAGTTCATCAATCCCCGCGCCCAAGGCGACCTCTTCCCGCGCCACCCCATGCCGCATCGCCAGCGCCGAGCGCAACTCGTATCCCTCCGGATCGTTGTACCAATGCACTTGATCCACCGCCTTCACCATAGCCTGCCGCGCCTTCGGCGATATGCCAAAATTACTCTCGTTAGCCCCAACCCTCAGAGCGAGCAACTGTCCCTGCTCCCTCTCCAACGCCTCGGGCGGCACAAAGGGAACGGTCGCTGGCAGGGCGCGGACGATGCGCGTAAACGGCAGCACGGCTTAAGACCACACGTAGATTTCGTCGTCGTCGTCGGCATAGCCTATGAAGACGGCGAGCACCGCCCGCGGATCGTCCCCCTGCACCGCAGGAACCTCGTGGATGCAGCGAGTGTTAAAGAAATACAAATCGCCCGGCTCAAGCGCGACCTCGCAGTGCTCCACGCCCTGCGCAGCCGCATATTCGTGAAAACGGCCCTCGGCGATATACGGCTGTATCTCCTCGGTCCACAGACAGCGATGCAACACAGCCTGCACCCCAGAACCCGCAGAATCCGCGTTCTGCACGCACAGCACACCGGCAAATTGGTGGGTAAAACGCGCCACCTCGTAGTTGAACCGCTTTTCGCGCAAGACTACGTGGTCGATGTGCGGACTATAGGAGTGAGTCTCGTAGTGGATGCGAAAGATAGCCGGGCCGTACAAGCGCCCGTCGCGCTCGCGCGCCGTCTTAACCTCCTTATTGGAAGCCAACGCCTGCAAGTGCCGATAAAGCAACTGCACCGGATCAATCAAACCCTCGAAAAGAGTGGCAAAAAGCGCGTGCGTTTCCTCCGCATCAGCCAAGAATGCCTCTTGGTCGCCGCCCAGGTTGCCGAGACTAGTGCCAATGTCGATGCGCGTGCGCTCGTCACCCGGAGCGCGCAGCAACCCGCGCTCGCCAAAGCGTTCCATCAATTGCTGACAGTCGCCCGGCGTGCAGACTTGGGGCAGCAGGATCGCCGGTATCTCCGCCCGGGCCAAGGCGCGAAGCGGGTCGGCGCACTCGTCCGGCCCCACGGGCCGCCACAATGCACTCGCGGCGTTTTCTTCGTACGTTGTTCTTTGCAAAGCGAAAACTCCTATGGATAGCGTTACGCAAATTGCCTTCGGCGCAGCCGTCGGCGAAAAGGTTTTAGGCAAAAAGGTTGGCAACAAAGCCCCCCTGTGGGGCGCAGCCGCAGGCATCCTCCCAGACCTCGACGTATTGGGCGCGGCCTTTCTGTCGGGGACTGACCTATTGGGCTTTCACCGCTGGGTGTCGCACTCCCTGCTCTTTGCGGTAGGCGGCGGCCTCGGGCTGGGCTGGGCGCTGTCTAAGCTACACCGCGACGCGAACTGGCGCGAGTGGTCCACACTGGCGTTCTGGGCGATTCTCACCCACGCCCTCCTCGACTCCTTCACTGGGTACGGCACCCAGTTGTTTAGTCCGTTCAGCAATTACCCGGTCGCCTTCGGTTCCATCTTCATCATAGACCCGCTCTATACCCTGCCCTTAGCCATCGGCCTCATCGCCGCCCTGTGCCAACGGCGACTGCACTGGCGACGACGGCTCAACGCGCTGGGCCTGGGCGTGAGCACGGCGTACCTGCTCGTTACCGCCGCAATCTGCCTACACGTCCGCAGCACCTTTGCCCAAGCTCTAGACGACCAAGGCATTGCTTACGAGCGCCTGCACGTCGTGCCGACCCCGTTCAACGCCGTGCTGTGGTCGGGCTTGGCTGGCGCAGACGACCACCTGTGGGCCGGGCTACACTCCCTACTCGACTCCGACTCGGCGATCCGCTTCCGCCGCATCAAGCGCAACACCTACCTCATCGCCTCCCGCCGCGACGACCCACCAATCCAGCGCCTATTCTGGTTTTCTCGCGGGTACTATCGAGTGGAGCGCCGCGACGACGAACTCTACTTCTACGACCTGCGCTTTGGCCGCTCCGATTTCTATCTCGATTCCACCGGCACCTATATCTTCACGTTCCGCCTGTTGCCGGATCCATCCCATCCCGAGCGCATCGCCGATCTCCAGCGCATCAACAACCCGTTCGACGCCCAGCGCACCGACCTATTCCTAAAGCGGCTCTGGTACCGTCTAATCGGCAACTAAAGCTCCTCTCCCCCATTCCTAATTCTCAATTCCTAATTCCTAATTCTATAACCCCCACGCCTGATCGACGTCGCGCTGGTACGCATCGACCTTGCCCGCCAGCACATCGGCAACCTGTACCACCTGCCCAGAGTGGCCGGATTCATAGATGGCCTCGCTGACTGCCTTACTGCGCAAGCCCTCCTCCGCGTCGATTTCCACCGGCCGCTTCTTGCTCAACGCATCGATAAAATCCCACAACTCCAGCGTCACCCCACCGGTAATCCCATACGGAAAGAGCGCGTCCTTTTCCTCCTCGCTCAGGGTTGCCAAATACATTTCTTGCAGCTCGGACATGCTGTGCGTAGTCCCGTCGACGAGCTGACATTCGCCATTGGCCTGAAAGGCGGCCGGGTGGAAGATGTCCGTGTCGATGATCGACCCCTTCTCGCCGCTCAGCGTCAGTTGGGTAAAGCCCTTGCCCGGCGCGCTGACCGTCCACGACCACGTGCCGATCAAGCCGCTTTGGAAGTTGAATATGCTGGTCCAA
Organism: Candidatus Latescibacterota bacterium; assembly: GCA_022825835.1. GTDB lineage: Bacteria > Latescibacterota > UBA2968 > UBA8231 > UBA8231. The sequence goes on from JAJDVZ010000106.1 coordinate 71,575, forward strand.
AAATCCTCGGACGCGCTATGGACGATTTCCTCGCCTTGGCGATGGAGGCGCGGGTAGATCTGCTCGACCCGGGCGTACACGCTGTCGATCTCGCCAAACCAATAGCGCATGGTGTCAACCCAGTGCGCCCCGCTGTCCATGACCATGCCGCAGCCGCCCAGCTTGCGATCAATGCGCCAGTGCCAATTGGGCACTTCTGCTGGATCGCGCCACCCCGCCTGCACGGCCCACCACATTTTCGGCGCACCCAACAGGCCGTCGTTAAAGGCCCAGTGAATCGTGCGCTGGCCCAAGGCGCGGCGGCACTGCTCGGCCGTGGCAGCGACTCTCCCACAACGCTGCGCCGTCTGCGCGATCTTCTTCGAGGCCCGCACCGTGACGCCAATCGGCTTTTCGACCAACACATTAACCCCACCTTCCAGCAGTTCGCAGGCCAGCATGTGGTGCAAGCCGTGCGGACTGCATATATCGGCCCCATCGAGTGCGTCTTCTCCGGCGAGCAGTTCGGCCACGCTCGCATAGGCATTGACCTCCCAGCCGGCGAACCCGTTAATACGCGCAGCAAAATCCTCGGCGCGCGCTGAAACTTCATCTACAGCCGCGACAATGCGAAACCGCGTCTCCCCCTTTTCCAACAGCTCTTCGTATCCCCGCAAATGCGCCCCGGCCATGCCGCCGCAACCCACCATCGCCAATCGAACGACCTCGCCCTTCTTAGTTTTGCCCATTTCTACCTCCACAGGTTGGTTTTGTGGTAGGGGAGACCGGCCGGTCGCCCCTATGTAACGTCATCCCCTCCATCACCACCCCAGGACCTCCGTCAAAAACGCTTCCACCCCAGCTTCGTACGTAGCCGCATCCTCGCTAAAGGCCGAGCTATGACCGCCCCGCAGTTCGGTAAACGCCTTGGGCTGGCTGGCGGCTTCGTATAGCCGCTGGCCGTGCTCGAATACAATAAACCTGTCGTCGCGACTATGGCTTACCAGCACCGGGCACTGCACCTGCTTTAGGTACTCCAGCGTGGGGTACCCGTAGCGGGCGAGCAAATCGACCGGAAAGATCGGATACAGCTCTCGGCCCAGCTCGGGTATGGAAGTAAAGGTCTCCTCCAAGAACAAGGCGGCCGGCGTCTTGTCCCGCGCCAGCCGCGCGGCGATTGGCCCGCCCAGCGACCGGCCGATAACCGCGATCTGATCCGGGGCTAGCCCAGCCTCCTGCACCAAGTAGTTCCAAGCCGCCTCAGCATCGCGGTGCGTACCTTCCTCAGAGGGCGTGCCCTCGCTCTGGCCATAGCCGCGATAATCAAACAGTAAAATCCCCAAGCCCAATCGATGCGCGTCCTCGGCCACGGCGAGCAGATTTGATATGTTGCCCGCATTGCCGTGGCAAAAAAGCACCGTTCCTCGCGCGCCTGCCAACGGCAGGTACCACCCGGCCAGCCGCACTCCGTCACTGGCGACCAACGCGACTTCCTCGTAGTACATCCCCACCGCGGCCGGCGTAACTTTGATGCGAGCACTCGGCACATAGATGAATTTTTCCTGAAAAAAATAGAGATAGGCCGCGGCCAGAATGTAGCCCACCACAGCCAGCACGGCGATTCCCAGCACAAGGCGTCCCATAAACATAGCGTCCAAGTTGATTTACGCAGTCGGTAAAAGTACTTTGCAATATACCATGTCCATTGCCGCTGTCCTCCTCGTCCTACTTGCCTGTAGCGTGTGCGCCGACCAACTGCGCTTTAGTTCGGCGCGCCAGTGGAGCGATTGGCAACTGCCGCTCGGCGCAGTCGAGGTTGCACCCAATGGCTCGATTCAGCCGCTGCGCGTTACAAAAAATACCGACGCCGTGCGCGATGCCCTCCAGCTAGGCGGCGGCATCCGCCGTGCCGGCTCCAATCCGAGGGACGCCATTGCCCTCCTCGACGGCAATCCTGCGACCGGCTGGGCACCTAGCTCAGACGACGACCCAGACGACTGGTTCGTAGAAATCGACCTCGGCCGCAGCGTCTCGGCGCGCAGCATTGCCTTGGTCTTTGCCTCCGACGCGCCCCCCTTTGAGCTGTTCGACCTCTTGCTCTCCTCTGGCGAGCCGCAACTCGACCAAGTAGCCAATCCAATTGAAGGCTCCCTGATCTACCGCATTAAGGAACGCTTCAAAGAAAACGCGCGCCACCGCGTCGCATTCGCCCCGGGCGACGCGCTCTACCTGACGCCGATCCGCTACCTGCAAATCCGCAACCTCAAGCACGTCCCCGACGCCCGGCTCGTCGAAGTCCAAGTCGAGAGCATCGGCGACAATCTCACCCTCAACCTCCTCGAGCGCGGCGGGGCCATCGACGTGGTCATTGACGCCTTTGTCCGCGCCGAAGAAGTCACTTTGGGCAACGCGCTAAACCTAGTCGATGGCTCGATTTTCAACCGCTGGCGCAACGGGCGCGAGCCGCGCAACACCTACAACACTTGGAGCCACATCACCATCGACTTAGGGGCCGTCTATCCGGTGGACTTCGTGCGCTTGATTACCGGCGTAGCCATCCGCGGCGGCTTTGGCGAACACCTGCTGCGCACCCGAGCCGGGGCCAGCGGGTCGCGCTCCTTCAGCTACAAAAATTACGAGATCCTCACCTCGGACGGCACCATCGCCCCCGACGGCACCCGCATCTGGACGCGGCACTTTGCCGGATACCCCGCCAGCGAAAACCACCGCGCCGGGCTAGCCGACCACCAGTTCCCCACCCTGCCAGCTCGCTACGTCCGCATCGCCTGGCTCATCTGGGACGCCACCTGCGCCGCGACCCTGACCGACGCGGCCTCGCGCTGGGGTTGCTACGCCAACGGCTCAGCCGAGGAAATCCAAGTGTACGGCGAAGGCTATCCCCTCGCCGTCGGTTTCCGCTCGCCGCTCATTGACCTAGAAAGCGGCAAGAACCTCAACTCGCTTGAGTGGCAAGCCCAGACCCCGTTGGGCACCCACATCGAAATCCGCTCGCGCACGGGCAACGAGGTCGTAGAGCAATACACTTTTCACGACAAAAATGGCAAGGAAGTAACCGAGAGGCGCTACGACAAACTGATCCCCAGTTTCAAGGGCAAAATCGACACCTCGCGCATCCCCGGGGCAGACTGGAGCCCCTATAGCAGTATCTACAGCGCGTCGGGCGCGGCCTTCCAGTCGCCTTCGCCGCGCCGCTTTATGGAACTGGACGTGCGCTTGGTATCCGACAACCCGACGCAAGCTCCCCACTTCAACTGGCTAGCCGTCAACTTCAGCGACCCGCTGGCTTCCGAGGTCGTCGGCGAAGTGTTCCCCCTCCAGGTCATACCCGGCCAAGAGACCCAGTTTTCTTACTTCCTGCGGCCCGCCACGACCCGCGACGGCTTCGACCAAATCGCCATTGAAGCCACCACCATCCCCCGCTTTGACGCCGCCTTGGTCGATGGCGAGTCTATCGAGGTGGTCGCCGATACCCTCGCCCAAGGCTTTCGCGCCACCTTCCCGCGCCGCATCCGCAGCCGCCAACTCGTCGAACTGCGCTTTACCGCCCCCATTTACCTACAGGCGACCCGCTTTGATGCCTTTCTCGAAGACAGCCAAAAGGCACAACGGCAACTCGTTGACCCAGGCGACGCTGCCCCCCAAGTCGAGAGCAGTTCCAACGTCGTGCGCCTGCCCGTAGCCGATCAGCTCTTTGCCGGTCTCTCGTTCAGCCCCGCGCTCATTACGCCCAACGGCGACGGGATCAACGACCAACTCCGCATCTCCTTCGACCTCATCAACGTACTCACCGCCCGCCCCTTGCACCTGCGGCTCTACGATTTGTCCGGCCAGCCGCTTTTTACCCAAGAGCGGGCTGGCCAAGCCGGGCACATCGCATGGCACTGGGACGGCCACGATCAACGCGGCCAGCGCGTGCCGCCCGGCCTCTACATAGCCGAGTTGCACGTCGCTGGTGATGCTGGCGATCGCAGCGTGCGACGCATCGTGGCCGTGGCCTACTAGGATTTCCTCGAATACAGCACGATAAAGAATATAATTATGCTTGATTAGGCTTCTATAGATGGCTATTTTAGAAGCATGAAAACTACTGTTGATATTCCCAAAGATGAGCTTGAGGATGCCATCAGGTTCACGCAAGCGAAGACCAAACGCGAGGCCATTGTCGGAGCCGTCGCGGATTTCAACCGCCGCATGCGCATGGCAGAACTCGTCCAATACGCTGGCGCTTGCCCGGATCTGATTACACCGCAAGAGCTTCAGGCCGCGCGGCGGCAAGGCTGAGCCGTTGATCCTCGTCGATACCTCGTCTTGGATCCACCTGCTCCGTCCGGGCGGCGATCCCACGGTTCGCGCTCGCGTCGAAGCGGCGCTGACCACCGGACAAGCCTGTTGGTGCCCACTGGTGCAGCTCGAACTGTGGAACGGGGCCTCCGGGCAACAGGAGCAGAAGGTTCTGCGGGATTTTGCCCGTATCCTCCCCGAGCTTCCCATCGACGAAGCGGTCTGGCAGGCGGCCTACGATTTGGCGCGGCGAGCGCGAGCTAAAGGCGTTACCGCCCCGGCTACTGATGTGATCATTACCGCCTGCGCCCGCCGCCACGGGGCCGCGCTTGAAGCCGCGGATACGGACTTTGAGCTTCTGGCATCCGTGAGCGAGCCAACAGATTGCTAATTCAATATCCGAGTAGCCGCATATCTTGCAATAGGTGAACATAGTAGGTCATATCCCGGGCACCCCAATGAGACTGCGAGAACCACAGACGATAGTAGCGCCAAGATGAGTCCCCACCAGCCCGTCGGCTTTTCTTGTTCGGTTTGAGGCCGTCCGGTAAATCTTCCACAACCCGTTCCGCAACCTCTACAGGGCATCCAGTGGATTGGGGCAGTCCGGCATCCAAACCCCTCTCTGCTGATGTAAGGGCCAACGGGACTATCTCGGTGAATAGGTGAAGGAATTTACCACGCGCAAACACGTAGTCTTTATAGATGAGCCTCTCAATACTGACTATCTCGCGGAAACCAATCCTTCAGAAGGTCTTTGAATTTTAGAAACGCTCTATCTTCGCATCCTCGCAAGGAAACCTTTTCCGCAATCCGCTGATATAGAGATGCACTGCGTGGTATTCGCGCCTCGCGCAAGGCCGCTTGGAATGCCTCTTTGGGCCGTCCGGGCTTGACTTCCCCTTCCTCCAGCCAGCCTTGTTCAATCATCCAGTTACGAAGAGAAGGCTGTCGGTTCTTCCATCCGGCCACATCGTCAACGTGAGGAGAATTGCTCCAGACCCACACCTCAAGTTCCGGCGACAAAACAATTGCCCTAGCCCGTTCACCCCATGCTGAACTGCCGAAGTCATTGTTGAGAGTTTCTTGCAACGCTTGCGGCTCAATCCGCTCTCTGCCGCTTCCTTCGTGGTCGAATAGAAGCAGGCCATAATGGTAATACTCCGAGAAATTGGACAGATATTCAACGCCGCGCCCTGCACACGCAGGATCATGCCCTGGATGGACTCTAATGTCTACTTCTATTTTCCGAATACCCAGCGCCTGTGGCCTCGACAGTAGCCCTTTCAACGCATATTCCATGTCCTTGTCGGCGGCGAGAACAACGAGGTCTTTCCGGTTCATCCCAAAACTCCCGATGCGAGCAGTGTACCGAGATCAACCTCACCCTGCCATTTTTGCAGCAAGGGATGTTCGGAGCCGAGAACGATGTCTGTTGAACCGTTGTCATTTTTGGCAAAGCAGAGTACATCATCCATGCTGGCTGCATTTAGTACCACCGGAGAATGGGTCGCCAATAGTACCTGGGCTTCATAGATTGAGGAAAGAGAATCGTACATAGTTGATACAGCTCTCGGATGCACCCCATTCTCCGGCTCCTCTATCAAATAGATGCCTTGAAGATCGGTCAGATATGCAGGCAAGGTGAGCGCCGTAAGCCGGAGTGTGCCATCGGAAACTAGCCATGAAGGCACTTTTAGTCCTTCCTCATACTCGTAGATCATATAACAATGCTTATCTTCTGGGCGCTCAAAGGTTGTAATGTCCACCAGATCGGGAAGGGCAGTTCGCAGGTGTGAGATCCAGGCGCGATGTCGTTCCTGATCTTCTTGACGCAGACGCGAAACAACCCAGGGCAGATTTGAGCCGTTCGGCAAAAAGCCCGAAACTCTGGTTGGAGAACTGGGGGACTTGATTGCGAGGCTGTTGAGCACGAACCTCTGGACTCCAGTCGTTAGGTATTTTTGAAACCATGTTGCCACGGGAAAAGATTTTTCGTCCACTAGAAGGTGGCCGAGGGCCGATCTTTGCCGTCCCAATTTGATCGAGGGTGTCCAGCCCCTACCCGAACGGTCATAGGTCTCGCTGTAAAAGTTGTCATTTCCATCTGCTACTTTGTTGATCACGATTCTGTTGCTTCGCTGGCGGGTCTTGCTTAGCAATGAATCTGGTGCGCTGGGAGACGTGGGGAATAATGAGCGCTGCGATGGTCTCAAAACCTTGGCCTTTTTCAATAACAGGGTCTCGGCCTTGAGCTCGAACTGACGCTGCGTTTCATCAAAACCTATAGCTACCTCGTACCTTATCGTGTCCAATTCCGGTTTTGACATCAATTCACGCAGCGTGTCGGGAATCCGTGCTTCGACCGCCAGTTCCAGTCCGTCTCCCTGCTGCCGAAAAAGAAGTTCTTCAGGATTCGAGGCGCGCTCCGACAGGGCCGCATCCAACCCCTCGGATACCAGATCACTCAGGAAACCGATCACGCCCAAAAAGGTCGTCTTACCCGACGCATTCGGGCCTACCAAGACATGAAATGGGTTCAGAGGTCTCAGTACATACCGCAAACAGCGGTAGTTCAAGGCTTCAACTAGAGTAATCATCAAACGTCTCCATCAACTGTCTTTTTCTATAATATCGATCCGCTACAGACCAGCAATGGTCAGGACCGTTATGCCGAGGTCATATACGAAGATCGTTCATCGGTTGATAAACTGCCATCGCGTTTCCCCTCACCCCCACACCAAGAACGCACCCAACAGCGCGATCCACACCGCTTCGAGGAAATGCCAATACGCAGCGCAGGCCCGCACTGAGAACAAATGCTCGCTGTCGAGCCGATTCACGCGCGCCTTCCACGCCAGCATCGACAATGGCACCATGCCGCCCACCACATGCAGCGCGTGAACGACCACCAGCGCAAATGCAATGCCATAGACACTCACCCCTAGGGCTTGGTGGCGGTCGAGTAGCTGCACCAACGCCGGCACCTGCACGGCGATAAACAACGCGCTCGTCCCCCAAGCCCACGCCAACCACCGCCGCAAAAGCGAAAAGTGCCCGCGCTTGGCGTTCTGAGTCGCCTTGTACATCGCCACCCCAGCGCCCAACAGCACCGCCGTCGAAACGCCAAGCGCCAGCGGCAGCTCCATGCGCTCGCTTCCCTGTAGCGCCGGGCTGGTCAGCCGCAGGTAGGCAAAAGCCGCGATGCTGGCCCCAAACAGCATAGCCAGCGAGATCAAAAACAGGGTCAGGCCCAACTGGCGGCGACCTCGTAAATCGGGCGAGTTCCAGTTCATCCCCAACGGTACTCCGGTGGGTCGAAGACAAATCCGTGGAAAAAGCGCCGCTGCGCTGGTGAAAGCCTCCGCAAAAAGGCCTGGTCGTAGCGCCACTGCTCGGCACACGCCAGCATCCACGGATGTTCGTACCCATAGTACAGCATCACCCGCTTGCCCCCGCTGCGCGTAAAGGGCCCGGCCGTATGCCACATCGCGTTGTGGAAGAGCACCGCCGTCCCCGGACCGCCACATATCTGCACGGCCCCAAGCATACCATTCCCTGCGTCCGGTTCTATCAGCGCCTTGTGGCTGCCGGGCACCAAGGTCAGGTTGCCTTGATCCGGCGCGCTCATGTCGCTCAGGTAATAGCCCACCTTGAACTGCAACAGCGGGATGTGCGGCTTGAGATTGCGGAAGCCATCCTGAATGCCGTCGATGTGCCAGCCGCGCCCGTGGTAGTCGGCGGATTCGACCTCGTAGAACGCGTCCGTTGAGTGCAGGTGCGGCATCTCGTTAAACAGACCGTGGACGTAGGCCATCATCGGCTCGTAGTCGAGCATTGCCAAAAAGAGCGGGTCTTCGGCCAGCAGGTGCATGACCCGTACGTTGGCCGCGTCGAGCCGGTCGGCAAAAGCTGGCTCGTGCGCACGCTTGAACTGAGGGTCTCGCCGACGCTCAATGGTGCGCTCCAGCGCCGCGTAGAGGGCCGCGACCCGGCCCGGCGCGAGGAAATTTTCCAGTACCAAATAGCCGTTGTTGTCGAAGAAGAAGCGCTCGGCGTCTGTGGGATGATCGGTCATAATCAGAGCCTTTCTAGGGAGTCCACTCCTCCATCATCTCGGCGTACTGACGCGCCTGACCAGCGATGTCCACGCCCACCTCCTCAGACCACGCCGATAGCAATCGGCGATACACCGGCCCCACTTGGCCGTCGCCCACCACCTGAAAGTTAAAGCGCGTAATCGGCACCATGCAGATCGTGGTGCTGGTAAACCACGCCTCGTCGGCTTCGCGTACATCGTAGGGTTCGATGTCGGCTTCGCACAGAGGAATGTCGAGTTTGCCCGCCAGCTCCATACACGCACCGCGCGATACGCCGCGCAGGACATTGTGCCCTTTGGGCGTTACTACTTGGCCGTCGCGGACCATGAAGAAATTGTTACCCGTCCCCTCGGTAATAAAGCCGTGCTCGTCGGTCAGCAGCGCTTGGGCACCGGCTTCCATCTGCGCGGCTTGCAACTCGGCGATCTTGTAGAAGATGCGGCTGCGATTTTTGGCCTTGGGGTCGATGTAGCGCGAAGGCACCGACTGCTGGGGCGGGACGACGAAGTGCGCCCCCTCTTGATAGAGATGCGCCATCCCGCCGATGTGCCGCACGAGCGGGAAGACGTTGATGGAGACAATGGGGGCCGTGCCCTCCTTGACGAGGGTATCATACAGCGGCAGGGCACCGCGCGTGACGTCGTGCATGATCTGGAAGTCCAGCGCACCGATTACGGGCAGGTTGCGGGCAATGGTCTCGTGAGTCGCCTCTTCCATCGCGTCGATGTCCAGCCCGCAGTCGATCTGCGCGTATTTGAGCGAGCCGTAGAGCCGCTCTAGATGCTCGCGCAGCCGAAAGGGCTGTTGCCCAAAGCTCCGCGTCATTTCAAAAACCATGTCCCCATACATCAGCGCACAGTCAAAAATCGAGATCCGCGCCTCCGGCTCGGGAACGAACTCGCCGTTGAAATAAACCAGTCGTTTGGCCATAATGACCTCCTCGTCTTACGGCGTCGGCGCCCTCTCTGGCAGCAGCCCCTCGGCCTTGAACTCGTCCCACAGAGCCGGCGGAATCTCCACCTGCATAACGCGCGCGTTGTCCTCCAGCTCGGCCACGGACGCCGCGCCAGGCACCGCCGAAATCACCGCCTCGTGCCCAAAGGGAAATTGCAGTGCCGCGGCCCGCAGCTCAACGCCGTGCTGGTCGCAGACGGCCTTGAGCGCCTTGGCCTGTTGCACCAGATGCTCAGGCGCGGGCAGGTAATCAAAAGACACCGGCTGGCTCAAATCGCGGGCGAGGATGCCGCTGTTGTACGGCCCGCCCATGGTCAGCTTCACCCCGCGCTCTACGCACAGCGGCAAAAACTCGGGCAGCGCCGACTGGTCCAGCAGCGTGTAGCGACCGGCCAATAGGATGTAATCCAAATCAAAGCGTTCGACCATCCGCCCAGTGCGCTCCCACTCGTTCATGCCCATGCCGATGGCCTTGACCGTACCCGCTGCCCGCAATTCGACCGCAGCCTCCAGCGCCTCGATAAAGTCCTCATCCGTGTGCTGCCCCTTGAAATCGCTGTCGTGGACAAAGAAAATATCCACCGCCGCCAATCCCAGCCGTTCCAAGCTCGAATCGAGCGAGGCCCGCAGGCCAGCAGCGCTGAAATCAAAATCGTAGACGTAATGCGGAATCCCATCCTCGCTGTAAGGTTCCAAATCGTCTGGGTTTTCAGGCCGCAACACCCGCGATCCCTTGGTCGAGATGGCAAATGACTCGCGCGGGAACTCGCCCAACACTCGCCCGTAGCGCACCTCACTGCGCCCATCGCCGTACATCGGCGCAGTATCGAAATAGCGCACGCCCATCTGATAGGCCCGGCGGATGATGGCCAATGCATCGTCGTAGCCGCTGCCCACAAAAATCCCGTCGGCTAAGACCATCCCGCCCAACGGCGCGCCGCCCAACCCCAGCCGCGTCACTTCCACGCCCGTATTGCCAATCGCTACTTTCTCAAAAGGGTCCATACTCACTCCAGTCCGTAGAGCCGCTCGGCATTGCCAGCGAGCAATTTGGCCTGCTCTTCCTCCGACCGCCCGGAGACGATCTCTCGCAACGCAGCCACCCACGCGCCCAAACTCGCCCCGAAGTTGCACACCGGCCAGTCGCCGCCGAACACCACCCGATCCGGCCCAAAGCTGTCCAAGCAGTGATTGACCGTCGGTGCCAGCGCGTCGGCGCTCCACCCTGCGGATGCCCGAGCGACGATCCCGGATATTTTGCAGATTACGTGTTCCCGTGCACCCAATGTGGCTATGTCGCCCTGCCACTGCTCTTTGGTATGGCTGAACGGGTTGGCTGGATCGTGTTCAGCCGCGCCGTTGACGATCTGCGGGTCGGCGTTGCCGCAGTGATCGACAATGAAACGCGTGCCCGGACACTGATCCACCAAACCGACCGCATCGCCTAACTCACCCGGCCGCAGGCACAGATCAAAGCTCATGCCGATCTCGCCCAAGTACTGCACATCCCGGACGAAACGCTCCTGCAAACAATGACCCGGCTCGGCGTCAGGCACGTGCAACACCTGCCGCACGCCCTTGATAGCATCCTCGTCCTTAAAGCGGTCGATATAATCGCGGAAACCCTCCTCCCCCGGGCTACCGCCGATCACCGCCGCGGCCATTGGATTGTCGTCGGCCCTGCACAGGTCAGCGACAAACTCTGCTTCCGCAATGTGCTGCTCAGCGGCGACATCGACTTCCATGTAAATGGTGCGGGCGATACCAGCCCCGGCACCCGCGGCCAAGTAATCGCTCATCAAGTAATTTTTCCGCAGCGACTCCATGCCCTCGCCCTCCAGCCACGGCAGTGCGAACTGCGCCAAATCCCACATGTGTTGATGCGTATCGACGATAGGTAGCATGATCCTTCCTTATCTATAATATGAGAGACCTGTGATTTATCTTTCACTCTTCACACTTCAACGGTGCGAAGACCGCTTCCATCCACTCCGGCAACTCTCCGTTCGCCTCCAACGACTGGATGGCTTCGGCAACTTTCTCCTTGGGTATAGTGTCGAAGAAAGCCGCCGTGGGTACTAGGGCATCATTCAAATCATTGGGTTCAAACTTGTCTAGTGCCCGACCGTATTGACGCATAGAGCGAGCTACGATCTGCCTCCCTGTTTGCGACGAAAAGTAGAGAAACAAGTGCTCTATGTATGCGGTACCCAACAGGTTGGGCTGGAATCCATGGTAGCAAGTTAAGTTCAACGCCTTGGTCTTATTTAATACGACCTTATAACCGTTGCGTGAGAATACACCTAACAAAAGGGACGACGGACTTCGCTTCTCTGTTTTGTACCACGGCGTTCTATTTTTCGTCAGAAATCGCTCGTGATAGCCCTCGCTCTCTCCAAACCGGATGTAATCCGCAGCGGCTTTGGAAGGATTGCTACTGACCGAGAACAAGAAGACGGGGTTATCCGCAAAATCCGAATCCCGAAAAACGGCTGTTCTAATCTGCGAGCTCTTGGCGATGCAGGGCACGTATTCGGTCGTGCTAAGGCATCTTGTCGATACATTGGTAGAATTTAGGACGAAGAACGCATTTGCTCCTGTAGCAATGCCGCGGCTAAACTTTCCAAAATGTGCGAGCGTGGTCGTTTTCTGGTGATCGACGCTGAACGCTGTCCCTTGAAAGTGAGGCAGCCACTTGGCCTGCGGATCCAATGCCGAGCGAGGAACTTCAGCAACTGGTTGCAGACTCTCGAATGCGGTAAGCTCGTCTATAGATTGTAGGCGGAAAAACTGGACATCGATATGGTAAACCGCTCTATCATATAAAATTATACCCACAGACGTGGTAGCATCCGGGAAAATGTCTTTCTCGCAATCGAAGCTGATAATGCTGCACAAGTGCCCGGATTCAACGAGTTTTTGCTTTACCAACGTGCCGTATCCCGCGTTCAAGAACTCAAGCGGCATGATATACGCCAAGCGACCGCGTGCAGAGAGTTCAGAAAGTGACTTGAGCAGAAAGGCCGAAGCAGTGTTCATATATCCAGAGAGCTTGATGCCGAGCTTTTTCTTAAACTCTCGAATGACCACATCCCTATTAAGAAACTTCTGAAAGCGCATGTACGGCGGGTTACAAACGATATTAGCGTATTGGCCTCCCCAAGAAAGCAAATAGTCTTCAATTGCAACAAAATCCGCGCGTTTCCCTGTGTCTCGCTCCCAGAACTCGACGATGGTAGCATCCACTTCACACCCTGTGAACTGAACGTCAGCGAGATCATCAAGCGCCGCTCGAAACGCCCCCAATCCAAACGCTGGATCAAATACCGCATTCGCCTCCGAATCCAGTACCCAATCCACCATAAAAGAAGCCACTGCATCTGGAGTAAAAAACTGCCCAAACCGCTTCTGATGCTTCTCGCCAACCACTTGAAGGTAATCAGACATGACCAATAATCTCTTGTTCAAAAATGCTGGGATCAAGATATCCGCGACCTCCATGGAACGTTACGTAAAAAAGAAGCCTTCCTCGATCTAGCTCCTTCAGTGCAGAGCAATGTTCTGGCATATCAATACGCCCCAATATTTCTTTACCCACTTGAACATCGATTTTTATAGTAGTCTTTCCTTGATTCTTCACGTCTCGTTCGATAGAGAAAATGACTCCTTCATTCTTCGGATCAGAACTAATTGTGATAATATCCTTAAACGGAATGACATAGGCTTTATCGAAAAAGACTTGGAGATAGAAGTGCTTCACATCAAAGTGCTGTATCCAACGGTTTACAAGTGCCAAGTCTTCTATTTTAGGGGTAATGCTCAGATGGTCTCTCTTGTGCAGTATTTTAATTTGATCTTTTAAACCTTTCAGTTGCTGACTAAGACGTCTCAAATCTGCTGAAGAGGACCATGAACTTGCACGAAAATCGAGTTCACGGAACGTATTGACTGTTGCATGTTTAATCATACGATGAACTTCTGGACTTTTCTCCAAGAGCAAACTTGATAGTGGTTCCTGTATCAAGTCACCTTGAATTCTACTGCATTCCGCTTCTGCTTCTCGGGTACGATTATTCATAAAGGAAGCGTACTTATTTGCAAGAAAACTGCTAGATCTAACCTCGATAGCCGCAATTGCTTTTTGGACAATATCATCATCGATATCCAAGCAATCAGTATCCGGAGCATCAGATCGTCTAAAGATCAAAAGATCTGGCTTCTTGCCTATATTATTTAGCTCATCTTGGTACTCTGAATAAAATTCTGCAAATCCTGGATCACCTGCCGCAAGGTTGTCAGAGCGTCCATATTGTACCGCGCAGTACTCCGTAGAATGTGTATTCACTGCATTGAGTACAATTTGCTCCGCCCAATCGCCTTGCTCCTTATTTGTCAGAAAATCCGAACTCGCCATAGTCGGAGGTCTTCCCTTTAATTGAATATCTGTATCAATCTCAATCGGAAAAGAGCTTATAAGGGAAGCGATTGTACCCCTATATGTCGTCATAACTAATATCTCCTTGTCTCAACTCGTCTGGCACCCTACACTCGTACACCTGCGCCCACCCACTTTGATCCGACGTAAAGACCACATAGCGTCCATCCGGCGAAAAATTCGGATGCGGATGCGTGTGCTGCGGCGCATAGACCTCGACCGGGCCGTCGTCGTACGGACAGTGGTCGGTGTTCCAGTGCTTGCCTTCGTTACTCGACTGCGACAGGCAGAGCAGTTGCGGTGCGCCGACCCCGTCGTTGGGGTCAAATACCTGCAACCCGCTATCGGGAAACGTCGTATCCGCCACCATCCGCGCGCCATCGCGGCTGACCATCGGATGCCAAGCGTTGAACGAACAGACCGGGCGCACGGCCCCAGTATCGACATCGACGCCAATGACCCCGTGCGGCCAGCGCGTCGTCAACAACTCCCGCTTGCGCGGATGCCAAGTCTCGTGGACGATCCACTCGTTCCCCTCGCGCGCGTACGCCAGCCGATGGTCGCTTCCATCCTGATTCACCACCCACATCCGCTTGTAATACGGCCCGGCGTAGCGCAACAGCGAACTGTCGTTCGGATGAAATTCTGGATGGCCAATCGAATCCCGCTCCACGATTACCTCACTCGCGCCGCTACAGGTATCGATCACCACCAAGCGCGCCACATGGCCCATCCTCACCGGCACCGCCCACCACTGGTCGTCGTAACTGAGTGCCGTCGTCCCCATCGCCGCTGCGACCATGCCCTTTTCGCGCATGGCCTCGGTGGCAAAAGAAGCCAACTGCTCTTCCCGACAAGTTTCAGTATCCACCCGCCAAGCCCCTTGCCCATCGGTGAAATAGACATAGCGGCCATCGTGCGACGGCGCGATCGAAAACTCGGCCAGTCCCTCGTGCTCGGTTAGCTGCAACAACTGTCCAGAATCGCGCAATTCCAGAAAAAGTTCCGGCCGGCCCGTGCGGTGCGAGACAAACACCAGATGCCGCATCGCGTCGTCGTACGCGGGAATATAATAGAACGGATGATGGTGAATGGACGCGTGCGCGGTAACTTGGCGGACTTCAGCACCCGTCTGTGCGTCGCGCAAGGTCCGCGACTCGGGCGGATAAAGCGTACCCCGTCCCACGGTCAGGGCCGGGCGTAGTCGACCGACATCATGCCCTCTACGTCCATTGGATCGATGCCGTACTGTTTGGTGAGGCTCTGGTGCTGCGGAGCGTCCGCAGCCGCCTCGTCGGCCAATGGCAGGGCCACCCGCTGCCCTTCGTTCTGCGTCGACAAATCGCAGGCCATATTCATCACCAGCGACATCAACGCGTCTTCGTCGTCGAACTCGCTCTGCTGCACCCCCCGCACGGCGAGCGCAAAGTCGGCAATGTGGCTCATGGCCGACGCGCCGTAGTCCTTGCGCAGATTCGAATACGCATTGGTGCGGAAGGGATTTTCGTATTCGATCCGGCCCAGGCTGGTGTCGGCATAGCTCCGGGTCCAGCTATAGCCGTCGTCCTCGGCGATGACATCGACGATCTCGTCGGCAATCGAGCGAATCGTCTCCACCCCATGCTCGGGATCAACCCCAGCGTCCGAACAGCGCCGAAGCTGCATCTTCGCGGTCGTAAAGCCCCCTTTGCTTGCTCCCACTCCCGGATCCTGCGCCCGGTAGAGCAGCGTCCCGCGCTCACCCTGCCATTCGGTGTACCCAGGCCGCGGATGCCGCCCCAACCAACCTTTGCCATTGGCGAGTTGATCGGCGACCATCGCGCCATCGGCAAAGCCGAAGTAATGCGCCGTGAAGTGCTCGCCGGAGTGAAAGCGGTGCGGCATCGAGCGGAAGGACGGCGTCTCCATCGAATGCCCAATAGCCTGCGCCCACACCGGATGCCCAAAAAAGCGCACCCAGCGCGAGTTGTTGTGATACCCGGTGTGGTCGGCGTAGCTGAAGATGCGGCCAATGCGGCCGATAAACCCGCTGTCCTTCACCGCGAGGGCGAAGCGGTCGCAGGCAAAGCGGAAGAAGTTTTCCGCCACTCGCACCACCACCCCCTGTTCGCGCGCCACCCGGATCATCTCCCGCGCCTGAGCTATCAAGCTACACCAAGAGGTCTCGCACATGTTGTGGATGCCGTGGCTCGACAGATAGACCGAATACGCGTAGTGCGACTGCACCGGCGTGACGACCAATGCGGCCTCGGCAATCCCGTCCTTGACCAATTCGCGCACGTCGTGATAAGCCCGCGCGCCGAGTGCGGTAGCCGCCCGGTCGCAATGCTCCTTGACTGGATCGACGCAGGCCACCACCTCGACCCAGTCTTTAAGCGCCGGCAACAAGGGCTGATAAATGGTGCTGGCGCGATTGCCCGTGCCGATCAGGGCGACTTTTACTGGATCATCTAACTTGGGAACTTCCATGACAGACCTTCCTATCTACTTGCGGACGCACTCGTAGCCAAGCGCCTCCAACCCCTGCCGAATGCCTGCAATCTCCGCCGGTGCCAAGTCCCGCAGGGGCCGCCGCATCTTCGGAGAGGGGAACTTGCCCAGCAGCCAGCGGGCGCACTTCATGCGCTGATGCGCGCTCGACGACGGCTCGCCAAAAGCATAGACGATGCGATTGAGCGGCTCGACCTTTTTCTGCACCTCCTTGGCTCCTGCCAAATCTCCGTCCAACGCCCGCTGCACCAACTCGACAATCAGTTCGGGCACAAAACCGGCAAAGCCGACCAGCGCCCCATCAGCCGCCTCTAGCAAACTAGGCAGCAAAAACTCGTCATGACAGGTGATAATCGGCACATCCGAGTTGACCTTTTTTAACTCTTGGTAGTCGTAGAGCCAGCGGCTCATGTCGCGGGTGCCCATCTTGATGCACTTGACTCGGGGAATCTGCACGAGTGCCTTCATCTCGTCGAGCGTATAGCCAGCCTTGGTCCACGCCGGATACTGATGCACCACAATGTCGATTCCGGCCGAGGCCACATCCTCAAAAAAGCCCACCGCGGTCTGGCTCGACCGGCCAAAGCGCAACCAGTGGTGCGGCGGCATCAACAAGATCGCATCGGCCCCAGCCTCCTTGGCCGCCAGCGCGTGGTCGATACCCTCCAAGCTGCCTTCGACCGACACGCCGGAAATCGTCTTCACCGCGCACCCAGAAGCCTTGACTGTCTCGGCCACGATCTGCGTCACCCGATTGCGCTCGGCCGGACGCAGCGACATGATCTCGCCAGTATGGCCATTGCAGGTCAAGCCATCGACGCCATCGACCGCGGCTAATTCGGCGATATAGTCCCGCAGCCCTTCTTCGTCAATCGACTCGTCGGCGTGAAAGGGACACAGCGTCGCGGGAAACACACCCGCCCAGGGGTGATCTCGCCAACTAGTAGCAGACATAAGACATTCCTTTGACTATGTGAGGCCGGGAATTAAGGGAAGAGCGCTTGGCCCGTCAATCGGGCTGCGTTGCGTTAGGCCACAGAGCGGGCTAGATTAAATTATCACTTCTAACTCCCGGCACAGAGGATTGCAATGGCCAAGGTATTTATTTATTGGGACACCTCCAACATCTTCATCAGCGCCCAAGAAGCGGCGGCGGAACGGGAAGGCGAACAGGTGCGCTCGCGGATGCGCATTCACTTCCGCAACCTGCTGACGTTGGCCCACGCCAACCGGCCCGTGCAACACGCGGTCGCGGTCGGCTCCATTCCCCCAGAGATGCGCCAAGTGTGGAATCGCCTCGAAAACGAGGGCGTTACCGTTGAATTGCTGGAGCGCGGCCAGTTACAAGGCGGCGAGCAGGGCGTGGATCAACTCTTGCAGACGCAGATGCTCCGCGACACTGTTGACTACAACGGTGCCCCCGGCATCGCCGTGCTGCTGACCGGAGATGGCAGCGGCTTTGCCGACGGTGTCGGCTTTCACGCCGACCTAGAACGCATGCACGGCAAAGGCTGGCTCATTGAAGTGCTGTCGTGGCGGCACAGTTGCAATCGGCGGATGCGGGAATGGGCCGAAAACGTGGGCCAGTTTATCGCCCTAGACGATTACTATGAGAGTATCACCTTTCTGGAAGAGCCGCTACCCGGCCGCCCGATCGCCGATCCGCGCTACGCCGTGCCCCTCGACCTCGAGCGCGATCCGCGCTGAGAGGCTTAACCCCGACGGCAACGTATCCGCGATATAGGACTTGAACGATTCGAGATAAGGATCGTCTTGTTTCCGCTATTCTGCGTCCATCTGCGGATTATCTTATGAAGGAAGGCCCGCCCATGACTGCCACTGTTACTCACGTCGAACGCTTCACCCTGCAAGTGCCGTTTGTCGAGCGCGTCCGCCGCGACATGGAACGCGCCGGCATCCACACCTGGTCCGAGCTTGAAATCACCCGCGTCGAAACCGACGCTGGCGTCGTCGGCTGGGGCGAGACCATTCAGAACTATACTTGGGGCCGCGTCCAAGCCCACGAACGCGTCCTCGGCCAATCGCCCTTCGCCGTCATGTGGGACGACTCCTTGGGCGCTGGCCTACAGATGGCCCTCTTCGACGCCGCGGGCAAACTGGCCGGCGTACCGCTCTACAAGCTATTGGGCACCAAGTGCCGCGACTGGTGCGCCATCTCGTTTTGGGACCACGATATGTCGCCGGAGCGCTACGCCATCGAAGCGCAAACTGCTGTCGAACTCGGCTACACCAGCATAAAGATCAAGACCCGACCGTGGTTCGACGTCCGCGAGACCATCCGCCAGATCAGCGCCGTCACACCCGACCACTTCCGCATCGACGCCGACTGGAACGCCTTTTTGAACAACGCCTCCAACGCCATCCCTCTGCTGCGCGAGCTGGAGCAAACCTTCCCCAAAATCAAAATTTTCGAAGACCCAATCCCGCGCCACGACGCCTCTGGCAATCGCTTCCTGCGCACCCAGATCAGCACCGCCATCGCCCACCACTACGGCGTAATCCATCCCCGCGAGGCCATGGAGCTAGGCGGCGTCTGCGACGGCTGGATCTTGGGCGGCGGCGTCAACGGAATCACCAGCCAAGGCCGCACGTGCGAGGCGCTGCGCATGCCCTTCTTCCTGCAAATGGTCGGAGCCGGGCCAACCACCGCCCTCTCGCTGCACCTGAGCGCGGTGCTAGTCCAGGCCCAGTGGCCGACCATCACCTGCCACGAGCTGTACGAGCACAGCCTGCTCAAACAGCGGATCGAGGTCCTCGGCGGCCACGCCCGGGTGCTCGAAGCGCCGGGCTTGGGCATTGAAATCGACGAGGAGGCGCTGGCCAAGTACCGCGTCGATCAAGCCGACCACAGCCTGCCCAAACGGCTGGTCAAGGTAGCCCGCGCCGGCGGCATCAACATCTACTTTGCCAACTCCGGGCAGAAGTGGACCTTCTTCCAAGGCGGCAATCACCCCGTTGACGAATGGGGATCAAACACCGAGCTACTCGACGACGACGGCAGCGCCGAATTTGCCGACCTCTACGCCCGCGCAGCCGAGTCGCCAGTGATGACGGCGGAATGAGGCGACCCTGAGCGGCTACACGAAGGCGTGTATCTGTATCAGTTGCAGGCCGGCCCGATCATCCACAAGCGCAAGATGATCCTCGTCAAATAGATTCTGTTTTTCCAAAAGTAAATAGTATATATTTCACCTAAGTGTGGAGTCGGTCGGAACTCTTTCCCGCCTCTGGCCAGCACCCTCGCAACCCGCCCCTTTGATCGGAAAGTCGTCCCATGCACTTCGACGCCTACGATCTCAACGCCGCCATCTACGATGAGATGTTTCTGCCCGACGGCACGCCCCGCGAGCACTGCCGTGAATTATACGACACCCTGTGCCGGCTTTCCGACGAAGAACTCAACGCAATCCAAGAGCGCGTAACGCACTCCTTTTCCACCGAAGGCATCACCTTCACCGTCTATGGCGACGACGAGGCTGACGAGCGCATCATTCCCATCGACTGCGTGCCCCGGCTGATCTCGGCTACCGAATGGCAGCATCTCGAAAGCGGCCTCACCCAGCGCATCGCTGCCCTGAATCGCTTCCTAGAAGACGTGTACGGCGAAGCCAGCATCATCGCCGACGGTGTGATCCCGGCCGATGTAGTGCGCGGCTGTCCCCAGTACCGCATTGAGATGCGCGGCGTCTGTGTCCCCCACGGCACGTGGGTCGCCGTCTGCGGTACCGACCTAGTGCGCACCCTCGACGACGGCTTCGTCGTGCTTGAAGACAACCTGCGCGTACCCTCGGGCGTGTCCTATATGATCGCCAACCGCAAAGTAGTCAAAACCAGCTTGCGCCGCCTCTACCGAAGCTGCCGCGTGCGAGAAGTAGAGCACTACGGACAGGTCCTACTCCAGACCTTGCGCGAGCTGGCCCCCGAAGGATGCACCGACCCCTGCATCGTCCTCCTGACACCCGGAGTCTATAACTCGGCCTTTTACGAACACATGTTCCTCGCGTATGAGATTGGCGCATCACTCGTAGAAGGCCGCGACCTGCTAGTCAACGACGGCTTCGTGTACATGCGCACCACCACCGGGCTGCGGCGCGTCGATGTAATCTACCGCCGGGTCGATGACGACTTCCTCGACCCCCTCGTCTTCCGCCCGGACTCCCTGCTCGGCGTGCCGGGGCTGCTGCACGCCTTTAAGCGCGGAAACGTGGCTTTGGCCAACGCACCGGGAACGGGCGTGGCCGACGACAAAAGCGTCTATGCGTACGTCCCGGACATGATCCGCTACTACCTAGGCGAAGAGCCAATCCTCGCCAATGTGCCGACCCACCTGTGCCGACGGCCAGAGGACTTGGAATACACCCTCGACAATCTCGACAACCTCGTGGTAAAGCAGGTCGGCGAATCCGGCGGCTACGGCATGCTCATCGGCCCGCACGCCACGCCCGCCGAGCGCACAGCCTACGCCGAGGCAGTACGCGCCAATCCGGCCAATTTTATCTCCCAGCCGACGCTGTCCCTGTCGAGAGCGCCCTGCTTCATCGAGGGCCGCGCCGAGCCGCGCCACGTCGATCTGCGTCCTTTCGTCCTCCACGGCCAAAAGACCCGCATCGTGCCCGGGGCCTTTTGCCGCGTGGCCCTGCGCCGCGGCAGCCTCGTAGTCAATTCCAGCCAAGGCGGCGGCGGCAAAGACCTCTGGGTACTGGAGGACTAACATGCTCTCGCGCAGTGCTCAAGGGCTGTACTGGATGGGCCGCTATCTTGCGCGGGCGGAATATCTGTGCCGCCTGCTGCGCTTGCAGGTGGAAGCGCTGGTGGACCGGCCCATTGCTGAGATTCATTTTGGCTGGAACCGGATCTACACTACCCTAGGGCGGCAGCCGCCTTGGGGCGATATTGAGACCAATGAGAGCGACGACTACACCTTGGCCGATTCCTACACCCTAGCGGGCGATCTCACGTTTGAGCGCGACAACTCCGATTCAGTGTGGAACTGCCTCGCCCTCGGCCGCGAGAACGCCCGCCAAGTGCGCCACTGCATCAGCGCCGAAATGTGGACCTGCCTGAACTTGGCTTGGCTGCGCATCCGCGACCTCGACATCGAGGACATCTGGAAGGTCTCCCCAGAGAGCTTCTATGCGGAAACCACGCAGGAGATCAACACCTTCACCGGAGTAGCCGAATCGACCATGTACCGCGACGAGGGCTGGAACTTCATGCGGCTCGGCCAGTTCATCGAGCGCACCCAGCTCCTAGTCGCCTTGCTCCTCGCCCAGTGCGCTGCTAGCCGCGAACAGGGCGAGACCGCGGACACCGACTGGACGAGCCTGTTGCGTTCATGCCAAGCATTCTATGCCTACAAGCGCAACTACAGCGTCGAGATCCAGCCCGACCGGGTGATAGATCTGCTCGTTACCGATCCCCTGCTGTCCAGTTCATTGTGCCGCGCACTCGACGCCATAGCGGCAGAATTGACGGCCATTGGTGAAAGCCCTGATGCGCACGCGGGAGCCGCGGCCGCACGGCTCGCTGCCCGGCTGTGTACTCTGGTCCGCTACGAGTGGCCAGATCGAGAAGACCGCGAAGCAGTCCTCACACAGGTGGGCGACGACTGCCGCAAACTCCACTCACTCGTGATGACTGCGTATATCGACTACGCCATCGAGGACTCTCCAGTGCAAACGCCATGACCGGAGCCGTCCGCTACGAGATAGAACACCTCTCTCACTACTCCTACACGGCCCCAGTACAGCAGTGCGTGATGCTCCTGTGTCTGGAGCCGCGCCAGGACCGAGGACAGCGGCTCCTCGACTTTGAGATTAAGACATCCCCTCCGGCCAACCTAAGCCGCGAGACGGACTGTTTCGGCAACACGCGACACCTCCTCGACCTCCACCAAACGCATCAAATCTTGGAGATCACAACCCGCTCCACGGTCGAGGTTGCGTCCGCCCCACCGCTCCCCGCGCGCTTGCACACCAGTGCCTGGGAAGAGATCCGCTCCCGCAGAAAATCGTGCGCCGATTGGGACTTCACGCACCCGAGCGCACTGGTGCGCCCCTCGCCCGCACTCACCGAGTTCGTCGCCCGGCATGGCATCGCGCCGATGGACGACCCGCTCGAAAGTCTGCTGCAACTGTCGCACACACTCCACGACAGCTTGCAATACATCCCGGGCAGCACCACCGCGGAATCCTCCGTCGAGCACATCCTCGAAACCGGTCGGGGCGTCTGCCAAGACTACGCCCACCTCATGATCGCCATTGCGCGCTCTTGGGGCATCCCCACTCGCTATGTCTCGGGCTACTTAAACCCAACCGATCAATCCGGCGAGCAGACACCAAGCAACGCCACACACGCTTGGGTCGAATGCCGGCTGCCAGAGCTTGGCTGGGTCGGCTTCGACCCGACCAACCAGAGTTTCGCCGGCGAGGGCGGGAAAGTACACATCGCAGTAGGGCGCGATTACCGGGACGTGTCGCCGACGCGCGGCGTCCTCCAAGGCGGCGGAGCAACCCGGCTCAAAGTCGATGTGCGGACGCGTTCTTTTCCTATTGAATCACCATAGGTATAAGTCTTAACTTGAGGGGAAATTCAACCACATCACATGGGAGGAAATTATGGATACGCTCAAGCGAATCAGTGGTCTGTTTCTCGTCTTAATGGCAGTTGCGGTCGCAGTCCACACCGTAGTCGAACCGCTCTATCACACCTCCAGCGAAGGACAGCCGTACAGCTCGCTTTGGAACATCTTGAACCCATTGATGGCGCTGGCCATCGCGTTGGGCGTGATACTCAGCTACCTCCGCAAGAAAGCCGCTGACAGCGAGGGGAACAGCAGCGCGGTCACGCGCGAATTTGTCGCCGCCAATGTCCAGTTTTACGGCTTTCTGTGCGTGGGCATCCTATTCTTCTGGAACTGGTTTATCCTGCACAGTCCTGCATTTACCGCAATAGGAGCGGAAACAGCCTCCCTCGTGTGGATCCTCATCGACGCCACCCTGCCGCTGCTTACGGGCGCGATGGGCGTGTTCTTGCTGCGCGGAGGCAACGACGGCTAGGGCATCCGGCGTAGGGGCGGTGCGGAGCGCGAACCGCCCCTACATTCACACATAATCCGCAATTCGCTTGGGCTGTCCATCCACCGTCGTCTCCATCGCCGCAATCACCAACGCAAAACTCTGCAAATTATCTTCAATCCTCGTCGCCGACGCCTTGCCGCCCTCTAGCCAATCGACAAACTCCTTGAACAAATGATCGTGCCCTGCCCACTCAATCGCCGGTGCCGCATACACCTCCACCTCCTGCCCCACTCGATAAATCCGCACCTCGTCTCCCGCCCCTATTTCCACCGTTCCTTCCTCGAACTCTAGGCGATAGTACTCGCGCTGCCAACAACTCGTAATCCCGGCGGCCGAACTGTTTCCCTCGTATGCGGTGTGTACTCCATTGTCCATTTTCATCAGATAAAACCCGCTCGAATAGTGTTTAAAACTCGACCACGCCGGGTTCCAGCCAAACCCTTGTAACACCTCGCAATTCCCGCCCGCTAAAAAGCGCATCATATCGAAGTGGTGCACTGAGCCTTCAAAAAGCAGGCTAAAATCCATATCGTGCCGCCACTCCTTGCCCCACGACTTGTATTGGCGATAGTCGCAGGCGTAGCGACCGAAGATGTGCTGCAGCCGCCCCAGTCGCCCCTCCTCCCGAATCCGCACCACCTCCTGCTTGTTGGGCGCGTAGCGGTAATTCTGGATAATCGCACACGGCAATCCCGTCTCCTCGGCCTTGGCCGCCATGGCCTTGGCCGCGGCTAACGTATCGGCAATCGGCTTCTCGCAAATAACCGGCATCCCCGCTTCCAGCGCGGCAATCGCCTGCGGGCTGTGAAATTGCGGCGGGGTGGCAATGCCGCAGAAATCGGCCTGCACCTTGGCGCAAGCCTCTTGGTAGTCGGTAAAAAGCTGATCGGCACCCAAGCCGAGCTTAGCTCCTTGCGCGGCGAGCACTTCCTCATTGACATCCACCAAGCCGACGATCTGGATTCTATCGCCGAGACGCTCGGTCATCCGCTGGATCCAACCACCGGCCATGCCGCTGGCTCCGATCATCAAACAGGTCTTAACGGCCATGCTATCACCTTTGCTTTCTCAGAAACGTTAAAAAGGAACTGACGTTACGCAGCCATTGTCGCAAGGCCCATTGGAGGCCGGGCGCAAACTGGATTCCCGCTTTTGCGGAAATGACAATAGATGGACAGCAGTGCGGAGACTGACCACTAACCAGCGGCCATTAATTTCCCGTCCCGCGACAACGGAGAGTAACGTCAGTCAGTCGCTGACACAACTTTTTGTTCCTCGCATCACGCGGCGGCTTATTCGCATCGTTGCGTCCGCGCGCTTTGCGCCCGCGCTGCCCCCGCGTCTTGCTAGGGCACTCACAGGGGCGTGTTCTCTGCTGGCACTGGCTCGACCGTCACCTGCGCGACTACTCCGGCCCCGGCGGGATTGGCCGCCCGCACGGCAAACGCATACGGCACACCGTTTGCCAGCCCTTCGACCCTATGACTGCGCGCCGCCGCACCGCCAGCCACCGGCTCCCACTCAGACCACGCACCCCACACCGGACGACCGCGCCATTCATAGCGCGTCAGCACCGGTCCCGCACTCGCTGCCGCCGACCATTCCAATGCGACCCAGCCATCGCCCGCTACCGCCTGCAACCCTTCCGGCGCAAGAATGCGACCCGGCGTAGCCAAGCCCCACGCCACATCGCTGGCTCCCTCCGCGTTGACCGCCCGCACCGCCACCGCATACGTATGCCCATGCTGCAACCCGCCGACGCAAAACGAAGCGGACGCTCCCGTAGCGAACTCTTGGGCTGACGGTTCGACCGCAGCCTCAGCCGAGCCGTCGAAGCCCACCACCATCGGCGCAGCTACGCCCGCCGATGTCCAATCCAACAGCCGATCAGCCCCTTCGTAAAGTTGGTATTCATAGCCGGTCACAGCGGACGTTGGCTTGCCCACCAAAACGTGCAGCCGCCCCGACCCGGTCGCCGCCGACCACGC
>JAJDVZ010000078.1:0-12259 GCA_022825835.1 Candidatus Latescibacterota bacterium
GGTTTGGACGACCAACGCCTCTAACAAGCGGCGCTCGCGGCGGGTAAGAGAAAACTGAGTCATAAGTGGCCTCCAAGCATACAACTAAGCTGAGAGGACAAGGGAAAAGTGTCAACGGACTTTTTGGTAACTACTTAGGCCCGAATTCTCTTGGAAAACCATTCTTCTTCTACCAGTTTGCTCACTTATAGCAATCTCCTCATAGGGAATGTAAGAAGAAACCATTCCAATCAGAAGTGATCTCATAATAGACTGTGTATCAGTGATACGAACTTGCTCTGGTTTGGTTACTACTGGGCCTCCACTGTTCCCCGGAAATATAAAAGAATCAATCAGTATATTAGGGTTTCCTTGAAACCAATCTTGAATACGTGCTATCGTACCATGACGAACGATTGTATAATTTCGTTCCTCTCCAGCCAAACCCATTGGAAAACCGAGGACAAAAACTCCATCGCCTTCACTGATTAATTGGCGTGCTTCTTCCAGTGAAATTGCATTTTCGTTTCCTCGAAAAACTTCAACCTCAATTCCATATTGCTCTAATATGTCTATAGAAATCGGTATAATGGCTACATCTGCACCTCCTGGATGTATGGTCCACTGCATTGATCCATCCGTTGCTCTTGACTCAATAGGGAATATTTGTGAGGGACGATTCAGAGGGCGGTTAAAGCGAGTTACTATGACATCAGAACCTTCGACTACATGACGGTTTGTTACTAGGAAAACTTTGAAATTCTGGTCTCTATCGTTTGACTCTTCTCTTGAAGGATGGCCGTATAGAAAACCTGTTGCTATATACTGAACCGTATTTTCTTCGGTTGGAATGCCTAAAGCAACAACCGCGTTTAGATATCCGAGTGGAATGAGTGCCATAACGGCTACCTTTAGAAAATTTGCTCGCCCATTGCACCCGCAACTCCAGATACCATCTTTGGCAGGAGTACATTGTGCATTATAGCGAGTGTGTGAGATGCAATCCTAGCTAATACCGCTCACCTAAGCAAGAGTTGCAAGTGGCCGCTCATGCCCTTCATTTTTCGCCCACATCCTCCACCCCCGCCCGCAACAACTCAGCTACGCTCCACGCCTGGGCAATGCAGCCGCGCGGCGCAAAAGGCGGCTCGGCGTCAAATATCTCCGAGATCGTGCCCAAGCCCGCCTCGTTCAGGTGCGCGGCAAAGCCATCGAGAAGGGCGCGGCCGCTCCGGCGGCCCACGCGGCCGTGGCAACGACAGAGGGCGGTGATGTACGGGCCGATAAGCCAGCCCCACACCGTGCCTTGGTGATACGCGCTGTCGCGCTCCCAAGGGCCGCCCGCATACCGGGCGCAGTACGCCGGGTCGCGCGGCGAGAGACTGCGCAGGCCGCGCGGGGTCAGCAAGTGTTCGTCAATCACAGATAAAATTCGCCGCGCCCGCTCGCCCTCGACGAGCGGAAAGGGCAGCGAGAGCGCGAAAATTTGATTGGGGCGGATCGACCAATCCGGCCCCTCAGGCGCGACCACGTCGCAGAGATACCCCCGCTCCTCGCACCAGAACAGGCGCTCAAAAGACGCCCGCACCTCAGCGGCGCGCTGGCCGTAATCAGCGCGCTGGCCAAATGTCTCGGCCAAGTGCTGCAAAATTTTGAGCGCATTGTACCAGAGCGCATTGACCTCCACCGGCTTGCCCATGCGCGGCGTGACCACCCAATCGCCGATCTTGGCGTCCATCCACGTCAGTTGCACCCCCGGCTCCCCGGCCGCGAGCAAGCCGTCGGCATCAACCCGGATCTGATGGCGCGTGCCGCGCTCGTGCCAAGCGGCTATATCCTCTAACGTCGGCCACAGCTCACTGGCAAACTCGTAGTCCTCGGTGTATTGCAAATACTTGTAGAGCGCGACAAAAAACCACAACGTCGCGTCAACAGCGTGGTATTCCGGCTCCTCTCCCGCGTCGGGGAAGCGGTTGGGGATCATGCCCTCGCTGACGTGCTCGGCAAACGCCGCAAAGATATCCCGCGCCTCGGCAAAGCGTCCGGTGACCAAGCAGAGGCCGGGCAGGGCAATCATGGTGTCGCGGCCCCAATCCGTGAACCAGTGGTATCCCGCGACAATGGTGTGCAAGCCATCGCCGCGCCGCACCAGAAACTGATCGACCGCCTGTGCCAGCGACCGCAGCAAAGGATCGTCGGTCCAAGGAGCACGCACCTCCACCTGCTTACGGCGATCAATTTCGTCGGCAAGGAGCGCGAGGGGGTCGCGGCAAGTGGGAAGGTCAGTGGCTGCGACTACGCCAATAGTAGCTCCGGGGCCGAGTTGCAGACGCAGGTAGCCGGGTGTGAACAGGTCTTCGCTGTGGTCGAGGCCGCGCTCTTCCTCACGCGGATATTGGAAGTTGTAGTACCAGTCCGGGTCGGCCTCCCAAGATGCGTCGGCAACGTAGATGTAGGCAGGGGGCTGATCGGGGTAGGGTTGATAGGCCAGCACATCATCGGTCCAAGCAGCAGTGCGGGCGACTTGATCGTTGGCCTGCACCAAGTGGTGATAGTCCCGGCCCGCGAAAAAGGGACGCAATTCCAAACAAAGCGGCTCAGACGCTTCCACTAGTTCGTACGCAACGACCAAGGCGTGTTCGCCCGCCAACAACGCCAGCCGCTTGCGCAACACCCACCCCTCCCCCGCGTACGTCCACGTCGGCACCGGCTCAGGCGCGAAGGACGTCAACCATTGGTCGCCCCGTGGATGAATAACTCCGGGAAAAATGCTGCAACTTAGCTCGACGCGTCTTGTAGGTAGGACCAAAGTCTCGTCGAGCCGCGACAGCAACACCACCCGGCCAACCGGCGGACAGGTCGCCACAACTAGCAGGCCGTGGTAGCGCCGAGTGTGCGCGCCGCTGACCGTAGAGGAGGCCCAACCCCCTAAGCCGTTGGTCTCCAGCCACTCGCGGGCGAAGTTGTCCTCGCGTACTAAGTCATCGGCAGTCACTACTTATTAGCAATAAGCGAGTCCACGACCGCTGGATCCGCTAGCGTCGAGGTGTCGCCGATGGAGTCGGTCTCGTCGGTGGCTATTTTGCGCAGGATGCGGCGCATGATCTTGCCCGAGCGCGTCTTGGGTAACCCCGGCGCCCAGTGGATGACATCCGGGGTAGCGATCGGGCCAATTGCCGTGCGCACCTGTTGCTTGAGCTCGTTTCTGAGCGCGTCGGTGTACTCCTCTCCAGCATTGAGCGTCACGTACGCGTAGATGCCCTCGCCCTTGATGTCGTGTGGGAAACCAACGACCGCAGCCTCGGCCACCTTGGCGTGCAGCACCAACGCGCTCTCGACCTCGGCCGTGCCCATGCGGTGGCCGGAGACATTGATCACGTCATCGACGCGGCCGGTGATCCAGTAGTATCCATCCTCGTCGCGCCGACAGCCGTCGCCCGTAAAGTAGTAGCCCTTGTATTGCTGGAAATAAGTCTGCTCAAAGCGCTCGTGGTCGCCGTACACCGTGCGCATCTGCCCCGGCCAAGGAGCGCACATAGCCAAGACACCAGTGACGCCGTTGCCTTCTATCTCCGTGCCTTTCTCCGGGTCGAGCACGACCGGCTCAATGCCAAAGAAGGGGAAGGTGGCCGAGCCGGGCTTGGTTGGGGTCGCCCCAGGCAACGGCGAGATGAGGATGCCGCCGGTCTCGGTCTGCCACCATGTATCGACGATGGGGCAGCGCTCCTTGCCAGCGTTTTTGTGATACCAGCGCCAAGCCTCGGGATTGATCGGCTCGCCGACCGTGCCCAGCAGGCGCAGGGAAGGCATCTCGTAGCCGGCCGGCCACTCCTCGCCGGCCGCAGCAATGGCGCGAATGGCGGTCGGGGCCGTGTAAAACTGATTGACGTTCCACTTCTCAATGGTCTGCCAGTAGCGGTCCGGGTTGGGATACGTAGGGATAGCTTCAAACATCACGGTGGTCGCGCCGTTGGCCATCGGACCATATACGATATACGAGTGGCCAGTGACCCAGCCGATGTCGGCCGCGCAAAAGTAGATGTCGCCGTCGTGGTAGTCAAAAACATACTTGTGTGTGGTGCCCGTATAGACCATGTACCCGCCGACCGTGTGCTGTACGCCCTTGGGTTGCCCCGTGGAGCCGGAGGTATAGAGGATGAAGAGCGGGTCCTCGGCGTCCATGACCTCGCAATCGCAGTCGGCGTCCGCATCGGCCATCAGCTCGTGCCACCAGCAGTCGCGGCCAGCCTGCATATCCACGTCAAAGTCCGCGCGATCGACCACGATGCAGGTCGCCACCTCGGCGTCCATGCGCGCATCCGCGTCGGCCATGGCTTGGTCAGCCACGGGCTTCATCAGGATCGGCTTGTCGCCGCGATGGGTGCCGTTGCAGGTGATGACAGTGGTGCAGGTAGAATCGACGATGCGATCGGCGAGCGCGTCCGCGGAAAAGCCGCCGAACACGATTGAGTGAATCGCGCCAATGCGGGCGCAGGCCAGCATGGCAATGGCCAACTCGGGCACCATCGGCAGGTAGATGGAGACGCGGTCGCCCTTTTGGACGCCGCGCACCTTGAGCACGTTGGCGAATTTGCAGACCTGTTCATGCAGCTCTCTATAGGTCAGCGTAGCGTCTTCCCCCGGCTCGTTGCCCTCCCAGATGATGGCGACCTGATCGCCTTTGGCATCGAGGTGCCGGTCAAGGCAATTGTACGCGATGTTGGTCTGGCCACCGGCAAACCACTCAATCGCAATCGGCCCCGCGTCCATGTTGTAATTGTACGACCGCACGGTATCCCACTTCTTGAACCAGTGGAACTCTGCGGCCTTTGCGGCCCAAAACGCCTCCGGATCGGCGATGGAGCACGCGTACTCTTCCCGGTACTCGTCCATGCTTTTGACGTGGGCACGGTCGCGTAAATCGGCATTAGGTTCATAAACTTCAGACATGCGAGCTAACTCCTCATTAGGGTGGAAATGGTCATCAATAGCGCAAACTAAAACGACCTTCGCCTATAAGGGCGAGAGGTTTAGGTGCGGCTTTGCTATGAATGTGGCATAGCGACAGGAAAATAACCTTTGCTCCGTCTAAAGGCGAGGGGTTTAGAAGCCGTTGAGAATCGTATATAATATCATCAGCGCGACTTCGGTGATGCACCCAAACATTTCGGAATCGCGTCCCTATCGCCCCAACAAGCCTTGCGGAGAATACAGAAATGAAAAAACCAACCAGCACCTACCTATTGCGGATGCCGACCTCCTTGAAGGCCGCAGTCGCCGATATCAGCAAAGCCGACGGTACGAGCATCAATCAATTCGTAAACACAGCTATTGCCGAAAAGATCGCCGCCATGAAAACCGCCGAGTTCTTCACCGAGCGTGGCACCGAGGCCGATATTGAAGCGGCTCGCCGCCTACTTCGACGAGACGGCGGCCAGCCGCCAGACCTCAAAGATCGCCTACCGTAACGATCTATCAACATCGCGCTAAGGTCGCCGCCCTCTATTCGATCTGCCAAACCCCTCTATCACATAGACGTCCCTGTTGTCGCCACGGTTGGAGGCAAAGGCGATAAAATGACTGTCTGGAGACCACGAAGGAACATAGTCCCAAGCATTGTGGTTGGTCAGGCGGCGCACGTTGCTCCCATCCGCATCCATCACGTAAATCTCAGGATTAATCCCAGCGATCTCAGGACTGTCGTCTCGTAGGGAGAAGAACGCGATAGAGCGACCATCTGGAGACCACGAAGGATCCCCGTCCTGGCTAGTGTGGTTAGTCAGACGGCGCATATTGCCCCCGTCCGCATCCATCACGTAAATGTCCCCACTGGTACCGTCGCGGCTGGAAGCGAAGGCGATGGTGTGCCCATCAGGAGACCACGAAGGATCCTCGTCGTCGCTAGGGTGATTGGTCAGGTTTCGCAGATTATCTCCCGACGCATCTATCGCGTAAATGTCCCTGCTGCCGTCGCGGTCTGAGGTAAAGGCGATGATGTGCCCATCAGGAGACCACGAAGGAGACCAGTCCCAAGCACCGTCGTTAGCACCGTCGTCAGCACTGTCGTTGGTCAGGCGGCGCACATTACTCCCCGACGCATCCATCACGTAAATCTCAGGGTTGCCGTCGCGGCTAGAGGCGAAGGCGATGAAACGACCGTCCGGAGACCACGAAGGAGTCGCGTCTTGGCTAGTGTGGTTGGTCAGGCGGCGCACGTTGTCGCCATCCGCGTCCATCACGTAAATGTCTCCGTTGGTGCCGTCGCGGTCTGAGGCGAAGGCGATAGAGCGACCATCTGGAGACCACGAAGGAGACTCGTCAGTGCCAGCGTTGTCGGTCAGGCGACGTATTTCATATCCTGCCTCATTCCACTCAGTACTGATGCCAACCGGCGACGAATCGGAACCATCGCAGCCGCTGATCAGCAAGGCTACGCAAAACGCCGGAACGAATCTCAGTACCGTCCACATTCTACTTGCTACCAGCCACCGGCGGCAAGGGCCACTCGTCGCCAGCCATGAAGCCGCCATCGACGTAAATGCACTGCCCGGTGACGTAATCCGAAGCTGGCGCGGCTAGGAAGACGGCCGTGCCGACCAAGTCTTCGGGCGTCCCCAAGCGATTGAGCACAACCCGCCCCTCGCCCCAAGCCCGCATGGTGTCGTCGGCCCACAGCTTCTCACTGAGCGAGGTGATTATAAAGCCCGGGCAGATGGCGTTGACCTGGATGTTGTGCGACCCAAACTCAATGGCTTGGCCCTTGGTGAGCTGGCCGACGGCTCCCTTGGTCGCGGTGTACACCGACACTTTGGCAAGGGCATAGCCCGTGGTCAGCGAGCCGATGTTGATGATCTTGCCGCCTTGGCCGCGCTCAATCATCTGGCGACCGACTTTCTGACTGAGGAAGTACAGGCCCTTGAGGTTGACGGCCATAATCTGATCGTAGTTCTCCTCCGAGACCTCGACGATGGGCTGGCGGATATTCATGCCGGCATTGTTAAACAGAATGTCTATAGGCCCACATTGCTCCAAGGCCGCATCCATACCCTCTAAGTCGGCCATGTCCAATTCGACCGCGCGCGCCTTGCCACCGGCGGCCTCAATGGCGGCGACAGCTTCGTCGAGCTGACTGCGGGTGCGGGCAGCGCAGATAACCGTGGCTCCGGCCTCAGCCATGCCCGCGGCCACCCCGCGACCAATGCCGCGACTAGCACCAGTGACGAGGGCGACTTTTCCCGCTAGCGAAAATAGATTCACAATACACTCCTTCGTTGTTGATGGTTGCGTTGGTTAATGACTGATGTTACGCAAAGGCCATCGGTATGGGATGCGAAGCGGAGTCGAAGCATCTAATACCTAGGTGCCCGTGTGCAACGTCAGTTAATGATAATCGGGACAGGCGTTCCAGCAAGGCTTTTCAGACGGGTACAGAAGCGATTAGGTACTCCAGTCTTTCGCCTCCCAGCGGCGCGACCTCGCAAGCGCGGCCGACCGGTACCAGCGCAGTCGCCCCCGTGCCCAAGGCGAACTCCCCCACGCGCGCCCGGCCGCGGACGACCGTCAGCGACAAAAACGATCCCTCGGCCCGATGCTCGGCCTGGCCGCCGTCTAAGCCGCAGCCGCGCAGCACAAAGTGCTCGGACTCTACCAGCACTTGGCCCCGCAGCACCGGATGCGACACCGGCCCAGGCAGGCGTTGGGCAAAGTCAATAACCTCAAGGGCCTGCTCCCAGTGCAGCTCGCGCGGCCGGTCGTAGTCGTAGATGCGGAAGGTCAGGTCGCTCGTTTGCTGTACCTCGTAGAGGACGACCCCTTGGCACAGGGCGTGTACCGTGCCCGGCGGCAAAAAGAGCACGTCCCCTTGTGCAACCGGATAAAAGCGGATGACCTCGGCGACGCGATTGGCCGCGTGGGCGGCGATAAACTCGGCGCGGCCCACGCCCTCAGCCAGCCCGCAAGCCACGCGACCGCCGTCTGATTGCAGCACGTACCAAGCCTCCATCTTGCCGCTGTCTTCCAACCCATTGCGCCGAGTGTACTCGTCGTCGGGATGCACTTGGACCGACAAGTCTTGCTGGGCGTCGAGCAGCTTAATAAGCAGAGGAAAGCGCCCACCGTAGCGCGCCCACACCGCAGCACCGACCAAGTCGGCGCGATGCGTTTCCACCAACTCGCGCAGCGAGCGACCATCCACCGTGCGACTCTCACGGCCCTCGTACGCGGACAGTTCAAAGGACTCGCCAATGAGCGCATCGTCTGGCAGGACCTTGCCGTACAGCTCGGCTAAGCGTCGCCCACCCCACACCATCTCCCGGTAATAGGGCGTCAAGGGAATGACATCGGGCAATGTATCCATACCTAACGCCCCAACACCAACTCCCGCGAAGTCGTCAACAGCGCCTCCTTGCGCGGCAAATCAGCAGCCAGCGGCAATTGAGCTACGCCGATGAGCCGCCGCATAATCTCCATGCCAGCAAATTGCAGCACCAAGCTACGGGAAAGCGAAGGGCTAGCGCCGTAGTAGTCAAACGCCGACTGCGCCAGTTCCAAGGAACGACCGGCGAGCAACAGATGGCCGACGAGAATACCCACATCGAATTCCGGCGGGCCAAAAAAGCAAAACTCCGGGTCGATGATCCACACGTCCCCGCCAGCGCGCACCCAACTGCCCGGATAGAAGTCTCCGTGCAACAAGCAGGGACCATTTTCCAAGTAGAGCGCGCCCAACTCGGCAATGGCGCTGCAATACGCTGCATCATCTTGCAAGGCCCGAGCAGCCTGCGCCAGCCCAGGCGTGATCGCGTCGAGGTCAAGGCCGTTGTCCGGGCTGAGCGGGAAGCAGTACAGATGCTCGTGGTTGAGCTGGCGCATAGCGCGGTTTTCCAAGCGCTCTCGGCTCGGCTCGCCAAACGTCGCCTGGTGCAAGGCCGCCAACCACTGACACAAGCCCAGCAAGTCTGCAAACGCGACCTCGCCATCATTGTACAAATCGGTGCAATCCGCGGTCTCCCCCAAGTCTGCAAACGCGGCGACAAAATTCTCTTCGTCCCAACCCAAGAAGCCGGGCATACGCCCGGCCACCAGTGGGCAACCGGCAACGGCTTGGTAAAAGGCAGCCTCCACCAGCACCCGTTCCTTGGGCGCGGGAATGGCCGGGTACTTCTCGACCCAAGGCCGCGCCTGCTTGAGTATGAAGGAACGCTCTGCGGTCTGCACGCGCAGGGTGAGGTTCATATTGCCTTCGCCAGCGCGGCCTAGCCCACACACCGATTCCGCTGGCAAAAGCCACCCCCGAGCGCGCGCGTACGCGGCCAACTCTTCGGGCTGGTCGAGGTGCAACAACGTGTAATCTGCGTAGTTTTCCATTTTATATCGCTTTCGTCTTTTTGGTTGCCACTAAAGTATAGGACGACGGGGACGAGACAATACCAGAAACGGGATGCACCCACTCCAATCGGCTTGATAGCCCCCCGCCAGCTTGACATCAAGCGAGCAAACCCTATCAATTGAGACATGTCCCATTACGCAGTTCGGGTTAAAGCCGCGATTCCACAACCAAGCTGCACCAGCGTCAGAATCTATGAAATCCGCTGACCTTGATATTCTCATTCAGCAAGGCGAAGGCACTACGCTTGAGTTCAAAGAGAGCCTCTCGTCGTCGTTCTCGCGCGAGCTCGTGGCCATGGCTAACACAGTCGGGGGCAAGCTCCTCCTCGGGATACGCGATGATGGCATGGTGATCGGCGTCAAAGACTCCAATGCCCTGCGTGCCCGCATTCAAGACATCGCCCGCAACTGCGACCCTCCGGTGAAGGTGATAGTCGAGCCAGTGGATGACGTATTAGCAGTGCATGTACGGGAAAGTAACGCCAAGCCAGTGCAGTGCAGTGAGGGCTTCTTCTGGCGTCAGGGTGCAGTGACCCAGAAGCTCAGCCGCAACGAAATCCGCGATTTTTTCCGCAGTGAAGGCGTGATCCGGTTCGATCTCTCGCCCTGTCCCCGTTTCCACTACCCGGAGGACTTCGACCGCGACAAGTACGACGCTTGGCTCAAGCTGTCCGGCATCAGTGGACAACCGCCGGTCGAAGACGTATTGGTCAACATCGAAGCTGCCGAGCGGACAGGCGACAACCTGCTCTTCCGCAACGCGGGCGTACTCTTCTTCGCCAAGAACGTGCGCCATTTCTTCCCGGAGGCATACATCACCTGCCTGCTGGGCAAGGGTGCGGACAAGGTCCACATCCTCGACCGACGGGACTTTGACGGCGGTATTGTGGCCGACATTGAGGACGCCCTGAGCTTCATTGAGCGCAATACCCGCACGGCCTATCGCATCGAAAGCCTGCGCCGCGAGAACATCCCAGAATACCCGATGAAGGCGCTGCGCGAGGCCATCACCAACGCGGTCATGCACCGCGACTGGTTTTTCGAGGGTGCCAACGTCTTCGTCGAGATCTACGCCAATCGCATTGAGGTGATAAGTCCCGGTACGCTGCCAACCGGCCTGAAGATGGCCGAACTCGGCCGCGAGAGCATCCGCCGCAATCCACTAATCGCCGATCTGCTCCACCGCATTGAGTTCATTGAAAAAGCGGGCACTGGCATCCGCCGCATTCGGGACGAGGCGCGGGAACAAGGCTGTCCAGAACCGGAATTTAAGATTCGGGGAGCGTTTTTCGTCGTTGTTTTCCGGCCGGATCCCGAGGTGCGGGCACCAGAAGATCAGCCCACCGGGAAAGTTACCCCGCAAGTTACCCCGCAAGTTACCGAGGCAACTCGTCTGTTAGAGGTAATATCGGGCGAGATGAACAGAAGACAGATCCAAGAAGCCTTAGGCCTTAAGGATGTAGAACACGTCCGCAAAACCTACCTACTCCCCGCCCTACAAGCCGGCCTAATCGAAATGACCATCCCCGACAAGCCGCGCAGCAGCAAGCAACGCTACCGCCTGACGACAGCGGGACGCGAATGTTTGCAAAAATCTAAAGGGCAGGATAATGGCGAAGACTGAACCTCATTACCACGGACACCGCAAGCGTCTTCGCGAACGGTTCTTCAAGAGTGGCTTGGGTAGTACTTCATAAAATAGTGATACGCGAGACGGTCCCCATACTGCAACAGATTATCCACTACGGTAATGATCTTGCAGACATCTGTTCCCCCATTTTTCGGCCCTCGGAGACCTCGCCCAATCATTTGCATATATCGAACAGGACTGAAAACCGGGCGAGCAATGACGATTGTCGATGTTCTTGGAGCGTCAAATCCAGTTGTTAGAACTTGGTAGTTCGCCAAGACCTTGATCGCACCCTGTTGGAACTGGCGGATGAAGTATTGACGCACAGCCGTTTCAGTACCTCCGTGTATGGAAGCAGAGGGCACTCCCAGTACGCATAGGCGGGCAGCCAGAAACTGAGCGTGTTCCACGGAACTCGCAAACAGAAGGATTGGCCCTTCATCAACGACGCCACGAACACAACCAACAATACGCTCGTTTCGGGACTCGTTTTTGGCTAAACGCTGGAGGGCACTTTCGGGAAATTCGCTGAACCGCTCAAGTTGTTCCCGTTCTTCTTCTGTGAACTCAAACTGAACTTTACTCTGTAGAGCCTCAGCCTGGACCCTCGACAGAATACCATCTTTACAAAGACGTTCATAAAGTCTTGGCTGTTCCTTAGCTGCCGGCAGCATCCTTTGGTTAAACCGATTTGCCAGCCGTTTTGTCTCATCTTCGTTTAGGCCTCTAAATGGCGTGGCCGTGAGACCAATCACCGAAGGCCTACTTTCAACATCGTCCTTGCTCTGTTTTTCAGGCAAAAACCAGTTGAGTAACTGCGTATAACTGCGCGTTATCGCATGGTGAGACTCGTCTATGACCACTAAGGCACAGCCTTTCAGGAGCACGAGACGGTCTGCCCCGAGTCTTGCTGTCAATGTCTGAATACTGGCAATGACTGCCGTCGGTACGTCATCCGGTGAAGGTGCTGGATCGGGATTGCCTCCCCATAATCGAACCACTCGAAGGTCCGTCCATTCCCGACCACTGTTACTCCAGACTTGCCGAAAACTCTGAACCGCCTGCTCACACAACTCGTCGGTCTGAGCGACCCATAGTAAATATCTTTCATTAGAATTAGCCCTAGAAGTGGTTTCATAACCGTCTCAGTGTGATCATCATACAGGCGACGTTGACAAAGGCTTGATACATTTGGATGTGATATTCCCATCGCACGACCAGCCGTCGGAAGTTACCCCACCATGCGAAGGTGCGTTCGACCTT
>JAJDVZ010000127.1:0-19102 GCA_022825835.1 Candidatus Latescibacterota bacterium
ACACAACAAAAGGAGGGCCGATACACCTCGCCGTTTGAACGCATCAACCAGTTCCGATACCATGACAATTGGCTCGAAAACATGATGATTGCCGCCTCCCGGAGAGGACAACAGACAACCCACAAAATACGGTAGAATCAACGAAAATCAATGGTGTAATTATCCGGTATTGCCCTGCGAGGCGAGATCGCTCACGAACTGAGAGAGGGCATCAAACGCTGAGGATTGGAAATCCCATGCTCCCTGTAGAGCGCCTTCGCCGACTCGGGCGACGGGATCCTTCATTGCGGCGAGGTAGGCGTGGGCGAAGGTCTTGTCGGCATTCTTGGATTGCAGGGCATTGCGGGTTTTCAGGCACTCCATGTACTCGTCAACGCATTTGGCCGCGGCCTCGCCCGCTACGGAACGTCGGCAGATGGTCTCAATGGCACCGGATTGGGAACCGTCAGGCACGATGAACACGCCAATTGAAGGAGTAGCGTTTGAGAATTCGGCGTGAGCGGATGGTGGTTCGTAGCCGACGCTGCGGAGGCTGCCGCAGACGCTATCGAAGCTGCCCTGCGGGTTGTCATCGGCATCTCGTATAATGCCGATTGAACGGAGAGTTGGTCTAGATTGGGCAGCTACCTTTATCGCGATCAAGTTTGGTTTGAAGTTATCCTTGCTGCCAACATCCAATATCTGTATGCCCTGTCCATCGTCCTTGAGACAGTTCTTGATGAGCCTCCCCAACAGGTTCACTTCATCTTTGCCTTCTACAAGCAAAAGTCGGTCTGCCGTTAGCTCGATTTTCGGAAGTCCGGCTCGCCCCGTTGAGATCATCATCGGACCTCCAAGTTGAGATTCCGCGCACCTTCGAGGGCCTCGCCGGTAAACGTTGCTGCTTTGATGTTTCCCGACTCGTTCGCAAAGAGATTATGTATGGACAAATCGTTGGGTTGGTCGGCAAAAGCCTCCATTGCGGCATCAATGCACTCGGCGCTGTGCGTCGTAGCCACGAACTGCACATTCCATTCGCACGTCCAGGTGCGTATGCGATCCCAGAGATTCCGTAGCACCGAATAGTGAAGGCCATTTTCTACCTCGTCGATCAGGACTAAGCCATTACGGACGGCGAAGAAATTTAGATATAACTTGAGAAGCCGCACTATACCGCCGCCTAGATTTTCTAGGCGACGTTGAGCACCGTTATCTGTGATTGCCGAAAGGTACGATTCCCCATTTTCGTCCGTAAGTATCTGTATATCCTTAACGCTTGGCAGAATCAAATTTACGGCATTCGTCAGGGCCTCTTTTCGACCTTCCCTAACCATATCAGAATAAAGTTTCAGGTACTCTTCCGATATTTCAAGTTGCCATCTCGTACCTTCGATGACGCAATTGCGTTTACTCTCCTGCGATGGGGGTCTTTTGTACAGTACCGTATCTGTTGGGGTGCGATACATTGAATCGGATTTGGCGTCAACCTTCTTATCGTCAATCCATGTTTGAAGGCGACCTGCGAATGGAAGCTGCAAGGTTGCAGCAACCGCCTCTGCGCTGTAAAACTCTGGCACGAATTGTTCGACTGGATCGGGGTCAAAGGCAACTTTCCAGGGGTGTTCCATGCCGTCCTCTGTTCCTCGGAGTTCTACAGAATCGCTCGACAATTCTGAAACGGGATTCGTCGCTGTATGACTGGATCGTTGTACATTTTCATTCCATAGCAATCTAGGATTGTACCTTCCCATGAAGAGCCAGATTGCTTCGATAAGTGCCGTCTTCCCAACACCGTTTGCACCCGTAATTAGGTTCACATGGTTCAAGTATGGCAGGGACAAGCCGTCGATACCACGGTAGTGAACTGCCTCGAAACTTTTGAGATGAATCATTGGATTCCTCCGCTCTTGGAAGCCCGCGCCTGTTCCCGCGCTTGTTGTGCGGCCTGGTCGAGGGCTTCCCGCTCTTGGCGCAGACGCTTTTGCCAAGCCTCAATGTACGACCTGTAGGCGTCCATGAATGGAAGTATAATGGAAGAGGTAACTAGAAGCCACCGCACATATAGGGACGAAGTGGCGTTACCTAGGAAGACCGAGGGAAAAGCTCTCCTTCCAGTGCCTCTGCGTAGGTTTGTGAACGACCGGAGTGGTCGCCGCCGAGCCAGCGGTAGGCCCTCGGATAGAGCGCGAGCGAGCGGTCGGCGAGTGGCAGGTCGAGCGGTACGTTGCCCCACAGGGCCGAGTACTTGGCGGCGATGGCCGCTTCGAGTGATTGGCGCAGGTCGTGGCCGGAGATGTGCAGCTCGCCGCCGTTTTCTAAGACATCTAAAAACGACAGCACCGAAGTGCCCATGTAGGAGAAGCGGGGGTATTCGAGTGGGGTGTAGGGGCGGTCGATTTTTATGCGGGCACCCTGCGCGTCGCAGCCTTGGAAAATTTCGGGCGGTCCCCAATCCCAGCGGACGAGCGCGTCGTCGGTCCACACGTTCACGCCGCGACTGGGCGTTGGTTGGCCAAAGACCGGGCAGACGAGGCCGTTGCTGAGCAAGAATTGTCCGTTGATGATTAGCCCCTCGTCGTCGTCTTGTGTAAGGGCCTCCGGCGGCGTGCCCCAAGCGGTGACTTGGGTGATCTCGGCTTGGGTGAAGAGTCGCAGGACGGCGATGTGCTGGCAGCCCCCGCCGGAAATCTCACCGCCCCAGCCGTGGACGCTGGCTCCGCGCAAGGAACCGTACTCGCCGGTGCGCAACCAGCCGGCTGCATCTTGCACCTCGCTCATAGCCCGTTGCAGGTTGCCACCGGCAAAGATCACGCCGCGCGCTTCGCATTCCTCGACCATGGCATCGACATCTGACAGGCGGGCTTCAATGGGTTTGTCGGTGGAGACGCCCTTGACGCCAGCTTGGGCCGCGGCGATGACGGCCTCTTTGATGTACTTGCCGGGTAGTACGACGACCGCGATGTCGGGGACGACGTGCCAGAAGAGGTCTTGCGCGTCCTCATAGAGTGCGCGGACGCCGAAGCGCTCGCCGACGGCTTGGCGACGCTCGGGGTTGTACTCGGCGATGGCGACTAGCTCGGTGTTGGGCAGGGTTTGATAGACTTCGGCGTAGTGCTGGCCGAGGCGACCGCAGCCGATGATGGCGACCGTGTATTTTTCGTCCATGGAGAAGCTCCTTTAGGTTGGGGTAGCGCGTGATATAGCAATCCTACATTTACAAGGTGATCCGCAGATGACGCAGATAGACGCAGAATAGGATGTACGAGGCGATCCACATTTAGAATCGTTTAATCATTCTGGATTGCTATAGGTTGCTGCGACCCAAGCGGCGCTTTGGGCGACAGGCGCTAGATACACCTCGGCGATGGCGCCTTGGAAGCGGGCGCTGCCGCCGGCGATATGGCCGATGGTTACGGGGATGTCTGTCTGTTGCAAGGGACGGTCGCAAGCTGAGCGCGAGGCTGCGAGCGCGCCGTCGATATAGAGCTGGATACGCGCGCCGTCGTACACCCCGGCGAGGTGATGGACGCCGGGGGCTAGGGTTTGGTGAGCGGCAATGCTGACTGCGCCGCCGGTGGTGTTGACGATGAAGCTGGGGCCGGGCACGGCTGCGCAGAGTCCGCCGTTGTGGCCCACGTCGCCGTAGCGCAGGGAGAACGCGCCGTCTGCTCCGAGGGTGTCGTAGCGTTGTACGCGGCCGTGGGCGTGGCTGCCGTCGCGGTCGCCGCGCCAGGGAGCGGTGTAGAAATAGCGGCCGTCGAATGCGCCGGCGTTGTACGCGGTGGTGTGCAGACCGTCGGTATAGCTGGCGTCGTGCGTGTCCCAAGCGGCTGGATCGTCGAATGGCGCGGCCGTGTCGTAGCGCAGCCAAGCGCCGTGGAAGACGCTCTCGCCGGGTGCGGCGGCGCGGGTGAAGGGCACGTAGTATATGTAGCGTCCGTCGAAGAAGCCGCCGTCAAAGCCGCTGTTTTCTACGGGAACGTGGGTGTCCCAGCTTTGTGGATCGGCAAATGGCGCGGCCGTGTCGTAGCGCAGCATTGTGCTGTTGCCGTAAGAGCAAAAATAGATGTGCCGTCCGTCGAACACGGCACCGACGTTCATCTGCATCCCCAAAGGACGGGCGTCGTAGAGATCCCAACTTTGCGGGTCGGCGAAATCCCCGGCGACTGCGTAGCGGAGGACGTGGCCGCTGCTGAGCGGCGCGAAGTAGATATGGCGTCCGTCGAACGCGGCACCGTCGAAACAGGCCGCCTCTGGGTGGAGCTGTTGGGCGTTGAAGACGGCGTAGCTCGCGGAATCTTTCAGGGGGGCGCGGGTGTCGTAGCGGAGGATGTGGCCGCTGTTCTCGTCGTCCAAACCGCCCGTTGATGCGCGGGTATAGCCCGGGCAGAAGTAGAGGTACTGTCCGTCAAAGGCGAGGCCCTGTCCCGAGTGGGGTAACTGGGCGTCGTGGGCGGCCCAAGCGTCCGGGTCTTTGAAGTCGGCTTGAGTATCGTAGCGCAAGAGCCGCGAGTGGTGGACGGAGCCGTCGTCGCGGGGATTGAAGTACACGTAACGCCCGTCAAAGGCTCCGCCGTAGAAGCCCGAGGTGTGCAGGCCGTCGGTGTAGCTGGCGTCGTAGGCGGCCCAAGCGTCTGGATCTTTGAAATCGGCTTGGGTGTCGAGGCGGAGGACGCGGCCGTGGACAGAGGTGCGCTCATTCTGGTCGCGGATGGGGCAGAAGTATGTGTAGCGCCCGTCGAATACTGCGCCGAAGTAGCCTTGGGTCACTAAGCCGTCGGTGTGGCCAGCGTCATAGGCGGCGAAGGCGTTGAGTGCGGCGCGGGGCTGCCACTGCGAGACCAGCGGCTGTAGGGCTTCGGCGCGGGCGGAGGTGCTTTCGACCCAAGCGGCGACCGTCAGCGTTTTGTCGAGGGGACGGTCGAGCGCGAAGGGGGCGTTGGAGCGGGTGCGGTATTCGGGGGTTTTGGACATGGCGTTGTATGTTAAGGGAAAATGTGGCGTTCTACTAAGTAGCGCTCGACGCCATCGCGGTCGAGGGTGTAGCCCAAACCCGGCCGGTCAGAGACTAGGAAGCTGCCCTCTTCGAGGACGAATTCCTCGTTGACCAAGGAGTGCTGCCAGGCGATGGGGCCGACCATGTCGTAGGGCTGGGTCAAATGGGGCATGCAGGTGGCTACGTGTAAGCCCATAGCAGCGCCCGGTCCATAGGCCACGGTCTGCGACCAGCCACCCAGCCCTAGCGCGTGCGCGAGGTGCGAGCGTTGTAAGGTTTCAAAGTGGCTGGCTCCGCCGACAATGACGTAGTCGAGGGCCTCGGCTTGGAAGCGGTGCAACATATCGGCCGCGTCGCCGACGTGGTCGCCAATGGGCAGGTGGATGGTGTGGCGCAGGCGACGCCATTCGGAAAACGTGCCGCCGTACGCGCCTTTGGCAATGGGGCTTTCGAGCGAGTCCATGCGATGGCCCTGTAGGCGGCGGGCCAGTTCTTGGGCCACCCAGACTTCTTCTAGACGCCAGCGGATATCTGGACGCACCACCATGTCGGGAACCACGCGGTGAATGGCCTCGACCCGGTCGGTGACGTAGCGGATGCGCTCTTCGGGGGTTTGCTCGCGGCTGGTGATGCATTTCATCTTATAAGCGCGGAAGCCTTGCTCCCATCCCCATTGGGCGTCCTCTGCGGTGTGTTCGGGCGTTTTGTATCCGGTGCATTGGGTGACTGGGATGCGGTCGCGCAAGCGCCCGCCTAATAATTGCCAGATAGGCACGCCTAAGGCTTGGCCGCGCAGGTCGAGCACGGCCTGCTCGAAAGCACTCTGCATAGGGTCGTTGCCCTGCGCCAAGTTGACTTGGAGGACGTCCTGCCCCAGCCAAGCCTCAAACTGCTGGCGCATGGTGTCCAAGGCGGTAAAGCGCCCGATTAGCGTCAGGCCGGTCAAGCCCTGATCGGTCTCAACTTCGGCGACGCCGTGCTCGTCACGCTGGTGCGAGGGCTGGCCGTACACGTCGTCCGACCACCACCAGTGGCGCTCGGGCACGTTGACGATGTGGAGAATGATGCGGGTGATTTTCACGGGAGCCTCCTCTAGGCCCAGATGGGCCAGTCGCGTTCTTGGAGTTTGCGCCAGAGTTCATCGAAGTCTGCGCTGCCGTCGTCTTCGCGCTCGGTGAGGCGGACGCCGGGGGCGAAGGCTTCGTCAACGCCTTGTTTCATCAGGCGCTCGGCTTGGCGCAGGTCGCGGTAGTAGTGTTCGAGGCCGCCGGGCAGGGTTACGACGGAGAAGTGGCGCGGCCATTGCGGCGCGGGTACGTCGCGGTAGCGCTCGATTGCATCCTCGTCTAGTTCTACTCCCAAACCGGGGCCTGTGGGTACCTGCATAAAGCCGCGTTGGACTTGATGCGGCTCGACGATTAGGTCGTCTTCGTACGTGTGATGGGCGGTTACGCCCGGCAGGGTGGCCGTGTGCATGACCGCGCCGAGGTGGCAGGCGAAGGCCGCGGTGATGCCCGTGCCGACGTATTGCAAGAGAATCGGGGTATTGGCCGCGGCAAAGG
The DNA here is from genome assembly GCA_022825835.1 of Candidatus Latescibacterota bacterium. Classification (GTDB taxonomy): domain Bacteria; phylum Latescibacterota; class UBA2968; order UBA8231; family UBA8231. The sequence continues at coordinate 6,538 of JAJDVZ010000127.1, forward strand.
CCCAAGAAGCGGCCAGCGCGTTGCGGATGGTCTCGTGGCTGCAAAGCGCACCGTCGAAATCGCCAGCGCGCAGCCCAAGCCAGGGGCCGGAAGGCTGGCGCGAGGGCCCGTCGAAGATGGTGCTGACGCCGTGGAGGTAGAAGGGAATGCGGATTTCTTGGTGCAAGCGCCGCCAGCCCTCGATGTCATAGGCGAAGATCGGTTCCTCGATTCCTTTGACTATGGGGATTTGCTCTAGCTGGCGCAGGATGGGCAAAGCTTTTTCCACGTTGACGAGTGCGCCGTTGAAGTCGAATTCAATGCGGAAGTCGGGCGGGGCCGCCTCCTGCATGGCTTGGGCTTGCTCGACCACGTCGTAGAAGGCGCGGGCTTTGCATTTTAACCCGCGATAACCGCGGGCGGCGGCTTCTTGCACCTCGGCGGCCGAGTCCTCGGGCGACATGCTGGGCATCCACCAACCCATGCTCACCCATTCCCGCACCTGTTGACCCATCAGCTTCCAAGCCGGCAGCCCAAGGTGTTTGCCCATCAGGTCGTAACAGGCCATGTCGAGATTGAAGCGCCCGGTGCCCATGACGTGGTCGAAAGGGTTGGTGCCGAGATAGGCGTCGAGCAAGCTCTGCTCAAAGGGCGGACCGGGGTTTTCGCCCAAGCCGACTAGGCCGGTATCGGTGTGGAATTTGTACACGGTTACCTCTTCGTTCATGCCGAAGTGGTAGAACGCCTTGCGGATGCGATCCTCGTAGGGGACGCGCAGGTGGATGGCTTCGATGGCGGTGATTTTCACGGTGTGGCTCCTATAGCATTTTACATCTACGATAATCCGCAGATGAACGCAGATAGACGCAGAATATGTAGAACAAGACGATCCGCAGGTCGAATCGCTCAAGTACTATATGCAGGTCGGGGGAAGGTACGGTTCCTTGACTTCGCACGCAAAAAAGCGATGATAGAGTGGAGGGATTGAAAGAGGCTAGCCGTAATAGCAAAAACGGAGAATTTTATGGGACTTACCTTTCTCGCCATCGACATCGCCAATCCCGCTCACCCTGAAGAGTTTCACACCGAACGTTTTTTAGTGGATTCAGGGGCCGTCTATTCGGTCGTCCAGCGTCCGGTCCTAGAGGCCTTGGACATTCGGTCGCACTCTCGTCGGACCTTTACCTTGGCCAATGGCGACCAGATCGAACGCCATTTGGGCGATGCGCTGTTTCGCTACAAGGAACACCGAGGGGCCGCGCCGGTTATCTTTGGCGAACCCGGCGACAGCAATCTGCTCGGGGTGGTCACCCTCGAAGCCTTGGGGTACGTGCTGGATCCCCTAAAACGAGAACTGCGGGCGTTGCCGATGCTGTTGGCGGGGCTGAGGATTAGGTAGTGCGAAAAGTTTGTCTCATGCTTTTGTGTTGGACCACCGCTACGTGGGGTGCCGAGGCTCCGTTTAGCCGGGGCGTCAATTTGACCAATTGGTTGCAAGCGTCCAGTGCACAGACTGTGCATTTTGCCAAATTTGGCCGGACCGATTTCGAGCAGATCCAACAGCTCGGTTGCGACGTAGTGCGCCTGCCGATTAATCTGCACGCCATGACCAGCGGTCCGCCGGATTACCGCATCGATCCTTTGCTCTACTCCTTTCTCGATCAGATTGCAGATTGGGCTGACGAGTTGGGGCTGCATCTGATTTTGGACAATCACTCGTTTGATCCGGCGGTGAGTACGTCGCCGGACATTGGCGCTGTGCTGGTGCCGGTGTGGAGCCAGCTTGCCGCGCACTTTGCCGCGCATCCGGGCCAGCTCTACTACGAGATCCTCAACGAGCCGCACGGCATTAGCGACGCGACTTGGAACGCGATCCAGCAGCAGGTGATCGATGCGATCCGGCAAGTGGATCAGCGGCACGCAATCGTCGTTGGTCCGGCCAACTGGAACAGCTTCCGCAACCTGAACCGGATGCCGGTCTTTGCCGACGACAACCTCGTGTACACGTTTCACTTCTACGAGCCTTTTGTCTTTACTCACCAAGGCGCTAGCTGGACCAATCCATCCTTGGTGCCGCTGCGCGGCGTGCCTTTTCCCTACGAGCGGGCGCGGATGCCGACGTTGCCCTCGTCCTTGCAGGGCACGTGGGTCGGCACGGCGCTGGGCAACTACAGTCAAGAGGGTACTATCACGCAGATGCGCATACTGATTGACGAGGCATCAGCTTTTCAGAAGGATCGCGGCGTGCCGCTGTTTTGCGGCGAGTTTGGGGTGTACAGCCCCAACAGCGACAACAGCGACCGCGTCTTGTGGTACGAGGTGGTGCGGCAGCACTTGGAGGAGCGGGGCATTGCGTGGACGATTTGGGACTATCGCGGTGGTTTTGGGCTATTCGAGCGCGGGTCGGACGAATTGTTCGAGTTTGACCTGAACGTGCCGCTGTTGGAGGCGCTGGGGCTAAGCGTGCCGCCGCAACGGGATTTTGTCGCCGCGCCAGTTCAACAGGGGTTTGTGCTCTACGAAGACTCCATTGGCCCGCAGATGGTCGCGTCCAACCACCTCAGTGAAGGCGTGGTCGATTACTACGACGAGGCGGATCCAGCGGTGGGCCGCTACTGCATGCGTTGGACCGGGGTGCCGCTCTACGGGTTCATTGGCTTCGACTTCAAGCCCTTCAAGGATTTGTCGGCGTTGGTTTCGACTGGTTACGCGGTCGAGTTCTGGGTGCGGGGGGATACGCCGGGAGCGTCGTTTGACATTCGCTTGGTCGATACGGATACCGAAGACCCGGACGATCACCCTTGGCGCATGCGCTATACGATAGATGAGCAGGTGGCTGCTTGGGACGGCGCGTGGCATAAGGTGCGGGTGCCGCTTGGCGACTTCGCCGAGCATGGGGCTTGGGAGAATGAGTGGTTCGATCCGGTCGGCGCGTTCGACTGGCAGGCCATTGATCGATTCGACATCGTGGCCGAGCACCATGCCTTAGATGGGATTCAGTTCTGGTTCGACGAGTTGCGAATTGTGGGACCGGAGTTGACGGCCGTGCTCCACGAGGCTGCGTCGCAGCCAGCCGCCTTGGCGTTGGCCGCGAATTATCCCAATCCATTCAACGCGACGACTGTGATCCGCTACGCGCTGCCGGTCGCTGGGCCAGTGCATCTGGCGGTTTATGCGCTGAACGGCCAGCAGGTGCGGACGCTGGTGCAGGGCGTGGCGGCTCCGGGGTGGCACGAGGCGCGATGGGATGGGCGCGATGACGTGGGACGAGCGGTGGCTAGCGGCGTGTACTTGTATCGCTTGGCTGTTGTGGGCGGGGTTCGGACCGGGAAGATGACACTGGTGCGCTGAAGATAGCGCTTCTGGTCCGCGTTTTGCTTTTGCCGAATAGCAGGGTGCTCTATTGAACGGGTGTCCGTCGGCGAGTACATTAACCTACCAAGAAGGAGATGGCAGGCATGGCAGAACGTTCTCCCCTCGACTACGGCGACCGCCTTGGTCGCCTCGAAGGCATCATTGAGCAGATCAACGACCGCTTAGGCAGCTTGGAGCGTCGCATGAGCAGCTTAGAGGCCCAGATGGGCAGCGTGAAGAGCGACTTAGAAGGCCAAATGAGTAGTTTGAAGAGCGACTTAGAAGGCCAAATGAGTAGTTTGAAGAGCAGCTTAGAGGGTCAAATGAGTAGTTTGAAGAGCAGCTTAGAGGAGCGCATGAGCAGCTTAGAGATCAAGTTAGAGGCTCGTATGAACAGTTTGAAGAGCGATTTAGAGAGCCGCATGAATAGCTTGGAGAGCAGCCACCGCCGGGACTTTCGCTGGCTGATTGGCACGATGATCGGCATGTGGGCGACGATGATGGGCTTGCTCGTGACGGTGACGGTTAAAGTCTTTTCGGGCTAGCCGAAACTGTTACCGTACGGAACCAGGTGTTACCGTACTTCCACAAAACCACCCCTACGAATTTCTAGTACTGCAAAAACAGGTCAAGGCACATAGCGGCAGCGAGGAAGCCGCGCTGTCGGTGCGTGTGCAGCCGCGGGCACGAGGTCGCCGACTCCTATTCAACGCGACGGTCTTCCAGCCAATAGGCATATAGCCGTGCTTGGTGCAGGTAGAACTTCAGGCGCACTGGTTTTTCAAATACCAGATCGTGCGGCTGCTTCCATGCGTACTTGGCGCGTAGGCTGTCGCCGGTAAAGGGCGGCGGTTCTTCCCCGGGCACCCAGAAGCCGGGGAGGGGTCTGCCGGTCTCGGCGTCTTGGATTTCGGCGTAGATTTCGCCCCAACGGGCATCAGCGTTGAGGTAGAGGTCTTCGCCGCGCCAGTGGAAGGGCCGAGTGACGAGGGTGGCGATTTCGTCGCCGTCGATGGAGACGAAGCGGTCGGGCGGTAGCTTGGCCAAGCAGAGTGCGCCTGGGTCGGCGAAGTGGCGCTCTGCTACCCCGAGTCGGAACAGTTCCTTGCAGCGGTTGAAGCGCTGGTACATTTCCACGCTGCCCGGTATGCGGAGGGCGTTGTAGTAAATCCAAATCTCGCCGTCTTCTCGCACTAGTGGCGCGCCGGCCATCAGGAGTTGGCTGGTGCCGTAGTTTTCCCCGTCCCAAGGTTCGATGCCGATAAAGGGCGTGCGGTCGGCCACGCGATCCCAGGTGTGCAGGTCGCGCGAGACGGCCATTTCGATCTGGTTGATGCGGGTGAAATTGGTGGCTGGCGGCGGGATGGCACCGATGGGGTTGAAGACAGTGGGGAAGCCGATGTACAGCCCCTGATAAGGCATGATGGCCATGTTGTAGATCTCGGCGTGGTAGTCTTCGTCATCGACGATTGGCGGGGTGATGTACGCGGGATCGTCGATGATGGTGCGGACGCGCTGGCGGCAGTTTTCCCAATCGGTTTCGTCGGCGTGGAAGATGAGTTCGGGCGCGGTGAAGTGGTCGAAGTCGCGGCTGGTCGCCAGCCAGACCGAGCGGCCCCATTCGGTGGGCTGCTTGACCATGGCGAGGAATTGCTCGGTATAGGGGTCGTACACAAACTGGGACTCGTCTTGGCTGGGGATGAAGGATCTGGGGAGCGGAGTCCAAGCAAAGCCGTCGGGCGAGGTGGCACCGTCGCGGCCATGGCTGCCGAACAGGGCTTTGTAGCGACGGTTCGGGTCGGGGTCGCGCTCGTCGCGGACGATGTGGTACAGGCCCGGGCCGTTGGGGTCACAGGCGATGTTGTTGTCTTTGCTGCCGTCCAACTCGTATAGTCCGAGGGAGGGCTGTTCCCAGTGTTCGCCGTCGTGGGAGATAGCAAAGCGGGCTTGCGGGCCGTTGTACCACCATTCGTAGCGTCCCTCGTCCGGGTTCCACAAGGGCGCGCTGCGACTTTGGATGCCGCCGGTAATGAGGGGGCCGCACTTTTTGGGCGGATGTAGCGTGCGGGTGGTGCCTTGCTCAGAGACTAAGGCGCGGCTGTCGAGGAAGAGTTGGCGGTGCTTTTTGGGGTCAATGAGGTCAGTGGACATGGTTATTGCTCATAGCGCAAAGGGTGGGATGCGGAGGAACGCGCCCCCTTGTCGGGCGGACTCTTGAGCCAGCAGGCAGGCTTGGGCGGTGGCGAACACCGAGCGGGTGGGGATGAAGAGGTCAGTGCCGCGTTCAATGGCGTCGATCAGGTTGGCGACGAACGCGCTGCTTTGGTCTGCGGGGAGATCGGGTGTGTACGGGGCGTGTTCGTTGGTGGCGATGAGCAGGTGGTTGTCGGCGTAGGCGCGCAGGTGGGCCGAGCCGGTCGTGCCCATGATGATGAAGCGAGTGTCGCCAAACGAGGGCGAGGCTTGAGGCGTGAGCCAGTCGGCGGTGAGGGTTGCCAACGCGCCGTCGGATAGCGCGAAGGAAGCCTGTACGTGGTCGTCTAGGCGCGGCTCATCCGTGAACCGCTTGCAGGTGGTGAGGGCGTGGACGCCGACGCATTCGGCATTGGTGAGCCAGCGGATTTGATCGACGCCGTGGCAAGCGAGGTCGTGGAATGCGCCTGTGTACTGATTTGGGTCAAAATACCAGGCTGGGGCCGTGGCGCGGCGGATCTTGTGCGGGTGGGTGGAGATGAGGCTGGCGATGTCTCCGAGCGCGCCGTCGAGGATGGCTTGGTGCAGGGCGATAAACGGTGGATAGCTGCGCGAGGTGAACCACATGGATACGTGGATCGAGCTGGCGGCCACGGCGCTACGCATGCGCTCCCAGTCGTCGAGCGAGTGGCACAGGGGTTTGTCGAGGAGCAGGTGAATGCCGGCGCGGGCGCAGGTTTCTACGAGCGCGGTTTTCTCGTGGTGGATCAAGCCTTCGAGGATTAGCTCGGGTTGGGCGCGGTCGATCATGTCCTCCAAGGTGGTAAAGCGGGGGATGGATGAATAGCGTTCGCAGAGTGCGTCGTCGTCTTCAACCAAGCCGACGATTTGGCCGTTTGCCGCCTGCGAGGCGGATTGGATCATGCCGCCGATGTGGCCGTAGTGGACGCCCATGATGCCGATGCGCATGATGAATTCTCCGGGTGAAGTGTGCGCGGGAAGATAAGACGCGGCGGGTTAATGCGCTATCTGTTGCGCCGTGTCTTCAGGAACTCACGGCGGGTGCGTTTTGCCCTTATTGAGGGTCGGCACGTTTTTATACACAAGTTTTTACTCCACTTGCAAGAAAGGTTGCCAACGATGCGTTTGCTCATCGCCCTTTGTCTCCTCGTCAGCAGCGTCTATGCCCAAGCGCCCGGCGAGGTCTATCTGACGCCAAAAATCGACCTCCACCTCCAGCCGGTCGCCGTGGCAGGGCTAGAGGATCGGACCTTGAACGTCCCTCCTGGTTTTGTCGTCGAGTTGTTCGCTGAGGATGTCGGCAAGGCGCGGCTGATGGCTTGGAGCCCGGACAGCGTGTTGCACGTGGCCGTCATGGGCACCCGAGGCAGCAGCGAGTGGCGCGCCGACCCCAACCGCACTGGGCGCGTTGTGGCTCTGCCCGACCGCGACCGCGATGGCCGCGCCGACGAGGTGCGGACGGTGGCCGACGATCTGCTGTGGCCCAATAGCGTGGCCTTTTATCAGGGGGCTATGTACGTGGCCGATACTGACGAGGTCGTGCGCTTCCACGATGGCGATGGCGACGGCTTTTACGAAGAGCGCGAGGTCTTTATCCCCGATTTGGCGACGTGGATCCCCGGTTTAGGTGGCGCTGAGCACGTTACGCACACCATCGTTTTTGACGAGGCCAACGGGCGGGTATATGTGCATCAAGGATCCTCCTGCGATCTGTGCCGCGAGAGCGACCCCGAACGCGCTACGGTGCTGGCTTTTAACCTCGACGGCACGGGGCGGCGGATTTTCGCCCGCGGTTTGCGCAATTCCATAGGCTTGGCGCTGCACCCGCTCACCGGCGAGTTGTGGGCGACCAACAACGGCCACGACCGCAGCGGGCGGGACTTGCCTCCTGAGACCATTGTCATTGTGCGCGAGGGTGGGTTTTACGGCTGGCCGCTGGCGCACGGCTATCAGGCGTGGGTTGACTTTGAGATTGACGAGTACTTTCGCTCGATTGCGCCCTTTACGCGCCAAGACACGCTCGACGTGGAGCGAATGGAGCAGCCGGCTGCCACGGTCGGGGCCCACACAGCGCCGATGGCGATCCACTTTTACACTGGCGACCAATTTCCCTCTGAATACCGCAACCAAGCCTTCGTCGCGCTGCGCGCCGGTGCGCGGGGCAACGACCCCGGCTATAAGGTAGTGGCGGTGTTTAGCGACCCGGATGGGCAAAATTCTCAAGTAGGAGATTTCCTGACCGGCTTCCGTCCCAATCCGGGTAACAATCGGGTATGGGGTAAGCCCGTGGGTTTGGAAAGCGATGCCGAGGGGGCGCTCTACGTCTCTAGCGATCACACAACTCAGGCGGTTTTTCGGGTGCGGGTTGGGCCGCTGATGGGGCAGTGGGAGGTTGAGCCGCCGGATACGGTCTTGGCTGGTCAGCCGCTCGATTTGTCCGCGGCGATTGCGCTGACGCGCTTTGATCGGGAAGCCGCCGATCCGGTAGTGATCGCCAATCTGAGTGCTTTGGGCGGTAGCGCCGAAACACCGCTCACTGCCTTGGGCGACGGGCGTTACCGGCTGGAGGCCGCCTTGGCGGGTGCGGAGAACAATGGTCGTGAAAAGATCGCGGTGAGTGTGGCGCAGAATACATCGGAAGGTCCATTTGAAATCGCGCTCTCGCGCACGCTGGTGGTGCTACCAGCCGAGGACTTGGCGATCGCCGATGACGAGTTGGCTGCGGGCTGGGCCGCAAACGCCGGTTTGGGCTTGGATAGCTTTGACTTTGACGGCAGCGGCCCGGTTTTTACCGGCACTGCGGCCGGGGTGCTGACGGCTGATCCCCTGACGCGGCTGTTGCCTTGGCAACTGGACATGGAGCCGCCGGCACCTATCGAGACGGTGGGTTATCGGGCGCTGCGGTTGGCGATCCATCCGGGCGATGTGGTACCCGCCGAAGACGATGTGGTCGCGGTGGTGTTGGAAAGCGGCTTCCAGCGGGTCGTGCTTTTGGGCGAAGGAGCAGGGGATTACGGGTTGGATTTGGGGCGCAAGGAATGGCAGGAGATCGAAGTTCCCCTGAGCGCGTTCGGCAATCTCGACCAGCCGATAGAAACCGTGCGCTTTGCTGCGAACCTGGAGGGGCGTTTTTACATCGACGATCTGCGGCTGGTGCGCACGGAGTTTACCAGACCGACCGTCGTCCGCGAGGCACGCGAAGACGCGACGCCGCAGCACTTCGGCCTAGAGCAGAATTTCCCCAATCCGTTCAACAGTCAGACTGCGATTCGCTATACTCTCGATCGCGCCCAAGAGGTTGAGCTGAAAGTCTATACCCTCACAGGGCAGCACGTAGCGACTCTGATAAGTGGTCATCGGTCGGCCGGTCGGCACGTCCTGCATTGGGATGGCCGTGACGGGCAGGGACGTCCGCTGGCTTCGGGGTTGTATTTGTACCAGCTACGGGCTGGGAGCGAGAGGCAGACGCGTAAGTTGCTGCTGGTGCGCTAGTGGGTGGGGAGGTTGTCCATTGACAAGGTGTATGTATGAAGATTTTTTACAATCTATATTGTACGGAGGGATGAATGCCAGCGATATCTATGTTTTATGGAATAATTGTCTATATGTATTTTATGGACAATAGGCAGCATAATAAGCCACATATACATGCTAAGTATCAAGGCCAAGAAGTGATCGTTGCAATACCTGATGGCGAGGTTCTTGATGGTAGTATTCCGAACTCAAAAATGAAACTTTTACAAGCGTGGATTGAATTGCACAAAGATGAACTTGTAGCAGACTGGGAACTTGCTGTATCTGGACAACAACCCTACAAAATTGATCCTTTGAGGTAAATTTTATGAACCCAAGAATATTAGAAGCCACTGCAATAGAAGGGCATAAATTGAAGCTGCTTTTCGATAATGGAGAGCAGGGGTTCTACGACTGTTCTGGATTATTGGATTTTGGTGTGTTCCAAGAATTGCAAGACAGAAATTACTTTAAGAAGGCAAAAGCCTTGGATGGAACCGTTGTTTGGCCTCACGGACAAGATATATGTCCTGATACATTGTATTTGGATTCTGTAAAAGATTGATTCTCAAAACTGTGTAACATGTGGCGCGATCCAATCATTGCAGAAGTCCGCCGCATACGCGAAGAGTATGCGGCGCAGTATAACTACGACATCAAGGCCATCTGCCGCGCTGCTCGTGAACGGCAAAAAACAAGCGGTCACAAAATCGTTTCGTTGTCCTCACGAGCTGCCATAGCATCTCAGAAAACCGACGCTCCCTAGCCCGACAACTTCCGCACGTACACGTAATAAGGGGCGATGGTCCGCTCTATGCGGTCGTAGAACGAGGCGTAGAGTCGGTCAAAGCCAGCGGCGAGGTTGATCTCAAAGCAGGCGCTCGTCGCGGCGGGATCGACTTCTTGCTGGAGATTTTGGCCGCCGATTGTTAGCTGTGCCCAGCCGAGGGCGAGGGCGACTCCACCCTCGTAGGCTGGCGCATTTTTCGGCTGGATGCCGGCGCGGTACCAGCCGCTGTCGTCTCCTTCAATCCCCGCAGTAAGCGCATAGCCGGTTTCCTCGGGCCAGCGCCGCAGTTCAATCTGGTAGCGGCCCGCTTCTTTGACATCAACGGCCCAAAAACCACTCGCGATCTGTCCGGCGCGAACTTGGCGCTGATTCCAGACGGCGCTGCACGCCTCGTTGCGGATGTCGTGGGTAGTGAGTTTGGCGGGTTGGTCGTCCCCGCCCAAGGCAATCGGTTCGTCGCGGTCGAACTGCTCGGAGATGAGCTCCCACCAGTTATCGTACGCAGCGCGCAGGTCGGCGACGACGTCGGGATACTCGTCGGCGATGTCCTGCCGTTGGCCGGGATCGGTGCCGAGGTCGTAAAGCTCGTGACCGTCAATGAGCCGCCACTTGCCTTTCATCACCGAGCTCTTGCGCCATTTGACTGGATTGGCCACGCGTTGGGTGTCGCAGACGTTGATGCGGTCGGCCAAAGCTGAATCGTCCGCGCCGCGCAGCAGCGGTACTAGGCTCTGGCCGTGGAAGGTGCGACCGGCTGGGACTTCCACCCCGCACAAGTCGAGCAGGGTCGGCATGAAATCCACGTAGCTGGTTAGTGCGTCGATGTCGTGGCCGCCGGCGATGTGCCCGTTGGGATAGCGGATGAGGAAGGGCACGCGATGGCCGCCTTCGTATTGGGAGCCTTTTTTCCCGCGCATTCCGGCGTTGTAACTGCCCGGTCCTTCTTGGGGGAACTGGTCGGCGTCTAGCTCGACGCCGGTGGCCGTGCCGTTGTCGGTCATAAAGATGAGGATGGTATTGTCAGCGATATCCAACTCGCCGAGCGTGGCCTGTAACTGGCCGAAGTTTTCGTCGATATTGGTAATCATGCCGTAGAAGCGGGCGCGGTCTTCGTGCGGGGTGGCGTCGCGGTATTGCTCGACGTAGTGCGGTTCGACGTTGAGTGGTCCGTGTGGCGCGTTGGTGGCGATGTAACAGAAGAAGGGCTGGTCGGCGTTTTCTGCGATAAAGCGTTGCCCCTCGCGGAAGAACACGTCCGTGCAGTAGCCCTCGTACGGAGTGGGGACGCCGTTTTTGAAATAGGTGTCGTCAAAGTAGTCGTTGCCCCAAGGATCGCCCGTGTTGCCGATGCCGCCGCCGGCGTGGTAGATGGATTCGGCAAAGCCGCGCTCGTGTGGCCGGTAGGGCGGGCTGTCGCCGAGGTGCCATTTGCCGAAGTGGCCGGTGCAGTAGCCAGCGCCGGTGAGCGCGTCGGCGAGGGTCCATTCGTCAGCGCGCAATAGCGAGCGGCCGCCAATGGTGTGCCAGACGCCGGCGCTGTTGCAGTAGTGGCCGGTGAGCAGGCCAGCGCGGGTGGGGGCGCAGGTGGAGCCGACGTGGTAGGAGGTGAAGCGCACGGCGTCTTGGTGGAAGCGGTCGAGGCACGGCGTGCGGATCGCGCTGTTGCCGTGACAGCCCAAGTCGCCGTAGCCTTGGTCGTCGGTGAGGACGAAGACGATGTTGGGGCGCGAGGTCATGGCCTATTGCTCCTGTTCGGCGCGCCAGGCTTCGTATTCGGCGCGGGCTTCTTCGCTGAGCGGGTAGTACTTGCGCAGGTGGCCGCCCTCGGCCAGCTTCATGCGGCTGAAGTCCTCCCACTCGGCGTGGGCTTGGGCCTTTTCGGTCAGTTCAGGAGCGAATTGGGCCGGGACAACGGTGGCACCGTCGTCGTCGGCGACGATGATGTCGCCGGGCATGACGAGGGTGTCGCCGCAGGCGATGGGCACGTTTACCGCGAAGGGGAAGATGTTGGTTTGGGTGTGGAAGTTGGGGGTTGTGCCGCGCAGCCAAAGCCCGATGTCGAGGTCTTTGAGCACCTGGGGGAAGTCGCGGATGCAGCCGTCGATGACCGCGCCGATGCCGCCGCGCCCCATGAAAAAGGTGAGCATCATCTCGCCGAAGACGCCGCTGTGCATGTCGCCACGCGCATCGACGACGATGATGTCGCCGGGTTGGGTGTGGTACAGGGCGTGGCGGTGGAGTTGTTTTTCCGGGTCGGCGTATTCATCGACCGAGTATTGGTCTTCGCGCTTGGGCATGAACTGCAAGGTCAGGGCCGGGCCGACGACGTGCTTGCCCGGAGTACGGGCGACCGGGCCTTGGATGTGGGGGTCGCGGATGCCCAAGCGGGCCAGTTCGCCGGCCGCGGTCGCGCTGGAAATAGGGGCGAGGGCGTCGATGAGATCTTTGGGGGGGCGTTGGATGTCGTTCGTTTCGACCATGATATCTCCTGTCGTTAAGTACGGGTATTTATTTAAGCTAAGAACGGGGCGTTGGCAGGGCCAATGCCGAGAGTAGCAGGGGTTTAAGAGGTTGCCCTAAGTACACGACAGTAACATGGGTTGATATTGTCGGGCGCGTTTAGGTTGGTCTCGTGTTTGGTGTATGATCTGTGTGAGTTGGTCTAATCCTTTTCGAAAGAGGCTTATGGCTTTTCGTCCATGTTTTTTTATGGGG
>JAJDVZ010000169.1:0-29039 GCA_022825835.1 Candidatus Latescibacterota bacterium
TTGCATGAGGGCTTTCTTTAGCATATGAATAAGCATGGTGCGGCTCCTGTATTTAGGATTTAGATGCAATCTTCGGCGATTACAAATAAAACCTAAAGCAGGGCCGTACCACAACTTAGATTACTGTCGTGTACTTAGGAGGTTGCCTATTATTTGAACATCTGGCATAGTGAGCAGTCGTGGACAAACCGAGAGATGTAAGCCCTCCCAATGAGGAGATGACCTATGTTGACTCGACTGAAAGTCTCTAACTTTAAAAATTTGGTAGATGTAGATTTATACCTTGGTCCGTTTACCTGTGTAGTTGGTCCGAATGGGGTGGGTAAGTCAAACTTGTTCGACGCGATTCGGTTTTTGAGCGCACTGGCCAATCACACGCTTATGGAAGCCGCCGCCGCCGTGCGCGATCAAGACAGTCGCACAGCACACGTACGCGACCTTTTCCACCGCGTGGGCAATCACTATGCCGAGCGCATGACCTTTGAGGCAGAGATGATCGTGCCGCGGCGGGCTATCGACGACTTGGGGCAGGAGGCCGAGGCCAGTATTACATTTTTGCGCTATTCCCTAGAGCTTGCCTACCGAGAGACGGACGATAGCTTGGTGAGAGGTGCACTCGCTATTGTCAAGGAAGAATTGGTCCCCATCGCCCAACGCGACGCCTCCCAACACCTTTTATTTCCTCACAGCGCAAAGGACTGGCGCAAATCCGCAGTGCGCGGTAAGCGCCACGTTCCCTTCATTTCAACCGCCGAAGAGGGCGATAACAGAGTCATAAAACTACATCAGGATGGCGGCAGTAGCGGTCGTCCTTTACCCCGATCTGCCGATAACCTGCCGCGCACGGTGCTTTCCATATCCAATGCGGCGGAAAGCCCTACGGCATTGGTCGCTCGCCGAGAAATGCAATCTTGGCAAATGTTGCAACTGGAACCTTCGGCCCTGAGAAAGCCCGATGAATTTAGTGCTCATACACGCTTAGGAGCGGATGGTCGCTATTTGGCGGCTACGTTGTATCGCTTGGCTCGTCATGATGAACAGCAGGTAAAAGGCTCCGTATATAGTCAGATCGCCAACCGCTTGGCCGAGCTTATTGACGATGTGCATGATATCGATATAGAGCGAGATGAGAAGCGGGAGCTTTTGACGTTACATGTAAAAAATGGAGAGGGGACCCCGCACCCTGCACGAGCCCTGTCGGATGGTACCTTGCGTTTCCTCGCGTTGGCCGTCTTAGAGATCGACCCACAGATGCAGGGTATGCTTTGTCTGGAAGAGCCGGAAAACGGTATTCATCCGGCGCGAATTTCGGCTATACTGCAACTGCTCAGGGATATTGCGGTGGATACCCAAGAGCCTGTTGGGGAGGATAATCCACTACGCCAAGTGATTGTCAATACTCACTCGCCTTCAGTATTCCAACAAGTCCCGGATGATAGCGTTGTATTTGTAAAGACAAGAGAGGCCATAGACGAGGAAGGACGCCTCTGCAAAAAGGCCCATTTTCTCTGCCTGTCCGATACTTGGCGAGCCAAAGTGAGCGAAGATGCTGCTCGCGGCGACCTGCTCCCTTATCTGAATCCGGTGCTGCCTAAGAATTACATAGAGGTATCAAAGCAGAAGCGGGTAGTTGATCGGGAAGATATGCATACACTGCTCGACACGTTGGTGGCGGACTAAAACTAGGAGGAAGGACATGACAGTGGAAGATCGCGGCTCGGCCATTCGGGTCGAGCGCCTGACGGCCATTCCGGTGGGGGCCAAGGGCTATGTGAAGGTGGAGACGAATATGGGGGTGGTCGGTTGGGGTGAGATCAACAACATGGAGACCAAGGTCGCCTGCACCTTGGCCGAATCGCTGGGCTCGCTCATCGTCGGGGAAAACCCGACGCGCATCGAGCACCACTGGCAGCGGCTGTTCCGCGCCCATCGCAACCTGCGCGGCGGTGGGCTGATGGTGCATGTGATTTCGGCTATTGACATGGCGCTGTGGGACATTGCTGGCAAGCTCTATCAGGTGCCGGTGTATCGCCTGTTGGGCGGCCCCTGCCGCGACAAGGTGTGGATGTATCCTAGTCCCAAGGCGATCAAGGTCGGCCCTGGGGGTGCACAATATCACGCGGGGACGCCGGCTGAGGTGGCAGAGTTGGTGCAGCGGGTGGCTGACGCGCGCGCCAAGGTGGGGCCGGATGGGGCGGTGATGTTCGATGCGCACAGCATGTTGCCGCTGCCGCTGGTCAAGCAGTTTGCCGGTTATCTCAAGCCGGACGATTTACTGTTTTTGGAAGAGGCGTGGGTGCCGGGCAACATTGAGGCCATGCACAAGCTGCGCGCGGCCGTGCCCGTGCCGTTGGCGACCGGTGAGCGCGACCGCACCATCTGGGAGGTGCGCGAGATTTTGGAGGCCCAAGTAGTAGATATTCTGCAGCCCGACTGCGGTCACGGCGGCGGCATCAGCCAGATGAAGAAGGTCGCCGCCTTGTGCGAGGCGCATCACGTGCCGATTGCTCCGCATTGCACCATGTCGTTTTTGGGCTTGACGGCGAGCTTACACGTGGCGGCATCGGTGGCGTTTTTCCTCATCCACGAGGGCTACGAGCACCAATTGCCCGCAGGCGTGGCGCACAAGACGTGGACGTTGGATGCCGAAGGGTATGCGTCACTGCCGGAGGGGCCGGGATTGGGCGTGGAGATCGACGAGGAACGGGCCATTGCCGTGGGGCAGGAAAGCGGTCGGCAGTTTAGGTGGCCGGATAATCGGCTGCGGGATGGGTCGGTGGCGGATTATTGAAGGACGGTACGCACCGGCGTCGAACCGGTAGGTGTAGGGGGCGGTTTGGAAACCGCCCCCTACGTTGGTGCTATTCTTCTACTTCTTCCCCTGCTACTACTTCTACCTCGAGGAATTGGATACCTTGGAGCAATAGATCGACGTCTTGCTGCGTCGAAATGGGTGCCGGGGGCGCGGGTGGGGGGCCGGGCGGAAAATCTTCGGGCGACGGAAAATCATCAAAGCCGTCTTCGGGTTCGCTTTCTACACCTTCCCCTTCTTCGCCTTCGGATTCGTCCTCGCTACTTTCCTCGCCGTCCCCTTCTTCGCCGTCCCCTTCCTCGCCGTCCCCTTCTGCTTCGCCGTCGCCTTCAGGCTCCTCCGCCCCTTCGGTTCCGCCTTCTTCTGCTTCGGTCTCACCCTCTTCCGGCATCCCTTCGCCCGCCTCTCCTTCAAACTCAGGCGGTGATGGGGGAAGGGGTGGTGCGACAAACGCCAAGCGAGCTTTTAAGAGGACGTTTTCGTCGGGTTTATTCAGGCGGGCGAAAACATCGTCGAGCGATTCCTCAGTGGGAGGGCCATACTGCGGTGGAGCGAACAGTAGCTCATCGGGTCCTAATGTTGCGGCGGATCCCACTTCGAGTTGGTAAAAGCCCGGCCACAGCGTATCCGGCACGCTGAGGGCTAGCTCGACTTCTCGGTCTTCAGTGCGTCCCACGCGCAGCCCAGTGGTAATGTTCAGCGCACTGCCAAGACTGACGACCGAATCAGCCGTAACCTGCCCTAGGGTGGCAAAACGAGTGCCGGGAATCACTTCGACCTGTACGGCAGCCTCGCGCACATAGACGGCGTAATCGTCTCGCGTCATCAGTTCCTCGAGGGCGAATGACACGTCGCCGTAGGCTTCGTAGATGGAAGCTAAGAGCCTGCCGCCTGGTGAGGAGTAAAGCCGGGATCGGGTGAGGGTTGAATCCGAGCCGGTAAAAGCAATGTCCGTTGTAACGCGGATGCTATGGTCAGGATCGTTGTCAACCCGGTTGACCAAGGGATAAAAGAAGGCAGTGGAGACCAAATCGAGCGAGGCATACGGGCTGATGCCAACGGCCATCCGGTGCGTAAGTTCGAGTTCGCTGCCGGACGGAAACGCATAGACGCTCTTAATCGGCACTAAATCCGGCTCTTCGTCGAGCACGCCGCGCACGGCCGGCAAGCGGTCTTCGGTCAGCGTTCCGCGCACCGTTGGATTGAGCGTCCCGTATTTGAACGCAGAGGACAAGTTGGAAACTTCGCCGATCACCTTGGCTTCAATTATGGGAAGCTCAACCGGCCCCGAGCTATTCATCGGATGCCCAAATCCATAGACCCGATTGCCATCGACGTACGATATGGTGCCCAACGCGCCGAGCGTAAGCTCGCCGAGCAGCAACCCAACCGTCAGGGGTCGGCCGGCCTCAAAGCTCGCTTGGCGCTCTTGGGTCAGGCCGGCGGCAACGGTCTTGCTCAGCAGAGACGAACGTCCTTCCGGCAGCGAGCGCACCCCATTGAGTCCGGTGTTGAGCAAGGGGATTTCTAAGGGGCTGATGCTGTACCCTTCCCACGTGGCGGTGGGCTTGGCCGCTGGCACGAGCCCCTGTGTGCCAATGACCCATTCGATGGGGGTGGCAAAGCCGTAGTACGGCGGGCTGGTTTGGCCGTTAAATCCATACCCAATAGCACCCCAAGTGCCCTGCTCGGTAAAAACCGGGGAGCCGCTCATGCCTTGTGCCACGCCACCGATTTGTATCAGCGCCGGGTCGGAGGCTTCAAACATGTAAATCGGCATGGGTGGCAGAAAATCATCGACTACTTGGACAAACGTCATTTCGAGGTCGGCCAGTTCGCCGTTGGCAAATTCCGTGCGCATGAATACGGTCGTGCCCGGCGGCATGGCCCGCACTTCGTCCGCGGTGACAATGGACGAAAGATCCCAAGGCTTTAACTCGCCGGTGGGCCGCACAACCGCTGCTGGAGCCAGTATGGAACCGGCCGCGGCCAGCATGGAATCCGCGGCGGCGATCATGGTATTAGCGGCGACTAGCATGGAAGCAGCGTCGGCCGCAATGGTCGAATCGGCGTCTGCGGCGACCATGGCATTCGCCGCGGCGATCATCGAATTCGCAGTAGCCATCATGTCATTAGCAGCCGCTAGCATGGAATCGGCATCCGCGGCGATGGTGGAATCTGCGTCTGCAGCGATCATGGTGTTGGCCGCGGTGATCATCGAATCGGCCGTGGCCAGCATGGTATTGGCCGCGACCAACATGGAATCGGCCGTGGCGATCATCGAATCGACAGCCGCCGCCGTGGGGGCAGAATCATCGTCGTCTCCACAACTCCAAAGAGCAACGGCGAGGGCGAGTAGGGCTAAGCGAATCGGCATATTACGTGTTCTCCATAAGGTTAGAGTGTACTCGGTGTGGGCAGTTCAATTTGTCCCGTGCCATCAAGAGATGGTCGGACGAATCCTATTCTGCTTGGGTAACGGGTGTGGATTAGGGGGGACTTATAAATGTACGCAGAGATTCTGTTTTGTGAAATGTTTGGGTGGAAGACGCTGATGGGTTGACGGCGCAGGGGAGAGGTAAGTTCCACCGCTTAGATTCGACGATGGCGAGACCGTGCGCGTCCCTGCTACGCAGTCAGGGCATCCGTCAGGGCTTGGGCGATGACCAGATGTCCGGCTTGGTTGGGGTGGACCGGCTCGGGGCAGAAGGTATCGGCGTCGCGGTACTGGAGCTGCCGTTGGAAGATGTCGTGCAAGCGCACTAGGCGGGCGTCAAAGCGCTCGGCTAGTTGCTCCACTACTTCGATGTAGCGAGGCAGGAGTTCGAGCACTTGGCTGCGGAAAGTTTGGCCGTTGTGGTCGGTAGAAATGTAAAACGGGGTGAGCAAGACGAGGGGACAGCCTAGCTCGTTTTGGGTGATCTCTAGCAACTGTTCATAGACAGCGGCGAAGCGGGCCGGATCGACGCTGTCTTCGGCACCGCGCAAATGGCTGTGCAGGTCGTTGATGCCGATCTTGACGGACAGCCGGTCCGGCCGGTGATAGAGCACGTCGTCCTGCCAGCGGGCAGCTAAGTCGGTGACGCGGTTGCCGCCGATGCCTTTGTTGATGTAGCGAACCTGTCGCTCGGGGAAGCGGGCCGTGGCCAACTCGGTGAACAGGCGCACGTACCCGTTGCCCAGCGGGGCCTCGGTACCGCGGCGACCGCAGTCGGTGATGCTGTCGCCGATGAACAGCAGCGTTTGTCCGTCTTCAATCCAGTATTGGCTCATGGGTATTCCTCTTGGTTGGGAGTCAAGGTGCTTCGCCCGTGTTGGCCGTCAAGGGCCTAGCGGGTATCTCATCCTACTCTTCGGCGTCTAGCAGGTTCCTAAAGGCTTCGAGGCTAGGCACCTGTATGGCCGCTCTGTGCAACTGCTTGAGACGCGGCACATCGTCAATGGCCGCAATCTGGTCGGCTAAGCGGTGCCCGGCCGGCGGCTGAAAGCGCAGTTCTAGCACTTCTTGGATGCTTTCGCGGATGCCTTGCTCAATGCCTTGCTCAAGGCCCTCTTCGCGGGCTTGTTGGGTTAGGTATTGGGCAAACGAGGATTCGCGCATGAGGTCCATGAGGTACTCCTTGGAAACGATGGCCGTGATCGTCTGAGGATTATACACTAAGCTGCTCAACAGCGTCAACCCGGTGAGCACATCGGCTTTAACCGACCGCGCCAACGGCATATCCCACGCCTTGGCTACACACTGCTCTAACCACGCGGCCTCAGCCTGTCCGGCTGGCGGCTGCATCAGAGGTGCAAACGGCAGCAAGCCCACCGATCCGCTGTCGAACACGGCTTGACCGGGGAGCTGACTCAGACGGAGCACTTTGTAGCGGATCACGACTAGATGGTCGGGATGCTCTTGCAGGTAGTAGCCCGGATCGCGTCGTCCGGCGTTGGGGTGCAGGTAGAGGACATAGGAATGCACCGGCAGGCCGTAGCGTTCGATCAGGCGGCCGATGTAGCCGGCCATGCGGCGGGGCATGGGGAGATCGGTGCTGCCGGTGGTTTGAAACTCGTGGTGGACCAACACCTCCTTGCCGCCGACGCACACGCGGAGGAGGCTGTCCGGGCGGCGGACGGAGGGTTGCTCGGTGTCGAGCACTTCGACGCCTTCGATGTCATCGCGCTGGAGGGTGAAGCGGGCGAAGTCGGCCGGGTAGGTTTGGATTAGGTGCTTGGAAACGATGTCGATTTCGGCCATGGGATCGGTTGGGAATTAGGGCTTGGCAAGCCATCCGAACTGGATTGCGGGTGGGGTGGTATCCGCAATAGGCAAAAATCGTGCTAGGGGGGCGGGTCAGAGGAGAGGTGGGGGATAGGAAGTGCTGGAGTGTAGGGGAAAGGTTACAGGGATGGGAAAGTTGAGGACAAAAGCTGCGTAACGTCAGTTAATTAATTTGGCGTCCCGGCAACAGAGCAGTAAGGGGCGTGGTCATGGTCATCAGACAAGGCCGCTTGCCGGACCCACAACGTGCACGCCATCAGTGCACTTCGGCCAGCACTGATTCTAAACGGGAATCAATGTCGCCTTCGACGTCTAGCACTCGCGCCAGATAGGCGAGGGCTAGTCCGTATCCGCATCCGAGACGACCCAGCCAGACGGCGAGCCGAGGGAAGTCGATTTCTGCGATTTTCATGGTGTTTACGGAAGCCTCATACAGAAACGTCGGCGTCCGGTTGATCCGAAGCAAGGGCATTCATATAAGCGAGACAGAGGTCGCGGGAGCGGTACTTGCCGTAGGCGGCGGTTTCTTGGCGTTTGACGATGGGGAAGGTCGAGTAGATGTAGCGGATGTCGTCGCGGTCGGTAACGCCGTAGAGGTGGAAGAATACGGCGTCGAGTTTGGCGCAGAGTTGCAAGCGGCGGTCGTCGTTCCAGACGAAGGGATCGGCAGCATAGCCTAAGTCGCGGGCGAAAGGGGCCATGTCGTGGGCCGTGTACGTGAGTTCTAAGACGGCTTCACGGATGATTTGGGCGGCGGTTTTGGGGCCGAAGTGGGAGGATTCGTAGCGAGTGAGAGGAACGACGGGGAGTTGTTCTAGGGCATACCAAGTGAAATGAGTTGCTGGCACCTTCTGGCGGGCAACGAAATCGAACACTACGGCGTTTAGGTTCGCTACGATCAGGCTCGCCAGCGTCGGTCGATCCGTCGCTTCGGTGCCCACCGGAAGCACAGGCAGCGTATGTCCCGCGCCAGCCCGTGGGATGATCGCCGAAATCATGGTGCGCATGTTAGTGGCGGCCGTAATGTCCTTGAACGCGATGACCCATTCGTCAGGCCAATACCATCGCTCCGAGTCGGCCTCCACGTGGTACCGTGGCCGTGGAAAACGGTCCGGGTCTTGCTTCTCCAAGGTCTCGATAGATTCCTGTTGGCCGGGTCGAAAGAGATTAGCCTCGTTTACGGCTATATCTGCTGCCCGGTGGTCGAATGCCTGTACCATCTTGCCCTCATACAACGGCATCCATTCGCCGTTTGGACTGCCGAAGCGGTTGCCGCCGATGGGAAACGCGCTTTCCTGTTCTTCAAGTTCCTCTTTCGTGCGGAACAAGTCAGAGTCGTTCGCCATGTCGAACATACGGACGTATTTCACCGGCCATGCTTTGGCTTCCGAGTCCTTTGAACGGTCTACTAGAACCGACAGGCGCGAATAGATCGCCGTCGTCAGCGCCGCATCCCGCCGCGAGCGGAAGATGGGAGCCGTGCCAGTGTTCGGATTGACGCGGGCGAAGTCCTGCGCCGTTAGAGGGAAGCAACGCTTGGGGTCGTCAAGTTCGGCAACGTCTTGAAGGAAAAAGGCACACGTAGCCGGGTTTTCGGTTGGTGTCGAACTCGCGATAAAAGCGCAGAACTTGAACCGGCTGTCCACATCCGGGAAGAAAGGCTTTTCCTTGTATCGCGTACGTCGGTTCTCAAAATCGTAGAGCGCCCGCAGCCGCCCCTCGGTCGCCACCCCCTTGAAAAACCTCGCCGCTGTCTTGTCAGACGCAATGCCCGACGGCGTGAGCAGCCCAACCATGCCTTGGGCATTCACCAACGTCATCGCCCGTTCCACGAACAGGGAGTAGAGATTTACATCGCCTTTGGACAGTAGCGGATAGTCGCCGGACGCCTTCGCCATCTGAGCCGTAAATGCTGCGCGTTCGCTAGCTTGGTCAAATTCTTCGGCTAGCGGATCGGCGGCTTCCTCCAAAGCAGCGATCATCTTTTTGCGGTCGGCGGCTCGTTGCGCCTTGGCAATTTCCGGCCGTCGCGCCGCAAACCACTCCACCTGTTGCAGCTTAATTCGATCCCAAGGCGGATTGCCAATCACCGCGTCAAAGCCGCCGCGCAACCTCGGCCCCTCCCAATCCTGCCATATACCCGGAAAGGCGACCTGCCAATTCAGAAACCGCTCTTCGTCCATCAGTGCCCGCGCCTGTGCGAACAGCCGCGCAAATCGCTCGGGATCGGGCACGTCCGTCTTGGGGGCCAACGCGCCAGCCGCAATGGCGACCGGGTCTCCCAACCGGCTCGACAAAAAGTTTTGCAAGGCGATTTTGTCTTCTTGGTCCCGCACGTTCAGCCACGCAAACGCATGGACCAACGAAAGGAAGTCCGCCAACGGCTGCGTCCCGGCCTGCATGTCGGCAAAGAGCGCGGCTGAGCGGTCCGTCTCCTCAATCTCGGCGTCGGTCAACTCCTCAATCGACTGCATGGCTTCAGCCATGCGGGTCGCCTCGCCAATCGGGCCTTGGAGGAAGAGCGCGTTTTCATCGTCCATCGCCTTGTTGACCCAGCCCCCGAACAAGCTGTCGCCGCAGCGCAAGTGATGGTCGAGAAAGCTCAGCGGCGCTCCTGCCGTAAAGGTGTGCAGCCATAGCGATACCTTGGCTAACTCCACGGCCATGGGGTTTTTATCGACCCCGTACACGCATCGTTTGAGCACCATGCGCCGCACAATGTGGCGGTCGTCGAGCCGCTCGGCGTCAATGCGCCAGCCGCCTTTTTCGGCATTCGCCATGATGGTCTCGCGCATAGCCTCGATGCGGGCCGCAAGCGGAGAGGAATCGACTGCGGCCATAGCCTCGATAACGCGGTCGCTCAGGTAATCGACTAGGCTCGTTAGAAAGTGACCGGATCCCATGGCCGGATCGCATATCTTCAAGTCCAATATCTGCTCGGCACTGCGCCCCTTGACGAGCGGGCCGATGGTCTCCTTGATAATCAGGCTGACGAGCGCGTCCGGCGTGTAGTAACTGCCCGACCCCTTGCGCGCAAAGACGTTGAGCCGCACGTCGATGCCGCCCTCTTTCTGCACCAACTCGCGTTCCAGCAGCCG
This sequence comes from Candidatus Latescibacterota bacterium, assembly GCA_022825835.1. GTDB lineage: Bacteria > Latescibacterota > UBA2968 > UBA8231 > UBA8231. The sequence continues at coordinate 10,178 of JAJDVZ010000169.1, forward strand.
CTCGTAAATCGACCCAAGCTGCTCCACGCTCAAGTTGCGATAGTTGATGTAGCGTTGGCTCTCCAAGGAGGTGTCAAAGGACAGGGCATAAATCACATCGGCTATGACCTGATCACTTAATCGGATATTGGACAAAAGCGGTGTGTGCTCTTGGTCGAACAAGCCGCCGTTGTAAGGCGGCAGGCCAATGGAGGCATCGCCTTCGTCGATAATGCGGCATAGGTCGCGGATGGCCGACCAGTAGCGGGCGGCCGTATTGGAGAACACATCGCCCTGCTCTTTGCGCGTGCCCACGTCGTCGCGCACTCGACGCAGGCTGTAATCGTCATACGCGGCGTCCCGCACGGGTAGCAAGTCGCGGTCTTCGGCGTAGAGGATGAACAACAGGCGGTAGAACAGAGTTAGGGCGGCGTTGCGCACTTCGGACAATGACGCGGCGGGCGCGGCCTTGAAAATGGCATCAGTGAGTTGAGGAAAAACTTGGTCGAAGACGACCTCAGAAAGGCTGGTGGCTACGCGCTCTTCGTAGAACCGTCCCTCGTCGAGTATGCGCTGGTGCAAGGTGCGCCCATCCTCGCCCTGCAGGAACGCCTCGCGGCCAAAGACCAGCGCGAACAGCTTCAGATAATGGCCGCGCTCGTCCGAGGGCAGGTCGAGAGTTAGCATGAGATCAAGCTCGCAGAACTGCTCGGCGACGGAACGCGCCCCTGCGTAATAGAGACGCCAACGTGCCCCATTAGTGAGTATGCCCCAGCGCAGCTTGCCCCTAGCCAAGTCGTCGGCCCGGCGCAGGTAGCGGAGCATTTGGGTAGAAGGTGCGGCCTTGTTTCCATCGCCGCGGTCGAGTGGCAAGTTCCATCGCTTGGATTCGACGATGGCGAGGCCGTGTTCGTACCGCTTCCATTCCTCGGTGAGCCTATTAGCCCGATCCTTGGCCGTAGCGTCCGCAAACAGCAGCCCGTCCGGCACATCTTCGCGTCCTTTGGCGCTCAAGTTTTGCTGCCGCAAGCTCTCAGTCCAGCCGAGCAGGCGCAGAACCGGCCAGATTAGGTCGTCCTCAGTTTGGGTTTCGTTGGGGTTGCCGTCTGTGGGGAAGCGGTCGAAGAGCGACTGCACTTCGCTCTCGAATGCAGCGAGGTCGGAATCGCCATAAGCCTCCCACTCAGGGAATTCTGTAATGGAGCTGTCGAGGAGGTCTTGGGCGAATAGACTGCCCTGGAAGTAATTTTTGAACATGGATAATAGGTAAGAGGGATAAGTTACTGGAAGCTATCTTACAAAGACTCGTCCCCGCCACATTCCCTTCGCGTCGTCTCCTTGTCCGTCTTCAACCCAGTATTGGCTTATGGGTATTCATTTCGGTTTGGAGGAGATGCTTCAGACGCAGCCAGTGTGTTGCTGCCCTCGCAGCAGAGGGTATTCGGGCTTTTCTTCCGGGCGGCCCGTCCAACGCGAGCGTGCGCTCATGTAGTGGGTGGCCATGCCGCGTCGTCGCGTCGTCGTCTGGTTGGGGCCAGAGCGGTGCAGGAGTAGGCTGTGGTGGAAGGAGCAGTCGCCCGCTTGCAGCAGGATGGGCTGTTCGCGCTGGCTGTCGATAGCTGCGTCGGGAACTTTCTTGTCTTGCCGATCGCCGACCATCCACACCTCGCTGTGGTCAACCAGCCCCTCGCGGTGGCTGCCCGGCACGACCCACAAGCAGCCGTTTTCAAGGGTTACATCGTCTAGGGCAACCCAAGCGGTGGCGAGGGCCATCGGCTCGATGTGGAAGTACGCGGAGTCTTGGTGATAGGTTTTTTCTATGCCGCCTGGCCCCTTGATGAAAACTTGGTCGCCGTAGAGCTTGAGGTCTGGGCCGAGCAAGTCGGCGGCTGCGGTGAGGAGGGACTGCCGCATTGCGTGGTCGCGGAAGAACGGATCGCATTCGGACGGGCCGTTGATCTTGCGCAAGTGATCGATGTGGCGTTGCTGGGGCGCGTTGGGGTCGAACTCGATGTTCGCCTCTGGGAAGGGTAGTGCGCCCGAGGCGATCCCCTCAAGGTGGGTGCGGAGTTCGCTCACCTCTTCCGCGGAGAGGGCGTTGCGCAAAATGGTGTACCCGTCTTGCTGGTACTGGGCGATTTGTTCGGGGCTGAGTACGGACATGGTTTGTTCCCTGTTAGGCTATCTCCGCCAGCGCGTTCCCTACCGCGGCGACTAAGCCGTCGATGTGCCCGGCGTCCATGGGCGCAGAAAGTGCGCACATGCCTAGCCCTGGGCCGAGGAAGTACCCCTGTTCGATGAGCGAGAGAAAGAGCGGTTGAATGAGGGTTTTGTCGGTGGCGGCGAGGTTGCGGTAGTTGGCGATGGGGCCGCGGGCGAAGTAGATGCTGAAGACCGATCCCGTGCAGACTGCTTGGGCGGCGATGGCGCGGTCGGCAAAGAGCGCGTTGAGTTGGTCTTTTAAGCGTGCTCCGAGTGCGTTCAGATGGTCGATGGTTTGCGGCGTCAGCTCGTTCAGGGTCGCCAAGCCAGCGGCCATGGCCACGGGATGCGCGCTAAAGGTGCCGCTCTGGAAAAAGCCGGTGGATTGCTGCGAGTTGTCGAACAGGTCCATCAGGTCGGCCCGACCGCCAAAGGCCCCTACCGGAAAGCCGCCGCCGACGATCTTGCCAAAGCAACTCAGGTCCGGGTCGATGCCGTACAGGCCCTGCAAGCCGCCTGTGGCTGTGCGGAACCCAACGATTTCGTCGAAGATGAGCAAGACTCCGTGGCGGCGGGTGATGTCGCGCACGGCGCGGGCAAAATCCGGCTGTATGTCCAGGATGCCGGCTTTGGGGTCGAAGAGGACGCAGGCGAGTTCGCTGGCGTGCTCAGCGACGAGCCGTTCGACGGCCTCTGGATCGCTGTAGGGGAGGATGACGGCTTCGGATGCGGCCGACGGGGACATGCCGCCGGCTGTTGCCACGGCGATGGGTGCGTCGGCAGGGCCTGCTTGATCTAGGGGCGGAGCTACGCTGACCTCCACGGCGTCGTGGCTGCCGTGGTAGCCGCCCTCGAACTTGGCGATTTTGCCGCGCTGCGTGTAGCCCCGTGCCAAGCGAATCGCGTGTAGCGTGGCCTCGGTGCCGGAGTTGACAAAGCGGATCCGCTCCAGTGCATCCACTCGGTCGCACATTGCGCGGGCGATTTCGCTTTCGATGCCAATGGGCGCGCCCAAGGCAATGCCCTTTTGCATTTGCTCGCGCACGGCCGCTTCCACGCGCTCGTGTCCGTGCCCGAGGACTTGGGCTGTGTGGTGGTTGGCGCAATCGACGTAGCGCTGGCCATCGACATCCCATAGGTAACAGCCTTGGCCGCGGGCCATGGTGAGTGGATAGGGCGGGTAGTAATACGCGCCTTTGGCCGCACCGGCCGTGTAGGAACGGCCCTGTTCAAAAAGGGCGAGGGAATGCGGAGTGGCGCGGCGATAGCGCGCTTCGAGGTCGGCGAACTGCATACGCATTAGTCTAAGAACGCTTCTTAGGACAAGCGGCCTAAGACCAGCACGGCCAACGCAAGCAATACTGTTATCTGGATGCCGACTAGCCAGCGAAATTGAGCGTCAAGTCGGCGGTTCATTTCGGCGAACCCGGCCGTTTGGGACCGCTCGAGACTGTCCAAGCGGACGGTCAATTGTTCGGCGATCCCTTCTAAGCGGCCAATGCGCCGATCGTGATCTTGGGCTTGGGTGATAGGTTCGCTCATGCTCGATTCTCCTTTGAGGGTTGTGCCCCGGCTGGCGGTTTTAGTGGAATATCGCGCTTACGGCGTTTTGCAACGCTGCGCCGTTCCATGTTCGCATTCATTCTAATTATGCCTTAAAGTATAGGCGTCCACAAGGGACGCCCCTACCACCTTTCACCACCAATTACTACCATGTCCCAAACCGAATACGCCGTCCAAGTCGCGTCCTCGGCCGATGTTTCGCTGATCGACTGCGACGTCCACAACTACCCGAACTCTATCGACGATCTCATGCCCTATTTGTCGGCGCGCTGGCAGGCGTACGTGCGGCAATCCGGGTTTAGCGGCCCGCCCGGGCCGACCTATCCCAAGGGGTTTGCCCAAGCGGCGCGGCGCGATGCTTGGCCGCCTTCGGGCTTAAGGCCGGGCGGCGATCCCGATTTTGCCCGCACCCAATTGCTCGATGCTTGGGACATTGATATAGCCGTGCTCAATCCGCTCTACGGCATGACGGCCCTGCACAACCTCGACTTTGCCAATGCGCTGATGCGGGCGGTCAATGAGTGGACCGCGCACGCTTGGCTCGACCACGATCCGCGCTGGCGCGGCTCGATTGTGGTCAATGCCAGCGACCCGGCGGCCGCGGCCGCGGAGATCAAGCGGGCGGCCGCGGATTCGCGCTTTGTGCAGGTGCTGCTATTGGTGCGGTCGAGCGCGCCGTATGGCAAACGGCAGTTCCGGCCGATTTTTGCCGCGGCCTGCGAGGTCGGTCTGCCGGTGGGAATCCACTTTGGCGGCAGCGGCCAGCCCATCACGGCCTGCGGTTGGCCTTCCTATTACATCGAAGATCACACGGCTATGTCGCAAGCCTTTGAGGCGCAGGTCATCAGCCTCGTCTGCGAGGGGGTGTTCTGCGAGTTCTCGGAGTTGCGCGTCGCGCTTATCGAAGGGGGGTTCGCGTGGTTGCCTGGGCTAATGTGGCGGCTGGATAAGAACTATCGGGGCTTGCGCAGCGAGGTGCCGTGGCTGGAGAAGCGGCCCAGCGAATACATCCGCGAGCACTGCCGCGCCACGACCCAACCTATGGAAGAGCCGGACGACCCCCAGCACTTGTTGCAGATCATCGACATGATCGGCGGCGAGGATTTCCTGATGTTCGCCACGGATTATCCGCATTGGGACTTTGACTCGCCGGCTCGCGCTCTGCCGCCAGCGATTGACGGCGCAATGCGCCAGAGCATTATGGTCGATAACGCCGAGGCATTTTATGGCTTTGCGGCGCGTTGACGTAGGGCCGGTCGCTGCCTTTGCCGACGGCGAGGTCCGCCGGGTCGAGGTCGAGGGGCGGGGCTTGGCCATCGTGCGGCAGGGGGATGTCTGGTACGCGCTGCGCGATGTTTGTCCGCACCAAGGGGCGCGGCTATCGGATGGCCGAGTTGGAGGCACGGCGCTGGCGCGGAACCCGGGGGACGAGATTGTCTTGGGGTGCGCCGGCGAGATCCTGAGCTGCCCGTGGCACGGCTGGGAATACGACGTGCGCACGGGCCGCTCGCTCTGCGAGCCTGAGAAGGTGCGGGTGCGGACTTATTCGGTGATCGTGGAGGATGGGCGAGTGGTGGTGGAGTTGGGCTAGGCGGGGACGGGATAACGAGCGTCGTGGACGCCAACCCAATCCGCAAGCGCCTTTTAGAGATCAGCAGAGCGCCAGTTGCGCAGTCCGGCCACTAAACACTCTTCGAGCCAAACGCGGAATCGCTCTTCTATGGACGCTAGGTCTTCCCGATAGTTGACCTGAAATAGGCTGCGCGAAAGCACCTTGGCCGGACTTGTCTCCCGGTCTTCGCGGTCCGTCTGAACTCGCTGGAAGAATACCGCCGAACAGGCAAGTACCCCGCGGAATTCGCGTCCGATTCCATGGAAGGAAAGCAGAATCTGGCTCTGGTTCGCATTGTGGATGACGAGGCGCACCCAAGCGCGATAGGATTCTAGGTTGGTGAAGTAGTCGAGTACCTGCGCCCCAGCCACAATCTGTTGTCGGAAATAGTGGCTGCGTTCGCCGTGGTCGGATTCTCCGTCAACAAATACATGAACATGGTCGAGGACGGCTCCCATGTCGGTTTCTATTGTCGTCTTCAGTTCGTTCATTCGCTTCTCGGCTTCTCTCCGCAGATGTTCTGCCTGATCCTTGGCCGTGTTCCATTCGCCCGCGAGGGCATCGCGACGATGCTCCAATTCTCGGCGCGTGGCGCGGATCAAATCCTCGGCGCGGAAGTCCTTCTCAACTTCGCGAGACAAACCAAGTGCCCGCACGAACTCGCGTTTTTGGATTTCCGCAAAAAAGCCGACAAGTGAGTTTAGATCGCCGCGGTCTGCGGCCTCCAAAGCGTCTAGATACTCTCCTTTTGCCTTGCTCCGCACGACCAGAGGAAACCGGCGTGCCTTGACGAGAACGAGCGTAGCAAGTGCTCTCGCTACCCGGCCATTGCCATCCTGAAAGGGATGGATCTGCGTGAAGCGATGGTGAAGCCAAGCGGCCTCGACTTCGGGAGCGATTTTTTCGTGGGCTCGGTGCATTTCGATCAGCCGGTCCATCTCGGAAGCGACCTGCTCTGGTGGACAGTATTCGTGGATTACATCGCCGCGTCCGGTTGGATTGTTCGGTCGTTTCTTGTAATCGCCACGTAGCAGAGGAATCCGAACCCGTTTCCCGAGACGATCCCTTCCCTCTGCTGTCTCCTGATTCTGCGTCAGCAGTTGGTGAAGCTCCTTGATATAACTCGTGGAGAGTACGCGCTCGTCCTTGACAAAGGCGAATACATATTCGATAGCTGCCTCGTGATCCTGAATCATGGAAGCAATCCGTTCCGGGTCTTCGCCGGAACCGTGAGGGATCAACGTCGCGTCAATGCCCCGCTCAATCAGGAGTTCTGTGACGCCGCGGTCGAAGTCGTACACCCGTTCTATCAATCCGGTCTCGACCGCCCATTCCCGGTGCAGTTTCCGGTTAAACTCGGACAGTGCCTCCGAGTCTTCGAGTCGGCTGCGTGCTGCTTCCCATACCTCAGCGAGAGCATTGAGTTCTCCCCGCGCCAAGGCAGCTGGGTCGTTCTCATAGTCGAGAATCGGGGTCCACTTGTACTCGCCTTTCATCGTATCCCTCGCCATGTACTTCAGGGTTTCAAAATGGCCGAAGTCTAACTTAGACTCTCGGTACCGGAATGGGCACCGGCACATTGCCCTGCTTTTGCGATTCTAAAAATCCGATAATCAGTTCTACTACGGTGTGCCCCGCTCGCCCCGGCGAAACCGATTCGACGCCTTGGTCCATCGCCGCGATCAGTTCGTGGATGCCGGCGGGTATGCCCTCGACCGGCCAAGTTGGCGGCGCGAGGGGTTCTGGCTCTTCGCCGCGATACAGGGTGCCGCCGTCGCTGACCATAATTAGTCGTCCGGTGGTGCCGACCACTTCGAGTTGTTGCTTGGGCGCTGGCGTGGTCTTAGAGCCGCCGATGTAGAAGCCCCGCACACCCCCAGAAAAGTGAATGTATCCGTTGGCCCCTGGCTCGGTGGCTGGTACGTGGCCGCCGTCGCCGCGGTACTCAGCGTAGTCTTCGTACCCTTCCTCCAGTTCGGCCACTACCCACTGAGGCTGCTCGCCTGCGTAGTAGCATATAGCGTCGAGGGTGTGGGTGCCGTTGCGGAAGAGCATGGCGCGGGGGCCGGAGAGCGTGCCGATGACGTACTGCACCGGGCCGATGACGCCTTGATCGACGATTTCTTCTTTGGCGTGCCGCCACAGAGGGATGAAGCGACGGGTGTGATCGACCGACAGGGTGGTGTTGTTGGCGTCGCAGGCGGCGATCATGCGGTCGGCGTCCGCGAGGCTGGTGGCCAGCGGCTTTTCGCAGAAGATGCCCTTGGCCCCGGCGTTGGCTGCATCTACTACTAAGTCGGCGTGGCGGTGATCCGAGGTGGCGACGGTGACGATGTCCAGCGATTCGCGGGCGAGCATTTCGCGGTGATCGCGGTACAGGGTGAGGTTTTCGTCCGGCCAGCGTTGCTCGAACTCGCGAAGGGTTGCTTCGTCGAGGTCGCAAGCGGCTGCGAGGCGGGCGCGGTCTGAGGTGACAATCCCGGTGGCGTGGGCGATGCCAATGCCGCGGCAGCCAATGACTCCAGCTTTATACATGGCGTGCTCCTTTGGTTAGGGGTTCCACTGTTGGGCGCGCTCCATGAAAACCGCTGGATCGGCGCGCCACTCTCCGTAGCCAATGCGCTGGCTATCGGTCAGATAGTTGATCTTGTCGTCAATGCAGGCCGCTAGGGCGGCGTCTGCTGCGGCGAGCGCGAATCCCCCCAGCTCAATGGCCGCGTCGAGGGCCGCGACGACAAACTCGCCATCGGAGGCAACGCTGGCGTCGCGGTTGCCGATTTCGCCGCGAGCGATGGCGTCAATGGTGCCGGCTCGGAGGGCGTTAAACAGGTCTAATTCGCTGGCTGCTTGCCCTTCTTGCCCATTGAGGTAAATCACCTGCGGCATGCCGGCGGTGGGGGGCTCCAGTCGCGTCCGGCCAGCGAGATTGGCCGATGCACCGGCTGCGGTGATGGTGTAAGCGGCTGTGCCGTCGGCGAGGATTTCGCCATCGGGCGTTTCAATGCGCGTACCCGCGGCAAGAACGCCGTTGGCATCGACGAGGCCGGTCAGTTCCAGCAGGCGGAACTCACCCGTAGTAGAGCTTAGGGCGCCGACCCGATCTTCGCTCGTCAGGTCGCTGTGGCTGGCAAAACGCTCGGCATCGGCAGCCCTAACCAGCAGCGATTGGCGGAAGGCGATGTGCCCGGAGGTAAAGGTTACGACTTGGTCGCCGGCCGCATTGCGGGTGCGGGAGTCGAGGATGGTGATGCCGCCGCCGATCAAGTCGTAGTCCGGCCCGGCCGCTTGCAGCCATATATCGTCCCACGCGGCAATACCTCGGCGTGCAAAGGACAGTCCCGCGCCGTCCATGGCCTCTAAGGCGGTCAACAAATCCGCTTCGTAGCCAAGATGGTCGTCAAACCCGGGCGTGCTTGGAGTTGGGTCTGCACTGTAACTGACCGGCGCGAAAAAGGCGTAAAACCCCACTTGGAGCACCTGCCTGTCGCCGCAAGCGGCCGTGGGCGAGTCGCTAGGCGACGACGAGCAGGCCGCCAAGAAGAAGGCTAAGGATGTAAAAGAGCGGGGCATGTTGTGCTCCTAGATGAGTGAAGCGAAAGGGCGACGCCTCGACTGCATACGCCGTAGTCTCGCTGAAGTCCGCATCGCGTGCAAGGCTGGATTCCCGCTTGCGCGAGAATGACCCCAGACGGGTCTGCCCCGGCGGAGGCCGCAGAAGTCAGTCAGTTAGTATAAGGCACAGTGCCGCGGGCATCTACTTGGTATCCCCGGTGCGCGAGATAGGCTGGGCCGGGAAGGAAGGAATCGCCCGCGGCCGCGAGACGGCGCGTTAGGGCCGCGTCTAATTCGTCGAGTAAGTCTTGCTGGCCGGGCTGGCCGACGAGGTTGTCCTGTTGGAAGGGATCGGCCTCGTTGTCGTAGAGCAGCCACGGTCCCTCTAGGGCGCGCACGTACGTGTGGCGGCGGGTGCGTAAGCCTCGGTAGGAGCGGCCGCCGCCGCCGGTCCACCACTGTCCGAAGGGATGGGGGCACTGCAAGAGTGCGGCACCGTCCGAGGGGTCTGGGCCGCCTTGTAGGTACGCGGAAAAGTCGATGCCCTCCACGGTGGAAGGAATCGGTAGGTCGCACAGGCCCAACAGGGTCGGCATAATGTCCGGCAGGTCGATCAGCGCGTCGAACTCGGCGGTACCCATCCCCGGATAGCGCAGCAGGAACGGGACGCGGATGGACTCTTCGTAGGGCTTTTGCTTTTTGTCCATGCCCTGTGAGCCGAGCATGTCGCCGTGATCTGAGAAGAACAGAAAGATCGTCTCTTGCTCCAGTTCTTCCTCTTGTAGGGTCTGGAGCAACATACCGACGCAGTCGTCCAAGGCCGTACAATGGGCATAGTATCCGGCGAGCCACTGTCGCGCGTTTTCGACCCAGTCGGGTGGCACGTTGGGCCGCAGGGCGATAGCGGCTGGATCGTACAGGGCTTGGTACTCTTCCGGGGCTGTGTGATAAGGGGCGTGCGGCGGCCCCCACGATAGGACGAGTAAGAAGGGTTTGTCGCCGCGATCGCGCAGATACGCCTGGGCATCGCGGGTCTGGGCCAAGGCGTCGTAGCCTTCCCACACGAGCTGCTCGTCCGAGGTGCCGGTATAGTACGCGGAATGGTTGTAGTTATGAGTGCATTCGAGCACCTTCCAGTACTCAAAGCCCTGCCGCCGCTCGGGCGGGATGTAGCTAGAGCGGCCGCGGCCATTGACGTGCCACTTGCCGATATAGGCCGTGTCGTAGCCGCCTGCCCTGAAAGCCTGCGCGATGCTCGTGGCGTCTTGGCCTAGCTCTACGTCGTTGACGAAGACGCCGTGTGTGAGAGGGTATTGACCGGTCAGGAGTGAGGCTCGTGCCGGTGAGCACACCGAGCAGCCGGACACCGCGTGGGTGCAGTTGACGCTGCGGTGCGCTAGGGCGTCTAAGTTGGGGGTTTGCACGTTGGGGTCGCCGGCGTAGCCAAAGGCTTGGGCGCGCCATTGGTCGGCGAAGACGAGGACGACATTGGGCGGTTTGTTGGGCACGGAGCGTCTCCTGAGTTGGGGATGAACAGCCTTCAATATCTTCGCGCTGGGGGGCGGCTGTCAATGTTGACCGGGTTCGACGCACTCGGTACTTTGGCCAATCTGAAGGAATAGAATCGGATCCTCTGTCTGGAGTAACGCACGCCATGACCAAACGCAGACTGCCCATTGGCATTCAGACCTTCCGCGAGATCCGCGAGGAGGATTGCTACTACGTCGATAAAACGGCCCACATACGCCGGCTGTTCGACGAAGGCAAGCACTACTTTCTGTCGCGTCCACGGCGCTTTGGCAAGAGCCTGTTTCTCGACACGCTCAAGGAATTGTTCGAGGGCAACGAGTCGCTGTTTGCGGGGCTGTACATACGCGATCACTGGGATTGGTCGCGGCGGTATCCGGTTGTGCGGCTCGATTTCAGCAGCGCGAGCTTTCACGAGCCAGACGCCCTGCTCAACGACGTGGCCGCGCAGTTGGACGCCATCGAGGTGGAAGCGGGCGTGACCTCGCCGTACGCGGAGGCTTCGGCCCGCTTTCGCCACCTAGTGCAGGTCTTGCATCAACAGAGTGGCCAGCGGGTGGCCGTGCTGCTCGACGAGTACGACAAGCCGATTCTCGATGCCTTGGAGACGCCCGAGATCGCCCGCGCCAACCGCAACTTTCTGCGCGGGCTGTTCTCGGGCGTCAAGGACAGCGACGCCCATGTCTGTTTCACCTTCCTCGCCGGAGTGAGCAAGTTCTCTATGGCCGGCCCCTTCTCCGGCCTCAACAACCTGATCGACATCACCCTAGATCCCCGCTACTCAGCTATCTGCGGCTACACCGACGCGGACTTGGATACCGTCTTCGCACCAGAACTTCCCGGCTTAGACCGGGACCAGATCCGCGACTGGTACAACGGCTACCGTTGGCGGGGCGACGAGAAGGTGTACAACCCCTTTGATATCCTGCTGCTGTTCGACAAGCGCAAGTTTGGTGCTTGGTGGTTTGAAACCGGTACGCCGACATTCCTAGTCGAAATCCTGTTCAAGCGTCGGGTGAGCTCCCTAGAACTGGAAAATATGCTGGGCAGCAGCGAACTGCTTTCCACCTTCGACGTGGACGACATGGCCTCCGAGGCCCTGTTGTTCCAGACTGGTTACCTGACGATAACGGAAGAAGAGGACTTGGGCGGTATGAAGCTCTATCGCTTGGGCTATCCCAACCGGGAGGTACGGCAGAGTCTGAACCGTAGCTTACTGCGTTATTTGGTGAAGGACTCGACGCGGCAGATGGCCAACAGCGTGCGGCTCTACCGGCTGCTGGAAGCCAACGATTTCGCCGGGCTGAAGACGCTGTTCCACGCCTTTTTCGCCAGCATTCCCTACGAGTGGTATAACAACAACGACATCGCCGGTTACGAGGGTTACTACGCCAGCGTGTTTTATTCCTATTTCGCCGCGTTGGGACTGGACATCAGGATGGAGGACAGCATCAGCCACGGCCGCTTGGACATGGCGGTTTTGTTCAACGGCAACGTCTATCTGTTCGAGTTCAAGGTGGTCGAGATGGCGTCTGCGGGTGCGGCGATGGCGCAGTTGAAGGAGCGGCGCTACGCGGATAAGTATCGCGCTTTGGGGCAGCCGATTTACCTGATTGGCGTGGAGTTCAGCAAGGATGAGCGCAACTTGGCGGCCTTTGACGTCGAGCGAGCATGAAGCGGGGCCGGCTGGTTCTGAGCCGACTGATGGATCGTTTCCAACATCTTCGCGCCGGGGGTGGCTGTCGCCATTGACCGGGTTCGACGCGCTCGCTACAATCGAATTTTACCGCATTGAACCCACCCACAGGAGGAAAACCATGAGAGGTCGCAGCATGGCCGCAGTAGTGGTAATTGTAGGAATCGCCGTCGGCGTTAGCTCTATCGCCGACGCCCATGAAGAGCACGACAATGGTCACGGCCCCACGGCGTTCACCGCGATGACGCCGATCCTGAACGTCGCAAGCGTCGAGGAGAGCATCGAGCACTACACCTCGGTGCTCGGTTTCAACAAGGATTGGGACTGGCCCGCCGAGGAGGAGGACAAGACTTTTGCCTCCATATCCAATGGTGAGGTACACGTCTTTCTCGCTGAGAATTCGCAGGGTGCCCGGCCTGTGTGGATCTACTACAACGTCGGCGATGTTGACAAGTTGCACGAGGAGTACGCGGCAGCGGGGGCGAACGTAAAGAAGGAGCCTGTTGACGAGCCTTGGGGGGCGCGGGAGATGCTGGTTGAGGACTTGGATGGGCATGTTTTGCGGATTGGTGGGCCGCCTAGCGGGGGAGAGCATGATGAAGGGGAGGAAGAGCATGATGAGAGTGAGGAAGGACACCATTAAACGGATGTTAATCACAGTTGCGGCAAGACGCAGCGAAAACAAACGAGGATAGACTATGACGATTGATCTAAAGACCTTGAAAGATGTGGTCGGTGGGACGGCGGCGGCGTTCCGGTGTGTGACCGACTATCAGCCGGCAGGAGGCCCCGGCGACAAGGTTTTTCCGCCGACCTATGAAGGCGGCAAATACGCCACCGAGGAGCGCATTGATCCCGCTACCGGCGAGGTTCGACAGTGCGTTCTCTTAGACTCTGTGCAGTCCCAAGCCAACCGCATGGAATTGGCGCTGCTGGAGGCGCACCGGGCTGGAACGGTACAGCTTCCTCTGCTAGTAACGCGCTTCGATCAGGAGGAACTGGAACTGCTCAAGAAGTTCTCAGTGACCAGCTTGGAGGCACCGCATCGCGTCGCAGATGCGCTATTTCGCGATAGCATGCTCGATGGCACGATTTTCCGCAAGTCGGAGAAAGGTCGAATACTCGACACTGCGGAGGTGCGGAATGCCACTGGCCTATTTGGCTTGTGTCCGACCGCCTTGATATTCGGGCTGTGGGACTCGACCGGGCCTCGTGGCGGTGCAGGGTGCAAGTTTCAGCGGGCGGTAGTGTCGGAGATCATGGGGTATGATGTAGTAGTGGGGAAGAAAACAGCTATCCGTATTGATCCAGCGTCAATCATGCGCGATTCGGCTACGCTCTACGAACGCAAGTCTAAAAGCAGTGACACACCCGACTGGACCTTAGATAAGAAGGACAGCAGCAAGAAACTCAAAAAGACGGGAAGGCCATCGGAAGCGAATCATGGAAACATATTAACGAGTATTGAGGAAGGAGGATTCACCATCTCCAAGGCCCGGCAAACTACAACCTTGTCTTTGACCGTCTTGCGTCGCCTCCGTTTTCCCCTCAACGGTGCCGCTGACTCTAACCACGATACCGACCTCGCGGCACGTACCGCACTGGCCGCCTTGGGCATTGCCGCTGGTACTCTAGCGAGGATCGATACAGACCTTCGCTCTCGCTGCCAGCTTTTCGCTGAACAAGAACCTGTGTGGGAACTGCTCGACCGTCCCGGAGAACCGCCACGGGAATTTGAACTTAGTCCCGAAGATGCGCTGAAACTGTTGGCAGCGGCCATTGCCGAGGTGAAAAACGCGGGACTACCGTGGGAGGACGAAATTGAGTTGACCCCATCGCCCGAGCTTATTGAACTGGTTCGGCGCAGCCAGGAATTGGCTAGTACATCGGGAGAAGGGGAAGACTGATGTTCTCTCTTGGCGTCCATTACCTGAATGGATGGTCCATGGCAGCGGCGGACGGGGCGCGAAAGGAGCAAGCCGAATGGCCGCCGCATCCAGATCGGGTGTTCATGGCGTTGGCGGCAGCTTGGTTTGAGACCGACGAAGATTCCGCCGAAGGCGAGGCCCTGCGCTGGCTTGAAGCCTTGCCGCCCCCTGCGATTGCCGCCTCTGATGCGGACAGCCGCGCCGCTGTTGTTAGCTATGTGCCCGTCAACGACGCGAGCCTCAGTCGCAAGGTGCCTACTAGCGGAGACCTGAACAAACTAAAGGATGCCGGACTCGCCCAGCTTCCAGAGTACCGGTCGCGACAGCCCCGTGGTTTTCCGGTTGTTATTCCTCACGACCCGACCGTACATCTGATTTGGCCAGAGGCCGAATTAGGTACTCATCGCGCCGCATTGGAACGGCTGGCCGCCAAAGTTACCCATGTGGGACATTCGGCTTCCTTTGTGCAAATGTGGCTGGAAGCCAAGCCGCCGCCGCCCGTGTGGATTCCGGTGGCTGGCGTCGCCCGTCAGCGACTGCGCGTAACGAGCCCTGGGCGCTTGCAGATGTTGGAAACGCGCATGAACCGCGCCGCATGGATCGCCTACCACGATCTTAGCAGTGAGATTGAACAAGCTAAGGCGGACCGCAAGGCGATGAAACAACCGCCAAGGGTGCCTTGGGAGGCATTCGCGGATGTGGTTTTGCTGGCTGGCGAGTCCCAAACGAAGCAGCATCCCGAATATCCCAGCGCGAAAGCAAGAGGTGATGCTGAGGCTGCGGCAAATCTGGTCAGCAGCTTGGTTGACGAAGCGGGAATCGCTGCGGTGCGGGCACTGATCGCCGAGGTCAGCGAAAGCGGGGACCCCGTGCTGATATGCGCCAATGCCTACGAGCAAGGCTTCAATGCGATCCCTTCTTCCTTGGCAGAACTGCTGAGCGAACGCTTGGGTGTCCCGTTTGATACCACTGTCGCGCAGGCCAATGTGGTACGCCACACGGGTGCTGACGGATATGGCCGACTCGCTCGGCAAGCTGCATTTGAAGGAACCGTTGAGAAGGAACGCGAACACGTGATGGTGGACGATTTCGTCGGTTAAGGCGGTACACTGGCGAATCTGCGCGGCTGGATTGAGAAACAGGGAGGAAAGGTCGTCGGGGCCATTGCGCTGACCGGCAAACCCTACTCTGCCAAACTAAATCCCTCACAGGAGCAACTGCATGAACTCCGACAAAAGCACGGATCAGACTTCGAAAGATGGTGGAAGACGCACTTCGGCCACTCCTTCGATTGCCTTACTAACTCAGAAGCTCGGTACCTCGCCCGCTCCCCGGATGTTGACACCATCCGAAATCGACTTGCTGCGGCAATGCGCGAAGGAGGTAGCCGAAGTCACGCGCGAAGTCCTCGCGAGCAAAGACAATATATCAAGGAAATGAAAGCGCGTTTGGAAGACCGTTTTCCCGATGGGGAACCCGTGAGCCTGCGCCCGGTGCCGGGCCGTTGGCAGGGATACGATAGGCCCCCGAAAGATAAGGTCTCCGAAGTTCCCAGCTCGGTTTTCGACTCTCGGTTCGTTGTCCTCGGCATCAAAGGCAAGCGCGTGTCTCTACCGGCGACGCTCAAGCTCACGGCGGCCCTACGCGGCTTATTGATGAAAGAGTGTCCCGAACAACCACCGCCGGAATGGTTTAGCGGCCATCACCTGAACGGAACGCCCACTGCCGACCCTCATCTGGCATTGACTCCGCTCCCTTTCGTCGGTGCGGAACATGCAGATGGTCGCATTATGGGTTTGGCTCTGGTTTTGCCGACGGGCTTGGATCAGCAGGAGGCCGGGCATTGCCTCGAACCGTTCCTGCGCGATTCGGCTACCGGATTGCCGCGTGAACATCCGTTGTTCGATGGCCAGTGGTTCGAGTGCGCTATTGAACTGGAAACCCGCGAACGTCCGCCGAAAAACCTCGACCCGGATACTTGGACGCGGGAATCGTGCGTTTGGGCGAGCGTGACTCCAGTGGTACTGAACCGGCATTTCGATGGCAAGGACAAATGGGAGCGGGCGGCTGAGAGCGTGAAAGACGCGTGTCTGCACATTGGTCTGCCGCGTCCGCACCAAGTATTGCTACATCCGGTTTCGCTAGTTGAGGGCGTACCCCATGCGAGGGAGTATCCGCAATTGATGCGCAAGAACGGCGGCGGGAGACGGAGCCATAACCACGCGGTAATCGTCTTTGACGAGCCGGTACGCGGGCCGGTGATCGTGGGGGCGGGTCGCTTCCGGGGATATGGGTTGTGCCGCCCGATGGATGAAAAAGAGAGCGACCGTGCCTGAATCCCAAGGCGGCAAGACCTTGACCTCATTGAAGCAGTTGAACGCTATGGACTTCGCCGAGTTCTTCAACGAGTTGTGGGGCCATCGGCCCTTCGATTGGCAACGAGCATTGGCGGATAGGGTACTAGAGCGTTCAGAGGCTCCTTGGCCCGAGGCCATTGCCTTGCCGACAGCAGCGGGCAAGACTGCGTGCTTAGATATTGCGGTATTCGCGTTGGCAGCCCAAGCGGCTCAGAAGCAAGCTATCACCGCGCCGCGCCGCATTTTTTTCGTGGTGGATCGGCGCGTGATAGTGGACCAAGCATACGAGCGGTCGCGCCTGCTGGCAGACCATCTTGAGAAGGCACAGGGCGGCGTTCTCAAGCGCGTTGCGGACAATCTGCGCCAGATTGCCCACGGTGAAGCGGACGGATCTGAGGAGGCGCTGCCGTTGGCTGCTTACGTATTGCGCGGCGGTATGTATCGGTCGGAGGCTTGGATGAAAAGCCCGCTTCAACCTATGGTGGTGGCCTCGACCGTCGATCAAATCGGTTCTCGTCTGTTGTTTCGTGCCTATGGGCGTGGCCCTAGCACGTGGCCGATAGCTGCGGGATTGGTCGCCAACGACAGTCTAATCCTACTCGACGAGGCGCATTGTGCCCAGCCATTCTTGCAAACCCTGCAAGCAGTGCGGCGCTATCAAAAATGGGGGCATACTCCGCTTGAGCGTCCTTTTTACTCGGTAGTGATGTCGGCGACCCCACCACCGGAGATGGAGCGGTTTGAGGATTTATCCGAAGAAAGCCGCGATCCTACCCACCCGCTAGGTAAGCGTCAACTAGCACAAAAGCCCGCCGTCCTGAAGACAGTCGGAAAAGCCAAGGGGAAACGGGCTACGGATGTGCTGGCTAGGGCTTTGACCGAGGCTGCATCGGGGCTGCTCAACGATCAACGCCGCGCTATCGTGGTGTTCGTCAATCGCGTTGCCACGGCGCGGGAGACTTATTGCTTGCTTCAAAGCCGGGAAGACATTGACGCTGTACTGCTGACAGGTCGGATGCGCCCTGTTGACAAGGAGGTCGTCGTACAACGCTTAGAACCCCTCCAGTCGAGCCAATCCGCAGAACGTACTTTGGCAAGGCCGATGATCGTCGTCGCTACCCAAACTCTGGAAGTTGGGGCCGATCTCGATTTCGACGGCTTGGTGACCGAGTGCGCGAGTCTCGACGCCCTGCGCCAGCGTTTTGGTCGCCTGAATCGCATGGGGCGGAAAATCGAGGCGCGAGCGGCGATTCTCATGCGCGGAGACCAAATAGGCGACAAAGGGGATGATCCCATGTATGGCGAGGCCCTTACCAAGACTTGGCATTGGCTCAACGAGCACAAAAACGAAAATGGTGAGGTCGATTTTGGAATCGCCTATCTGCCGGACGGCGACTCTTCGCTCAACGCGCCATCCGTCGATGCTCCGGTGATGCTCCCCGCCCATGTCGATTGCTGGGCGCAGACAGCACCGGAGCCACAACCTTCGCCCGACGTAGCCCCGTTCTTGCACGGCCCTCGTGAAGGCGTGGCGGATGTGCAGGTCTGTTGGCGTGCCGATTTGGACTTGATCGATGAAAAGGAAACCGCGCTAGAACTTCTATCCTTGTGTCCGCCGAGCAGTAGCGAGACGCTCCCGGTGCCGGTTGGTGTGTTCAAGCGTTGGCTGGTCGGGGAAGACGCCGCAGACGACAGTGCCGATGTGGAAGGAACCGGAACTGAGGATAGCCTGCGCGGGAACGGTTCGCCCACGGTGGAACGCTTGGTTGTTCGGTGGCGGGGAACCGAGACAGAAGCCGAGGACATCACAGCGGATCCTAGAGCGATTCGACCCGGCGATATTATTGTGATCCCAGGCACTCATCCGGGGCTAGCGCGTCAACTCGGAGACCTGCCGCCGGACGCCGATTTGGACGTGGGTGATCGCGCCTATTTGCTCGCCCGCGCTAAACCTATCCTCCGCTTGCATCCGAAGTTAGTGGGTGATTGGCCGGATTCTGCTACGGCCAAAGAAACCGCTCGTGAGTTATTGAAAGATTTGGAACGAAAATACGAGGACGATGAGCTTGACGATGCCTTGCACTATCTGCTGACAGAGCTTTCCAATTCGCCCGAACCATCTTGGCTATCGGAAGCCGCGAGCGAACTCTGTAAGGAGTTTTCCGGGTCGAAACTTCACATAGTCGGCGGCAACAGCTTGGTGCTTGTCGGACGCCGTCGCATACCGGAACTCACCCGCGAAGCCGACCGCTTCAGCGATGAGGACGATGCCAGCGCGTCCGGTATCGGGTGTCCCGTCAAATTGCTAGAAGTGGTTTCATAACCGTCTCAGTGTGATCATCATACAGGCGACGTTGACAAAGGCTTGATACATTTGGATGTGATATTCCCATCGCACGACCAGCCGTCGGAAGTTACCCCACCATGCGAAGGTGCGTTCGACCTT
>JAJDVZ010000114.1:0-28404 GCA_022825835.1 Candidatus Latescibacterota bacterium
TTGCATGAGGGCTTTCTTTAGCATATGAATAAGCATGGTGCGGCTCCTGTATTTAGGATTTAGATGCAATCTTGAGCGATTACAAATAAAACCTAAAGCAGGGCCGTACCACAACTTAGATTACTGTCGTGTACTTAGGTCCAGAATTATGCCAGAGGTTGGCTGGTTTGCATGCGGTCCATATTGTTTCTTTCCGACAAAGCAAATTAGTCGTATTTACTCAAGGCTACACCTAAGAGAAGCGTATCTTGGTAACAAAAGAAAGAATAAGGGAATCATAATACCTGAAGGCGATGTGAGAGATTCTCTCGAAATACTAAATTTAGGTGGAACTATTACATTCTGTCCAGAAGTCGTAAAATCAGACGCTACGGATATTTTGAGAGATATATATTCGTGGTATGGTGATTATCACAGGTTTAGATATCATAGAGATTTCAGAAAAATAGATTTAGATGATGACCTTTCAGAGGGGGAGGCTCGAGATCTGATACGCGGTAGAGCTAGAAAAATCGTCATCCGAAATCTTGCCTTCTTGATAATGATTGATAGGGAATCTGGTATTCGGCAGAGGGCGAGTCAATTCTTTGGGTTTTCAGTTGATCCCATTCGAGGGTACTTGGATCGGTTCTCTATTGATGAGGCAATATGGGGCAGAAACCGTAGGGAAGAGCTTATTTCTGAGTTTGATAATGACGAACTCTGTAAAAGCATGATTGATTTCATTGATGACCTGATGTATCAAAAGTACTTAGGTTGTTCTTCGCCCTTTGGGCTTTCAAGCGAACAGGAATGACGGGATGAATTTTGTATTATGGCCATCAAATCAGATGAGTGCGTATTATCCGCCGTCGATCTGACGCGCGAATTCATCGTGCATAAGATTAGTCCTGGACTCTTCGGGGCGATACGGGGTTTATTGGGTGGCCGAGAGAAAAAACGGGTGCTTGCGGTTGACCATATTTCCTTTTCTGTCGGGAAGGGAGAGGTAGTGGGTCTAATCGGGCCGAATGGTGCTGGTAAGAGTACGACGGTAAAAATGGCTTCGGGCATCCTCAAGCCGTCTTCGGGGTCCATCCGCACGTTTGGGTTGGATCCATTCCAAAAGCGCATTGAGGTCGCCCGGCGCTACGGCGTGGTCTTCGGTCAACGCAGTCAGCTATGGTGGAGTCTGTCAGCGAGGGAGACCTTTCTGGCTTTGGCCGAGGTGTACGAACTGGAGCCAAGAGAAGCAAGGCAAGAGACCGCCTATCTCATCGAGGCCCTAGGACTTGGAGACTTCCTCGATACGCCCGTGCGCCAGCTTTCTTTGGGCCAGCGCGTGCGCTGCGATATTGCCGCGGCGTTGATCCATCGTCCTGAGTTTCTATTTCTCGATGAGCCCACCGTTGGTTTGGATGTGACCGCCAAAGCACAGGTGCGGTCGTATATCGAGTATTTCAACCGAGACCGGGGGGTAAGTGTCCTACTGACCAGTCACGATATGGTTGATGTCGAACGGTTGTGCTCAAAGGTTCTCGTGATTGATAATGGACGGTTTTTGTACGAAGGGCCGTTGGAGCCCTTGCGAGATCGCTTTGCACCCGAACGGCAACTCGTACTCGACCTCAAAGAGCCTGTTGAAGGGCTGGAACTCCGCACGGCAGAAGTAATCGGCGTGGATGGCCTCCGGGTAGAGATCCGCTTCGACAGTCGTGCGTGTAGTGCGATGGATGTCTTGGGCGAAGTGGCCGCAAACCATATAGTAGTGGATTTCTCCGTCAAGGAACTGCCCATAGATGAGGTCATTGCACGCTTGTACCAAGACGGCACCGACGCTAGGGAAGGCCGCTAATGCTCCGCATAGGTGCATATCGGGTCTTCGTGCATATGGCGGTGCGGGAGGCCATGGCCTTTCGAGCTCAGTTTTTGGGTTCCCTGTGCTTGTCCGGGCTTTTTCTTCTTCTCAGCTACTATCTGTGGAGTGCCGTGTACGGAGAGCGGGAAGAACTAGCTGGCATCCATATCGAGGACATGATGACCTATCTGGTCGTCAGCGCCCTCGTCCAAGGTGCCGTCATCGGTGGAACCCTCACCACTTTGGGGGAAAACTACGTCAGTGGATCTATAGGGACCGAATTAATCCGGCCTTTGTCTTTTCCGCTGGTCTGTTTTGCGCGAACCATGGGCTCAGTGACTCTGTATCTCATCCTGCGCGGATTGCCGATTTTTCTTTTAGGGGCCGCTCTGCTGGCGATCCAGTGGCCCACACCGACAGCGGCGATAGCTTTTCTGGTCTCATTGGCCCAAGCCCTTGTCGTCTATTTCCTGCTAGAGTTTACCCTCGCTCAGCTAACCCTGTTCACCGAGACCCATAGCGCAGCAGCTCAACTGTGGGGCCTGATTATTTCCTTCGCCACAGGCTCCCTGATTCCACTTCCCTTTTTTCCAGACACCTTGAGAGCCGTCCTTTTTGCGCTGCCTTTCCAATCCATGTTCTACACCCCTATCAATATTTTCTTGGGCGGGACTCTTGAAGTGGGGCCAATAACAGAGATGCTGATGGCCGCTGGATTGCCGTCTCTATTGGCAGCCCTGCTATGTCAGACGATCTGGATCGTCCTTTTGGTGCCGGTCGCCGTGGGAGTTTGGCGCTTCTCTTCTCAACGACTCGTGGTGCAGGGGGGCTGATGGTGTCTGCTTGGGCGGTCCTCGCCTCCGGAATGCGCTGCTTTGTCCGGTTGCAGACTATGAATGTGAAGTCGCGGGCAGCTTATGCAATAGACACTTGGATGGAGGTGGTGCTTTTCGCCCTAGCTCAAGGATCGGGCTTAGCCTTTCTATGGGTGGTTTTCACGAAGATACACGCCGTCGGCGGCTGGACGCTGGCCGAGGTCGCGTTTCTCTACGGCCTACTGATCCTGTCGATGGCGCTCTATAGATTGGGGTTCCAAGGCGTCCGCGATACCGGCATGATGATCTTGGATGGCACGTTTGATCAAGTGTTGACGAAGCCGCGTAGCGTTATGCTGCTCCTGAGCTGTAAGCGGGCGAATGTGAACGGGTTCGGAGATCTGCTCATGGGCTTGGCTTTCGTATTGTTCGCAGCCGCTGAGTTGGATTACACTTGGACGCCCAGTCGCATCTTCCAACTCCTCCTAGTCGTCGTGTCGGGCAACGCGATTATGACCGCGGTTATGATGGCCCAAGCGGCCACTTGTTTTTGGTTGGTGCGGTTTACAGTGCTGCACGAATTGATCATCGCTCTGCGTCACTACTGTTTGTATCCTCTCACGATCTACGGGGTGGTCATTCGCATATTGCTATCGTCGCTAGTGCCCTTGGCCTTTTGCTCTTATTATCCGGCGGCAGTGATGCTGGACAAGGACGGGGTATCTCCTGGGTGGATCATGGGACCGCCCATAGTGGGAGTGGTAAGCCTGATGTTGGCCATCGGCCTGTTTCGCTGGGGACAGAGAGCCTACGAGAGCACGGGATCCTGAACCATGTTGGCGTAAGAAGCGGTCTGAATCCCCCGGCACTCCGCAAGGTTGCTGGCTAAGCTGTGCCTGCGAAAACTTCGGATACTTTTGTCTCCTAAAAGCAACTATAAAGGTGATCACGACTTGCCGATTGCTCGTTGCTAGGCTGATCCACGAAGGAAATACTTGCCATTGTTAAGCGCCCCCGCTTCCGTTGCAAGTCTGAGGAAGACACAAATCCCTATCGCGTGCTCTGGCGGCAGATGGATTCTTGCAATTTGCCCGCTAGGACAAGACCCCGGCACCCTTGGCCTAATTGAGAGGAGATAAATGAGCACGGCATATCCGACTCAGCGTATCTGCACACACCTATGGCTACTCTGGATGATAGGGGCTGCGCTCGTCGTTGCGCCGTCTGCCCCAGCTCACGAAAAACCTAGCGAAAAGGAAGTGTGGGCCTTCAGGACTAACTTCCGGCCAACCATAGACGGCGTCCTAGACGACGAGGACTGGAAGCGGGCTACGTCGGCGACGGGATTCTTATTGATCGAACCTGAAGAAGGCGTCGCTGCGACCAACCAAACCTTTATACACGTACTCTACGACGCCGACTATCTGTACATCGGCCTCAATATGATGGATGCAGAGCCCGGCAACATAAAGGGTCGCATCATGCAGCGAGATGGCCGGTTTGCCCCACTGGATCTCGTTGGTCTCGTCTTAGACACCTATCACGACCATCAAAATGCCTACGGGTTCTATATAAACGCCTACGGCGTCCAAAACGATTTTCGCGTTGAAAACGACGGGGCCGGTGGCTGGGGTGGAATCGATCAGAGTTGGGACGGCATTTGGCAGGCTGAAACCCATATCCACGACCAGGGCTGGAGTGCCGAGATCGCCATCCCATTCAAGACGCTGCGGTTTCCCGAATTGGCCCAGCATACGTGGGGCATAAACGTCCAGCGCATTGAGCGGACCTATACCGAGAATAGCAACTGGGCGTTTATATCGAGAGACGACCGGTATCTCCTAAAAGTGTCCAAGGCTGGCCACCTACATGGACTTGAAGACATAAAACCGGGGCTTCATCTAGAGGTACTGCCTTATGCAACCGGAGGCTACGGCAATGTGGGGAGTCGGTCTGCAGAAGGCTGGTCCAGCGATTTTGGTCTCGATCTGAAATACAGCATTGCCTCTAATCTCACCTTAGACACCACCTTCAACCCGGATTTTGCCCATATAGAAGCCGACGAGAACCAGATAAACCTGACGAGGTTTGAACTCTTCTTAGAAGAAAAAAGGCCCTTCTTTCTCGAAGGCCAACAGCTCTTTACGGCGATGGATCTCTTTTACAGTCGTCGCATTAGCGATCCGGATGCCGGCGCTAAAATAACGGGGAAGATCGGCAAGAACAGCCTCGGCATGATCGCAGCGCGGAACCGTCCAGCGGACGGGGAGGGCGATCCTCCGCATTTCGGCGTCCTGCGCCTCAAGCGCGATGTAGGGGTCAATTCTTCGATTGGTGCCTTGGCGGTTGGGAAAGATGGGCCGCTAGGGCAACAGGCGGTGGGTAGCGATCTCGTCTTGAGCTTGAACGACAACGATAAGCTCTTCCTCAATTCGGCCATGAGTTTTGGTGCAGACACAGACGACCGCAACAAAATGTACAGCGGTAGCTTTAGGCACAGTTCTGATCGCCTCCCTTACGGAATTTGGGGATCTTGGATCGAGCCGGAGTTCAACGTGGATCAAATCGGCTTCATCCCCCACGACGCCGACATTGGCGAGCGAGAATTCGGCCTCTACGGAAGCTACGGTTGGCGTCCCGATTTCCTCGGCATTGAAAAAGTCTTTTTAGGCCAAGACCTCGTCGCCGAGCGGCGGACCAATGAAGAGGGGTGGGAATGGCAATGGAGCAACGTCGATGTGTACGTCCGGCGGAGGGATGACTCGCGGGTGTGGTTCAGCCACGAAAATTGGCAATTGCGGTGGCAGCAAAAAAAGTACAACGGCGACTCCTTCAGGGCTGCTTTTGACACTGGCAACGGACGCAAGTACCGGCTCCGCCTCAGCGGTCAACTGCGGGATCAGTACGACTTTGCAGACGAATACCTCGGCGATATACGCCGCGTATCGGGGTCGCTGCGATTCGACTTGTGGGAGGGGTTCTTTTTGGACTCTAGTACGGAATCGGTCTGGGAGTATTTTCCCTCCGGCGAACTGGACGAGGTGAAGCGCACCATACTGGTGAGGACGACGTACTTTTTGCATCGGGATCTGTTCATCCGCAGCTTTTTTCAGCGCAGCTTCCACCGGGACACTGTCGATCTCAACCTGCTTTTTAGCTACACGTTCGGCCCGAACAACAGCCGATTCTATATCGCCTATAACGAGCGTCGGGCCGATACCACAGAGCGGATACTGCTGACGAAATTGAGCTATAGGTTTAATTTCTGAAACGGGACGGGGATAATCAGCTACATCAAAAACTCGCTGGTCGCGCAGGGCGCGGAGCGCCCTAATACGTTCCCACCATCGGCGTCTCCCTGAATCATTGACCCATACCGACCGCGCGGTCGGCGGAAGGATACGTATGTCGCGCTTTTTGCTTGCGCTTGCTTTCGCCTTGTCGCTCGCCGTTTTTGCCCGCGCACCGGCGACGGGAAGCTCCGCCGACAGCCTGCTCGTCAGCGGCAAACAGGTGCTGCGAGCCGGTGAAAACGGCGGCTCCCTCGACGCGATATACGCGGCTAGGGCCATGTTTGAGCGCATCTTAGCTGACACCAGCTTAGCCGCGTGGGGTCACTACTACATCGCTTTGTCCGACTACCGCATCGCCGATTACCTGTTAGCCGCGGGCGAGGAAAACAAAGGCGCGGCTTCTGAGCATCTCAAAACCGCTGTCGAGCATTTGCAAAAGGCTACTGAGATCGACCCGCAAGCGGCCGAAGCCTATGCCCTGCTATCGAGCGCGTCCGGACGACAGATCGGCCTCAACCCACTCAAGGGCATGACCTTGGGACGCAAAGCACAGCAGGCCCTGAAAAAAGCGGTGCAGCTCGCACCCAACAATCCGCGCGTCGTGTTGTGCACGGCCATCCGCGACTTTAACACTCCCGGAATGTTTGGTGGCAGCAAGGAAAAGGGCCTGCGAGGCTTCCAGCGCGCCGCCGAACTTTTTGCCCGAGAAGAGCCACCCGATCCCACCCGTCCCGCATGGGGACACAGCCGCACCTACGCTTGGCTCGGCCTCGCGTACCAGGACCGAGGCGAGCTAGCGCTGGCGCGAGCCGCCTTTGCAAAGGCGCTTGCCATCAATCCAGATTTTAGTTGGGTCAAAAACGTACTGCTACCCGAATTGGAGAAGGCCGTTGCCAAGCATGAGCAAGACAGAGAATAGCGCGCCCAACATCGTCCTGATGGTGAGTAAGCACTCGGAGCGTTGTGCAATTACTTGGATGGGCGCGTATATTGTATATTATGGATATATACGACTTGCGAAATGATTGACCTCGATCGAGTCGTCGGTTTTCAATGGGATCTAGGTAACTCCCGCAAGAGTACTGATAAACACGGGGTTAGTCAGGCTGAAGCAGAGCAAGTGTTTGCCAATGAACCGCTCCTGCTGGTCGAAGATGTCGCCCATAGTCAATTGGAGCTGCGGTTTCACGCCTTGGGTGTAACTCAGGTTGGACGCTGGCTTCACGTAACATTCACGCTTCGCGAGGCGAACACCCTGATTCGCGTCATTTCTGCCCGAAGTATGAGCCGCAAGGAGCGAACCCGTTATGAGCAAGAAACGCAAATCGATTCCCGTCTTTAAGAGCGAGGCCGAGGAACGGACCTTTTGGGAGAGCCACGATTCGACCGACTATGTTGACTGGAGCGAAGCCAAGCGCGTTCGCTTCCCCAACCTCAAACCTTCGACCAAGGCGATTTCCCTGAGATTGCCGGTCGATTTGCTAGAGCGGATCAAGATCGCGGCTAACAAGCGGGACGTACCCTATCAGTCGTTGATCAAGGTCTGGCTGGCCGAGAAAATAGACGCCGATTAGGGAAAGAATGTGCGCGACGGTGAGGTGAAGACAGACGCTCAAAGGAAAACAATCCGCGCCAGCGAAAGGAGTACACTGTGAACATACATGTAGGCAATTTGGCAAAGACAACCAAAAAGGAGGCGCTGGTTCAGCTTTTCCAACCGTACGGGAAGGTTGTGGCAGCTACCATCGCCCGAGACAAGAAGAGCGGTGCCTCGCGCGGCTTCGGCTATGTGGAGATGGCTACTCGGCACGAGGGCGAAGAGGCCATTGCCCATCTCAACGACAAGGAGTTTGAGGGGCAGAAGCTGCATCTGAGTGAGGCGCACGAGCGCAAGGAGAAGGCCGGGCGCGGGTCGGGCAAGGGCGGCAACCGCGCTGACCAGCAGCGCGGTAGTTTTTTCTCACCCCGAGGCGGTCAGCACAACGCGGGCAATATGCGAAGGAGTGGACGGCGGGGTTCCTAGTAAAGCAGAAACCGCGCGAGGATGGGGTCGTGGTCGCTGGCTTGGCTTCGACCCGAGCTCAGCCGAAGGTTGGGGAACTCGGTGTTGACGTGGACATAGTCGAACTCGGGCTGGAGCGCGAGCAGGGCCGAGCTGACTAACAGGTAGTCGAGCTGCTGGGAAATTCCCTGAAAGTTATAGGAATAGGCCAAATCCCCATCCGCCGCGTCGCCGAGATTGAAGAGGATCGGCGGCGTACCGGCGAGCGTTTGCAGGACATCGCCTGGCGGCGGTTGCACTGGGGCGAGCGGAAACGGGCACTCGTTGAGATCTCCGAGCACGACGATGTTGGCGTTGGGGTCGGCGGCCAGCATCTCGGCGACGAGGTCGTGGATGAACGCGGCCTGCGCGAGGCGCTGGGCAAGCCCGCCATTGGTCGGCGGCTGGATTCGACCGAAGAGGGGTGGACTGCCAAACTTGGACGAGAAGTGGTTGTTGATCACCGTCAGCTGGGTTCCCTTGAAATCGAACACGGCCTTGAGTGGTTTGCGGCTGCGGCGGAAGGCGTCGTCTTCAATGCGTTCCACCGCACCAATCAGGGCCACCCGAACGGGCTGGTAGAGGTACGCAACGCGGATATTGCCGCCCGGCTGGCCGCCGTCGGCCCCATCTGGGGGCGCGACATCGGCGTACTCATACCTCGGACCGCCGGCCGCAGCAATGGCGGCAATGAGCGTTTGCGCCGTCTGGTCCGCTGAAGTGGTGCCGTCGTTGGCCGCGCCACTGTTGTCCTGCATTTCCTGCAAGGCCAGCACATCGGGCGCACGCAGGCGATGGACGATCTGGTCGGCAAGGGCCGCGAATTGACCGTCCGCTATATCCGCACTTTCGTCGTCGTCATTGGGATCGAGATTGAGCACGTTGAAACTGCCCACCGTCAGATGCTGGGCCGTGCCGACGAGGGCGGTCGTTTCCGGCACTAAGCCAGCGCTCTCGACCACCGGCTCGGTCAAGACGAGCACCTCAAAGTTGCCAAAGCGGTAGCTGACCGGGCCGCGCATATTACCAAGGGTATCGCCGACCTGTGCAGCCGGCATGTCGCCGGGTAGCAGGCTGTCGTCGAGTTGGATGCGCTGCGGATGCAGGATATGCGGCGTCAGATTCAGCCCGCCCCGCGCGTTGAGCGGCTGCCCCGCACCTGCATCGGCGAGGACGACGATTTCGCCAAAGCGGTTGGTCGGACTAATGGCGACCGCATCCTGCACTTCCACCAACATTCCCTCTAGCGATTCGTAGAAGTCAATGCCGTCTTCCTCGGGGTCGAAAATTGCGAAGTTGTCGTTGTCGATGGCCCTTGTCGGCGGCTGGCGGCCGGCCGCGCCAATGACCACTGGGGCCGGAATGGGGTTGCCGGTTGACAAGGTCTGAATGCGGTCGGGCTGCGAGAACTGGGTTATCGACAGATTGTTGGTAGCCGCACCGCCGGGAATGTATTCGATCACGGTATCGGTCACCTGTACCTCGTCGCCGATAGAGACCTTTGGGACACTTTTGGTATAGACGAACATTCCGTCGGATGTGCGCTCGTCGCCGTCGCCGGTTGGGTCTTGGAAATAGAAGCCATTGCGCGCGACCGCCGTTACAATGCCCCGCGTCGAGACCTGCTCGTCCTTGTGCGGCGAGGTGTGGCTAGCCCCTTGGATTTCGTAGATCCTGAGTAGCGGGGGAGAGGCGTCCGTGCCGAAGACCTGTTCGGCATTAGTGCGGTATGAGGCGCCATTTCGTCCGTCGTAGAGGGCCAGTGTCCAGCCGGAAAGATCGGTCCCGGCTGGCCCGGCGACCTCGATGGCTTCGCCGGTGTCCTTGCCGGTGTTGTCGTAGTGGATTTCGTTGATGAATGCAGACTGGCCGAGCGACGGTCCGGCTACAAGCGAGAGTAGAAAGGTGCAGAGAGCCGCTCGGAGCAGCCGGCCGAGTTGGGGCTTGGCGAGTGTAGCGAACATGGGCAACCGTCTTTGTTGGTGGCAAGCATGGTCTCAGCCGTGTGCTCGACGCACCAGCGCAAGCAGTTCGCCGTGGCTTTGGACGCGGAGGTCGGCTTTATCAGTCCACTCGTTTTGACCGAGAGAATCGTAGTAGACGGTGGTAACTTCGGCGCGGCGGCCGGCTTCGAGGTCGTAGCGGAAGTCGCCGACCATCACGGCGGTTTCTGGCGTAGCACTCCAAGCGGTGAGCAGCTTGCGGATGCCATCGGGGTCGGGCTTGGGGGCGGCTTCGTCGCGGCCTAAGACGTAGGCGGGGTCGAAGAATTCGGCGAGGCCACAGACGGCGAGCGTCTGCAACGCATTGGCGTGATTGTTGCGGGTGAGGATGCCGAGCCGGAAACCGCGTTCGACCAGTGAGGTCAGTAGCGTGTGGACGCCGGGTAGGGGTTGGGCGCGAAGCGCATACTCGCGTTCGAGCGCGGCAAGACGACGTCTGAGCACGGCCGCTTCGGCGGCGGGGCGGGTGTCAATTTCTTCGAGCATACCTTTCCCCAAAGGCAGGCCCAATTCTTGGCGGATAGCATTGAAATCGATGGCGCTATCGGCTAGGGTGTTGTCGAGATCGAAAATCCAGTGGGTGAAGTTCAGGGGCTTGTCTTTGGTCATAACTCTTTCAATTGGGAATTACGAATTAGGAATTACGAATTACCCCAACTGTCCCTCCGATTCGGTCGGCTTGTCACGCTCCAATTCCTAATTCCTAATTCTCAATTCCTAATTCCTAACGGCGCTCGGCAAAAGGGGTCCAGCCGCGGCCGGGGTTGCGTACGGGGGTCTGTTCGTAGCGGGTGCGGATTTCCTTGAATTCGGCGACGTCGGTGATTTCGCGCTCGGGATTTTGCGCGTCTTTGATGATAAAGTCGCCCTCCCCAGGCCAGCAGGCCATGGTGACCGGATCGCGTTCCGGGTCGAAGTCTTTGGGGTCTTCGTCAATGTTGTTCGGAATCTCGGCGTCTTGGTAGCGGAGATCGACGCTCCAGCGGACGATGTCGGTGTTGTTTTCAAAGGAGGCGTGCGGGGTGAGATTGGTCATAAAGAGCACCGAGCCAGCGCGCATTGGGCAGGCCACCGGCTCGGGGGTTGGCAGGTCTTCGCCGGCGATTTCGAGATACCCGCCTTGCCCGCCGGTGTAGTGGCGATAGACGCCGCTGCGGTGCGTCTTGGGGAGGACGTACAGGCAGCCGTTTTCAATGGTGGCATCGACGAGGGGAATCCAGCAGGTCACGATCAGACTTCCGTCGCAGTGAGGCATGAAGTAGCCCGAGTCTTGGTGCCAAGGCACGGCACCGCGCGAGTAGCCGGGAGCCTTGGGGCGGACGCGGTACACGGACGAGCCAATGATGTCGGGGCCGACGAGGCTTTCGATGCAGGCGACGAGTGGCGGATGGCGCAAAAAGCCGAGCATGGCCTGTTCCTTGAAACCGCCACCGCCGTGCCCCATGATCGCTCGGGTCACGCGCTCGCCGATTTCGACATCGGCTTTGAAAAGGGAGCCGAGCCGGATTTCAAAGGGTTCGGCGGCAAAGGTTTCCGCGCCGAGTAGCCCTTCTTCTTGCAGAGTGGCACACGTCTGGTCAATGACCGCGGTGAGGCCGTCTTTGAGGGGTTGGAGATCGGCTTGGGAGTAGATGTCTTCTTTGACTACGTAGCCGAGGTCGTGGAATTGCTGGCGTTCGGCAGTGGTTAGGCCCATGACATGCTCCGGGTTGAAAGGGTCGTCAAAGGGTATTTCCTCTGTTCGCTCTAGTCAATGGCGTGAGATCGCAGTTAGGGCACCCACAAGGGGTGCCCCTACGGTCATTGTTTACGGAGCAGTATTTTTCTCGCGGCCTCATTCTCCGACGCGAACAGAAATGCTGCGGCGCTATCGAGATGTGTGGACGCCCGCCCGTCTGCCGCTGCTTGCTGGCGAAGCTGGTATAGGGCGATGGGAAGCCGCAGGTCTTCTGCGCTGTACGGAAAAGTTTTGCCAGCGTGCTTTTTGCGGTAGGTCTGTAGCGCTTCGAGATAGCGATAACCGAATTCTATCGTCGGCTCGATTATGGTGCCTTCGCCGTAATCGTTCCAAGTGACGATCTGGATCAGCGACGTGTGCGCTCCGGCGAGTTCTAGCGTTTCCCCGAAAACTGCGCCCTCTTGGTCGTTGAGGTACCCGTAGCTTTCGCGCACACTGGCTTCCTCGTAGATGTCGTGAAACTTGGGAAATGCCGTGCCGACGCCGCCCTTCTCGTAGAGCTGGCTTAGGTAGGCGCGCCAAGCGGCGGGAGGCACGACGCGACCGTCGTGTACTGGGGGCCACCCAAATATCCCGTCGGCTCCTTCCTGCAGTGTGTTCAGAGTGTAGAAGTATGGGGGTTGCGGCAGGCCCGAAAACAGCTCCTTCCACTCCATTCCCTTGAAATACTGCGGACCGAATACGAGGAGCAGGGGCCGACCGGCGACCTTGGCGTATTCGTCGGCGACAAACCAGTGGTCCTGCATCCAGCGCAAGACCTCTTGGCCGTGGCTAAGGGCTTCGCTTGCGCGGAGAACGCCATCGTTGACGAGGTGTTTTATCGTTTGGTCTTCGTAACATATTGCAAAGCTCAATCCGGCCTTTTTGATGTACGCGATTAGATGATTGGTATTGCGGTGAATCGCGGCGTAATCGCGGTGGTCTTTGATGCCGTACCAGTCGATGATAGCGCCGTCGATGCCCGCAAATTTCATAAGCAGGACGTGACATTCCAAGGCGTGTGGATCGTTTGAATCGTACGGCCCGATCAATGGGTAGTAATGAGAGGCTATTTCGCGGCGGCCATCGTCGGCGATGGTGTCGGGATCAAAGTGATTCATGGTCCAGTGCCAGCCCCATTCGCCGCTGATCGGTTTAGACGCATACCAAGGCATGTAGTGGACCATTATTTGGGGGGTTGCCGCGGACAGAGACTGAATGTTTGGGTCAACGAGGCTTTTGCCGCAGGAGTGCAGCGACACACAGCAGAGGGCGATGAGCAGCAGACTTTTCACTTAGTTCAGGGTTTAGGATTTTGGGGGCTGGCCTCGATGCGGAAGATGGCTTGGGTGTCTTCGTCGCTGGTCAAATAGAGGTGTCCAGCCTCGTCGGTAGTAAGCCCAACCGGCTTACCCCACGCGTTAGCGGAACTAAAAGAGAAAAAACCGAATAACCCGCTCAATCCGGCATCCCCGTTGTCCTCGTCGGAATCGAGTCGGAAGCCGGTGAGAAAGTCGGCGACGCGGGCATTGGACCCATCTGGCTCGGCAAAGAGTACCATGACCTTGTAGCCGGGATCGTTGCCCAAGGCACCCGCGCGGCAGGCGACAAACGCGGCGTGTTTGTACTGGGGAGGAAACTGGTCGTGCTCGTAGAAATGCAGCGCCATGGGGGCCAAGTGGGCGGGGATGAGGACGGCTGGAGTATCCATGTTGGCAACCAACAGCGAATCGGCAGAGGTCAGCGGCAAGATGGACCTTCCGTAGGAAGAGAAATCGGTCCAGACTTTGTCCCCGTACGCAAACGGCCAGCCATAGAAGCCGCCGTCGCGGAGCGGGGTGATCCACTCTGGCGGCAGGTTTGGGCCCTCGCGGTCGTGCCCGGTGTTGGCAGCCCAGAGTTCGCCGGTGGTCGGGTGCAAGGCGAGGCCAATGGCATTGCGCAGTCCTGAAGCAAAGATCCGTCGGCCCGTGCCATCGGTGTTTATCTGCATGACGGTGGAGCGCTCTGGGTCGTCTTCGCGGCAGACGTCGCAACCTGAGCCAATGTGGAAGTAGAGCTTGTCGTTGGCTTCGTCGAAAATTAGCGTATGGGTTACGTGCTCAACGGGACGACCCATGAAACCGGGCACCTCGGCGAAGACGGTGCGTTCCTCGTAAAAGCCGTCTGCGTCGCGGTCTTCGAGGCGGTAAATGGCATCGTCGTCGGCGACAAAGAGCGCCCCCTTGTAGAAGGCGATGCTGTGCGGCCAGTTGAGGTCATCGACCGCTTTGTACACGGTGTCGGCGCGGCCATCGCCGTCTTTGTCGGGCAAGGCTAACACTGTGCCTTGGCGGCCGGGGACCGGGGCCCATGTATGCCGGGGCTTCATGTTGGCCACGTGTAGGACGCCGTGGTCGTCCCATGCCATGAAGCGAGCTTTATCTACTTGGTCGGAGAAGAGTTTGACCTTAAAGCCGGGCGGGAGGTTGAGCGTGCGGGCGGGGAGACCTTCGACCGGTACCGGTTCGAGGTGGAGGTCGATTTTGGGTGTTAAGCGGATCTGACTGGGAGCGTCCTCGCCGCGGAGTGTGGCGAGATACTCGTCAAACCCTTCGCGCGAGCCGTGTCGGCGCTCGTACAGCGCGGCTAGGGCCGCTTGGCAGGGGTTGGGCCCCCAGCTTCGGACTTCGAGGCCGGCGAGATAGGCGTCCGCCGCCTTGTCGAGCCAAGTGTCGGCTGCTTCCCGAGTCTCGGCCTCGGTCGCCATGTGCTCGAACATCTGGCCTAAGTGATAGTGAGCACGGGTGTTTCCCGGCGAAAACTTCAGTGCCCGTTCGATCTCGTTGCGGCCTTCCTCGACGCGACCTGCTTTGTAGAGCGCCCACCCGAGGGCGTCGTGGACGAAGCCCAAGTAGAAGTTCATCCTACCCTCCCCCCGAGTATCCTCTTCGGCTCTATCGAGCATGGCTTGTATGACGCCCCGAGCGAGTTCGGCCGCCTCCTCGGCGTAGGGCGTGCGGTCGGTCATCAAGATAAGGGCACCGTACGTTATGTACGGGTTGGGCTGCCGCTCGTACCGGACTAAGCCGCGCACGGCCTCGGCGAGTTCCTCGGCCGGAACCGGGTTCATGGCACTTAGGGAACTAAGGAGCGCTCGGTATGGCTGCTCGCGGAAGCTGTCGTCGTAGAGGGGTTTTTCGAGGAACCCATAGGCTGCGTCGCAGATGAGGCGAAGCCGATTTTGGTACTCGGGCGCGTCCCGGCGGACGATGCGCTCCAACTCGGACTGTAATCGTCGGTACTCCCGTTCGAACTTCCCTTGGTGGATCCGCGACGCATGTCGGCTCGCGGGAGCCAGCGCCATCAGCTTGGCCTCGAACGCCGCGGCCTGCTCTTCGTCCTCGAGTACATTTCTATAAGCCGTGGTGAGCAGGGCGAGGCCGCGTACGGTCTCCGGCACGGCCTGCCGGTACGCGGCGATGCTGGCCTCAATGGCGGCGCGGCGCTCGTCGGCGGGGAGCTGATCCGTCTCGTTGAGAATCTGCCAGTGCAAATAGCGCACATCCGCGGAGCTTGGGGAGAGACGAATGGCCTCTTCAATTAGCGAGAGCGCCTCCTGCGGCTTGTCGGACCGGTGTAGTTGTTGCGCGGCGCTAAGGTAGCCGCTGACGTGGTCGGGCCAACGCGCTCGCAGCGTGGCCAAGGTAGCGAAGCTCGTGTCCGCATAGGCGGGATTATTCAGCGAGTACTGTGCCCGGTCCTCGAGTTCCGCGCGGGCATGGAGGACTTCGGGATGGTGGAGCGTCGCCGCATCTAGGGAGTCCAAAAATGACATTCCCGCTTCCGTGTTTCTGAAGCGAAGCGTCTGAAGGTACGTCGCGGCGAACTCCGGCTGGGGCAGCAGCCTCCAAGCACGCAAGCTAGACTTGGCTGCCTCGTCGGCATACTGCCAGTCTGTCAGAAACGCGAGTGCTTGCGCGTAGAGTCCCCACGGGTTGTCCGGCTCCCGTGCCAAGATCGCGTCGGCTTGCTCTAGGATTTCTCGGTGCCCGTCCAACTGCCCCTCTAGCTGACGTGCGTAGAGTGCCCTCAGCTCGGCGTCCTCTGGTGCGCGGCTGGTCCATTCGCGGCCGAGTATGGCTCCCTCCTCGAATGTCCACAACCGATTGTGTTCGCGCAGTTTTGCTTTCGCCGCTTTTAGCTCTTGAGGCGAGTAGTGTTGCTCGGTTTCGCTTGCGATGCAGACGCAGACGCTCAGCATCAAGCCGATGAGACTGCCGATCAAAGACTTCATAAAGTAGCTCCGGTGGTTTGAGGCTTTGCTGTTCAAACATAAGGATGCGTAACGTCAGCTCGTAAAAAAATTGCGGCGGACGGTGTTGGGTCAATCCGTCCGCCGCGGTTATTAGGCGTTGGTCGGCATGGACCGGGATGGTCGCAAGCTAAGGGCCGAGGACGATGCCGTATGACAGGCGTATGCTCTCTCCGGTAACGAGGGTTTCGACTTCGGAGCCGTCTAGATTGGCGCGTTGAATAGTACCCCGGCCCCTGCTGTCCACCCAGACGGCTTCGTCCGTCCAGTATATCTTACCCCTATCCACGTCCAAGGCGATGGCGTTTGGAGTGTCCAATCCGGTGATGAGGGTTTCGATATTGGAGCCGTCTAAGTTAGCACGATATATGCTTCCCGTGTCCGCGTCCATCCAGTACATCTGGCCCCCCGCCACGTCCAAAGCGATGCCTCCTGGATCGGCCAACTCAGTAACGAGGGTTTCGACTTCGGAGCCGTCTAGATTGGCACGCTGGATAGTACCCGGGCCTCTGTTCACCCAGTATATCTTACCCCTATCCACGTCCAAGGCGATGCCGTCTGGTTCCAATCTGGTGACGAGGGTTTCGATGTTGGAGCCGTCTAAGTTAGCACGCTGAATCTTATCTCTAACCGGGTCCGCCCAGTATATCTTATCCCCATTCGCATCCAAGGCGATGCCGTTTGGAGTGATCCCTCCGGTGACGATGGTTTTGATGTTGGATCCATCCAAATCGACGCGTTGGATCTTATGCGCGTTCAAGTCTGCCCAGTATATCTTGCCCTCATCCACATCTAGGGCAATGCCGTCTGGGGTGTCCAATCCGGTGACGATGGTTTTGATGTTGGATCCATCCAAATCGGCGCGTCGAATTTTCTGCAATCTCCAGTCTGTCCAGTACATCCGGGACAAGGCGGGAACTGGTCCCGCAGGAGTGCCGATCCCTGTGGGCAACGTGGGATGGGATGGATCGTTGATGTACCTAGCAATGAGTACGGCGTCGGCGAAATCGACCGTACCATCTTGATTTACATCGCCGAGGGAAATATCGCCGTTGTCGGGAAGAACAATAGACGGATCTCCGCTGTACAGCAGCACATACAGCACATCGGAGCCATCGACTTGGCCATCGTTGTTCACATCCCCCAAAATACCGTTCGCAACGCGCTTCATGCGCGGAACGCCTTCGTACCGTTCGACTACAATAGAGGTTCCATCAACCACCACTCGAAAGCCCGGGTCCACATACGCGACTAGCCCCTCGCCGGTGACGGTCAATCCATAGACCGGGCTATCTGCTTCCATCGAACTTGCTATCACCGACAGCATTGGTTCTGGAGCCACCCCAGCCCTTGGCACTCCGGCCTGCCCGTCAACTAGCACCATTCGCTGACTAACCATCAGTCCGCCGCTGCTTAGCCGATAGATATATACTCCCGCTCCCACCGCCTGCCCCGCTGCATCTGTCCCATCCCATTGCGCCGTATATACTCCCGCCGACCGTTCCCCATCCACTAATGTTGCCAAGTGCTGTCCCAGCATATTGAACACTTCCAAGCGCACATGGGTAGAGGTGGGTATTTGGTAGGGAATGATGGTGGAAGGATTGAATGGATTGGGATAGTTCTGCCCTAGCGCAAAGTCGGTCGGCAGAGCTACACCCCTATCCGTAGAGAACGCTCGCAGCGGCAGCGCGAAATGCCCAACTTCGTCTGTGGTCGTGCCAACGAACCGGCGTAGATCGCTCAAATCAAACAGCCGCACCTGCACTCCAACGGCTGGCTGCCCAGATGACAGGCGCACTTGGCCTTCAAGGAGGGGTTCTGCACCGACGCTGACGTTCAGCATCAATCCGATGAGACTGCCGATCAAAGACTTCATAAGGCGAACTCCTTTAGAAAGGATTTTGAGATGGCTTCTTCCCAGAGACGATGCGTGAGTAGATTGGACGTACACGGAAACGTCGATGGTTTGAGGCCCTGCTGTTCAAACATAAGGAATCGGGATTTTGCCGTTCAAATTAGGAACTGATGTTACGCCGCCTTTGTCATGCCTGCGGAAGCAGGCATCCAGAAATGCCCGTTTGAGGCTAGGGCGCGGGCTGGATTCCCGCTTGCGCGGGAATGACTCTAGGAAGGTCAACAAACACCAGACGCGACATAAGGATGCGTAACGTCAGCTCGCAAAAAAATTGCGGCGGACGGTGTTGGGTCAATCCGTCCGCCGCAACTCTTTTGCCGTTCGTTGCTGGTTATCAGGGCCCGCAAATCGATAGTTGTGAAAGTTGGCGTGAAAGCGCAATAGAAGGGCCGGTTAGATGGCCGAGAATAGAAAGGGATTCGGCCGTTCGGAGGCGTAGAAGACTTCGACAAAGCGCCACATCGTCCGCTCTGGATCCCAGACCAGCCGACAGAAGAAAGGAGTGCAACTCGGCCCTTCCGAACCGGCGAACTCGGCCGGCTCTTCGGTGACAAACGCGATGTCAGTGAACACTCGCTTCTCACCGGCTCGCAGCGCCGCTTCAACCTCTCTTTGCAATTTGAATCTGCTCTTGACAGCGTTCTTTGGGTACGAACCATAGCGCTCGTACCGGCCCTGCATCTCGAACACCTTGAACGTGCTGTGGCGCAAGAAGGCGTTGCCAAAGCAGGGTCCATGGCCTTGGTGGTCAAGGACGGCGCGGTGCATGGCCCGGAAGAGGTCAAAGGGTGTGTCGCCTTGGGGGATGTCCCAGCTTTTTAGGGTCTCTTGCATGTGCTGCAAGGCCCTCGGGTTGTTGGCACCCTCGCGCAGGTAAAACTGGGCGGCGAGGCTGTCGTTGCCGGAAGCGGAGAAGGCGACCAAGAAGTCGTAAAGCCAGTCGCGTAGGTCGGCTTCTTGCTCGGAGGTAATGGGGACGCCCGTGGCGACGGGGATGGCCGTAATGGTCTGCCACAACGCGGGACCGGCCTTGACCTCGACCTTCCTCGTGGTCTGGACATAGTCGAGCAAGCCTTGGAGCTTGTCGAGGCGGGGCTCAAAGCCGCCGTGGGGATACTTGGTTTCGACGGCTGCGGCGCTGGAGACGGCGATCAGCGCGAGAGATAGGATGCGAATGGCTAAGGGTTGCATGATGCCCTCCTTGTGGAAGAGTGCGGGTTATTGCTTCAGTAAGCACTACTGCAACTATCGTGCCAATGGAGGGAGCTAACGGCTGCCAATCGCGCCGATTATTCTATCTAAATTCTTGTTAAATAATACGTTGTAAAAAGTAGGATAATTTTTATCTGTCTCTCAAACGCCGTCAGTATCCGCCGTTTTGATGATCTTTCTACTGTACGCGAGCGGCCAGTAAGTGTTCGCCAGCGGACAGCAGGGGTTGGTGATGTTGCGCAACCTACGCGGTCCTTGACAGAGAGTGATGGTATCATTTCGGCCACAGATCGTTCGTGCAGGCTCAAAGAAATCGAAGCGGTCGGGCTGGCATTTACGAAGTAGCTTTTGGTCGTTTTAGCCCGTACTTGCGCATCCGATACCGCAGTTTCTCTGGGCCGATGCCCAACAAACGAGCTGCCCCCCTCGGGCCATAGATCCGCCAGTTGGTGGCTTGGAGGGCCGCCAAAATTTGCCGCTTTTCGGCCTCTGGTAATGTCATCAGGGGCATAATTAACTCCTTTCGGCAAAGTGTCTTTAAGACGCACGACAAATCCTAAGCGACAATGGAATGGTAGGGGCGATTCGCAAATCGCCCCTACGTTATGGCAAAATTTAGCTACCAGCCTTTAGCTGCGCCTTGATTTGCTCTTCAGTAGGCAGATCGTTCACAAGGGCGATGCGTTTATCCCGGTCGATCAGGATGTAGTGGGGGATGGGTCCTCCTGGCTCGATACCGTAGCGCCGGAAGGTCTCGCCGGTGTCGAGGGCAATGGGGAATGCGTAATCATGCTGGCCGACAAAGTCATCTAGATCGTTGGCCCGCCACGCCGAATGCAGGGAAATGACGACAAAGCCCTGATCCCGATAGCGCTCGTACATCTCGGCGAGATAGGGCATTTTTGCGATGCAGGGATTGCACCATGTAGCCCAAAAGTCGAGCAGCACTACCTTGCCCTGTAGCTGCGCCAGACTGTTCAAGCCCTCATGGCCGGCGACGGGCTGTAGCCAGCGCTCAATGTCCATTTCAAAGGGCACGGCCCCCTTCTCCACAGCGTGCCGCTGGTGCATGACTTCCTTTTCTCTAGGACTGATGTAGCGGACGGAAAAGGTTTGGCCGTCGTCGGTGAATTCGGTGCGGTCCCATTGGAGGATTGCCTGATCGGCTGTGGGTTTTTCCAAGGTTTGGCGCTGGGGAACGGTCAGGATGGGAGCGAGGCGGACGACGGTGTGAAATGAGGCGTCCGAGGGGCCAGCACCGGCCCAGACCCAGCGGTCGCGCTGCCAGCGGGTCAAGTGGGTGGACGGTTCTGCGGCAGATTGGTACGTGGATTGGGCCTGAACCGCCGAGGTTTCTAGGCCGGGAAAAGGCTCGTCCACCAATGCTTGGCGGTGCCCTGACAGACGGTTCCGGTTAAGATCGTCCCGAACATACGTCTGGCCGTCTGGGTGAGAGACGACCACGGTAAAGGGGGTCGTCTTTTCAACCCGGCCAACCCGGCCCGGTTGATCCACTCGGCCGAGGATGGTATGCCACAGTTCTTGGCCGTCGGCATCCACGCGCCAAGCGTGCAGCCAGCCCTGACGCAGTTGCGCCTGCACGGAACCGCCGATTGAGGCGGGTAGGTCAACCGAGTCGCGCTAAGCAGGAGTCGCGGTGGCTTCGGCGGCGGCGATTAGTCCGGCGACGAGGCCGGTGTAGAGAATTTTAGCATAAGTCATGGTAAAAACCTCTCGCTAGGGGTTAGTGGGTCGGAAACGCGTCGTCGAGCAGGTAATTCAGTTGGGCTTGGCTCGGCGCTTCGCCGTCTTGGCTGATCCAAGCCAGCCGGCAGTTGCGGTCTAGGAGGACGGATTGGGGGAAACTCCAGACGCCGTAGCGCTGCGCATTCGCGCCTTCATCTACCGCTATGGGCAACGTATAGCCGCGTTCGGCGATAAAGGCGTCCACATCGTCGGCCTCCTCGGCACTGTGGATGGCAATGACGACGAGGCCCTCGTCTTTGTGTTTTTTGTATAACTCGTCGTAGTGGGCGAGTTGCTCAACGGATTCGGGCGACCAAGTGGCCCAAAAGTGTAGCAGTACCACTTGGCCTAGGAACCAGCCTATGCGGTCGCCGTTCTCGATGGGGTTGGGCCAGCGCTGGGCTTCGATATTGAAGGGTACGGCACCTCGGACCAGTCTGTGATTTTTCTGCGTACGGTCCGCTTCGACAGGGGTGATATAATCGACTATTAACACATCGCCACTATCCAAGAGTTGGGCGTCATCCCAGCGCACAAAACCCCCGCTGCCGTTCATACCGAAGCGCGGCCTTTCCGACACCAACACCGTCGGAGTTAGGCGGATGAGCGTATCCCAACTGTCCGTCGCATCCGGTCCCAAGGCTATCCAGAGCTGCCCGTGTTTCTCCCATTTGGTGATGCCGCGTTGCGAAGCCGGAGTGGGTGGGCTCTGGTCAATGATGCTCTGGCGGAGGGTGGTGTCGGGATTGGCGAATGCCTCCGGCACCCGTTTTTTGATCACAGCCAAAGTGGCCGCGTCGAGGCTGACAAACGCCTCCGGCCCCAATTGTTGGACCAGATTCGCCAGAGCAGTGGAGTCAACGCTGGCGAATGCTTCCGGCGGCACTTGCTGGAGCTCAGCCGGAGTGGGTAAACTCGTACGCCTCCTAGTCAGAGTGCGTGCGCTTCGGTCAATACCGTTCTGGCGAATGGTGGTGTCGAGACTAGTGAATGCCTGCGGCATCAGTTTTTGCCGATGGGCGGCCAAGGAGGTGTAGCCAAAGTCGTCGCGGACGAAGTACGAGCCGTTGGCGTGGCGCACTTCGATGGCAATGCCTAGGTGTTCGAGCGTAGGGGGTTGTTGCGGATCAGCTTCGGCGAGAATGAGGTGCCAAAGGGGGGGGTGTCGTCTTGGTCGAGGCGACGGGCGTGGAGCAAGCCATCGACAATATACGCCTCTACGCGCTCGCCCGGGTATCTTTCTTCATCGACAGGGACGGACTCGCTCCACTGGGGTTGGTCGGCCGGGTCTGCGGCTGCGGCGATGTAGGGGCCGCTGAGGAGCAGGGCTACTGCTGCGAGGATTTGGTACTTCATCGAACGAAAGGAACGCATCTGAAGTCTCCTTTGAGGTGTCCCCGACAGGTCGGGGGCGGTTGGTGGATGCAGTAGGGGCGATTCGCGAATTAACAGCCGTCCGTCTGCGTCTTCGACAATCGTTGTTACGGTGAGATGGGGCAGCCCGTCCGACAGGCCAAAGGTGTCAAAATGCGCTCCGTCAAACCGGCTTACGCCGCCGTCGGTTGTGCCGACCCAGAGGAGGCCGTGGCGGTCTTGATAGATGTCTTCCACGTACATCCCGGCCAGCCCGTCGAAGACCGTGTATTGCTGTCCGAGGATGTGACCGAATGTCTTCTGCTGGTTCGGGACCGCGTGGTTAATCTTAACCTCGTTCATCGAGGCGCCCGACCGTCGGGGCGATTCGCGAATCGCCCCTACCCCTACGATGGCGTCGGCGCGTCTTCCCGCAACAGTCCTTCCGCCTTTAGCTCGGCCCACAGGTCTGTTGGTATTTCGTGCTGAAACCACTGGGCGTTGGTCTCGATGTGCGCCGGTGTCTGCGCCCCTGGGATGATCGCTGCGACGAGGGGGTTCCCGAGCGGGAACTGCATGGCGGCGGCAGGCAAGGGTACGTCGTGTCGCTGGCAGATGGCTTGGATGCGGCGGGTCTTTGCGAGGATTGCGGGCGAGGCGGTGTCATAGGCGTAGCGGGCACCTTCGACCGGGCCGGTGGCGAGGATGCCGGAGGCGAAAACCGCGCCGATGACGATGCGCATGTCGCGCTCCTCGCAGAGGGGGAATTCCTCGTCGAGGGAGTCCTGGTCCAAGAGCGTGTAGGGCATGGCGACGATGCAGAAGTCGAGGTCGGCCGCGTCGAGCAGGCGCGGCATGGCCCCCATGCGGTTGAGACCCGCACCGATGGCCTTGACTAGCCCTTGGGAACGCAGCTCGTCGAGGGCGCGCCAGCCGCTGGTGATTAGGTGGTTGACGTGGGCGGAGAAGCGCTGCTCGCTGTCGTGGAAAAAGCTGTCGAGGTCGTGGATTAGGAGCAGGTCAATGGAGTTGAGGCCGAGCCGCTGCAAGCTGTCTTCCCACGAGCGCATGATGCCGTCGTACCCGTAGTCGAAGCGGAAGTCAAAGGGCAGGCCGCCGATCCAGAAGCCCTTCTCGAAAGAATCGAGGTCGCGGGTGGCCGTGAGCACTCGGCCGACCTTGGTTGAGAGCACGAAGTCCTTGCGCTGCTGCTGGCGGAGAAAGTGGCCGAGGCGGTGTTCGCTTTTGCCATAGCCGTAGAACGGAGCAGTGTCGTAGTAGCGGATGCCAGCGTCCCAGGCCGCTTGCAGGGTGTCTTGGGCTTGGGATTCGCTGACCGGGTCGAACAGCTCGCCCAAAGGCGCGCCGCCAAAGCCGAGTGTGCTTAGCTCGACGCCGGTGCGCAAAGCGCGCGTGGGGATCGTGGACATGGGGCTTTCTCTTTCTCTGGACGATTCCAGGCTTCAGTTAGGTTGGGGATATTGCGGCGAGAAGCGCGTCATAGATTTTCCGATTGATGCGTCCTGCCTGAAGTAACTCATTGAGTTTATTCTGTGCGTCTGTCGCCGAGATGACCTTCTGCCGAAACGCCGCGATGATCTGCCCGGCAATGCCTGATATCTGTACTCCCACACTCTGTGCAACACGGCGTCCAACCGTTTCCTCGATGAGGAGGGGCAAATGTAATTCAAGCGCAAGTTGTATTGCTTGTGTCTCTCCATCGTGTAACCGTTCCGCTTCTGGCAGAGCGGGTAGATTTGACACCGGGCGAACCTCAATGAGGTCAGTAATGTTGTGGTACTGCAAGTAATCCTGTGGGTTCGCAAATAGTCCTTCTGCCACTTCTTCGAGCACCGCCGGGGGAATGATCAGCTTGTCATACAGGCAATGGATGAAGTCATACCCGTGATTGAGCTTCTCCAACGAGATCAGCGGTCCGGTATTGCTCACAATCTGCCGCACGGTCCTCCTCATGCGTGCAGTTCTATATTAATAGTCTCTGGCGTATCGACCAGTATAGAAAACCCGAACTGTGGCAGCAGTTCCTCGAACGCACGGCGGGAGATCCCGAGCGTGAGGCAGGCTTCTTTCTCGGAGACTTTTCCCGCATGGTAAAGTGTTGCCAGCAAGGCTTCCTTGAGATACGCTTGGTCGAGATGAACGAAAGTAGCTGTATCAGGTAAATCTACAAAGATTTTCATACTGGGCCTCACATTCGCGCTGGTATGGATGGTCTCTAGAAGCTGATTGACGAGAAAACCTCGGGCAACGCTGACTAGAAGCGGCCGTGATGCGATTCGGCTGGCGCTTGGTACTCCACCTTGAGGTGGGGTGTTTTGAGCCGCTCGTGGCCCTTCACTTTGGAGGTCAGGCAGCGTTCGAGCGCACCGCTGACGATGAGGGTGCGCTCGGCGGATAAAGCATTGCAAAGGCTGGCCAGACGATATACCAATTCAGTTTGTCGTAACTGAGTCACGTATGCGCTCGACTAAAAGGACATTTACTAAGGTTTCAACCGACACGCCTTGTGCATGGGCATTCTGCATGAGTTCTGCCGCTATCTCAGGGAGAATAGCAACGCGAATCGCTCGCTTGTGCGGCGTATCAAAGCGAAACCATTCCCCATCGTCTTCCATGAAATCAGCGGTATCTAGATTATCCCAAAATGCCGCTTCCTCTTCACGGCTCTTGAATTCTGGGACGTGTAATTTTTTCATTTTCTCAGCCTCCTAAAGTTTCGCTTCTCACGGTCAGTCATACTCCGGGCAGTGATAGGCTCATAGACAGTGTCTTGGATATGCTCTAATACGACAAACAAGTACCGCCCGTCTGCTGTCTGCCCATAGAGAAGATAGCGATTGCGTCCTTGACGGCGAGCTAAGTGAAATGGGTATTCGCAAACTTCCCATACTTCATCTGGTTCTACATCGTGCTGAGCAATATGGTCAATTCGATAGTCGTCCCAATCCAATCTGCTGATGTACATGTTTCACCCGAACCAATTTCTATACTATCTGATTTCGCTGACTAGAAGCGGCCGTGATGCGATTCGGCTGGCGCTTGGTATTCCACTTTGAGGTGGGGTGTTTCGAGCAGTTTGTGGCCTTCTATTTTGGAGGTCAGGCAGCTTTCGAGCGCGCCGCTGACGATTAGGGTGCGCTCGGCGGGAAAGGGCGCACGGCCGGTCTCGATCATTTCCCAGATTTTGGCTACTAGGCAGGCTGAGTACGTGACGTTGGGCGTCGGCGGCAAGAAAAATTGGGTCGAGATGGGATCGTCTTCGCCAGCGAGCTTGCAGGCGAAGCAGTAGTCGCGGATGGCG
The DNA here is from genome assembly GCA_022825835.1 of Candidatus Latescibacterota bacterium. Lineage (GTDB taxonomy): Bacteria > Latescibacterota > UBA2968 > UBA8231 > UBA8231. Next base: position 25,552 of record JAJDVZ010000114.1, read on the forward strand.
CCGTTGAGCATCAGGAGGGTCGTCTTGAGGCCGTCGTTGTGCTCGATGAAGTACGCGGCTGGCTCTTTGACGAGCCGAGGTAGCTCGCCGTTGCCGAGCAGGTCTTGGGTGCGGCCGTCCTCGTCGGTTTTGCCGCAAGGAGAGTCGCTGCGCGAGAGGGCGGAGTCGAGCAATCTTAGCGAATAGCGGCCGTCTTCGCCTGCTTTCCACACATCGTCTCCTTCGATCAATTGCACGGATTTGACGCCAGTCTCGCCGCCTGATCGCCGCTCGATCATGCACTGCATGGCCTCTAGCGCGTGGTAATCCATGGGGTCGGAGCCGCCGACGCCGACCATCAGCGCCTCTTCGATTTGGCAGCCCAAGGGCAGCTCGACATCGGGCAGCCGCCAAGTGACCGGCAGCGACGAACCGGCCAAGATTGGGAAGTCGAGCCGGTGGCCGTCGTCGACCATTTCTCGCGCCTTGTCAAAGCTGTAGGAGAGGTGCTTGTCGTTGTAAACTGGTACAGAACGACCGTCTTCTTCAAAGACCTTAACGCATTCTTTGAAGAAGACGTAGCGCGGGTACAGAACTTGTCCCTTGTCGTTTCTGGGGTACTCGCCGTGCTCGCCGATGATCAGCACGGCGTCGCAAGCCAGTTCGTCGCCGCCGCAGCGCAGGGCCTCGGCAATGGTGGGGTACACGGCGAAGCCGAATTCGCGCGCTCGGTCTTGGCTTTGGTCGCCTTCGGGCTGCTGATCGACGTAGAGCGAGACGATTTTGCAGTCGGGGCGGTGCCAGCGGCCGCCGTAGGGATAGCCGACTACGAAGCGGTCGGCAAAGTGCTGGGCGTGCGAGAGGTAGCGATAGATGGTAGCGATGACGGCGATGCGTTTGGTGGCCATGGGCGACGAAAGCTCCGGGGAAAGAGGCGAGGGGTCCTTAGGAGAAACTAGGTCCTCCAGAAAGTGGATTCTTCGGTGGCTTGGTAGGCAGTGTTTAGATGGGGCGTCTCGATTTGGATTTGGTCTTGCTGAAGGCTATCGACGCCGGCGATGACCAAACCCGAGGTGAGCAGGGTGCGTTCGACTGGATAGGTTGCTTTGCCGGTCAGGAACATCTGCTCAATGTTGTTGGCCAGCGGGCTGAAGAAATTGGCCAGCGTGGTGCGAGCCGGGGGCATGGGCAAGTACATCTGGGTCGAGAGCGGCTCGTCCTGTCCCGTGAGTCGAGCGGCGAAGTTGAAATCTTGGACTAATCCGTTCATCAGCATCATGGTTGAGAGGAGGCCATCGGCGTGCTCGTACTGGTAGGCGACGGGACTTTCGACTAGGTGCTTGAGCTCGTCGATGGTGGGGAAAGGATTGTTGAACCCGGGTCTTGCCGGAGTGAGCGTGTGACTGCGGCAGAGGCAGGCTTCAAAAAGCTCGCGCGACCACACGCCCTCGGCGTGCGCCTGCCAAAAGGCATCGTCGCGGTAGGCCCGGAGCCATTTGACGCCAGTTTCACCGCCCTTTCTGCGCTCGACCATGCACTGCAAGGTCTCCAAGCCGTGAAAGTCGTAGCTATCGACGCCGCCGTAGCAGACGCAGACCGCTTCTTCGACCTCGGCATTGAGGGGCATGTCGAGCGAGGGGGTGCGCCAGGTAACGGGCAGCGATGAGCCGGCCATAAAGGCGAAGTCGAGCTCTTGCGAGATATCGTACATCTCTTGGCACCAGTCCCAATTCCAAGAAAGATGCTTGTCGTTGAACACGGGCGCGCTCTTGCCGGTCGTGCGATAGACCGAGGCGATCTGTTTGAAAAGCTCGTAGCGCGGGTAGAGGTGCTGATCCTTTTCATTGCGTCCGTAGGTGCCGTGTTCGGCGATGAGCAGGACTCCGTCAACGGCCAAATCTGACCCGCCCAGCGTCAGAGCGTCCGCGACGGTGGGGTAGATCACCATGTGAGGAAAGCGGGTAGCCCGATCTTGGCTTAGGTCGCCTTCGGGACGCTGATCTACGTACAGGGAGACCAGATCCATGGGCGGGTGGTGGTGCCGGCTGTTCCAGCCGTAGCCTTCTAAGAAGCGGTCGCAGATGTGCTGGGCGTGGGAGTACTTGCGGTACTCGGTGACGATGCCGGCGATTTTGGGGCGATCAGCCATGATATTAGTCCTTCGATAGGGGGCGGAGATTCAGCGCATCCACCGCTTGCAGCCTTGGAATTTTTTTCTTTGGTCGGTTCTTGGCCAAATCGTGATTCCGTTGAAGATTCACCCATAACTCAGGCGTTGTGCCTAGTGCTTGAGAAAATAACCAGGCTGTCTCAAGGGTTACACCTCGCTTGCCGCGTATGATCTCGTTAATCCTCTGAAGAGGAACTTCAAGGTGCTTAGCAAAGGCTATTTGGGTTATTCCCAAGGGTTGCAGAAATTCTTCAAGGAGGATTTCACCTGGATGCGTCGGAATGCGGTTTTCTGGCAGCATGATTGTCTCCAAATAGACTGACTAGTGATAGTCCGTTAGTGATACCTGATGGGCGGAATTTTCGGACCAGCGAAAAATGATCCGCCATTGCTCGTTGACACGGATGCTGTAAAATCCCTGAAGAGTACCTTTTAGAGCTTCTAGGCGATTGCCCGGAGGTGTCCGCAAGTCTTGTAGGCGATGTGCGGTCTCAATGACATCTAATTTTCTCAAAGCAGCACGTACAATATCCGGCGGAAAGCTACGAGCGCGTCGCGTTTTTCTAGAAGTGGTTTCATAACCGTCTCAGTGTGATCATCATACAGGCGACGTTGACAAAGGCTTGATACATTTGGATGTGATATTCCCATCGCACGACCAGCCGTCGGAAGTTACCCCACCATGCGAAGGTGCGTTCGACCTT
>JAJDVZ010000061.1:0-32393 GCA_022825835.1 Candidatus Latescibacterota bacterium
GTGGTTTGGACGACCAACGCCTCTAACAAGCGGCGCTCGCGGCGGGTAAGAGAAAACTGAGTCATAAGTGGCCTCCAAGCATACAACTAAGCTGAGAGGACAAGGGAAAAGTGTCAACGGACTTTTTGGTAACTACTTAATCGTGATTTGTTGTAGCCATGACATCCCTTCTACTTAATAGATAGCGATTTTTTCAAGAAACGAAAATCAATTCCATTTTCTATATAAGCCGAACTAGGGTCTAGCTCCAGATGATTCAAAAGTTCTCCTTGTCTTAGAGCTTTTCCTACCTGAGTTGAATCCATTTCTAATCCTCTCTCTTTTAACCAGAAAGTAAAAGCCTCAACATAACCCTTTGTTTTAGGTTTTTTATTCTGAACGTCTCTTGTAATTTTTATAGCCTCCTGTTTAGAAAATCCACTAAGATCAAGCCTAAGAGCTATATTCAATCCATTCACAGCTAGCTTTACTTTTTCAAAATCAAATCCTGCTACTCTAAGCAAAAGATCGAACTCTTCATCTGACTTCGCATTGTCAACTATATCTGAAATTTTCATATAAACTTCATGTGGAGGAAGAGACGAATCCTTGCTAAGATCTTCAAACGTTTTTTGCATGATATAGAGATAACCGCTTCTAGAAATAGATTTATGAGAAGCAGATTGTTCCGTAGGACAAAACAGAAGGATAAGTAGAGTAGCAAAAATTGAACGCAACATGATAGCCTCCTTTGACGTAGCAGGCAATAAAGAAGGCTCGGACATCCCGCAGGGCGACACAGAATCCAAGTGAACAAGATGCCTCTGCGGAGCCGGGCCTGTTCACGTTCTCACAGAGTTATGGAGAAGTCTGGCTATTCGCCATAGCGAAGGAGCTACCCATAACCGTATGGAAGGGAGCTATCTTTTACGGGTCAGGCTCTTGTATTTACTAGCGGCCCGACGGACGCGAGAACTCTGTGAGAAACGTGCATGGTCAGAAGTATAAGGACGACCTCAAGAGAATTCAAGGGTGTCTCAAAAGGGTATCTGTCTCAGATTAAGAACGGACAGAAGCCCAGGACGCTCGGCCTGTTCCGCCGACTCGCGGGCGTACTCAATGTGGCGCTAGACGAGTTAGCACACCCAACGAACTAATGGAACCCAACCATGAAGACGGCACAACCTGACCCAATCATCGCCGAAGTCCGGGCCATACGCGACCAACACGCGGCCCGATTTGATTACGACGTCAAAGCAATTTTCAGAGACATTCAAGCCAGACAAGAGGCTTCTGGCCGCCAGTACGTCCGCTATCCCGCTCGCCGCACAGCCCCTGAGTCCGAAATTCAGGCGACTCGGTGAGGCTGGGCAAGACCCATTGCCAAGCGCGGGTACATCCCAGACGAACGCACTGCGCTGGGCGAGAAAACGCGGGAATCATTCTGTTCATACGGATATTCTTTGAATGCCTACCAGTTCGTCGCCTAACCAAGACGCTGCTAAAAAATTTCTGGAAGGACCGCTCGTAGCCACGTCAAGACCTCCTCAGCCGCTTGCCGCGCTTCCTTGGCATCGTCTTCAGTAGGCGTAAACTCATCGCCTGGATAACGAATTTCTACGGCATAAGGCATCAGGAGGGACAGCGCATCGCGGAGCTGTTCGGCATTGGCATGAATTGGCAGCACATGTTGCAGTAACAGCAGCAGGTCGTGTGTAAAAGGATGGGGACGCCCGTTACCTACGAGGAATGCCTTGAGCATCTTCTCGGCGGCCTGCTGGCAGTGAAAACACACTGTATCTAAAGGGGTCTGCTCGGCGTTGAGGTTGTTGTCTGCATTGAGGAGGTCATTTTGGGCCTTAGTCAGCCACTGACGGGCAAGTTCAGTCTCGGCGGACATAGACCGTTTTGCCCTCGCGCATCGCGGTAGAAACAAAGGAAAGAGGCGACTGTTGGGCCTTTTTCATCTCTTCTGGAGTATAGACCAACAAGTCCATAGCGAATGGATAGGGACGTAGCGACTGATAGAGGGCGCGGCTGCGTTTGAAGCGCGGCAGGTCGCTTGGGGCGATCACGAGTAAATCGACGTCGCTGTGCTCGGTAGCTTCTCCACGAGCATAGGAGCCGAATAGGACGACCCGTTCGGCATCTGCTTGGCGGCCAATGTGTTCGGCAACGCGCCGTATTTCTTGTTCTTCAACCCTCTTCATCCTATCGCGCCTCCGCGCGCAAAACCTCCATCTCCAACTCCATATCCGGGTCCAGCGGAAAAAAGGGCCGCGCCCGCCGCACAAACGGCAGGTGCCGCACTGTCGCCGGCGTCGGTCCCGGCGTGTCGAGCACAAAAACGGCCTGGGCTATGGCTCCGTAGGCGAGGCGGTAGTTCATGGGATTCTTGGCGACGATAAAACGCGCCTGCGCCGCGTCCATCCCGAGAGCTGCAAACTGCTCGTTGTCCCACTCATAGGTCGGATGAGACTCCAACAACACCTGGATCTGTCCCAGCGCAAGCACTGCCGTCGGCCCCATCTGCCCTTCGACCCCCTCCCAAATGCCACCCCGATAGCGGAAGCGGCCATCGCTCAACCGCAACACTCGCCCCTGCACGGCAATCGGCTGTCCCCAACGCGGATCGTGCCCGTGCCCCAGCGCCAACTCCACCTCGGCCCCAACGCCAGCTTGGTGGCAAACCGCAGCCGCGCGGGCATCGACCAAAGGCACCAACGCCGGTCCATCCAACTCGACCTGCAACAGCGCCGCCAGCGCCGCCACGCTATCGCCAGCCGCCCCCCCACCGCAGCAATCCGCAGCCTCCACCAGCACCACCGGACCACCCTCGACAGCCAAACCAGCGCGCACGGCATCCTCGGGCGCGTATAGCGCTGGCTCTAAGGCAAAGCGCCGCTCCCAGTACGCCGTGGCTAACTCGCGGGCGAGGGCCTCAGCCTTGGCAAAGTCGCCGTCGGCAATGACCAGCCCGCCGCTGCCCATGCCGGCAAAATCGAGATAGGGATGCACCAAGATCGCACTCGTCGAAAGGATGCCATCGCGCTGCTCACCGGCCTTGGCCAAGGCCATCACTTGCGCGAAGGGATCGTCGTCTTCGGTCGAGCCGTGAATGGCCCCGGTGAGCACTGGCACCTTGGCCATGGCCATCGCGGGTTTGCACGCGCCAGCGAGCGCATCGCACAGCAGGCGCGCCCCGCGTTCGCCCGTGGAAAAGGCGTCGCGATGCGGATAGGTTTCCCAAGCCACCAAGCCATCGGCAGCGCGCATCATCTGCGCGGAAATATGGGCGTGCAAATCGAGCGTAGCGACGATAGGCACGGTGTCCCCGACGACATCCCGCACCGCAGCCAGCAGATCCCCCTCTAAATCGATCCCGCCCTCCACCGCCGCCGCCCCGTGCAGCGGCATGAGAACGCCAGCCACCGGGAGCGCTTCGCTAAGCCGCGTCAACAGCTCTTCCTTGAGCGGGTCGTAACAAGCCCGCGTCAGCGGCCCGCCGGGACAGGTGCTGGCAAACAACAGGGGCGCAACTTCCACGCCGCGCGCCGCCAGCACGCTGAGCATACCGCCAACCACCCCGTCTTCGGCTGCGAGTACCTCGCGCCCGCGCCGCAGCTCATAGCGCTCAAACCACGACAGCTCAATCGGCTCGCCGCCGAATTGATTGCACTCGGTAAAGATCGCCCCCAAGGCTACTCGATGTTTGTCGGTCATTGTAATTAGTTGCTGATGTTACGCAAAGGCCATCGGTATGGGATGCTGAGCGAAGCGAAGCGGAGTCGAAGCATCTAATACCTAGGTGCCCATGCGTAACGTCAGTTAGTTGGTTGGTGGAATGGAATTGTACAACCGCTTCTAATATAGCCAGACCAGAAGTGAGCGGCGAATTGGCTTGCGTCTGTCTCTCGTAGGGGATACAATCGGTGGATAATGGATATTGTTTGGGAGTACCTCACCGACCTCCAAAGCCGCCATTCGGCCTACGCTGTCGCCGCGTTGCTCGTCCTCGTCTGGTGGGTGGGCCGGAGTTTCGTCCGCCTCTACCGCCAAGCGACCAGCGGGGCCGGCCGCTTAGAACGCCCCCAAGAAGAGGAGCGCCCGCGTCGGCGCTTGCCGCTCGATTAAACGTGCAGCCAGACCACTTTGCCGCCTATCACGACGAGGACCTCGTCCGCGCCTTCACCCTAGAACGCGCCAACTATGAGGCCCCCTACCTAGCCAGCGTCGCCGCCGAACTGGCGCACCGCAACGTCGATCCCCAAGCCTTCATCGACCAAGTCGAAGTCCGCTACCACGCAGACGCCCCGGCAACCTGCACCATCGCCCAAGCCCTCGCAAAAGCCAGCGAAGAGTTGCCGCTTTGGCATCTGTTGGCCTTTACCCGCTACTTCGGCGATACCCTCGTCGTCCAGCGCGAGTTGCGCTCCTACCTGGTGAACGTTTACCGGGGCGAGGAGTATGCCTACTCCTTCTTCGTCGCCGAGGGCCAGTCCCTACAAGACCTGCTGCGCCGTTTCCTGACCCTCGCGGACTGGGACCACCTCGCGGACACAACCTATCAGCTCGATAGCTGGCACCCCCTCCTCCGCACCCGCTCACCCCGCTACCTGCAAAAAATCGCCACGGCCCTAGCCGACGAGGGACTGCTCTTCACCGTCCAGACCCCGGTCTTGAGCCACGATCCGCGCGGCCAGCTAACCCTGCTGGTCCCCAGCCGCGACCCGGCGGCCAGCGCAGTCCTGCACAAGGTGGAAGACCACCTCAGCGCCCTCCGCGACCAAGCCACTGCCGCCTTTGCGGTAAACGACCGCGACCGCGAGTTGGCCATCTACGCCGAGCTTGCCGCCTACGGGCTGAACAACCCGGCCATCTACTACAACCTGGGCAGCGCACTCGCCGAAGCCGGGCGCTATGCCGAAGCCGCCACCGCCTTTGTCGAATCCGCATCCCTGAGCCTTACTGCGCTCGACGTCCAAGTCCCGTTCCAGTCCCGCCGGGGCACTGGAGGGCTGGGGGGAACTTTCGGGATGGTAGGGACGTTGATCTCGTCGCTCAAACCGGACGATAAGACGCCAAAAGATGAGCAGCGCGAGGTCCCCGATTACATCGAAGACATTGAGCTACAGCTTGCACAGCTACTCAAACGCCTACCCCAAGACCTCAACATCCTCCACGCCCTAGCCGCCAGCGCCGCCATCCGCCACGACGTCCCCCGCGCCCGCGAACACTACCGGCAAATCATAGAGATCAACCCCGCCGACGAAACAGCTAAGCACTACTTGGCCGAACAGCAGCCCCCGACACGGGATTTTTGATTAATCGGGCACGTTCTAATAAGACCTAAGTGTCCCTAATATCAATCAGATGGAATAGGTCGAATGAGGTTATTATCGATGCGTTAAGCACTTCTTGACCGACTTTGGAAAAAAAATTACCTTGTACGCATGGGTAATGGCTGGACTTTCTACGGACGCCGGGACGAACTGGGCAACCTCCTAGCGGAAATGCGCCAGCAACGCTGGTTCTTCGGCACCATCCGCGGACGCCGCCGAATCGGCAAGACCGCCCTTATCCAGCAAGCACTCACGACGCTCGCAGAGGACGAGCCGAACGGTCCCCCGGTGCTGCTGGTCCAACTACCCGATAGCAGCCCCGAAGATCTAGCGGCAGTGTTCCGAAGCGCAGTGCGGGAAGCGGCACTGGAACGCCATCTCAACAGCTTGAGCGCGATTAGAGATCTGCCCGAGGTGGCTGCTGCTATAGGCTCGCTGTGCTCAGTGGGAACGATAGTAGTCATCGACGAATTTCAGCTCTGCCACCGCGGGCCACTACGCGGTTTCCCCTCGTTGCTTCAGGCCCAAGTTGACCGCCTTCAGGACCGAAGCACGGTGGGCGGCCTAATCGTCCTCGGCTCCGTCCAAGCCGAGATGGAAGCACTGCTCAACGACCGACAGGCACCTCTTTTTGGCCGCACGACGTTCGACCTCCGGCTCGATCCATGGGATCTCCAAACGATCTTTGAAGTGTGCCACGATCACGGCGCAAGCGATCCGACGCGCTGCTTGACCTTATGGACCCTCTTTGGCGGCGTACCCAAGTACTGGCGGCACTTTGCAGAAACGGACGGCCTAAACACCATCCCGACATGGGAATCGTGGACACAGGAAGTGTGCGAGAGGCTCTTCCTGCGCTCGGATTCACCCTTGCGCGAGGAGGGCGAAAGCCTACTTGGGCGTGAGTTGCGCCGCAACTACGTCGCCATCCTTCGCACTCTAGCGGAGCGGGGACCTTGCACACACGCGGATTTGCAGGAAGCCTTACCAGAGCGTTCTCTGGGACCCTACTTGAAAACTCTGACGCAAGATCTGCGACTCATCGAAAAACAGCATCCCATGTTCGCAGAGGAGCGACAGCGCCGCGCACGCTACGTCGTTTCCGACCCGTTCCTCTGTGCATGGCTCAATGTGATTCAACCCGCCTGCCAAGCCGCGCGCATCGCGCCGGCGTCCCAAGTAGCCAAGCGCATTTCCGCACGGCTCAGTACGCTTGAGGGGCATGCCTTTGAGCGAATGGTACGGGACGCGAGCGAGGCAGGATCACGCGCCGGTAATACGGATTTTCCAATGACGGACCGCGTTCGAGGCTACTGGAACAGATCGCAGCAAGCCCGAATGTCGGTGGAGATCGATTTCATCGCTTGGAACGAGGAAGATCAACGCATCCGCTTCGGATCCTGCAAGCGGAATCCCGCTAAACACGACTCGAAGTCACTTCGCGCATTCCACGAACATGTGGATCGCTTCCTAGCCACTGTCGGTAGCCGCTTCCACAAGTGGCATCGGGAACTCGCGCTTTTTTCCCCTCAGTTCTCCGAAGAACAACGCGCACGCCTCAATGCCGACAACTACATCTGCCGCGACCTCGTTGACTTCCAGCGCATGCTTGGCAACAAAGAACGCGGGGCAAAAGGCGCACTGGATGTATCGCCCAAGGTTACTGGAGAAGAGTGATGGCCGACGTGACAGCTCGCCCCTCCTTAATCATAGAAAACGGCAACTGGGGAGGAACAAGCCTCCGCACGGTACGTGCGGTTCTGGAATCTGCATTTGCTGTCCTGTTGGATGCGTTCGGAAAACTTCCCGACGCCCCGATCCACGTAGCTAGGTGGAGCCAAGACCCTCGCGTATTTTACGACTATCGGCCATACGAGATCAGGATCAGCGCACGCGACACGTACTGGTGTCAGTACGTGTACCAGTTCTCTCACGAACTATGTCACGTGATGACCAACTTTGATCGCCACAAGGAGCACAAACACAAGTGGTTCGAGGAGAGCCTCTGCGAGCTAGCGTCCCTCTTCGTTCTGCATCGACTCGCGACGATCTGGAAAGAACATCCCCCGGCCGAGATTATTGACGCGGTCCAATTTGCACCACATTTCAGGACCTACGCCGACGATACGGCCGCAAAATATCCTCGCATTTGCTCTGGCGATTCTCAGAAATGGCTGAGCGAAAATATCGATTCCCTCGAAGCGTATCCCTACGAGCGCAAACTCAACGGTACGATAGCCGTTCTTCTGCTGGATCGGTTTATAGAAGACCCTTCCCTATGGCGCGATTGCGGCTGGCTGGACCACTGGGACCCAAGCGCTAATGTGACGTTCAGGGACTACCTCGATTCTTGGGCCGCACTCCTGCACGAGAAGGATTTTGCAGCGCGAGCACCTGACCTTATCGGGGACGGCCTAGGCTACTGAATCGTCCCGCCGCCTACCAAGACAACGGCTCAAATCCCATGCGCTGCGTCAGCTTGCGCACCGCTTGCGCCACCTGCGGGTGCGGGTCGTAGAGCGCGGTCTCAAAGCTGTCGCGATGCGCGCGAGGATCCAAGCGGTCGAGGAATTTGGCCGCGCTCAGCCGCACGTGCGGCACCGGGTCGGTCAGGCCGCGCCAAAACCACTTGGGGGCCTCTTCCCCACTGCGCAGAACCAGCACCTCAATAGCCGCGCCGCGCACCGCCTTATGCTCGCTCTCCGCATACGGAACCAACACCTCTGGCTGAATGTCATCGCAACTCCGCATCACCTTGAGGATTCCGACTGCGCTTTGCGGCTGGCTCTCGCCGAGCAGCAATACACACCATTCGAACAGGTCTGGATCGTCTAGGTCGGCCAAGAGCTGGAGGCCGCGCACCTGCCGCTGCGGCTTGTCCGACTCCAAGCAAGCGATGGCCTCTTCCTCGCGGTTATCAACAGGCGCTGCAATTTCGAACGCGGCCTGCTGCGCTTCGGCTTCCCGCGCCACCTTGGGCCAGACCCGCAAGTGCTCAAAGTCGATCTCCACTCCGGCAAAGCGGTCCGGGATCCACTGGGCGGCGCGAGCCAACAACTCCTTCTCGCCGAGCCGCGCAGTGGGATGGGTCGCTAGCCGGTTGTCGATCCAGCGGGCCAAGCGCAAGACGCCCTCGTGGCGGGCGCTGATGCCCTTGTGCGCCTTGACGCCCAACACGGCGTTGACCCAGCGGGCGATCTCCTCGGCAGTCTCCGGCAGGCCCAGCCCGTAGTGGCTGCGCAGCGAAGACGCGGGAATGGCTCCGTTGATCGAGATGACCCCGCCGCTTTCGCGCACCTGCCGACTGCCGTAGCGCTGGCGCAGAGTTTTCAAGTCGAGATCTACGGTTAGCACAACCGGGCGATCTCGGGTGTGCCGCGATTTGGAGTGTGCCCGCTGCTTGGCGTAACTCTTGCCCCGCGAAAACCACACCCGCCGCGAGGGCGACCGCGGCTGAAAACCATCGCGGGCGATCTGACGGGCGGCGCGGCGCGTGGTGCCGTGATAGACGATCATGATAGACCTCACTAGTCAATTAGGAATTGAGAATTACGAATTGCGAATTACCCACCACCTCCCCAATTCGTAATTCCTAATTCCTAATCACAATGTCAAGTTTTTCTTCGGTTCCCGCGTGCAGCGAACTAAACAGCGCAGTTCGGTGAGCGGATCGGTTGGACAGTTACTTTGGTAATCCCGCACCCGCTCCAGCCATTCAGCCTCCCAATCGCCGCCCTGATAGCGGTGCAACGTCGCCAAGGCACCTACGGCTGCGGCTTGGACGGCCCCAGGCCTTTCATTACTCCAGACGTCCAAACTGTACTCGCGGCGGATGCCGCCCGTAGCCGGATTCCAAGCCGCCTCTACGTGTTGGCGCAGGTAGCGCCCCGCCAAGGCGCAAAGGTGCGTCTCCCCACGGCGACCGGCTTCATCCAACATCGCGGTCAGCGCGGCGAGGGCCGCCTCGCTATAGACGCAGGTTCCCCAGTACTCGTCAAAGCGGAAGAAGTCGCCGCGGACGGCAAAGAGCACCCCCCCCAAGTCCGGGTGGTAGTGGTAGTTTAAGATGGCGGCTACGGCGCGAGCGGCTGCTATTTGCAGTTCGCGGTCGGCGCGGACGTGCAAAAGGCGAGTACACACGCTCAGCACCTGCGCCCAGTCATCGAGGCAGCGCGCCCCCTTGGGCATAGGTTGCCCCTCTGGCGACTCGCCGACGTAATCTGACCAGTCACAACGCGCCAAGCTTTGCAGCACGAGCGTCCGCGCCCGTTCCCAATATCCACAGGCCGCCAGTCCCTCGGCCAACACAAGGGAACCGCGCACCGCAGCCTCGTCGTGCTCACGGCTCTCGGCCACCTGCTCGGCTAGCCTCCGGTAGCGCGGCTGCTCCCACAAACGCGATAGCGACCACAACAATTGACCGTCCCGGAGCGCACTGGTACCCGTGCCGTCCGCCAACAGCGCCTCGACGGACTTGGCTGCCGCCTCGGCAATTCGCTCACTCATTTAGCAATCCGGAGTGATTCGAACGGTTCGAGCGATAGGTCGTCTGGTACATCCTATTCTGCGTCTATCTGCGTCCATCTGCGGATTATCTTGTAAGTGATCTAGGATTGCTATTAGAACTGCCCGCTGCGGGATTCGTATTTGGTCGGCTTACCCAAGCTCAGCCCATCGGCCATGACCCACTCGGCCACCGTGCGCAACATCTGCTCTGGACCGACGCGCGGGGGGCCAAATTCCGCGCACAAGCGTCGGCTATCCCCCAAGAGGGCGTCCGGAGCCTCCGCGCCCGTGAAGCGGGGCGTTTTGCCCATGATCTTCCCTAGCTGTTCGGCCAACTCGCGCACGGATAAGGTATCCGGGCCAGTCAGATTGATGACGTCGGCTGGACTATCGCACAGGGGGAAAAAACGGCACAAATAGGCATTGGCGTCGCCTTGCCAAATTTGGTTGACGTACCCCATAGTCAGGTCAATCGGCTCTTCCTGCCACACCTTATCGGCCAGATCGCGAATGATGCCGTAGCGCGGCTCAGTGGCGTAAAACAGCCGCACAATCAGCAAGGGCGTCCCCCGCACCCGCGACGCGTACTCGGCGACCCGCTCGCCTCCCAAGCGCGATTGGGCGTATTCTCCCACCGGTCCCAAATCCCCGTCTTCAGCCGCCCCCACTCCCGGAGCCTTGGCATACGCATACACGTTGCCCGAACTCACATAGACGATCCGCGACTGGGCGTAACGCGCCATCACCGCGCTGGGCAATGCAGTGTTCATCGCCCAAGTCGCGTCTTTATTGCCGGAGGCTCCAAACTTAAACCCGGCGAGCAAGAGGACGTTGGGCGCATCGGGCAGTTCCTTCAGCGCCCCGTCGGCGAGCAGATCACAGGCAATGGTTTGCACGCCGACGCTTTCCAAGTAGCGCCGCTTCTCTGCGTCCGTAAAGCGCGCCACCCCCATCACCTGCTGCGCCCCAGCCCGCACCAACAGCTCGGCCAAGGTCGGCCCCATCTTGCCGCTGACCCCCAGCAGCAGAATCGGTCCGTCCAACTGGCGCACGGCCTCCACGACTTCGGGCGTCGGAGTCGTCATGTCGTCGATGAGCGCGGCTTCACTGACCATATCTACCTCTCTTTCACGCATTGAACGCCCTCGGCCGCGAGGCCGAGGACTAAAGTTCGCGCGGCAATCCCTTCTTTAGCCCATGCTTGCTGCATAGCATCAGCCACCTCTGCGCTCCGACCGGTCACAAGCGCTAACGCGGTCGGCCCGGCCCCGCTCAACGCCGCACCCAACGCCCCCGCCTCTGTAGCCGCGGCCAACACCGCTTCCATCCCCGGAACTAGGCCCGTTCGATAAGGCTGGTGCAACCGATCCTGCATCCCAATCCGCAGCAGACTGTAGTCGCCCTGTTGCAGCGCGGCCACCAACAAGCCGACGCGCCCGGCGTTAAATATCGCATCCCGCCGCGCTATCCGCTCCGGCAGCACGCTCCGCGACTTGGACGTGGGCAGGGGAAAATCCGGTATGGCCACGACCGCGGCCAAATCCCTCGGCGGCTCGATCCGCGCCCACGCAATCTCCTCGCCGTCCAAAGCCGCGATGACAATCCCCCCCAACACACAGGGGGCGACATTGTCCGGGTGCCCCTCCGCAGCCACGCCCTGCCGCAAAATCTCCTCCCGATCCAACCCCATCCCGCACAGTTTGGCTCCGGCAGTCAAGCCAGCAACTAAGGCCGCCGAGCTGCTACCTAGTCCACTGGCCAATGGAATCTGGCTGTCGATCGCCAAGCGCAACCGTCCAGGCGTCTTGCCAGCCCGCGCATAGGCACGCATCATCCCCTGATAGACAGCGTTGCGCTCGTCCAAAGGCACGCTCGCACTCCCCTCGCCCGTGGCCGCGATTTCCAAGCCCTCGCCTTCGCCTTCTTCCACTGCCAAATCCATGTACAATTCCAGCGCCAGTCCCAAGCAGTCAAAACCCGCTCCGAGATTAGCCGACGTAGCTGGTGCGCGCACCCGCACCTGTTTCACTGGCGACGCGACCACCTTGTCCATAGAAGCACTCTTCTCCATTTTTACATTAAACCTCAATCTCACCCCAATAAAACTATGCGTATTGACTCTCATCTGCACGTCTTCGCCCGTCCCAGCGCCGAGTTCCCGCGCGAGATTACCTCAAGTATGCCCGCCGAGCGCGAAGCGCCCGTCGAGGATCTCTTGGCGCACATGGCCGACCACGCCATCGACAAAGCTGTGCTCGTGCAAACCGGCGGCACCAGCCTCGCACATCACGCCTATTTACAACACTGCCTGCGCACCTATCCCGACCGCTTCTTGGGCATCGGCTTGATACCACCCGACGCGCCCGCGCCCGCCGACCACATGGACCGCCTCGCCGAAGACAGCTCGATCATCGGCTTCCGGCTCCGCTCGCTCGGCGACTTTTCCCGTCCGATATGGGAACACGCCACCCGCAAAGATTACGTGCTCTGGCTTTACTTGCGCGCTACCTCCGCCCCGCTGGTGCCCCAATTCCTCACAGACTTTCCCCAAGTGCGCGTCGTGATCAATCACCTCATGGTCTGTCCACGCGAGGATCGGTTCACTTGGGACGCCAAGGGCCGCCCGCAAATCGACACAGAGATGCCGCCACCGACTAGGTTCCTCGGCCCTGCGCCCGACTCCCCCAACGTCTGCGTCCACCTGTCGGGCCAATACGCCATGAGCAAGGCGGCCTATCCCTATCCCGACTTAGCCGCTTGGCACCGCAGCCTGCTGTCCGCTTTTGGTGCCGAACGCCTGCTGTGGGCTTCGGATTTTCCCTGGATTGTCGCCGACCCCGGCTACGGCGAGTGCGTCGAAGTGCTCGACCACCTGCTGCCCGACCTGAGCAGCAATCAGCGCCAGCTCATCATGGGCGAGACCGCGCGGCGTTTTCTCAGCTTTCGGTGAGAGGCACAGCCCGTACGTGGGCTATTTCCAAGCAATTAAAAATACCCTCGATCCAGCACGTCGTCCGTTTCTGGAACCGACGCATCTAGGGCGCGTTGAATTTTGTTGATCATGCGCTGAAATACGCCCGCACAGTACTCCGACGATTCCAGAAAACGGACGTACTCGTCTCTGCGGGCTTGTCTCTCGTCTGCCGTCCGGAACTCTTGACGAAGGTTGGCCGACATCCGCTTCGCCTTTCTGACGATCAGAACATCGTCGATATGCGTCGCGGCGAGAGGAATCGGCGTCATGTCCAGAAATTCGCATACGAGAAAATAGAGGGAAGAAGGAACGGCGATTTTCAGGTCCCTGCTCGTAGCCACGGCCTCTTGAAACATCGTTTTATCGAGATTGATCTTGCATTCCGCGCAAACATATCCCAGATATGAGTCCACGCGCTCAGCGTCGCTAAAGTTTTGGTCGAACGACATCATCATGTACAGGCGTTTTCCAAGAATGAAATCCTGATTCTTGGTTCTAAGCCGTGGACGCCCTCCAGCTCTCGGCTCCGCCAGCGACGATTCAAAGCTCAAACCGGCAAACGTTTGGCGCGGACCTAACTCGAACATGTCATCTCCCAAGCTCAACCCCCGGTAGAACAAATGCGGCAGAAATTCCTCGATGATCGTATTGTCGAGCTTTAACTGCCCTTTCTGCCGGTAAAGAAAATCTTCCCGGCTATCGAAAATGAGATCTAAGTCGATAAAATTTCTGTACCGATTTGTCGCTTCCACGAGTCGTTGAACCGCATCTCTTTGCCCTCTCCCCACCGTCTCGATCTCACCGATCCAGTCGCGATGACGCCGAAGCGCTTCTTCTACTTGGCCTCGATCATCACTGGGAAGCCGTCTGTTATCAAGAAGGGCTTTGAGCTTGTCCCGATGCGGTGTCGGTAAAGCCAGTGTCTCACTCTTCATCCGCTTACTTACCTTCCTTTACCATTGCAACGTCAACTCTAGTCTGGTACTGAGTATAGCACGAACTGTCAAAGATCGGTGTTCCGTCAATCCGATCTATGCGATCAGTAGCATCTATCAGCAGAGCCTTGTTCTTTTTCGGGACGCGCTGCAAAGCCGAGTACAGAAAATCGCGAGCCACGATTCTCCCTAGGGAGATAGGCATGATGGCGTTCTCGTGTGACTCGTTCCGTAGGCTTAGCACGTCCTCTCGGATCGGCTCGCCATAGCGATTTTGGAAGACGCGCTGCTGGCGAAGGACAAGGCTAAACATCCCCGATTCGCAAGCGAGCCGTGCGACGATATCCGCATTAAAAAAGGGCGTCCCCAGCACCTTAGATTGATGCCCGAGAATCAGTATGGCGCGACCGCCGGGACGGAGGATACGAGCCAATTCCTGCAATGCACCTCCCATGTCGATACAGTACTGCACTACCGTGCAAAAGCGATTGGCGCGATTGGCGCGATTAGAGCCGATTTCAGACCGTGCTACGCGCAGCAGATCCCATCCAAGTAACTCGACTGAGCGCCTATAGTTTTGGTGATAGTTGAAGACATTGATGTAAGGTGGCGACGTGATCGCGAAATCGACCGACCCATTGAGAAGGGGAAGTGCCCTCGCGTCTTGTAGATCCGCCTTGATCGGACGATCCGCAAGTGGCAACCTCCTTATCAGCGACATCAAAGAGCCGAACCGACTCTGTACAAAATCTCCGGAGATGCGGTTCTTGTAGATGTCCAACAAAACGACCAGTGCATTACATATGATTTTGGCCTGTGCGCTGAGCGATTCACTCATGCGAATCACCTTTTCTTCAACCTCTTCTTCTCCTAATTCGCGGTCCTCGACAAAGAGGGCGAGCGGAAATTCTCGATTTATCTGGCCTTGGAGTTCCAAGGTCGCTTCCCGACGCATCTCTTGAGACAAAGTGGAGAGTTCGTAGAGTTTGCTGAAACACCACGCAGACGGATTTATTTCAAATCCAAATGCAGGAAGAGACCTACGAGCTGCTTCGTGGAGAACGGTCCCGCTTCCGGCAAATGGATCGACGACGACCGAATCCGGAGGACAGTACTCCGCCAGTAGGGATTCGACGAGTTGCGGAGAAAACTGTCCCCGCCACGCAAAAATATTGGAGCGCTTCTTCTCCTCAATATTTAGAGACGCTTGGGGCAGCGGTTCCGCGAAGTCTCTCATGGCTCGTCTCTCCCCACTTCGTCAGCGCGCAATCTCTTCACCGCCTGCCCCACACTGCGCAACATCTCAGTCACTCCACGACCGGTGACGGCCGAGACCAAAAAGCGCGGCGCACGCAAATCGGCAAAAGGATCTTCAAATTCCGCGTCCGGCCCCAACAAGTCAGCCTTAGTCAGCGCAATCCCAGCGGGCTTGTGTCGCATCCCTTCGTCGAAGGCATTCAACTCGCCGCGCAGGGACTCCAACTCGCCGCGCGGGTCCGGGCTGGTGCAATCAATGGCAAACAACAGGATGCGCGTGCGCTCGATGTGGCGCAAAAACCGCATGCCCAAACCCTTGCCCTCATGCGCCCCCTCGATCAGCCCCGGCAAGTCGGCCAGCACAAAACTCTCGCCTTCGGCCCACTGCACAATCCCCAAGTGCGGCTCCAAAGTCGTAAAGGGGTAATCGGCAATTTTGGGACGGGCCGCGGAAAGCCGCGACAGCAGTGTGGATTTGCCCGCATTGGGAAAGCCCACCAGCCCCACATCCGCCAACAACTTCAGCTCGAGCCGCACCACCATTTGCTCACCCTCTCGCCCAGAGTCGGCGCGCCGTGGAGCCTGAAAGCGGGGCGTGGCAAAGCGGGCATTGCCCCGGCCCCCGCGCCCACCCGCCAGCAGCACCAACTCCTCTTGATCCTCAACCATGTCGCGGATCAACGCGCCCTTTGCGTCGCGCAAGAGGGTGCCCGGCGGCACGCAGATGATCGCGTGCTCGCCGCGCTGGCCCGTCCGGCGCTTGCCCTCGCCGTGGGCACCGCGACCAGCGCGGATGTGGCGTTGGTAGCGAAAATCGTGCAGTGTGTTCAATTGAGGATCAACGCGGAAAATTACGTCGCCGCCGTCGCCGCCGTCGCCGCCATCCGGCCCGCCGCGCGGCACGTACTTTTCACGCCGAAACGAACAGCAGCCGCTGCCGCCATGGCCCGACTCCACCGTGATGGTCACTTCGTCGATGAACATGGGGGCCGGCTAGTACTCTTCCGGCTCTGCCCGCCACCCCGGTGCCATCGCTTCGTACGTGGCGCTTTCCTTGTTCCACATCAAATCCACCGAGCCAACCGGGCCGTTGCGCTGCTTGCCGATGATAATCTGAGCAAGGCCCTCAAGACTCTCTCCATCTGGGGATTTGAGGTCGTACATCTCCGGGCGATAGATGAACATCACCACATCGGCGTCCTGCTCCAAGCTGCCCGACTCCCGCAGGTCCGATAGCTGGGGCCGCTTGTCCGTGCGGCTTTCTACGGCGCGCGACAACTGCGACAAGGCCAAGACCGGCACGTCCAATTCTTTCGCCATCGCCTTGAGGCCGCGCGAGATGTGCGAAATCTCCTGCTCGCGGCTCTGCGTTCTAATGTGCCCGCTCATGAGTTGGAGATAGTCGATTATGACCATGCCAACCCCGTGCTCGCGCTGCAGCCGCCGCGCCTTGGCTCGCGCTTCGAGCACTGAGATGCCGGGGGTGTCGTCGATGTAAATAGGTGCCCGGGCCAAGCGTTCGATATTGTGCGTTAGGTTCATCCAATCTTCATCGCGCAGCCGCCCAGTGCGCAGCTTGTGCAAATCGACCTTGGTCTCCACGCTGATTAGGCGCTGAGCCAGTTGTATCTTAGACATCTCCAAGCTGAAAATCGCCATCCCGACCCCGGCTTCTACAGCCGCATTGCGCGCCAGCGTCAGCGCGAAGGCCGTCTTGCCGACACTGGGCCGCGCCGCGAGAATGATCAGATCGCCCTGCTGAAAACCCGATATCCAGGCGTTGAGATCGGCAAAACCCGTATCCACCCCCAAGACCGCGCCCTGCCTTGCCTGGACGTGCTCAAGGTGCTCAAACGTTTCGCCCATCACCTTATCCAGCGGCTCAAAGCCCTCGCCGATTTGGTTTTCGCTTAGGGTGAAAAGTTTTTGCTCGGCATTGTCGATCAGGGTTTGGACATCCTCGTCGGCCGCGTACGCTCGCTCAATGACTTCGCTAGAGGTTTCGATCAACTTGCGGCCCAGCGCCTTCTCCAAAACGATCCGCGCGTGAAAGTCGATATTGGCCGTCGTGGCCACTTCAGACCCTAGCTTGGCCAGATAGACAACCCCGCCGACATCGTCGAGTTGGCCGCGGCGCTTGAGTTCCTCGGTCAAGGTTAGCTGATCGACCGCGGTGCCCTGCTCAAAAAGCTCGGTCATGGCCGCGAATATCCGGCTGTGGGGGGCGTGGTAGAAACAGCTTTCGTCGAGGATTTCAATGGCGCGGACAATGGCCCGCTGCTCTAGCATCATCGCCCCGAGCACGGCCTGCTCAACCTCTACGGCCTGCGGCGGCATCCGCCCGAGATCTTGGCCTCCATTTGGACTCTGGGTCATGGTTCAGCTCCAAAAAATTTAGAGTTCGACCCCGTCGTAGAGCTTCCGCACCCGCTTCATGTCTTCCCAAGTCGGGCGCTTCCACTGGGAGTTGCGCAAGAGGGCCGCCGGGTGGTACGTGGCCACCAAGGGAATGCCCTCGTAGTGGTGATCCCGGTCGCGCAAGCGGCCCATGGGCTCGCTGCTGCGGAGCAAGGTCTGCGCGGCAAAGCGGCCCAAGGTGCAGATGACGCGGGGCTGGACGATTTCGATCTGGCGCTTGAGATACGGTTCGCACTGCTCGATCTCATCGGGCTGGGGGTCGCGGTTATTCGGCGGGCGGCACTTGAGTATGTTGCAGATATAAACCTCGTCGCGGGACAGGCCCATAGCCTCGATGATCTTGGTCAGCAGTTGACCGGCCTTCCCCACAAAGGGCTGGCCCATTCGATCTTCTTCCGCCCCTGGGGCCTCGCCGATGAACATGATGTCGGCTGCGGGATCGCCGCTGCCAAACACAAAGTTCTGCCGCGTCGCACCCAGCCGACAGCGAGTGCACTCGCAAATCTGGCGACGAAAGGCTTCTAAGTCCCCGACCGCTGATTCCTCTGGTCTATGTTCCACAATCGCCTCCGGTGCTGTAAATTGGGCACCTTCAAAAGCCACTAAATCGGCTAGATAGCGCCGAGCCTCGTCCAGTACGTCCTCGCTTTGTGTTTTCATGGTTCTTCAAAAAGATCAGGAGGGGGATCAAACAAGCTGTCTGAGTCGGTTGTTAAAAATAAATCCTTGAGATCATCATCTTGCAAGAAATTCAATGCGTCACTTATAGATTCAAACTCATAGACTTTTACCTCACCTAAATTGGATATTAATTCTACCAAGACCTTATCAACTTCTCTTTCTACCGTGTCATCGAGGATGTTCTCAATCAATATAACGAGATTATCCTTTATAGGGTCGATCATCTGAATTCCGATGGATTTCTTTTGCTCGCTATTTAACTTGTTAAAATTTTTCCATGCCCTAATAGCCTTATCTCTATCTTTTTCCTCCCAATCAAAATCGATGCCAAGTTCGCTCAATACTTCACATATATGATTAAAGGGAATCAAAAATAGATTTATGTTATTACTGTGCATCATAGCTTGAGATGGGCCACTCCAATTGCCAGCTAAAATTGCGATAGAACTTCTGATGCTATGATAGCGTCGTCTGATAGCAGAATGAGTATGACAGATCCAACTACCTTTATCTCTATTGTGCTTTTTGTATCTAATATATTTTGATTCAAAAATTATTAACGGTTTCATAGACTGATTGGCTAAGACACCATCGATATCATATTCATTTCCAGATTTATCTGACATTAAAAGTTTTTTCTGTATTTTTCCACTCTTTGTTTTTCTGATACCTGATGTTAAATAGTGACAACTATACTGATCTGCAATTTCATTCAGTAATTCTTTTAGTGCATCTTCCATAGAATAACCGATGGCTTCTCCTAATGCACTTCCAGGATTAGCTACAGATGCAACAATCTTATAATCCATTATTCACCCCTTTTCAAGTATAACTATGGATTCTTGCAAAGATACTCCATGTCTCTGAGGGTTTGCCTTCCATTTATCACCTCTTTTGCGAAGTATCTCTAAAGAATAAGACTTAAAGCCAATTGAGCAACCTATTTCTCCTATGAGTTTATCTGTTGGAATATGAACACCATAAGGAGCAGAATCACCCAATACGAATAAAGCACTAGAATCAGATTTTAAAACCCTATATACCTCCTTTATCACTTTGTAAATGTCATTAAAATATCCAATTACCATAAGATCATAGCTTTTCTTTCCTCCTTTAATTTTTCTCAATTCGCTCAATTCATTTGCAGCTTCTTGTATGAATCGCGCTATTTCAGGACTGTTTGTTTTAATCTCTTCGTCTAATAAATACTTGGGATCATTCCTAGATATTTGAGTTGTAGCAGAAGTCATCAACCTAGACCGCACTTTATCTGTAATCTCTTTCCAGTTCTTTGCAAATCCCCAAAAGTAAAGCTCCAGCCGAGTTCTATCAGAGTAGTCAAAATTATTCAAGTACGGAGGAGAGGTGAATACATGATCTACGCTCTCGCTGGAGAGATGTGCTGATACATCTGTAGAACTCCCAAAAATTAATCGATGTTTTGATTGTAAATACCCTTCATCAGATTGTCTCTTGATATGTGTAAGATCATCTAGCATAGACATTGAAAGCGCGTTAAATTCTAGCAGAGCATCTTTGTCTTCAGAGGTAACCTTTTCTTTTTTTGGTGCGATATAAGGCCATCCTGTCGCTGCACTGGAAATTTTTCTAAGCAAGGCTGTCAATACGACAAAAATAAACATTCTTTCCCTCTGGTGAAATTCATAGTCATCATATATATTTTTTAGTGTAAGTAGTTTACTCAATGTCTCTTTTTTGTAACACTTTAATACTAATTCCGGAAAGTGATTATATAGAGAAAAATCAACATCTCCATTTAAATCATTATATCGGGATTCAAAATTTATATTTAAGTGATCGATAAATGCTCTAATTGCCTTTTTGTCAACCTCCCACTCCATTTTTGCTTTTGCTATTTCGTACACAAAGGGATGCGCTTCGGTTCCGACGGAATCTATGCCCATTGCCTTGGCGGTTACGTTCGTCGTCCCTGAACCCATGAAGGGATCGTAAACGCTCATTCCTTTGGCAATTCCAAACCGCTCAAATGAATGAGCTACAGCCTTGTATGAAAATCCAGCAGGGTACGTAAACCACCGGTGAACAGGGGCTCTGAGGCTGTCCTTAAACGTTCCCCAGCTTTTGACGGTGTCTTCTTGTATGGGCGAGGTCTTATCAGCAAAAAGCAATAACTGGTCGCTGTGAGTAATCACATGGTCCTCCTTGGTCGGGAATTAGTTGTGGATCGTGCCTGCTTTCAGTATATATTCGCCGCCCCGAACCCTGTCAACCTACCGGTGATCGCCGCGCCCGCACCCAGTCGAGGATGCGGTCGGCGACCGCGGATTTGCTCAGCAAGGGCAGAGCTTCCTCTTGGCCCTCAACGTCGATCAGGGTAACTCGATTGGTGTCGCCGGCGAAACCAGCGCCTTCCTCGTTGAGCATGTTGAGCACGATTAAGTCGCCCCCTTTGCGCACCAGCTTCTCCCGCGCCCGCTCCGGCCCCTTTTCCGTCTCCATCGCAAAGACGACCAGCAACCGCTGGCCCTTGTGCTGACCCAGCCCGGCGGCAATGTCCGGGTTTTCGACCAACTCGATGGAACTGGACGCCGCGCCGCGCTTGATTTTTTGCTCGGCCACTTCCTTGGCGCGGTAGTCGGCCGGAGCCGCCGCCAAAATCGCCCCATCTACTTGCTCGAACAAGGCTTCGACGGCGCGCTGCATATCGAGGGTCGAGCGCACCAACTGCCGCTCCACGCCAGCGGGCGCGGGCAGTGCCGTCGGCCCGGAGACCAGCCACACGCGCGCCCCACGCGCCGCGGCTCGTTCGGCTATTGCATAGCCCATCTTGCCCGACGAGCGATTGGAAATGAAGCGCACCGGATCGAGGTCCTCGACCGTGGGACCAGCCGTTACCAGCAGCTTCAGCCCATCCAAGTCGCCGCTGAAATGCGCCGCAACCGCCGCAACCAACTCCACTGGCTCGGGCATCCGCCCGCGGCCAACTGCACCCGACGCCAAAGGCCCCACCTCCGGGTCGAGCAGGTGGAACCCCCGCTGCGCCAAGGTCTGCACATTGGCAGCAACCGCAGCACTGGCCAACATGTTCTCCTCCATCGACGGTGCCAGCAGGACGGGGACACCCGCGCACAACAACACCGAGGTGAGCAGATCGTCGGCCAAGCCGCCGGCTATGCGCCCCAAGCAGTGCGCCGTAGCCGGAGCCACCAAAATCAAGTCGGCCCACTCGGCCAATCCCACATGCAGGACGGGAAATTCCTCGTCGCGGCCGAATAAGTCGCTGTACACCACATGGCGAGAAAGCACCTCCAACGTCTTGGGCGCGACGAATTCACCCGCCGCGCGGGTCAGCACGACCCGCACCTCGGCCCCTTCAGCCGTCAGCAGCCGCACGATCTCTGGCGTCTTGTACGCGGCAATGCCGCCGGTGACCCCGAGCAGGATATGGCGACCCTGTAAGCTCATGGCTGATCGAGGCGCGCTACGATGTGCGCGCAGGCGGCTTGGGGATCGCAGCACTCGGTATCGACGACCAAGTCGTACACCGACAAGTCGCTGATGGCGATTTGGTGATGCGCGGCGTAGCGCTGGGCCTCAGACGCCTCGCGCTGGCGCGTTTCCGCAAGGGCTTGCGCCAGCGGCTTGCCCTCGCGCTGGCCCACGCGCTCGGCCCGCACGGCAAGTGCCGCTTGCAGCCAGACCTTGAGGGCCGGAAGCTGATGCCGCTGGGCCATCCAGCCGGTGAGCCGCCCTTCGACGACGACTGGCGCACACGCCTGCGCTTGCTCGACCAAGCGCGCGTCGAGCTGGCGGTCGATGCATCCATCGGCTTCGGCCCGCTGGCCAAACTCGGCCAAGCTCACGCCCGCTTCTTGGGCCAGCTTGCGAAAGACGGCTCCGGCGTTGACATAAGCCCAGCCCAGCCGTGCACACAACCGGTCGCACACCGTGGTGGTGCCGCTGCCAGCCAAGCCGCTGATGGTGATGATCTGCACGGATGCCATGAATTCCTCACGCCAAGTTTTGCACCTGTTCGCGCAGCCGCTCAATCTCTTCTTTGATCTCTACGACCCAATGGGAGATCTCGGCATCGGCGGCTTTGGCGCTGATGGTGTTGGCTTCGCGGTGCATTTCCTGCAAGAGAAAGTTCAAGCGTTTGCCCACTTCGCCCCCCTGCGCCAAGGTATCGAGGAACTGGGTATTGTGGCTGCGGAAGCGGACGATCTCCTCGACGATGTCGCTGCGCTCGGCGATCAGGGCGATCTCTGTGGCGAGGCGATCTTCGGCAACTTCCCCGAGCGTGAGCAGGGCGGCGATCTTTTCCCGCAACCGCTCGGCAACCTCACCACGGGTCGCCTGCGCTCGCTCAGCCACGCGCTCCAGATGCGCCCCCACCGCCTCGACGCGGGCGCGCAAGTCCACGGCGAGAGTGTGTCCCTCGGCCTCGCGCATGGCCACTAACTCGGCCAGCGCTTGGTCCAACCCCACCCGCAGCACCTCTTGCACGACCGCGCTATCTAGCGCTGCGGCTTGGACGCGAAAGAGATTGGGTAGCTTCGCCAACAGCACCCGCTCAATTCCCACATTGAAATGCTCTAGTCCCTTGAAGCGAGCAAAAAACGACTTCCACGGCGACAGCGTAGCTCGACTCTCCGCAGCTTCGATTTGAGCCAATTCTGCTAACCGCCGTAGCTGGGCCAAATAGTGCTTGGCGGCTTCCTCGTCTAACTGGGGCAGGGCCTCGGGCTGACTTTCCTCCTCCCAAGCGAGGTGTGCGTTTATTTTGCCGCGCCTAACCCGCGCCTGAATCCGCTCGCGGATGGCTAGCTCAAAGGGCTGGAGATCAGCCGGGCAGCGCACCTGAATGTCGAGATAGCGGCTGTTGACCGACCGCAGTTCAACGGCGAGCCGCAAACCTCGCCGTTCGGCCGCGGCGCGGCCAAAGCCGGTCATGCTGTGAATGGGAGTTGGCTCGGTCATATTGCTTCTCGCGGGATTAAAGTTACAAATAGGAAGGTCGCTAAGGAGTACATCCGATGCAAGAGAGGATTGGCAGCCTCAGCGGCCTGGGTCCACGGCAATGCGGACGATGGACGAAAAGCCGACGAGCTGTGCCAGCGTTTGGCCCTCGGCTGTGAATTTCCACAGCACGTCATCGGTCGCAAGCCAAGCCCGCTGCTGCACTGCGTCAAAGGAAAGGGCGCTGCCGCCGGGCACGTCGGTCCAGTGCTGCTCCAAAATCCCGGCGGCCGAGAACACCGCCAAGTCCCGTTCCCCCAACACCCAGCAGGCTCCGCTTGCATCATCCACGGCCAGTCCCACGGCCGCGGCAAAAGGCAACTCCACGTAGAGGATGGTGCCCGCGCGATCCAACCGCGCCAAGCGGTGCCCCTCACCGCCCAACAGCCACGCATCTCCCCCTGTGCCTGCCACCAGCGCCTTGGGAGCTGCCAGCACATGGAATTCAGTGGCGTGGGTGCCGTCGGTCTGGTAGAACAGCACGCGGCTTTGGGCTTGGTCGGCGATCCAGCAGCCTCCGGCCTGCGCGGCCAACGCCACCGGCTGGGCAAAGGAGGCATCGACCGGAATGAGGGCCAGCGAATCGGCCGCGTCCAAGGAAAACCAAAAGACCCGCTGTTGCCCGGCGTCGGCCAGCCAGCCAATGCGCGCGGCAGTGTCAATGGCCAGAGCACCAGGCCGCTCCACCGCCGCGCCCAGCGCAGCCAGCGCGCCGTCTTCCGCAATCCGGTATAGCCCGGCAAACCCCCGGTCGCTGACCCAGCACGAACCATTGGCCACGTCGAGTGCAATCGCCGCCAAGTCGAAAAAGCGCCCTTGGGCAAAATGCGCACTGCGCGCATCCGCGCTGATTTTCCACACCAGCCCGGCGTGGCGATCGGCCACCCAAGCGACTTCTGGGCCGGGCGTAGCGGGTACGGGACGACCGCTGGGACGCTCGTCTTCCCCGGCGACGAGCAAGCTGAGCTGGTACTCGTAGTGCATCCCGTTTTGCACTCCCCCGTCCGCATACGCAGTCGCGTCCGCTGCCAACACCGGGGTAATCGGCTCCCACTCGTCCCCAGGCAGACGGCGGTAGAGTCGGTAGCCTTCGATATCGGAAAAGTGGGAAAAGTCCCACCGCAACTCCACCTCGCCGTCGAGTGCCAAGGCCGTCAAGGCGCTAAACGACTCACTCTGCAGGTCTTCGGCTTGCGGGTCGAGGGGGTTGCGCCGCGGGCGGTCGCTGCAAGCTAAGACCAGCGCGCCGAGGCAGCACCCTATCCAGAGACAGCTTCTCACGATCTAGACCTAAAAAAGAGCAGGTATGAACTGAGTACCAAGCCTACCTCCATGCCGACAAACGCCGCGCCAGTCACGCGGTCAAAGCGCTTGGCCTCGTCCAATTTTCGCTGCTGACGCACCACGCTGGCCGAGCGCAAATAGCGGTCGTACGCGGCATCGGCTCGCTCCTTGCTCCAGTAGGCCACCACACCGGCCCCCACGGCCAAGGCCGCACTCAAGTAGAGCTTTTTGCGCGAGCGTTTCTCTTTGCTTGGAGCCGCAGACGCAGTTGGCATCGACTGCTGCCCAAGCTTTGGCTGCTCGGCCCATTGCTCCGCTAAAGCTGCTTCCAACGGAGCCAGCCGCCGAGCTAGCTCTAACGGCTCAGCCCATGTCGGCACACCTGAAAGCACCAGCAGCAAGCACCAAGCAATCGTCTTTTTCATGCCGTTTCCCTCGCTCAGTGACGTCCAAACACGTAGAGAAGCCGCTTCTCAGTGGCGACGGCGACGACCTGTGCGCCCAAAGACACCGGTGCCAAGACAGGGCCGTCCAATCGGTATTTCCACAGCAGATGCCCGTCTTGCAGATCCAAGGCGTAGAGATGGCCGTCGCTGGAAGCGCCATACGCGGTGTGCTCGGTGGCGGCTGGGCTGCTCCGCACCACGCCCCCGGTGGCAAACGTCCACCGCACGGCACCAGTGGCCGCGTCTAGCCCATAGAAGTGGCGGTCAGCACAGCCTACCACCAACACGCCTGTCACGAGCGCCAACTCCGCGGTCGGCAGTGCGTCCAAAGCTCGCTCCCAAACCACCTGACCAGAGTCGCGTCGGGCAGCTAGCACTCGGCCAGAAGCAGTCGCCGTAACTACATGCGCACCAGTGGACACTGGCCGCGAGCGCACAGCTTCCCCCAAGCTCGTGCGCCAGCGCTCTTTGCCGCTTTCTGCGCTCAAAGCCACCAAGTCCCCGGACGCCGTGCCAGCAATCGTGAGATCGCCGCTCAGCGCCAATCCGGTCCGCACCCGCCCACCCAATTCAGCGCACCACAACACATGTCCGTCGTCCAGACTCAGCGCCTGCACCGCACCCTGCTCATCCACCGCGATCAGGGTGTCACCGCGCACGACCGGCACCTGACAAAACGTTCCCTCGTGCCGCCAAAGCTCCGCTGCTGTCCGCCGATCCAAAACCCGCAAGCTAGGCTTGCGGCCCAGCACCCCCAGCGCGTACTGCGCCCCGGCCAACTGCCCCGGGGCACACGCCATCTTGTCGTATCCATGCTTGCCCAACTGGGTGCCATTGCGCCGGTCCAGCGCATAGAGGGTCGGCTCGGTCGTCAGTTGGAGGATCAGATCACCGGCGAAGAGCGCTCCGCCCAGTGGCGAGCCGTCCATTTTGTGCGTCCACAAAAGTTGCAGCGGCGGCTCAACCCCCACTGCGCTGCGCCCCGGCTCGCCGAGGTAGAGCACCTTTTCGCCACAGGCCGTCAACAGGCAAAATCCGAGCAAGGCGTAGCGCATCTAATAATCCCAGCCAAAGAAGAAATCCCAGCGCGTGTCGCTGTCTATGGACTTGAAGTCCGTGCGCCGCGCCGCATCCAAGCGAAAGACGAAAACCCCGCCCAAGGCCAGGCGCACCCCCGCGCCAAGCGCCGCGCGCCATTGCTCGAAGTCGGAGTTCCACGCGTTGCCCACGTCGAAAAAGAGCGCGCCGCGGAAGGCGCTAAACTCCATCGCCCCAAACGGAAAGCGGAGCAAGAACCGATCGACCAAGGGGAAGCGCAGCTCTTGGTTGTACAGCACCATCTTGCTGCCCCACAGCGAGCGCCAGCGATAGCCCCGTAGCGTCCAACTACCCCCCAAGGAGAAAAACTCAGGCACCACGCCGGTGGAGCGCCGACCCATCAGGCGCACGGCCAACGCGCTGCGCTGCGAGAGGCGGAAGTAGTGCCGGTAGTCGCCAAAGAGCGTGATGTTGAACCGCCGCGAGGTCTTAAAGTCGATCGTCTGCGCCAGCCCAAGGCTGTAGCGTCGGCCCTCCAGCGGCCCGGTCGGAATCCACAGGCTCGTGTCGTGGGTATAGCTGACGTAGTTGTTGGCCAGCCAGCCCGACAGCTTCCGCCCTTCAAATTGCCGGTCGATTTCAGCGTGGCGCAGCGAGAGCCGGGTGTCGATGCGGTCGTGCTGGGAAAAGGGATAGCTCAACCCAATGTGGGCACCCAAGCGCTCTTCGCGCACAAACCGGCCAAAGCGGCTCGAAAAACGGTCGTTGAGCCGAAACACGCCCCAATACGCGTTGAGCCGCTGCCCGAGGTGGAGGCGCGTCAAGGCCACGTTCAGGCCGTCGAAGAAACCGGATCGGCTGGCGGCAATGTGCGAGAGCACGAAGTGGTACTGATCGTTGCCCAGCACATCGCTCAGCGCCACTTGAATGCCGCCCGAGGTGCCAAATTCCGGGTCCTGGGAGATCTGGCCCTGGGCTATGTCGAAGCTCATCTTGCGCTCATAGGGCCGGCTGGCGACCTCGCTCTGGCCGTGCAGGCTCGCCAGCGACCACGGCTCGGCCTGCGCCTCCTCCACGCGCTGATAGCTGACCTCCGCGCTGTCGGCCCAATCCACGGCGAGCTCGTAGATCTGGAAGCCACCGCTCTCATATCCAGAAAAGAGCAGGTGCTGGCCATCGGCCAATAGCACCGGATCAAACGCACCCGTCAATACGTGAGTCAACCGCCGGGTCTCCGTGCGCTCGCCCGCTAGCTGCAAGGCATAGATGTTGTACGCGCCAGCGCGGTCGGAGCTAAAGACAATGTGCTCGCCGTCCGGCGACCAGCGCGGCTGTCCGTCGTTGTGCTCGCCGCGGCTGAGAGCCGAGATTTGCTCGGTCGCCAAATCGTACAGGAACAGGTTGTAGCGGCCGCGCCGTCCCCCGGACCAACGGTCGGAGCTAAAGACGATGTGCCGACCGTCCGGCGACCAGTCGGGCTCGCGGTCGTGATAAATGTCGCGGCATAAGGCGCGGAGGCTATCGCCGGTTACATCGACCAGATAAATGTCGGTCCAGCCCCCTTCGTCGCTGCCGGCAAAGGCCAGCCGCTTGCCGTCGGGTGCAAACGATGGCGACGCAATCGCGACGATCCCGGCAAATGACAAATCCTCCACCACGCGTTTTTGTTCCACATCCCAAATGTACAGGTGATCGCGGCCGCGGCTTTTGGCTGCAAACGCCAGCCACTTGCCGTCTGGGGAAGCGGCCAGCCGCGTCGAGAGCGGGTGCAGGGACTCAAAGACCGGCAGGCGCTCGCCTTCGACCACGACCTCGGGTTCGCTGCCGTCGCGGCGCGTGCGAACGATTTGCGTATAGCCTTGATCGTTGCGGAAGTGGTAAAATGCACTGCTATCTCCGGGGACGATTTCGGGCTTGATGTTAAAGCCGCGCTGCGTGCGGGCAGTGGCCAATTCGGATGGGGGATCGCTATCGGCAATCGCCGGCAGGTGGCGCTTGTGTAAGTGGTATTGCCAAGCTTGGTCGAACTTGTCTAGGCTCTCGCCGGTCGTGATCGCAAAAATTTCGCCAAAGGTTTCGCCGCGCCACCAATTGGCAAAGAGCTGTTCAAACACGTCGGCTCCGTGCCGCGCCGCCATAAAGTGGCAGATCGACTCCCCTTCCTTGTACATCTGGAAGGTGCCGTAGATGCGATACATCTCGGCGATGGACACCAGCCGCCGCGCAAAGAGCGCATCGCGCACTATCATGTCGCCAAAGCTGTTAGGCTCGCTCGACCAGTACTCGGCCAGCCCTTCGGAAAACCACAGCGGCGCCGGGCGGAAGTCCAATATCCCGTGCTGCTTCAGCACCCGCGCAATCCGGTCAAACGTGAAGACGTGAATCAACTCGTGGTGCAGCACCCGCTCGAATTCGGGCAGGGAACCGCTCAGCGGCAATGCGACCCGCCCCTTAAGATACTCGGTGAAACCCGCTACCCCCTCGGGCAGGAGATTGGGGATGATATTCGTCTGTTCAAAGTAGATGTGCGAGGAATAGACCACTAGCGGCACCCGCCGCTGCACGGTGTGGGCAAACTTCTTTTCGAGGTCGATGAACTGGCGCTCGGCCATTTGTGCGGCGTACGCGGCCAACTCCTCTTCTTCGGCAAAGAAGTACACGTCAAAGTGCTCAGTCTCCATTTTCCGCCACGCAAACTCCGCGTATTGCACTTTGTTGCGACCAAAGCCCTGACCGGCGGCAGTCGAGACCATCAGCAACCAACCGAGTGCGACCCAAGCTAAACAGCGCATTGCAATCTCTGCTACCGCGCGACGCTCAGTGCAATTCGCGCACAAACGACGGACTAAACGCGCCGCGCGCTACTTCGGAGACCGGCCCCTTCATCGTCAGGTCGTAGCTTGCGCTCACGTCGATGTGCAAGGTTCCGCCCGGTGCCCTAACCGCCACCGGACTTTTGACCAACCCCAGCCGCACCGCCGCACTCGCGGCCGCACACGCCGACGATCCCGACGCCTGCGTTTGACCTGCGCCGCGCTCCCAGATCAGGATGTAAATCGCGTGCGGCCCCACGGGCACGGCGAGCTGTACGTTGATGCGCCGGGGGAAGAGCGGGTGATTTTCCAACTCCGGCCCCAAAGAGCACAACTCGTCCTCAGTCCACCGAGCGCCCTGTTCGCGGAAGACGATGCAGTGCGGATTGCCGACGCTGACGCCGGTAAAGGTCAAAGTCTGCCCGCCGACATCAATCGGCTGCGCGACCAGCTCTTCGGCTTCCAGCGTGCAGGGCAAGGCTTGCGGCGCAAACGTCGCTCGCCCCATCTGCACCGTGGCGGTGCTGGCGTCGCCATGCTGATCAATGTGCAAATCAACGCTTACTAGGCCGCCCTCCGTATCAACGGTGAACTGTTGCTTTTGCACTTGGCCGGTGGCGTGTAGATAGCGGGCGAATATCCGCAGGCCATTGCCCGACTTTTCCGCCTCGCTGCCGTCGGGGTTGTAGATTTTCAGGCCAAAGTCGGCCTTTTGCGAGAGTGCCAGCGCGAGAATGCCGTCGCTGCCCACGCCCCAATGGCGGTCGCAAATCGTGCGGATATTGTCTGGCGTCAATTCAAAACTGAGCGCAGCCGGATCGACGGCAATGTAGTCATTGCCGAGGCCGTGGCCCTTGAAAAATTCGTTCTCCATACGTGTCCTTTCTCGTTTGTCTTCCAGAACTTAGGCCCCTGTTCAGGCAAGGTCAAACCAAGTTGCCGGAGAGCGACCAGCCGGTATATTATAGCCCTCATGTTGTGCTTAGTCGTCGCTCTCGCGACCGAGGCGCACCCGCTATTGGCTCCCCACCGCCATTTGCGCGTACTCAGCCAGCAGTTTCACGCGCTCCACGCCGAGCCACCACCCGCTGGCAATTCACGGCCACGCAACAGTATCAGTTGCGCGGCTTGCTCGCACGCTGGCAAGCGCTGGCACCGGCGACTCCTGCCGTCAACAACGACTTGCTGGTCTTGCAAAGGCGCGATGAAGTGTTACGTTATCTTCAACGGCAGCTAGCGGACATGGAGTTCACCTTAATCTATTGAGGATGGAGGAGTGAATTCAGGATGAATAGTCCCCAAAGATATAACGCGCTAAGTCTTTTCTCTGGGGCCGGAGGAATGGATATAGGCGTACAGGATGCGGGATTCGATATTCTAGCACAAATAGAAATAGATGAACACTGCTGCAACACACTACGTGCGGCAAGAAAACGCGAAAAAAGAGATACTAGGATTATTGAGTCAGATATTAGAGAGATCGATCCAGCTAAACTTCGCAAAAAACTACACCTAGAGAAAGGCGAACTCGATCTTCTTTTTGGAGGCCCCCCGTGTCAATCTTTCTCCTTAGCAGGAAAGCAACTTGGCTTAAAAGATGAGAGAGGTATGTTACTATTCGAGATTGTTCGGTTTTCCGAAGAGCTAGAACCAAAGGTTATTTTAGTTGAGCAAGTAAAAGGACTTCTCTCATCAAAAGGATCCGAGCAGCGAAGAGGCGAAATTTTTGAGAAGTTTTTAATAGCCTTAGAAAATGCTGGTTATTCTTCCAAATGGAGAGTTGTTTTAGCCGCAGATTACGGCGTACCTCAACTGCGAGAGCGATTATTCGTAATCGCCACGCTGAAAAGAAACGGCTTCCTCTTTCCAGAACGAACATACGCACCGCTAGAAGAATGTAATGGATTGTTCTCGTATAAACCTCATGTCGGTATCGGCTCCGTAATTGAAAATCTAGGAACACCTTCACCAAAGATTAGGGGAACTACTTTCTACGACCGTGAGGACAGTCACGTCGATGTAACGCCAGATAGGGACAGGGAACGCATCGCACAGGTTCCCGAGGGGTCATATTTGGCAGCTCATCCTCACTTAGGTAAAAAATTACTCAGAGGTCTTAAATCAAAAGACACCACAAAGTATCTAAGGCTGCATAGGGATAGACCCGCTAATACATTAAGGTGCGGAGAGATCTTCTATCATCCCATCGAAGATAGGTATCTCACGCCACGGGAATATATGAGAATTCACGGATATCCCGATTCGTATATTCTAAAAGGACCTATACGCAGTAGAACGGGCACCGTGAAAAACTTAGACCAGCATAGGCAAGTTGCAAATTCAGTTCCACCTCCTCTAGCAGAAGCTCTAGCGAGTAAAATTTTCGAGTGCCTAAATGAGTAAAATCTTTGAAGTATTTGGCCATCCATTAACCTCAAGTCATCCTGACGCGATTGATTGTCGCACGAGGGCTTGGTGCCCATTCATGGAAAATGAATGTGATGGTGGAGGCAATAGGCATCTCTCCGCTTTGAATTTGCGGAACTATCCACAATTAGCTCAACAGTTCCCTAAAAAAGATACTATTCAGGTTGGGGTCTGTTCACTCTTGGTGCGCGGGAAGCCTTGGATTGTTTGCCCTAGGCGCTTATTCGCCCTGCGGGATTCCAACTGTTCTCATCTTCAAGCAAGAGTTAGAGAGGACCTGATCCAATATAGCGGAGTGGATAGAGCAATCGAATATCGGGCATGGTCTGAGGTAAAGATAAAATTCTCAAAAAATAAAAAAGAAAAAGAGAAAACATTTGACTATACCTTCGACTACGTTTTGGCAGGAAGGTGCAGAAAATCACTTAGCGAAGTATCAGAACTAGTTAAAAAGAGCGAGCGAGAATGTGAGAAAATTGCGACCCAAAACAAATTCACGCTAGAAAGGTATGCTGGAGAGCACTGGGTGGTCGATTTTCCCGCTGATCCAATAGTAATAGTCGAGGTGATGACCTCATCTACCTCTGGGGGAAACAAAAAGAAGAGAACGCAAATAGGAATGGCTTTTGAAGATGCTATCTTGAAAGGAGACGACCACGAAGGCCCCGGTATTAACTATAGACAAGTATGGGCGCGAATGGTCAGCCAGCTTATTGTAAAATCACAGGTTGGCTTGGCTTGGGATGGGAAAACTATTTGGATTGTACAGGATGCTTTAGCGGACTATATTTCTTCTTCGACTGGACTGGATCTCCAACAATTTATCAGTAGCATCCCAGATGAGGTGAACATATTGTCCTTTGGATATGGGGACGATCCCGAGCCTGAAGAGGACTCTGGGATTGTCCCCCTATGCGAATCTCATCTATATGCGGGGCCAGTATCTTCGACCAAAGGATCCGGTAATAGTGATGGATTTATGGACATCATCACTATTGGCGTACCACCTCCGAAAGATTACTTATGGAGATCGCTTTTCCGCAAGTCTCCGTGTGGTAGCCTTAATGTGCCGTAGCCGCCTCGCATTCGCTGCGCGGAGTTGATATTATGGCCTCAGAAGGGTAATTCATCATAGTAGGACTTACGCAAGCACCATTGGAATAGCAGGATTTTTGAGTTGCTGTCTCACGTAGTCAGCCAGCCCCCCGTATTTGACCTGATAAATGGTTTGTCCTGTTTGGTAGGCCACCTGCTCAAGTCGGATCCAAACCAACATAGCACAGCCGATGTGA
>JAJDVZ010000035.1:0-6275 GCA_022825835.1 Candidatus Latescibacterota bacterium
GGGCTTGCCAGATACACAAGCCCAGGCTATGGCAGCTATTGAGTACAGCCCGTGGTTGGTGGCGGCGATTTTTCTCAAAGAGCCGCTCTCGGACCAGCAGACTACTTGGGACAATGTCTTGTACGACAGCCCATCGCTGGGCTATGTAGTCGCCGATCATCAGCAGGGCGACGGTCGCGTGTTGATGTACTATTGGCCCTTTGTCGATCAACTCGCGGATGCCCGGCACACCTTGCTCGCACAGGACCACTCATTCTGGGCTGAACAGATCATGGCCGATTTGCGCCGAGTTCACCCAGAGCTAGACGACCTCGTAGAGCGCGTTGATCTGTATCGCTGGGGGCACGGGATGATGCGGCCCAGTCTTGGGTCTCTGTGGGGGCCGATGGCTGGTTGGCGACAGCAGCCAATGGAGCGGATATTTTTTGCTTCGTGCGATGCGACGGGGCTACCCCTGTGCGAAGAAGCCATATTTTCCGGCATTCTGGCGGCGGAGCGGGCCATGGACTGTCTCGGCGTGGCGTATTCTTCCTCGCTGGGAGGGCTTGCGGATGCCTAGGCTGGGTGCGCTATTTTTGCTGGTGGCCATTTTCTCGGCCGCGGTCTGCGCTATCGTCTATCAGCTACTCATCGGCAGTGTGTCGTCCTACTTTCTCGGCAATAGCGTCGAGCAGTTTTCCCTGACGATCGGCTTTTTTCTCGCCGCGATGGGGCTTGGCTCTTGGCTTTCGCGCTTTGTTGCCGACCACTTGCTGTTGACGCGGCTAGCCCAGCTAGAGATTTGGCTGGGGCTTTTGGGTGGGGTTTCGGTCGGCGTGCTCTACGTGCTCTACGGATACACCGACCACTTTAGGGTCGGCATGTTGGCGTTGAGCACGGCGATTGGCGCGTTGATCGGTCTAGAGGTGCCGCTGATCACTCGGCTGTTGCGCGGTCACGGCACGCTGCGTGCGGCGCTGTCGAATGTTTTGTCTCTCGATTATCTAGGGGCTTTGTTAGCTTCGTTACTATTCCCGTACATCCTGTTGCCTTTCCTAGGCAGCCTGCATACGGCGTTGGTCGCTGGTTTGATCAACGCCGGCCTCGGCCTCGGTGTGGTGCTTGCGTTTAAGGGGGTGTTGCTAGAGCAACGCGCCTTCCACTCGCTAGGGGCGCAAGCGCTTGTGGTTATTGCGGCCCTAGGGGCATTGGCCTGGCAGGGGGAAGGGTTGCGGGCGCGGTGGGAAAGCGACCTGTACGAAGACCGCATCGTCCACAGCGAGCAATCGGCCTACCAGCAAATCGTCCTGACCCGGCGCGACGAACACCTGCGGCTCTATCTCAATGGCCACTTGCAATTCGCTTCCATTGACGAACACCGCTACCACGAGTCCCTAGTCCATCCAGCTATGGTGCTGGCTCCCTCCCGCGAAAGGGTGCTCATCATCGGGGGAGGGGACGGGCTGACAGCGCGGGAAGTGCTCAAATACGAGGAGGTCCAGCACGTCGATTTAGTCGATCTCGACCCGGCGGTAACGCGGTTAGCCCAGCGCAACATCTACTTGACTCGGCTCAACGACAATGCCTTGAATCGCCGCCAAGTGCGCGTGATCAACGAAGATGGCTTTGTCTTTTTGCAGCGCGAGCACGTGCCGTATGGAGCGATACTAATCGACTTGCCCGATCCCCGCGAGGAGGGCTTGGCCAAGCTCTATTCGGTCGAGGCCTATAAGCTGTGCCGCAAGTTGCTCAGCCCGCGAGGCGTCTTGGCGACTCAGGCTTCTAGTCCGTATCACGTGCGCGAAGCGTACTGGAGCATTGCCGCCGCCTTAGAGGAAGCCGACTTTGTCGTCCACTCCTATCACTTGCATGTACCCTCTTTTGGCGAGTGGGGGTTCCACTTGGCGGGACCCGCCGAGCTGGATCCGACCGCGGTCGATTTTGCGGTTCCCACGCGCTATCTCGACCGCCAAGTTTGGGGTGCTCTCTCGGTGTTTGACGGCGATATGGCCCGCTTGCCCGTGCAGGCCAACCGACTTGATAGGCCGGTGCTAGCTCGTTATTATCGACAGGGTATAGGTACTCAGTTTTGAAAGGACATGCCAGATGGGTTTAAGGAAATGGTTCGGTGGTCGTCAAGACGAGGACGAACCGACCTATCAGGAGTATTCGCTCAGCACCATGA
This sequence comes from Candidatus Latescibacterota bacterium, assembly GCA_022825835.1. Lineage (GTDB taxonomy): Bacteria > Latescibacterota > UBA2968 > UBA8231 > UBA8231. Next base: position 2,165 of record JAJDVZ010000035.1, read on the forward strand.
AAGTGGGGTTCTTGGTCGATTACGACCTCAAAACTTGGCAAGTCACAGGCCGTGGAAGCTATGACTACGAAGGCTATACTACCGAGGAATGGGAATTGCAGGCCGACGGTCAGGTGTGCTTCCTAGAGCGCGGCGTAGAAGACGGCAAAGCCTATTGGACCTTGACGCGGGCGATTGGCATCAACGAAATCGAAGGCGATATTGCCGCGGCGATCATTGCCGACGGCGACCCGCCTGAAGCTGTCCGGTTTGAGGGTGATGAATATGTGGGGAGCACGAGCGACGCGGGCCTGTACCGCAAAGACGGCACCGATGCGGAGCGCGAGTTTGTTAGCTGGTCGTTTGAAGGGGAAGAGGGCAAAGTGCTTTTTATCAGCCAATGGGGCGAGCGCGACTTTGCCGCGTACGCGGGCTTGGAGGTAGAGGAATACCAATTCACCGACATCTTGCCGGTGGAGGAGGGCACTTGAAATGGCTTGGCGCGTAGCGGCCTTGGCGTTGTGGGGCCTGATCGCCTGTGGGTCAAAAGACCCAGTGAAGGAACTGGTGCGCGACTTAGATCGCTATCCCGAGTATTCCCTGATCGTCGATGATACCCGTGTCGAAGGCTCGTTTTTTCCCGACTACGCCCTGCGCTTTCAGGTGTTGACGGCTGCGGGGCAGCGCGTTGCTGGGCGCGATACCGTCGTGTACGAGGAACGCCGCACCGATTGGATGGAAGTCCGCGAAGAGACCTTCTACCGCTACGAAAAGTACGTCGGCATGGTCGTGGCCTCCAAGTCGCTGGACGGTCGCCGCACGGGAGCCAATCAAGCGCACCCGCCGGGCTATCAATACGTCGGCAATCCCCAGTACGGGTTTTGGGGCGGCGGTGGGTTTTGGCAATTTTACGGCCAGTACGCGCTGATGAGCAGCTTAATGGGGGGGTGGAACGTTGGTCGCGGCGATTGGGAGGACTACCGCCGCAACCGGGAAAGGGGACGCCCGTACTACGGGCCGGTAAAAGGGGGTCAGCCCACTTTTGGGTCGCGTGGCTCGCAGACCCAAAAGACGCGACCGCAATTCTACCAGCGCCAGCAAAGCCGCCGCCAAGCCTTTAGTGGTCAAGTCAAAAACCGCATGGGCCGCACCACCTCCGGGTGGGGACGCGGTTCCTCGCGCTTTGGAAAATAGGGGGAACGCAGTGGATACTTTAATGACGATGGCTCAGACCCTAGTCTATCTCTTAGAGGCTTTTGTCCTGCTCTTTGTCGCCAAGCAGGTCTATGCCCGGGTTTTTCGCCGAGTCGATCTTAAAAATGAACTCTACGGCCGCAACAACCACGCGATGGCCGTTGCGGTGGGCGGTTATTTCTTTGGGATTTGCCTAGCGCTGGGGGGGGCGTTGAGCGGCCCTTCGCTGGGCTGGCAAGCCGACTTGATTGGCATTGCCCAGTACGGCCTCTTGGCAATTGTCTTGATGCTCGTCGCCGGCGTACTCTGCGAGCGAGTGCTCTTGCCCCACTTCGACAATCGCAAGGAGATCGTCGAGGATCAGAATATGGGGACGGCCTTTGTCGAGGCGGGGATGCACATTGCCAATGGCTTGATTGTCTTGGCTATCGTGCAGGGCGAAGGACCGCTGTGGAGTGGCGTGGCCTTCTGGCTCTTGGCCCAAGTGGTGCTGGTGGTAGCCGGGCTGCTCTACGAATGGATTACCCCGCATTCGGTGCATAAGGAGTTGGAACGCGATAATGCCGCAGTTGGCTTGGCGTTCGGCGGCGTACTGGTGGGCATGGGCAATATCGTCAGCATCGCCGCGGCTGGCAACTACGTAGGGTGGCTCGAAAGCCTCAAAATTTTTGGCATGGACGTGGTTTTTGGTTTTGTCGCGCTTTACGCTATCCACAAGTTGACCGATATGCTCTTGGCACCCGGCGTGCGCTTGGGGGCCGAACAGGTCGAGGAGCAGCCGAATGTGGGGGCTGGGCTAATAGAAGCCTTCGGCTACGTGGGTGGATCGATCCTAATCGTCTGGATCTTCTAAACTGCTTCGTCGGCTCCGATGCCACTGCCACAGCAGGGTTGGGCCGCCGAGGAAGACGTAGGTCAGGTTCGCTAAAGCATGGGTCAACGTAGCGCAGGCCAAGGCAGTGGCGAGAGGCACTGAGTAGAGGCGGTGCATGGCTTCGCCGAAGAGGAGGTGATATGAACCGATCCCTCCAGGCGTTGGAATGATCACTCCGATAGACGATATGGCCATGACTACTAGCGCCGCTGCCGCGTCGAGATCATATATTTGGTCCAAGCCCATGCCGACAAAAGCCGCGTAGATAATAAATACGTAGGCCGCATTGAGTAGGACCGAACTAACTATAATTTCAAAGTATGCCGTCGGTTGTTGCCGCAGAGCGGAGAGTCCGCCGATGAAGGTCTCGATGATTTCGAGGATCCGCTCGCCGCGTCCCCAAACGCGCCGCGCAAGCAGCGGGCGAATTCCAGCCAAAATTTTTTCCCGATAAACCGATACCAAGACCAAGGCGCTCAGCGCGACTAAGCAGCCGGCTAGGGCCAGCAGGCCAATGGTGTCCCGATCTGTACCGACCAACGTCCAAAGCGCGGGTAAGGCGATATCGATATAGACGATGAGCCAGAACAAGACGATGAGCCAAAACAGATCGAGAATGCGCTCCACCACGATCGTGGCCATCAAGGCGCTGATGCTCGTCCGAGTGGTCCACTTGAGGCTGACGCATCGCAAGATCTCGCCCGAGCGCGGCACGGCCACATTGGCCGCATAGCATATAGCTAGGGCGAGCGACGCGTTGAGGTTGTTCACTTGCGGCGCAAAGGGTCGCATGAGGACCTGCCAGCGCCAAGCTCGCAATACCAAGGTCCCCAGCGTTGCGACGCACATGACAGCGGCCCAAACCGGCGAAAGGCCGGTCATCGCGTCCCAGAGCTCCCCTCGGTTTATCCCCGCAAAAGCCCAATAGATAAAAAGCCCCATCAGGCCTAAACTTAGGCCGTACTGGAGGGCTTGTTTTAGTATCTTGCGCATCGCATTGGCAAACGCAAAACAGGGGATCTGGCGATCCCCTGCTGCATGGTGGAAGGAATAGGATGAGTGGGTTTGTTCAAGCCTGTGTGGGTTGAATTTTGCCCATGCTCTCTAATAGGTCTATAACCTGCGCGGCCGCCTCCGAGGGCGTTGCGGTGTCGGTTTCGATGACCAATTCAGGCTTTTCAGGTTCTTCATAGGGGTCTGAAACACCGGTAAAATTGGGTATCTCACCGGCTCGGGCCTTTTTGTAAAGGCCCTTGGGATCGCGCTCCTCACACAACTCAATTGGGGTATTGACAAAAATTTCGACGAAATCGCCCTCTGCCATCAGCGCCCGCACTCCGTCTCGGTCGGCTCGATAGGGGCTGACAAAGCTGGCGAGGGTTAGGAAACCCCCATCGACAAAGAGCTTCCCGACCTCGCCGATCCGCCGGATATTTTCCGCCCGGTCGTCAGCAGAAAAGCCCAAGTTCTTGTTGAGCCCAAAGCGGATGTTGTCGCCGTCTAGCACATAGGCCAAATGACCACTAGCGGCCAAAGCGTGTTCGACAGTATAGGCAATCGTGCTTTTGCCCGAACTCGGCAAGCCCGTCAGCCAGATCAACACCCCTTGTTGGCGCAACAGGCTTTCTCGTTGCTGGCGGCTGACATGCCCCTCGTGCCGGACGATATTAGTTGCTTTAATAGCAGTCAAAGTTCACCTCGTGAGTTGAGAGATAAGTTCCATAGAAAACTCATAATAACGACCATCCGGCCTTGATTCGTCAAGGAAGTGGCCTAGGCGCACACGGGACTATTTTGTTGACGGTTGATAGTCTATATATTTATAATATGATAATACATTACAAGCGCATTTCACCAAGCGGAGGAGGCAAGCGTATGAAAATTGCAATTAGCATCACCTGTGCGGCCCTGCTGGCAACGGCCAGCGAGGGGGTAGTCAACATTCAGAATGTCGGTTCGGGTGCGCGCGCGCAGGGGTTGGGCAACAGCTTTGTGGCGGTGGCCGACAACGCCGATGCGGTGTTTGCCAATCCGGCTGGGTTGGGGCAAGTGACCCAGCGTCAG
>JAJDVZ010000062.1:0-36832 GCA_022825835.1 Candidatus Latescibacterota bacterium
TGATGAGTCCGCTGATAGGGCCTGCCAGTATATCTGGCAATTGAGGCCGCAGGAGCGATTGCAAAAAGCGGGCGTCTACGCTGATAATTTCTGGCTGAACTCATAAACCTTGTGTAAACGAACTTTTTGGCACCTACTTAATTATGAGGATTGACGGTCCATCTTTTTGTTTTACTAGTTGCTTAATGAGATCCAAAATTATATAGCCTTTTAAAGAAAAATCCAAGATCACTATATCCCACGACTCTTCCCCTACCTTTCGCTTGGCATCTTTCATCTCTCCAGCCTCTCCAAAGAAGAAATAGCTGTCAGCATGGGTAAGAATATGTTTTAGACCAGCCCGTATAATACTGTAATGGGAAAAAAGGAGCACTCGTCGTTGATATTTTCTTTCACCAAAATACGAACTCTGGTGAGAAAGACTTGATGAGATCTGCGGTAGCCCCTGACCCATAATTGTGCCAATCAATGTCTCCATTTCCCTTCAAGTTAGATATGATAACAAAAAATAAAATACCTTATTGTAGGATAAAATCTTAATTATTTGTAGTCTTTTGTCTGATTTTGGGACTTTGGTGCATGAATCGTCTGTTTTTTGGTCGGCGCAGTTAAAAAAGACAGGCTCCTTAGTAGTTGGGCATGAACTTTTTGCCCTAAGTACACGACAGTAATCTAAGTTGTGGTGCAGCCCTGCTTTAGGTTTTATTTGTAATCGCCCCAGATTGCATCTAAATCCTAAATACAGGAGCCGCACCATGCTTATTCATACGCTAAAGAAAGCCCTCATGCAAGGGTCTGTATCCCTCACGCGTCACCGCATTGACCTGATTAGAAGTGGTCCCAAAACTAGCGTCGGGCCGCCATCAAGGGTAGTCAAGAGCCTTCGCATTGAGCGTTTTTCATAGGGCGAGACGCTCTTGATTCGACGCTTTTTCTCCACATAAGGAACCAAATCCGGAGTTTTGGGACCACTTCTAGTGGCTTGGTGTGTGGGCTGATTCAAGTGCGTTCGGTCAATCTGCGGAAACTCGCGTGTAGTCTGCCGGGGATGGCCCAAATAGACAGCCACTATCGCCGTCTCCAGCGTTTTTTCAGCAGCGGGGTCTGCCCGTCGGTGTTTACGGAGTTGATCGTCTCCAAGGTAGTCCGCCCCGGCCAGCCCCAAGTGTTGGTCATGGATCGGACCCATTGGAAGCGGGGTCGCACCGATCTGAATGTGTTGTGTGTCGGCTTGGTCTATCAAGGCGTGTCGATTCCGTTGGCCTATCAGTCATTGCAAAAGCCCGGCAACTCCAACACCGACGAACGTACACACCTGCTGACCCAGGTGTGGTCCTACTTCGATCCAGGCGTGTGCTGCCTGGTCGCCGATCGCGAGTTTATCGGTCGAGCGTGGTTTGATTTTTTGCTGAAGCAGCCGGTTGATTTTGTTATCCGTCTGCGCGGCAATACCTGCCTGACCCTCGACGATGGCCGGCAACGGTATGGTGCTTCTTTTAATGAACGAATGCCTCGGGGCACCACCCGATACTATCCACACACGACCCTCTATGGCGGCTTGACCCTGCATTTGGTGTGTCATCGCCCCGTCCACGGCGAGAAGCTCCTGCTAATCACCAATCGAACCGACCTCAAGCAAGTGCTTGCACTCTATGGCCAGCGCTGGGCTATCGAGACGACCTTTGCGTGTTTGAAACCGAGAGGGTTTAACCTCGAAGATACCCATCTGATCCACCCGCAACGCTTGCACCTGCTGATGGGGCTGCTGGCGTGGACCCTCCTATGGGCATTACTGGTAGGACAACAACTGCATCAACGAAAACCGATCCCCACAAAAAAACATGGACGAAAAACCATAAGTCTCTTTCGACGAGGATTAGACCAACTCACACAGATCATACACCAAGCAAGAGATCAACCTAAAATCGCCCAACAATATAAACCCATGTTACTGTCGTGTACTTAGCTTTTTGCCAAAAAATCCATGCTTTCTTGTCCAGGGAATCGGTCATGCCCAAGGCATAGTCTTCCCACCCCTCGGCTAAGGCGCGCTCAAACGTAGCTATAGCCGCGTACAGCGCGTCGAGAGAGCCTCCGTTTTCTCACCAAATCGCAGCATTTGCTTGCCGCTAACGAGCAGGCTGTCGGTGGGGCTATGTCGGTGGGGCTATGGGTCGATCTAGAGGGACCCAACTAGCGAACGGTGCGCCAGTGGGCTATGTTTAGGAAGTTCCGCTTTTTTCTCCCCTAGCCGCCCCACAACTCCAACAGTCCGTAAACACCCCCGGGCACTCCTCGCCGCATGCGGCGCAGGTCCACGGTTCTCTGTCTTTCTCAGCCGTTGCAAACAGCGTGTCGATATGCGACTTCGCGTCCGCGACCTGTTTGTCGTCCAAAACCCACAACTCCGGCCAGCACTCAATCGGGGGCAATTCGCCCACGCCGCCGAGCAGGTGCTGCCCGCGCAAAACGCATTCAATGCCCTGCGCCGCCAGCGAGTTTTTGAGATGACTGAGCATGGCCAAGTCCTGCGTGGTGTACACTCGTTCCATTGTCTGCTTCCTCCTTCGGCGTTACGCGCTGGCCGCAACCCGCTCCCGCAAGGCCGGCAGCAACCGCGCCACTTCATCCTCCAGCAACGCCAAGGCTTCCTCAGCGTCGGCAAACGCTTCGGTTCGGCTGATCTCACCGTCGAAGCCCTCGCGTCCGATTTCCTCCAACCGATGCGCAGCACCGGCAGCCTCCTCCGCCCCGAAAACATGCGCCGATCCCTTGAGCGTATGCGCGGCCCGCCGCAGCTCGGGGCCGTCCTCGCTGGCGATGTGCTCGCGGATCTGCTGCATCAGCTTGGGGCACTCGACAAAAAATAGCTGCGCGAGCTCGCGCAGCATGGCCTCGTCGCCGCCAACGCTTTCGAGCGCGGCGTCCCACTCAAAAGGCAAATCCAAGCCGTCCTCATCATTGGGGCCGCCACCCTCCACGGCCGCGTATAGCTCGTGCGGGCGCACGGGCTTGGCGACATAACCGTCCATACCCGCGGCCAAGAAGCGGTCGCGGTCGCCTTTCATCGCGTGGGCCGTCATGGCAATGATTGGGACATGCCCGCCGGTCTGTTCCTCTGCACGGCGAATGGTCGCCGTAGCTTCTAGGCCGTCCATCTCCGGCATTTGCACGTCCATCAGCACCACATCGAAGGGCGGCTCGGCTGAGCTCGCCGAAGCCTGCGCGGCCACCTGCTCCACGGCCGCGCGACCATTGTTCACTACCATGACCGAGTGACCGCGCTCCTCCAATAGCCGCACGGCCACTTGCTGGTTGATCGCCCCATCCTCGGCCAAGAGGACGCGGCGGCTCTCGACCCCCACCGACTCGTCTCCGGGCGCTTCTCCGCGCCTTGTTTCCTTCGGCGGGACGGCTGCGACGGCCTCGCTAATGGCCTCTAGCAGATCGGATTGCTTAACCGGCTTGAGCAGGCTGTGGGCAATGCCCAAGGAGCGCGACCGCGCACTGTACCCGGTTCGGTCGGCCGAGGAAAGCAGCAGCACCGGCACTTGGGCAAACGCCGCACTCTCGCGGATTATCGCCACCGTTTCTAGGCCGTCCATCTCCGGCATCATCAGATCCATCAGCACTATGTCGAACGGCTGCGTCGCTGCTTCCAAAGCGGCGATGGCCGCCGTGCCGCTCTCCACGAGCTCAGCCTCCATCGCCCAGCTTTTCAGGATCTCTTCGAGGATCCGCCGATTGGTCGCGTGATCGTCAACAACTAAAACCTTTAGCCCCCGCAGCGAGACCAGATCGGTGTGCTTGGTCTTCGGCGTCCCCAGCCCCAAGCGCACCGTGCAGTGAAAAGTGCTGCCTTTACCCTCCTCGCTCTCGACCCAGATACGGCCTCCCATCAGCTCGACTAGCTGCTGCGAAATGGCCAAGCCCAAGCCGGAGCCGCCAAAGCGCCGTGAGGTCGATTCATCGACTTGGCTAAAAGAGTCGAAAATCTGCGCCTGTTTTTCCGGCGCAATGCCGATACCGGTGTCGCGCACCCACAGACGCAAGCACACGGCGTCCGGCAAAGCCTCTTCCACGGCCATGCCAACTTCCACTTCGCCTTCTTGGGTAAACTTGACGGCATTGCCCACCAAGTTGATCACCACTTGGCGCAAGCGGCGCGGGTCGCCCACCAAGCGGTCGGGCACATCCGCAGGAATGTGGCACACGAGTTCGATATTTTTGCTCGCTGCGTGCATAGCTAGCGTCTGTACGGCATTGCCCGCCTCGTCGCGCAGGTCGAACTCGATCTCCTCCAGCGCCAAGCGTCCTGCTTCGACTTTGGAAAAGTCGAGGATGTCGTTGAGCAAGGACAGCAGCGATTCCGCCGACTGCTGCACCAAGGTCAAGTAGTTGCGCTGCTGAGATTCGAGCCGGGTGCGTCCCAAGAGTTCGGTCATGCCGATGATGCCGTTCATGGGGGTGCGGATCTCGTGGCTCATATTGGCCAAGAACGCACTCTTGGCGTGGTTGGCCGCCTCGGCCTGTTCTTTGGCGTCGCGCAGAGCTTCCTGCGACTCTTCGAGTGCCAACAGGGCCTCGTGCTCGGACTGCGCCGTCGCCGCGGTTAGGCGGTATTGCTCTTGTAGTTGCTCTTCCGAGCGCCGCCTTTCCGCATCGACTCGCGAAAGCGACGCGGCGTTCCACCAAATGATCAGGGCAAAGGCCAAGATGTTGAGCAGCGTAAAGAGCGAGAGACCAAACTCGTAGCCATAGAGAGACTCGCCTTGCATCCGCACCCAGTCGAGCGCGAGGGGAACGACAAAGGCGGCCGGCAACAGGCGACGCGCCACCGAGCCGCCCTCTGTGGTGCTGATGATGGTGGCGACCGGCTCGCGGTGTGGGCGAGCGCACAGCAAGCCAAAGCAGAGGATGAGAAATTCGGTCGCCGTGTCCGGGATGACCGGCACGTACCCGGCGATCCCGTAGAGCAGCAACACGTTGTGGAAGTAGCTGCTCATCGACAACAGCCCAATGGCCGTCGCCGAGTTCCCGCAGATTTGCCACAGAAAGGCGCGGCCCCTCACCTGCACGTCCATCAGCACCAACGCCAAGCCGATCAGCAAAAAGGAAAACGCCGCATTGTGCGACATCCGGTAGCCGCCCAGCTTGAAGTAAAAAAGGTAGGTATCGACGCCGCGCTCCCAGTTGTACTGATAGCCGATCAACTTGAGCACGGCGATCAGCACCACGGTCACCCCCAGCACCACGCCCACATACCGCCGCCAACGGCTCAGCGGCTCGGCCTGTAGCAACAAAAGCGCCGCACCGGCCAAAATAAATTGCATCGCCACAAGTGGGTGCGTCGCCACCCAACTGACGTGCATGAAGCTTTTGAGGTATTCGTCGTTGGTGTGCCAGCCCCACAGCACTAGCGCGCCCGCAAGCACGGTCACGGAAGCTGCCAATCGCGCCAGCCGGTAGGTCCAGCGCAGGAAGCGGGGATCGCCCCCCATAGCTAACCTGCTACGGCCTCCCGGATAGACCGGGCCAAGCTCTCGCCATTGATCTGCGTTTTGATTAGGTAATCGCGAGCGCCGGCCGCCACGGCCTCTTCGGCGAGCACTTCGTCATCAAGGCCCGTCAGGACCAGTACCGGGATATTCGGGACGGTTGCTTTGACGCGCTCGAAGGTGGCCAGCTCTTGGCTGTCGGGCAGTACTAGGTCGAGGAGGATCGCGTCGATGCCACCGGCTTCTAACCGCGCCAAGCCGGCCGCTAAGCTATCGACCGCTTCCACGGCAAATTCCGGTTTTAGCAAGCCCTGCAACAAGCGGGCGTGAATGGGATTGTCCTCAAAAAGCAGGACGGATATGGGGGAATTAGTCATAGTGCGTTATTCATCCATTCGGTAGGACCGTAATCCGGTTGGTAGGGCGACCGGCCGGTCGCCTCTTCTAGTCGTAGTTGCTCGGCACGTGGTCGCCCAAAAGCCGCCGCTGCCGTGGCGTAGCTTGCGCTAACAGGGCCGCGTCGAATTGGAATTTGTTCAGGTAGGGTGGGTACTTCTGGGTGATGATGCGCTGGGCGTAGTGTACTTGGAGCAGGTAGCGCATCTGATTGCTCGTATTGGCCGTGCCCCGGTGCCAAACCTCGCAGCGGAACAGCACGCAGTCGCCAGCCTTGCACATGATGCTCTGCTCCTCGACGCCCTTAAAACTGGTCTCGCCCGCTCGGGGCCGCCGCCCCGCGCGGTGGCTACCCGGCACGAAGTGAGTCGGGCCTAGCTCCGTAGTCAAATCGTCGAGATAGTAATGGGCCGTGGTGATAAAGATCGGAATCTCTACCTCTGGGTGATCCATGACTTCTTCGGGCAGGGTCAGCGGCTGCCAGTCGGCGTGCAGGGTTTGGTCCGGCCGGCCCGGGCCGGTTATCCAAGCCGTCATGCCGATGCAGTGGCAATCGTCGCCGTGTACTGCTTCGACTAGGTCGATGATTTCGGGCCGGTCCAAGTACTGGGCGAAGATCGGGTCGCGGTTGAAGGCGTTGTTGATGCTCTTGTTGAGAAAGCCGTGCGCGGCCGGGTCAGTGTGGCGGTCGTAGCTTTCCTCCAGCGCGGTCAACTCGTCCATGGCCTGGCGCAACTCGGCGATTTCTTGCTCGTTGAGCACTTGGGGAAAATAGGCGTACCCATCTTCCTTCATCGCCTGCACATAGCCCGCTAAATCGGGCCGCGCCACCAACGGCAACGCCGTTGTCATAGAGCCTCTCCTCGGGACTAATAATACGGGTTTTCTCCGGCGGCGTGATCCGTCGCGTCCTCTACAGCTTCCACCTCGGGCACGGCCTCCTTGATCATGCGAATGATGCCCTGTCTGAGCGTCACATCCGCTTGGCCGCAGCCCTGACAGCCCCCGCCCATCTGCACAAATACCGTGTTGCCTTTAATATCTACTAAGGTCACCACGCCGCCGTGCGAGGCCACGCCGGGGTTGATTTGCGTTTCGATGACGCGGTGGACGGCCTCGGCCACCGGGCCGCTCAGGTGCGCGGGCATCTTGCGCGGGCGCTCGATCTTAAAGCCCGAACCCATCAGCCCATCTACGTAATCCACCTTGGCTTCCGCCAACAGGTCGGCACTTTCGGGATCTATGTACACGTCAAATCCCTCGAAGTGGACGACCTGATCGTCGCCATCTACCTGCTGATCGGAGATGAACGCCAGCTTATAGTCAACCTGCTTGGCGGGGTCGAGGCGGGCACCAATGCGCAAACCCTTGACCGGCTTGTCGCTTGCGGCGACTAGGTTGGCAATTTTTTCTGCTGCTGCTTCAGTGATGGTAATCATGGTCTGTCCTCCGTCGAGACGTAACTGTTTGATAATACCGAGACAATGGGCAGCGGCGCAAGCGGCCCATTCCTAGAATCTCGGGTCAACCGGCGCACTTTCCAACGCCAAGACCCCAAAGACGCATTCGTGGACCCGGCGCAAGGGCTGTCCGGCGACAAACCGCTCCAAGCCCTCCACCCCCAGCGCGAATTCCCGCAGGGCCAACGCCTGCTTGCCCTTGAGGTTGCGGCGGCGCAACAGATCTATGCGCTCGGTGTACTCAGGCCCGTATATAAGCCGCAGGTACTCGCGCCCTCGGCACTTGAGCGCCGGCTGGACGAGGCCGCGCCCGTTGGTGCAGACGAAGTCTAGAGGCTTCGCGACGAATCCTTCGCTGCCGCTGGCAGTCAATTCCTCCCACCACCGGACTACTTCGCTGCTGCTGTCCATATCGTCCAAAACCACCCGCCGGCGATCGATCGCGCACAGCAAATCCGGCTCAGCCGCGCAGAGCTTGTCCAAGGTCTCCAGATGCCATGCGTGGGTCTGGTTGACGTGGACCTGTCCCTCCGTGGCCAAGAGGTGGAAAGGAGCCACTTTGAGATCCTTGAGCGAGTGTACGGGCCAGCAGTAGGGGCGATAAGCCGCGGCGTAGTGTGCCACGGACTCGGCCCGGCCGCGGCAACGACTCAACAGCTCGCCTACGTCCACGCCCCGCGCCGCCGCCTGCTCCAGCGCATTCACAGACGCTGCCAGCGACACCCGCGCCGCCGCGCCCACCGCGGCGTACTGGTCGTTGAGTAGCTGCTGCGCCTTGGCCGACCAAGGCATGATCTCGGCGTCGAGTATCGCCCAGTCCGTCGCCAGCGCATCCCACAACTCGCTGCGCTCAAAGGCCCGGCGCACATGGTCCAAGACCCCCGCTTCCAAATCCGCATCCGCAAAGAAGCGGCGGCCCGTGCGCGTGTAGCAGATGCCCGCACTGCCGTCCTTTATTCCAAAGCGCCGCTGGGCTGCCGCCGGGTCGCGGCAGACGACCAGCACGGCCCGCGAGCCCATCTGCTTCTCCTCGCAGACCAGCTCGCGCACGCCGCCGCGGCGATAGTACGCCAAGACCTCGTCCGGGTGTTCGAGCAAGTCGGGGCGGGTGCTGGTTTGGGATGGGGCCATCGTCGGCGGCAGATAGACCAGCCACCGATGATCAACGGCAAAGCGGCTCATCACCTCCAGCGCCGCAGCCGCCCGCTCCGCATGGACGAAAACTCGGCCCATCAACCGCGTCTCCACGCGCCGCCCTCCGGCCACATCCGCTAAGTCGAGCACATCGTCGCACGTCTGTTGCACCGCCAAGGGGCGGACCGGCTCGGCGTACTGCGCCTTGGCTGGGACGGATACGAGTTCCAACTCGGGATAGCGCAGCGCCGTCAGCGCACCGCCAAACACGCAGCCAGTGTCGATGTTGATCGCGTTGTTGACCCACTCGGGCTGCGCCACCGGCGTGTGGCCATAGACAACGCGAGCGCGGCCCCGATACTCGGCCGCCCAATCGCGGCGCACCGGCAAGCCAAACTCGTCCACCTCGCCGGTCACGTCCCCGTACAGGGCAAATGAGCGCACAGCCCCGGAGGCGCGGCCGGCCATCTCCTCCTTCATGCCCGCGTGCGCTACCACCAGCGCACCCTCGTCGAGGACGTAGTGACTGACTAGGCCGTCGAGAAAAGTTTCGACTTTTTTCTTGAACTCCGCCGTCTCGTCGTCAAGCTGGGTCAGCGTCTCCGCCAAGCCGTGCGTGCGTTGGACATTTCTGCCCTGCAAGGCTCGGACCAAGCGCACGTCGTGATTGCCCGGCACGCACAGGGCCGCGCCCGCCTCCACCATGCGCATGACCAGCGCGAGGACGCCGGGGGCATTGGGGCCGCGGTCCACCAAGTCGCCGACGAAGACGGCCTTGCGCCCCGGCGGCGGCTCCACCTTTTCTCCTGCGATGCGATACCCTAGTTGGTCGAGCAGGGCTTCGAGTTCGGCGCAACATCCGTGGACATCGCCGATGACGTCGAACGGACCGCGCTCCTCGCGGCGGTCGGGCCACAGCTTCTCCCGCACTGTTTCGACTCGCGCCACATCCGCGGGCGAGCGCAGCGCAAAGGTGCGGCGAAAGCCCTCGCGCTTGAGGCCCTTGAGGCCGCGGCGTAGCTGGCGGTATTGCCGGGGGATTACGTGGGGGGGCAAGTCGCGGTCGGTGCGAACAGCCGCGCGCTCCTCGCAGAGGGCTTGGGGCAGGTCGAAGACGATGGCCACCGGCTGGGCGTGGTAGCGCTTGGCTAGTTCCACCAGCGGCTTGCGCGCCTCGGGCTGGACGTTGGTCGCATCTACCACGGTCAATAGGCCCCGCGCCAAGCGGCGGGCAGCGACAAAGTGCAGGGCGGCAAACGCATCGTCCGTGGCCTCTAGGCTGTTTTCATCGTCGGCGACCACGCCGCGAAAAAAATCCGCAGACAGCACTTCGGTCGGGAGGAAATGCTCGCGGGCAAAGGTCGATTTGCCCGCGCTAGAAACGCCGATTAGCACCACCAGCGAGAGGTCGGGTATCGAGAGGCGGATTTGCTCGTTAGCCACGAGTACCTCCCGCAGAGAAAATCGCCATCTGCGTCGGCGCACCTAGCGCAGGGTCCTCCGGGCCGATGGGCGCGACGCGCACGGCATATCCATAGCGCTTTCCCACCTGCTCGGCCCACTTCCCAAATTCCGCCCGCCGCCACTCAAAGCGGTGGTCGGGATGGCGAAATGTACCGGCTGGCAGCGCGTCCCAATGAGCATTGTAGTCGGCGTTGGGGGTAGTTACCACTACCGTAGCAGGACAGGCGAACTCGAACACGGCCCGCTCGCAGGCCCGTAGCTGCGGCGGGTCCAAATGCTCGACGACCTCCACCAGCGCCGCGGCGTCGTACCCGCTCAACCGGGCGTCGCGATAGGCCAGCGACCCTTGAAACACCACGACCTGCTCGCCGCGCGGCAACCTCTCTAACCGCCGACGAGCACGCGACAGGACTTGCGGCGACACATCCATTCCCGCCGCTTCAGTGAACTGCACTTCCGCCGCCAACAGCGCCAGCAGCCGCCCCTCCCCACAGCCGAGGTCCAGCACCCGCCGAGCACCGCTTGCCTTGAGCTCCTCGAACACGGCGGCCAGCCGCTGCTCGTTCAAGCTCAACTCCGCTTCAAGAGCTTCCTCGCCCGCGTGATCTTCGGCCTCTCCTGCTTCCTCTGCCAAAAGCCGCGACAGCGCGGCCTGCTTCAGACCTCGCTGGTGCTTTAGGTAGCGCTCGACGACTAGGTCGCGCAGCGGGTGGCCTGCCAGCCATTCCCCACCCCGCCGCATCAGCTTGTCGATCTCTTCCTCGCCCACGTAGTAGTGCTTCTCGTCGTCTAGCACTGGTATCAGCACGTACAGATGCGCTAGCACTTCTTTTAGTGGCCGCACGCACTGTAGCTCCACCTCGTAATAGGGACTGTTTCCCCACTCCGGAAAGTACTCGTCGAGCAAGAAGCCCCTAACCTCCACCGCGTATCCCAACGGCTCAAAGAGGCCGCGCAACAAGTCCTCACCTCCCCGACAGGGCAGCGCGCTAACGCCGACTCGCAGCGGCAGAGGCTCTTCCACTAGCTCGGCCCGTTCGCGGCACTGCCCATTCAAGGCCGAGGTAAACACGCGGGCAATGGCCACGCTGGTAAAAGAAGAGGCCGCGTACGGACGGTCGTTGACATAAGACGCCAGCGCGAAGTCCGGGGATGCCGAGCGCCGCTTGAGCGCGGTTGGATCTACATCGAGGAGCAACGCAGCCGTGCATCGCTCAGACGAGGCTTCTAAGTAGAATACGTGCGCCGTCCCAAAGGGCAGGTCGAAGGCTTGGGCGCGATCCGGGTGCTTGTGCAGGAGATAGCCCAAGTCCGTAGCGGGCTGATGGGTTGTGGAGATCGTCAGGAGCACAGCGTCCGCCCGCTGGCAGCCGAGTATTCGGTCTTGGGTGTTTTAATGGACATTTTCAGGTGGAGGATTTACCTTCTAGGCTATTAATCTCCCCCACCCACTCAAAGGTAGGTAAAAATGTCTGAGCCCGTAAGGAGGCCCCCCATGATCCAGCTCCCTAAGTCCATCCTCGGCATCATCGCCGCCGTCTTCGTCTTATTTCTCGTCAGTCCGCGCTTCTACCAAAGCGTCCCGGCCGGCCATGTGGCCGTCGCCACCCTCTTCGGCGAAGTCCAGTTCAAACACTTCGGCGAAGGTCTGCACATCCCGGTCAACCCGCTCTACGAATGGAGCCTCTTCGATGTGCGCCAAAAGACGCACTCCGAAACCTCCAGCGTCCCCAGCCAAGATCAGCTACAGACCAAGATCGACGTCAGCGTTCAGTACCGTCTCATATCGGCCGACACGCCGCGCATCTTGCAGGAGACGGGCGGTTTTGAAAATGTGCGCTCCGTCCACATCGTGCCCAAGCTGCGCTCGCTCATTCGCGAGCAAGGCAAGACCATCAAGCGCGCCGAGGACTTCTTTTTAGAAGCGACGCAGAGCACTTTGCAGGTAGCCCTGCTCGAAGGGCTGAAGGACTACCTCGGGCCCAAAGGGGTTGATGTAGAGGCCGTGTTGATCCGCGACATCTCGCTGCCGCCCTTTATCACCAAGGCCATTGAGGCCAAAAAAGAGCGCGAGCAGGAAGTCGAAAAGCAAAAGGCCGAGTTGGAGCGTTACGACACCGAGCAGCAACAGAAGATCGCCCTAGCCGTAGCCGAAAGGGACGCCGCTGAAGCCGAAGCCGAGAAGCGCCGCCTACTCGCTGACGCCCAAGCCTACGAAATCTCCAAGATCAACGACGCCATCGGCCGCAATCCCAACTACGTCAAGCTCCAAGCGCTCAAGTCTCTTGAGGCCATTTCCAAAGACCCGGCCGCCAAGGTCTATTTCATCGACGGCGACAGCCCGGCCCCGCTGCCGCTGATGCACCTAGGCGACGCCAAGTAGGGGCAACCCTCGTGGTTGCCCAAGATCGGCACTAGCAACGCATGTAGGGGCGACCGATCGGTCGCCCCTACATGCAAGCCGAAAGGACTCCATGTCTGCCAAATACCGCGTTGGCGTCATTGCCTCCGGCCGCATCGCCCGCGAGCACGGCCGCGGTTGGGCCGAGTGCGAACACACTGAAATCGCGGCCATTGCCGACGCGCATCCCGAAGCCTTGGCCAGCTACGCTGCGGATTTCAACGTCGAAAAGCAGTATCTCTCCTACCGCGAGATGCTCGACGTGGAAAACCTCGACATCGTCAGCGTTTGCTCTTGGGATCCCCAGCACGCGGAAATGTCCATCGCCGCCTGCGCCCGCCGACCCAAAGCCGTGCTTTGCGAAAAACCCATGGCCGTCTCCTTGGGCGAGGCCGAGGCCATGGTCATCGCCGCCGAGCGCAACCACGTCAAGCTCGCCATCGGCCACCAGCGCCGCTTTTACTCTTGTTGGCGCGAGGCGCGGCAGATGATCGCCGCTGGAGCCATCGGCAAACCGCAGCGGCTGTGGTCCGCGGTCAAGGCCGGGATGATGAACACCGGCACCCACTGCATCGACTTCCAGCTCTACGCCCTCGGCGACCCACAGGCCGAGTGGGTCATGGGCTCGGTCGAGCGCCACACCGACCACTTCGTTTTTGGCCACCGGGTCGAAGACCGCTGCGCGGGGATCATCGGCTATCCCGACGGGGTCGAAGGCGTGATCGAAAACGAGATGAACGATATTTATCAGGTGGGTGCCACCATCTACGGCGAAGACGGCATGATGGTCGTCAGCGACAACAGCCTGCGCTACATGACGACCACCTCCGGCGGCTGGCAGGACTTCGACCCCACCGACAAGGCCAGCGGCTACGGCAACGCCTTCGTCGATCAAGCCTACGGAATCTGCCGCTGGATCGAGGGCGATTTTGAGGACTACTACGGCAAGGCCGAGCACGGCAAGGCCGCCACCGAGATCATGATGGGAGTCTATGAATCGGCAAGGCTGCACGAGCGCGTGGCCCTGCCGCTGCAAACCCGCGACAACCCGCTCGACGTCGCCGTCGAGGAGGGGCGCATGCCCGTCACCCGGCCCGGCCATTGGGACGAGCGCTCCTTTTTGGTGCGCGGCGAGGGCATGAGCTGGATCAGGGACAAATAGGCGTCCCCCATGCGGCCCCAATTCTGAGGCCGGACTACACGGAGGACGGAAAGCCCATGCAGATCGGCCTCTTAGTTACCAATCGCCAACACCTTGCAGAATCCGCCGACTGGGACTTCGACTATCTCGAAGGCTCACCCGGTCTGCTCGGTATCGATGCTGACGACCCACAAGCGACCGAGCGCGAGTTCTCAGCGCTTTTGGCAAAGCACCCGCTCCAAATGAAGACGATGTGCGGCTTTATTGGCGATCCGCAGGGGCGCAGGTTAATGGTCGTCGGCCCCGACGTGAGCTTGGATCGGCTGCGTACTTTTGTCACGCGAGTCTTCGACCTCATGCAGCGGGCCGGGGTCGAGGTCATCGGCTACGGCAGCGGCGGCTCGCGCTGGGTGCCCGACGGCTTCGACCGCGACAAAGCGCGCCAACAAGTCGCCGACTTCTTGCACCTGTGCGCCGACCTCGGCGAGCCACGCGGCGTCAAGGTCGCGCTCGAACCCTACAACCGCGACGACGCCAACCTGCTCAACACCGTCTCCGAAGCGACCGAGTTCATAGCGGACGTCAACCGCTCGCACGCCAAGCTGATGGCCGACTTCTTCCACATGAAGCTCAACGGCGAGTCCTTCGACGCACTCAAACAAGCTGGGCCGCACCTGATCCACGCCCACATTGCCGAGCCGGGCCGCGGCCGACCGCAAACCACGCCAGCCGACCACGCGCTCTTTCTACACACCTTGCGCGCATCCGGCTACGACGGGCGCGTAACGCTGAGCGGCGCGCTACCGGCCTATGCCGACGACGGCGAGACCGCTGTCGCCCTCAAGAAGGCCATCGCGTGAAGGTTCCCTCCTTCGCCTACAGTCGCATGGTAGATCTTTCGCGCACCATCGCGCCGTCGGAAGGTCGCCTCATTCACTACCGCACGGCGCGAGTACCCGTCGATGATCCACCGACCGACCGCTGGTATATCACCACCAGCATCGAAATGGGCGGTCACGCCGGCACCCATGTCGAGGGGCCTTTACACGCCGTCCAAGACGGCCCGGCCATCGCCGACCTCGACGTCGAGCGCTTTTTTGGCGAGGCCATCGTCTTCGACTTTAGCGATGCTCCGCTGGGCGAGCCGCTTTCGCCGGAGCAATTCCAACAGGCCGCCGAACCGGGCGGAGGCGTCCGTCCGGGGGACATCGCACTCTTTCGCTTTGACTGGGATCAACGAGCTACTGCTGGTTCATATCCACCTTACCCCACGACCGCAGCCTTGCGCTGGCTCGTCGAGGCCGGCGTCAAACTGCTCGGCATCGACACCCCCGGCCTAGATATTCCAAGCGACCGCAGCCTGCCCAACCACCACCTGCTCTTCGCGCACGGCATTCCCCTAATCGAGAGCCTAGACCGCTTGGGCGACCTGCGACAACCCCGCGTTTACCTTTTCGCCCAGCCGCTCCCAGCAGCCGAAACCGACGCCATTCCGCTGCGCGTGCTCGCTTTTGAAGGGTAGCTGCGATCCTCGCTGGACTACGACTCCCAAGGAACGGGGACATTGATCTCTGTGGCAATGCACCGCAACATGTCAATATGATCTTCGGTCAGCGGAATGCCGCTTTGCACACGCGCCTGTTCGCGCTGCCATTCCAAGCTGCCGGGGACTTCGGCACTTGCCAGTCCCGGCATGGGGTTCAGCGACCGGCTCTCGCGCACAATGCGAGCAATCTCTGCCTTATAAGCCTCCAAATCACCCAACCGCGCCACGTCAATCGCCACAATCGTAAACGCCCGCGTGGCACTTGAAAATTTTGGTCTGCTCGATTCAGGCGTCGCCGTGCCCGCTAGAATACCCGCCAAGAACCACGACGTAAATCGCATCCCCAAACTCTTGAAAACAAAATCTGGAAATGTCTGCAATGCCTCGGCGAGCTTACTGCGGTCCTTCAACATGTTCGCATTCATATCCAACACAAACGGCGGCCCTTCTGCCGTTGGAACGCCAAAACACATCGGGGGTGCTCGCATCGCATCCCACACCGTTGCATCAGGCTCCGTCGGTTTTTCCCAAGCAACACCTCCTGCCACGGAAAAGGTCGCCAAGTCGCGCACCAGTGCCAGCCGCGCATAAATCCCCACGCTGCCCACATGCCCGTGATTGCGCGTACACGCAACGGCAATGCCATTCGCTTTAGCCTTTTCAATGACGGCCTCTGTCGCCTGCGTTGCCACCAAGTAACCCGCACCGCCATCGCCGTCGAAAATAGCCATTGAAGGAGCATCCATGATTTGGGCAATTTCGGGACGTGGGTTAATGCGCCCTTCTCGAAACTCAGGCACATACCGCTGCAACTGACGCGTGCCGTGGGAGACCACCCCGCGCAAATCCACCTCCACCAGATAACGCGCAATCAACGCAGCATCGTCAGCGGGCAAATGGACTTTGCACAACACGTCGGTAGTAACGTCGCGCAACATATCCGGCATGATGCGCTTGGCGTCTTCGGGAACACAAACGGGCATGAAAGCCTCCTATCTGCAGCAATTTTCTATTGCAATCGCGGAATTTCAGCAAGCGGGTTCGCGGACTCAATTTAAGCCATAAATTAAATATATTCAACAACTTGACAACTATACTGCACTAGCAGCCCTTGTTTATCGGTTTAGACAGCGGCATATTTATTGTCAAGCATTGAGGTGCACTATGACCAAACGCAGATTACCCATCGGCATTCAGACCTTCCGCGAGGTCCGCGACGACAATTTCTACTACGTCGATAAAACGACCTACATCTGTCGGCTGCTTGACGAGGGCAAGCACTATTTCTTGTCGCGTCCACGACGCTTTGGCAAGAGCTTGTTTGTGGACACGCTCAAGGAACTGTTCGAGGGCAACGAAGCGCTGTTCAAGGGATTGTACATCCACGACCGCTGGGACTGGTCGGTGCGTCATCCGGTGGTGCGACTAGACTTTAGCGGCGGCAACTTCAAGGAGCCTAACTATGTGAAGGCTGCGCTGATGGCGCAGTTGGACGCCGTCGAGCGGCGTACCGGGGTGGCGTCGGACTACGCCACCGGACCGGAGCGATTCGCTCACCTGCTAGAGGCCCTGCACGACCACTCAGGACAGCCGGTGGCGGTGCTGATTGACGAGTACGACAAACCAATTTTGGACGCCCTAGAAGTGCCGGACGTCGCCCGCGCCAACCGCGACTTTCTGCGCGGCCTGTACGCGGTTATCAAGGCTAGCGACGCCCACGTTCGCTTCACCTTCATTACCGGGGTGAGCAAGTTTTCCAAAGTTAGCTTGTTTTCCGGCCTCAATAACCTCACCGATATTACGCTCGAACCGGAATACTCAGCTCTTTGTGGGTACACCGACGCGGATCTGGACGCCGTGTTCGCGCCGGAGTTGCCGGGCCTCGACCGCGACCAGATTCGCGACTGGTACAACGGCTACAGTTGGCTCGGCGACGAGAAGGTGTACAATCCCTTCGACATCCTGCTGTTGTTTCGCCGCCGCCGCTTCGCCGCCTATTGGTTTGAGACTGGGACGCCGACGTTTCTAGTGGAAACCCTCTGCCAACGCCACATCCGTTCCTTGGACTTGGACGAGATGGAAGGCAGCGACTCCCTGCTCTCGACGTTTGATGTCGATGACATTGCCACCGAGGCATTGCTGTTCCAGACCGGCTACCTGACGATTCTCGACGCCGAGGATCTCGGCGGCGAGTTGCTCTATCAGTTGGGCTATCCCAACCGCGAGGTGCGACAGAGCCTCAACCGCAGCCTGCTCCGTTACTTGGTGAAGGACGCCACGCGGCAGACGGCCAACAGCCGCCGCTTGTATCGGCTGTTGGAAGCGAATGACTTTGCCGGATTGGAGACCCTATTCCACGCCTTTTTCGCCAGCATCCCCTACGACTGGTATCGCAACAACGACATTGCACAGTACGAAGGCTACTACGCCAGCGTGTTCTATTCCTATTTCGCCGGATTGGGCTTGGACATTCGGGTAGAGGATAGCAGCAGCCACGGTCGGTTGGACATGGCAGTGCTGTTCAACGGCTGTGTCTATCTGTTCGAATTCAAAGTGGTGGAATTGGCGGCGGCGGGGGCGGCGATGGCCCAATTGCAGGAGCGACAATATGCCGACAAGTACCGCGGCTTGGAGCAGCCTATCTACCTGATCGGGGTGGAGTTCAGCAAGGACGAGCGCAACCTAACGGCGTTTGATGTGGAACAGGCGTAAATTCCCGTCAGAAATCGTTTCTTACTTTCTCCGGCATCCCCGATCTGAGCGAATCCCAACACGCAAGTCCTGTGGCGACGACCCTAGCCCCCTCGCGAACGCCGACCCAAGGCTTTGCGCCGTTCAGAACGCAATCGGCCATGTGCCGCAGCATGACGATCATCTCGCTGGCGTGACCCCGCTCCGATGAAAACTCGGCGGTGACCTTGCGCGAGGGCAGATTGCCGGTGGGATCAAGGCTCTTTGCGCCGTTGAGAATAGTGCCACGGGTTCCGTAAACGGCCAGACTGTTCGTTGGGACATCGTGCGGATGTACGAGGCCGAGAAAGTTCGCAATGCGTCCGATCTTGCCGGATGTAAACTTTACGTTGATGACGAAGTTGTCCTCCTGGGGATAGTCCGGCGCGACGCCGCTGCGCAGCCCGTAACAGTGAACTTCGTCAATATCGCCCATGAACCAGCGCAGAAGGTCGATTGGGTGGCAGGCCCCGCCCAAGATCAGGTCTTGCGGCATCTCGACCCGCCACGGGGAGTAGTCATAGACCGGGCGGAGATCGTGCACGTAGTGGGACTCGGCCATGAAGAGTTCGCCGATCTCGCCGGCGTCGCAGGCGCGCTTCGCTTCCATGAAGTCATACCTCCCGCGCAGACTCTGCGTGACGAGCAACACCTTGCCGGATCGGTCAACAGCCTCCACAACCTGTTCGACCTCTTCCATCGTGTACACCATCGACTTAGTGACCATCACGTGCTTGCCCGCGTCGAGCGCGGTCAGGATCTGTTGCGCGTGAAGCGGTCCGGGCGTGTAGATGCCGATAATGTCGAGATCACTGCGCGCGACCAGTTCGTCGAAATCAGATGTCAGAGCGTCGATCCCGAATTCGCGGCCGAGCGCTGCGAGCTTGTCCTGCCGCGCATCGCACAGAGCGGTGACGCGGACCGGCAGGGCACTGTTTTCCGGCTGGTTGGCACCAAGCAGCGTTCTGCCGTGGCCAAGCCCGGCGATGCCGATGCTGAGTGGAGTCATTTTCGTTTCTCTCCCGAGTTATAGCAATCCTGAATGACTAACTGACCTTACGCACGGGTATCGCGGGTATGGGATGCTTCGACTCCGCTCAGCATGACAGGCAAAGGAAAGGGCCAGTCCTTGTCATACTGAGCGCAGCGAAGTATCTCATCCCTAGGACCTTCGTCTTGTTCCTACTATTCTGCGTCCACCTGCGAATCACGCGACCGTCCAACTGGCGATAAAGTCCGCCGTACCGTAGTCCGCAGGCATCTCGTTGAAGTAGTGCTTCATCGGGGCGGCCTGGAAACCCGGCACAAAGTGTTCCTCGTCCGCTTGCAGCAGATCCTCAAGCGGACTGAAGCGATCCCACAGCAAGCGCGCCTCATCCGGGGTGAAGCGATCCGCGAACTCCGGCCCCCAGTTGAGCGTAATGGGATGCTTCCCCAGAACGCGACGTTGGAGGTCTTCGACGATTCCCTGAAGCGGCGGATCCTTGTGCAGCCGAATCGCCAGCGCGGCCTTGCAGAGGTAAACAGTTGATAGCATTCTGCCTTTCTCGGCCCGCTCTGGATGAAGGCCATCCAAAGCGTTCAGATACGCGGCACCATCTCCCGCGACAACGGCCCGCAGCGCCGATTCCGTATGCTGCTTCATCTTCTCGCTGCGGTCGTTCCAGCGCGTGAACGCCGCCTGTGCGTCTGCGGAGATATGTTCAGCAAACGAAAGGTCGTCTATCGAAGTAAAGGTCGAGAAGCCACCGTGAACGGTTCGCCGCATCTTGGGGCTGTAGTTGCTGCCCCAGTGGAGGATCGGGAGGATATAGACGACGCCGTCCCCAGCTTCGAGATGAGTCTGCACGCCAGTGGGTAGCGGGCCGGGAGGGTCTGTCAACATTACCTCGTTCTCTTCGGGCGTGTTCAGCCGCAGATGACTACCCGGCACCACCCACAGGACGCTGTCGTCGTAGAGCGGGATGTTCCACTGGACGTAGCGCGGGCCTCCTTCGACGATGTCGTCGATATAGCCCTGAAGCGGCGCAGTGTCGATGGGGTGGAGATCGCGGTGCCACTTCGCCGGGCCGTGGTCCCGGACGGGATTGCACATCATCATCATCTCTGTGACGGCCCCGTCCGCTATGCCGAGGAGTTCTGTGCTAACTCCGTGGATGTTCTCCTCAAGCCACACTTCGACCGCCGGCGCAGTCTCCGGGTCGATCTGATTGACGAGCGGCGCCCTTGACAGTTGCAGGCGAGGCTGCGCCCCGGTTTCCCAAACGCCTCCGGGCGGGTCGCCTTCCGCACGCTCGGCCTTCCAGTTTTCGCGCTGGCGGTCGACGAGCGTCTCGTACGCCTGCCGGACGCGTTCGAGTTTGTCGCGCGGCACGGCTTCCTTGACGATGAGGTAGCCGGTTTCCAGAAATTCGTCGCGGTTGAGTTTCATGTTGGACTCCTCTTTTACGTTGCGTTAGACTGGGTGCATCTGGACTTCTCGCTCTAGTCTGTCCGCTAAGGCTTCAAGCGTCGTTTCGAGTTCATACCGCGTTTGAAGATTCATCCAGAATTGTGCTTCCATCCTAAAGAAACGACCCAATCGCAAAGCCGTATCTGCCGTGATCCCCCGCTTACCATGCACAATTTCATTGATGCGACGCGGTGGCACACCGATTGCCCGCGCCAAACGGTATTGACTGATCTGCATTGGCTTGAGAAAATCCTCGAATAGGATTTCACCTGGATGGATTGGTGGAAAGTCGCGTTTGTTCATGGTTTCACCTCAATGATAATCAACGATCTCGACATCAAAGGCATTATCATTACGCCAGATAAAGCACACGCGCCACTGGTCGTTCACTCGAATGCTATGTTGCCCTTGCCGGTCATGGCTCAGTGCTTCGAGCCGGTTGCCGGGCGGTACGCGTAGGGTTTTAAGGATCGTAGCAGCGTTGAGTTGCTCAAGTTTGCGTGCCGCTATTCGTTGAATACTATGCGGCAATTTGCGGGAAAATTGGCCGCGAAAAATTTTTTCGGTCTCCTTGTCCTTAAACGATTTTATCATATTTTGATCATAACGACTCTCGTTAGCAACATCAACGTTATTGACGAGATGATTCGAGTGCCGATTCAGCGTGGGCAAGCACTTTCCCAAGAGGTTCTGGTTCGCGTTGACAACGAGCTTCTAGCCACAGCCACGCGCTGACGCCTCAAACAGGAATCCAACCCATGCCCCAACTAACCCCATCCCAACTCGACCAATACCGCGAACACGGCTTCGTCCTCGTCGAAGACCTCCTCGACCCCATCGCCGACATCGATCCCGTCTTGGCCGAATACGACGAAGTCCTCGACGAGCTCGCCGACGAGCTCTTCGCCGCAGGGCAGATCGCCTCCACGTACGCCGACCTCGGCTTTGATGAGCGCCTCTGCCAGATCTACAACGAAACCGGCCAAGTCTATGCCCAGCACTTCGACATCTCGCTGCCCCAAGGCGGCATCGGCCCAGACTCGCCCATTGCCGTCGGTCCCGCCGCCTTCGCCATGCTGCGCAACGAAAAGCTCCTCGACATCATCGAAAATCTCATCGGCCCGGAAATCTACTCCAACCCCGTCCAACACATCCGCATCAAACCGCCCGAGCAGTTCTTGCCCGGTGTCCCCAAGGACCACCACGACCGCATCGCAGGCTTCGCCGTCGGTGCTACGCCCTGGCATCAGGACAACGGCGTGGTTCTGCCCGAAGCCGACGAGACCGACATGCTCACCGTGTGGGTGCCGCTGACCAACGCCTTCCGCAAGCACGGCTGCATCGAAGTAGTAGCCGGCAGCCACCGCGACGGACTGTTGCACCACTGCCAGCTCAAGGGCGTCGGCCACTTTATCCGCGATCAAGACCTAGCTCTCGACCGCGTCGTCACCGCCGAACTGAAGCGCGGCGATGTGCTCTTCATGCACCGGCGGACTTGCCATTCGTCACTGCCCAACGTCAGCGAGCAGGTGCGGATCAGCTTCGACCTCCGCTACAACCCCACCGGCCAGCCCACTGGCCGGCCGCTCTTCCCCGGCTTCGTCGCCCGCAGCCGCAAAGACCCCCAAAGCGAACTGCGCGACCCAGCGGCTTGGGCCCAATCTTGGTACGACGCTCGCGAAAGACTGAAGGACAAAAACTTGCCTTCCTTCAATCGCTGGCCGCTCGAAGACCCCACCTGCGCCTGAACGCTATAGCAATGCGGCATGATTTGAACAATTCGAGCGGTGGATTGTCTTGTCCATCCTATTCTGCGTCCATCTGCGCCCATCTGCGGATCACCTTGTACATGATGTAGGATCATATGGTCGAATTGGAATTAAGCGCGGCCGAACACAGCGCGCGCAAGCTAAAACCAGAGCACCTGCAACAGGCCGTCGCCGCCCTGCACGACGATGGCTTCGTCGTCCTCCACCGCGCCATTGATCCTTCCCATATCGAAATGCTGCGCGAGCGCATGCTCGCCGATGTCGAAGAGATCCTCGCCCTCGCCGATGTCCCCTACCAGTTCAACAACGGCCACCTGCAACAGGACCCGCCGCCCTTTCCGCCGTACCTCTTCCGCGACGTGCTGGTCAACGACCTCGTCGTCGAAATAACTCATGCCGTGCTCGGCGAGGGCGTCAAAAACGCCTTCTACAGCGGCAACACCTGCCTGCCCAACACCACTCAACAACCCCTCCACGTTGACGCGGGTCAGCTCTGGCCCAATCTCGCGGTGGCGACGCCGGCCTACGGCATTGTCGTCAACGTGCCCGTCGTCGATGCCACGCCCACAAACGGCAGCACCGAACTGTGGCCCGGCACCCACCTAGACACCACCCGTGCCCTCAACGACAGCGACATCAAGCTGCCGCCCGCAATCGAAGAACGCCTCCGCGCCGAGTGCAAACCCCTGCAGCCGAACGTGCCCGCCGGCAGCGTGCTGATCCGCGACATGCGCCTCTGGCATCGCGGCATGCCCAACCTCACCGACCAAGCCCGCCCGATGATCGCCATGATCCACTGGGCGCACTGGTGGCACACGAAGAAGGCGCTGTTGTTTCCCAAGGGGACGGAAGATTTGTTTGCAGATAGTGCGTTGGAGACGGTGGCAGAATTTGTCGATGGACCAATCGACTACATCAGTCGCAACCGGAAGTACGATTACTCCGGGTAGGCCAATCGACTACATCGGCCGCAATCGGAGCCGTCCGGCCCCAGCATTGGGTCCGCAGTACGATTACTCCGAGTAGGCCAGACGCTCACGGCACCAGCCGCCGACACTCCAAGTAGTAGCGCTTCTCCACAGCCTCGCCCAGCGAGAACGTCTTGCGCGGCGTGGCCCCGTCGATGACGATCGTCTTGAACAAATCGCGCTTGTCCATAGCCGGCAGAAAGAAGCCGATGCTGTCCGGCTCCACAGCTAGCTGCTCTAACACGTCCTCGCCGTGGATATAGTCGAGACGAGCGCGGGGATGCGCGTCGAGATAGCAGTCCAAAAAAGCCTGCAAGGACGCCACTTCGAGCTGGAAGTTAGGCTCGGCGATACTCAACAGGCCGCGCTCTGTCCCGCTCATATAGGGAATGTGGTGCCCCGGACCGACGGCCGCTCCGCCACAAGCAGCCTCCCATTCGTCCCGACCCGCAAAGGTCCGACGACTAAATCCCCACCCTGTGCAGCGCGTCTCCATTGACCGCAAGAGATCTGCCGCATCCACTCCAAAAACCACCCGATGGATTGGCGCAAACTCCAAGCCCTCGTCGTGAACATTAACTAGTTCGGCCAAGGCATAGCGCGCCGGGTGATTCATTATCTGGCGCTCGTCCTCTGATATCGCTTTGAGCCGCTCCCAGACGGCGCGCGCCGTGGCAAAGGAGTGGTTGCCGTCGCCCATCGCGTAGATCATCGGCGGCTCGCCGCACGCGAGGCGAGCGATATGCCCGGCGATCTCGTCGATCAGCACCCCATCGTCGATATGCCAGCCTCTAAGCCTGCCACCTCCTAGCATCAACTCAAAGTCGTAGGTCAGCTTCAGGTCTTTTGCACCAAGCGGCTCAATCACCGTCTGCTGCGGATCGTCGATCAGCACCATGATGTGCGGCGTTTCCAGCGGCGCACTCTCCCGCACTTGGATCCTCGGCGGCAGCCGATTCTGGTCCGTGCCCTCGGTCATGCGGATTAGCTTCTGCACTCCGTCTCGGTAGTCGTACTGCTCCAAGTCCAAGGCGACGACTAGCCCCTTGCGCGGCGCAGCGCGTCCCACCTCCCGCTCTATCAGCATAAATCCGGGCCGCTGTTCCACCAGTACGCCGCTTTTGAGATACGCCTGCATCCGCTGGTTAATGCCGGCAATGGTTTGTTCGCGGCAAGCCGCCTCAAGGTATGCTTCGGGAAAAATTAGCTGTAGCGTCGAAGGATCGTCCCCGACAAGCCGCCGCACTTGCTCCCAGTATTCGGGCTGCGAAGTGTACTGGTCGCAGGCAATGACCGACCAAGTTTCGAGGGGAATATCTGCCCTCGGCAAAAGCAGGGACGGCACATGCAGGGCGATCTCAGGATAGTGTAGCTGCATGGGCCGACTAACCGAGCAGCGGTCTGACCCAAGTCGGAAAAATCGGGAAAATCTCCTCCGGCTCCGCTAGTTCGGGGTGCCAGCGCTTCTCGTGCTCAAACATGATCCAGCCGTCGTACCCGTGTCCCTTGAGCAGAGCTATCGCCTCTTCTAAGGGCAACTGGCCCGCACCCGGTGCCACGTAGCGCCAACCATCCCCCATCGCCTCGGCGTGCTCGGGATCATAGACCGCGTCTTTGACGTGGGTATAACCGATGCGCGACCCCACCGCCTGATAGGTCTGCTCCGGCGACTCCTCGCCCACCCGCGCCGTATGGCCCATGTCCCAGAGCACGCCGAACGCCTCGTTTGGAATGCGGTCGAGCAGCAGCTTGCACTCCACCGCCTTGATCCACTCGTCATGGGTCTCAAAAAACCACTTGAGCTCGCAGGCACCATCCAATGCGAGAATCTGTTCCATCGTCTCCCGCCCGATGTCGGCTAGCTGCTCCTTGGAATAGGACTTGGAATCGCCGCCGCCAAAAACCCGGATGGAGCCGCAGCCCAACGCATTGGCCACCGGGATCGAGCGCCGCGCCTCCTCTACGTTCTCCGCTAACTTCTCCGGCACGCAAACCCGGATGCTGGAGCTGATCCCCGACACCTCCATGCCAGCGTCTGCTAGCTGGCGTCGGGTCTGGGCGACCCCGCTGGTGAAGGCCGGCAATTGGGTAACGTCCATCGTCTCTTGCAACCCGCGGAAATCGACGCCGTCGTAGCCGTATTCGCGGCCCCGACGGCAAATGGTATCCAAGTCCCAGTCTGGGCAACCCAACGTCGTAAAACTGATTTTCATGGCATCTCTCCATATCCGTTTTCGTCCATGGCATCCCTAAAAAAGTCGAACATGTGCTGCTCCTGGTCCGTTTTCCACCGCCCCAACGACTCCGGCCGCACCACAATCCGGCCCAACTCAAATCCCAAAAACGCCTCTAACTCCCGCAACACCTCCTCCTGCTTCAGCACAAAATCCTCAAACCGCACCAACATCCACTTCTTTGGTTTGGGCGTGGCCTTCATCAATTCGTATTGGTATTTCCACGAAATGGCCCGCCGTCGCCGGACATCGTCCGTGCGCTCGTACTCGATCCCGAAATCCCCTAGGTCATCGGTCTTGTGGGCGCCGATGATGCTGTCGCGCGGGTCGCGGATCCAGTGGATGTAGTGGATGTCGGGAAACATCCGCACAACCCACGGGTAAATCAACGTCGTCTCCGGCAGCTTCCAACCCTTGTGCTCCGAGCGGTCGGCCGCAACGTCTTGCAGGTATTCGCCGATCAAATCCTCGAACTCCGGGTCAATCTTCGCGCCGTGCAAGGCGTCAAAATCCCATTCCAAGCCACCCTTCCACCCGACGTATTTGGCCATGACCCGACAGGCGTCGTAGAGCGCGTGGGGCGGCACCTTGTCGCCCGAGCGATTGAGCGTACTGCCCATAAAAACGCCGCTGGCATAGAGCGTGTGTGCGATAGCGCGCGTGCCCGAGTGGCCGCGGCCAATGACGGTGATTATCGACATACCTGTTCCTAAGAGTAGAGCATAAGAAAAAGCCGCCTAGACCCTAAAATCGCCTGCGGTGGTTATATCGGCGAGAGGCACCACAGGACAAATTACCTTGTAAAAATACATTTTAAGTGGATAAACTACCTTGTAAAAATACATTGAACCGCCTAATCGACAACAAGCTCAGCACTTGGAAAAATAGTGCCGTTGGAAGTCAAGAGTGGGCCAGCGGGCCGTTTGCGGAGTATGCACCTTTTCCTACAGGAACACGAAAGCGCCGATATGGGTTTGGTGTTTTCAACGGCCAATGTATCGGCCCTTCCCGAACAAAAGCTCGTTTTTTTGCCTCTCTATGCGCTCTTTAGCCATAGCTAAGCCTGCTGAGGGCGCAGCCAGTGCTTTTTGCGGCTGCCGCGGCTAACGACCTCGATCAAGCCCGCACCCTGCTGGCAAGGGTGGATGCCGAGGCGTGGCTGCGCCAGTGCGTGAACCAAGCGCAAGAGGTGCCGATGGACGAGACCGTCAAGGCGACTTACCTGACCGATCTTGCCTTTTTGAGCGGATTAGTGTATAAATCAGAGACAATTATGACCATCATTGCGGAGGAGACCATGTACGAATCGTCGATAGCGCAGTATTTCACGGAAAAGGGCATTGAGCAAGGCGGTAGAGAACGCGCCATTGAAGATCTGCTCGACGTGCTAGAGATCTGCTTTAGGCTGGCCGCGTCGGATCCGTTGGCCGCTCGCATTGGGTCCATTGACGATGTGCAGCGCCTCAAGCAGTTGCATCGGGCGGCCATACAAATCCCAAGCCTCGAAGCCTTTACGAACCTATTAGACGCCGACGAGTAGGCTGAGTAGAAGCTCTGCGTAACGTCAGTTGTCAACATGAAAACGACGATCACACTTGATACGGAAGTAGAGCAGCGCCTGCGGGAGGCGATGCAATTGCAAGGCAAGAGCTTCAAGAAAACCTTAAATGATGCTCTGCGTCGTGGTTTGGGTCTGTCTCAGCAGCAGTTCGAGGTCAAGTCGCGT
The DNA here is from genome assembly GCA_022825835.1 of Candidatus Latescibacterota bacterium. Classification (GTDB taxonomy): domain Bacteria; phylum Latescibacterota; class UBA2968; order UBA8231; family UBA8231. The sequence goes on from JAJDVZ010000062.1 coordinate 26,920, forward strand.
CCACTTCGCTTGCGTCCGGAACTGGACCCTGCCCGTCTGAGCGATCTGGACGACGATTTAGAGGTCGAAGAATTTCTCAGCAAGAATAGCGCCGATACCGATTTCTCGCGCTTTCAGGGTGTACGCTGCAAGAATCCCCTTCTATAACGTCGAAGATAATTCCCAAGAATTTCTCTTTTAATAGTAAAAACTAATCTGCACCAACCCGCTCTTTGCCGCCCCGCCGTACTCGCTCCGCAAGGCCGCTCCACTCGGCCGCTCCCCATAAGGCCAGTACGCGCTAGCCGCTAGCGTCAGCGCATCGGAGAAAATCCACGTCACCACGCCCGTTAGAACCCCAGAGCCGTCTAGTGGCGAAAAGAGCCAACCCAGCGTCCTCGGCACGGTGCCAGTGATTCCCTGCGATAGCTGCACGGCACCGGCGTGCCGCCCCAATATCTGCGCGTCTCCTTGGATCAGCCGGGCTAAGTAAGGAGCCGCAGCTAGCTCGGCAATGTCGCTGACCCCAAAGCCCGAAAAGTGATATTCTCCCACGAGCAACAAGCCGCCTTGGGTGTCCCACGCGTACGAGCCGCCCCAAAGCGCCTTGAGCACCACCTCTCCCCTTTCTGTAGCAGGCGTCTTAAACGACGCCAGTTCGCCGTGTATCTCAGCTCCTCTGACCCGCATGGATGCGGCTACGCCGACAAAGCGGTCGCCGCGGCGACGCCCCAGCAGCAATTCTCCGTCGAGCGCGCCACTGTGGCCGTAGAACCGTCCGACAAAGGCCGATTCGTCAACCGACATGCCGCAGGCTGCTACCGCGTCCAGCGAGAAGCGATCCGCAAGCGGCACGGAAACGCGCAGCGCATCGACGCCGCGCCGCCATTCGCGATCGCTTTCTAAGGGGTTAAACGGCGCGAAAATATCCACCGCGCCAAAGAGCACGCCGCGCCCCCACCCAATCGCTTGGCGGCCAATTTGTAACTCGCCACGCCCCAAGCGCCAAGCGACAAACGCGCGATCTAGCTCGTGCCGATAGGTCGCGTTGTCGCCCATAGCCAGCGCATCATCGAGCTGGCTGAGCCGATACGGCGCGCGGACCTCCGGCACCAATATCCCTGCGCCCCCACCAGCACCCGCACCCGTGGACACCGCCCTCACCCGCTGCTCATAGGCCAAGCGCACGTGCAAATCCGCCGCAGCTTGGCCTCGCAGCACCAGCCGACCCCTCCCCAGTGCGGCTGCACTCCAGCGCTTGGGGTACAACAGCGGCACATCAGGTGCGTGCGACGAAAGCGCGGTCCACTTCAGCGCGGTATCCAGCGCCCAATAGCGACTCCCGTCCGCACTCGACCACAAGCTGATGCCAAACGCGGGCTGCGCCGCCAAGAGAACCGCCAGCGTCAGCCGCATGTATCCTTGCGCTCGTCGCTCAGCACCTCGCCATCGCGCAAAGTAACCACCCGCGAGGCATACGAAATCACCAAGGGATCGTGCGTCGAAAAGACAAAGGTCATGCCCATCTCGTCGCGGAGCCGCCGCATCATCTGCAAAAGCGCCTGTGCGTTGTCGCTGTCGAGGTTGGCCGTCGGCTCGTCGGCCAACACCAAGCCCGGCCGCGAGGCCACGGCCCGCGCCACCGCCACCCGCTGCTGCTGGCCGCCCGACATCTGGCTGGGCCGCCGGTCGGCTAGCTCGCCTAGCCCCAGCTCAGCCAGCGTCTCCTCGGCTCGCGCCCGCCGCTTTTTGGGGTCCATGCCCTGCAACTCTAGCACGAATTCCACGTTCTCGCGCGCCGTCAACACCGGCACCAGATTGTAGGCTTGGAACACAAAGCCCAAGGATCGAAGCCGCAGTTCGGCCCGTTCACTGCGGCTCAGCGGCCCCAAGTCGCGGCCAAAAAGCACAATGCGCCCGCCGGTGGGCACGTCGAGCGCACCGATTAGATTGAGCAGCGTCGTCTTGCCGCTGCCGCTCGGTCCGACAATGGCCATGAACTCCCCGCTGCCGATTTCGAGGTCTATGCCGCGCAGAGCCTCCACGGCAATATCGCCCGTCCGAAACACCTTTTTCACGCCTTGAGCGGCTACCAGCATTTTATCCATATAACAATCCGAAATGATTCAAACGATTCGAGCGGTGGATCGTCTTGTGCATCCCTATCCTGCGCTCATCTGCGTCCATCTGCGTCCATCTGCGGATCACGCATCCCGCTGGCTCAGGGCCGCCGCTGGATCCAAGCGCGTCGCAGACCAAGCCGGATAAAGTGCGGCCAACAGCGTCGCACAAAGCCCCAAGCCGAAGGCGTAGGGCAGCATCCACAGCCCCATGTCCGCGTAGATTATCGGGTCGAAGAAGACCCCCATAACCGTCATCTCGTCGCCCATCGCCGCGGAAAAATCAATCCCCGCAGTCGCCGTGTGCCAAACGAGCGGCAGCGCGAGCAACAGGCCCAAGAGCGCCCCGAGCGCACCCATGAACACGGCCTCGAAAAGCACCAAGCCCACGAGCTTGCGTTCTCCCAATCCCAGCGCCATCAGCACGGCAAATTCGCGCCTCCTTTCCAGCATGGCCGTCAGTTGGGCACTCGTCACACCCAAAATTACCACCGCGGCCACAACTACAATAAAAAAGCTGGAAAAAGCCCGGTCAGCCGCCTCGTCGCCGCCCATCGCCGGCAGCACTTCGCGCCACGTGAGCACTTCGTCGCCCTGCACGCGCTGCGCCAGCTCGGCTGAGAGCGCAGCCACCTGTTGCGGGTCCGCTAAGGCTACCGACACCTCGGCCACGCCCTTCAAGTCCGTCAGCTTCTCGACATCGGCGAGCATCGCGTGGCAGATGGTCTCGTCAATCGTGCGGCTGCCGGTGGATACGATCCCGACGATCCGCAACATCGCGTACTCCATCTCCCCGTCGGCGCGCGTTAGCGTCAACAACAAATCATCCCCCAACTCTACGTCCAAGCGCTCGACGAGGGCCTTGCCTACTACCACTGCGCCCTCGTCACCCGCTTGCAAGTAACGCCCCTCGCCAATGGTGCGCACCAGCCTGTTGAGCTGCGGCTCGGCGGCTGGATCTACGCCCAAAAGCTGGACGCCCGCCACCCGCGTACCAAAAGCCAACAGGCCCTGCGCTCGCACGTGGGGAGCTACTACGGCTACACCTTCGACACCACGCACAGCTTTGAGCGCTGCCGCCGAATCCTGCAAGCGCAGCTCGTCGCGTCGGCTCTGCTCCCAGCCTGCGGGCGCAATCCGCAGGTGGCCGTACCCGCTTTGGGAAATGGCCTGCACCCGCATGGTTTGGCCGCCGCGCATAAAGGCCGTGGCAAACAGCGCAATCGCGCATCCCAGCCCCACGCCCAAGACGGACAAGCCCGTCCGGCGGCGACTGCGCCCCAGCGAGCGCAAGGCGTATTGGATCGACAGGTTTCCGCTCGACTCGACTGAGCTTGCCGAAGTCACGTCCGCATCGCCTCCACCGGCTCCAGCCGCGCCACGTGCAGCAGCGGCCAGACGCAGGCCGAAAGAGCCGTCACCAGCACGGCCGACACGCCCGCCAAGACATCGGATCCACGCACCTCGGGATAAACCCGCGAGGCTATTTGCACACCTTGGAAGCCCATTTCAAAGGATTCCTCACCACCTAACTCAGCGAGGTCAAAACCCGATCCAGCCGTCAACGCCGCAAAACACGCGCCCAGTGCAGTCCCCAGCAACACCCCCAACGCACCCAACAGCACGGCCTCGGTCGCCACCATCCGAAAGAGCCGGCCCGGATTCGCGCCCAACGCCAGCAACATCCCCAACTCGCGGCGGCGCTCAAACGTGGACATCATCATGGTATTGGCAATGCCGGCGATGGACGCCAAGCAGACGATCCCCAAAACCACGAGCGAATACACGTCCATTAGCTTGATCATCCCGGCTAGCTGCGGTATAACCTCGTGCCAGCGCTTGATTTCCGTCCCTTGCAGTGCGGGCTGCGCATGGAGCGAGTCTGCGGCCTGATCGATCTGCTCGGCCTCGTGCAAGCGGACGGCAATCTCGTGCGCTTCGTCATCCATTCTCAGGAGTGCCTGCGCATCTTGCAGCCCAGCGACGATGCCAATGCTGTTGACGAGTTCGACCGGCGATTCGACAACCGCCGCCACTTCGTACAGCGCGCTGGCAATGGACCCGTCAATGTCTTGGCCCACCACGGCCAGTTCGGCCCCAGCTTCGATGCCGTGCTGCCCCGCCAAGCCCTTGCCCACCAGCACTCGGCCGTCGCCCAAGAGACCAGCCAGCTCTTCGCTGCCCAACAGGCCGTCCGCAACCCCTTCCAGCGCCGGATCGGCACCTACTACCATCCCCACAAAACCGTCCTCTTCCAGCGCGGCCAACACCGGCGCGTAAATCCTCGGCACGGCCCGCTCCACTTGGGACTGCCCGCGAATCGCCGCTAGCATCGCCTCGACGTTGTCCAGCGTCTGATCGACGGCCCGCTCCTCGCGCCAGCCCGGTGCCACGATCTGCACGTGGCCCACCAAAGGACCGGTCACTGAATCAAAGTAGTGATCGGCATAGCCGCGCATGATCCCGGCCGTGGCCAAGAAAGCAAACTGCCCCAGCCCTATTGCCGCTATCGCCAAGGCCGCGCGCTTGCGGTTGCGGCCCAAGCCGCGCCAAGCTAGGCGGAGCGTGCTGTTTTCGGCCATCTAGCGCCTGCGCTCCAACTGCGCCAAGCTAAAGAGACTCTCGTCCAGCTCGACGTCGAATTCCACGTGTAAATAGGTCATCACCGTGCGCCGACCCTCCTCGCGCTCGGGCACAATCACAATCCGGGTGGGGATTCGCCGCTCCCCCATCTTTTTGATCTCTTCAAGCTGCATCGTGCGCGAGAGCCGTCCCTTGCGGTCGTAGTAGCGCACGAGTACGGGCAACTGCTCTGCCTGTGTGCTGTCCGTCGCCAGCATTGGCGGCGCAAAGACGACCTCCACCCGCTCCCACAAACCCGGCACGTCGGGCTTAGCCGCGAGATCCACCTGCCAGCCGGGCGGCTCCTCGCTGGGGCTGATCCCGGCGATCTCGTAGTCGTGGGCGTATGATGACTCGCGCACCAAGTCGTCGTTGGTCAGGTCGCTGCCCATCCACGCGCCCATCATCAGTGCGGGAGGCACGCGGATCGTGCGCGAGATCTTGGGCAGGTAGTTCCACAGATTGCTGCCGACCCGCAGCGTGGCCGTACCAGCGTCGCGGGCGGGTGCGTCAATGACGACTAGCGCCTTGTCCTCGCCTTGGCTCCAAGAGCGCATCTGCATCGTCCGCACCTTATTCGGGCGCTCGATCTTAATCTCGATCCGCGCCGCCGTGCCCGCAGAGCGGTACAGCTCATCGAACTGTTCCAATAGGGCCTGAGCCGCAGGCACGGTGTCTTGCGCCGCACTCGGAGCCGCGCAAAGCACCGGCAGCACGAGTAAAAGACCGAGCCGACCTCCTATGTCTTTACAGTTAGACACACAAAACTCCTTAGATCACACCTCGGCTGTAAAAAGACAAATTTCAGATGGCGTCGCAAACAAACCGCCATCTGGCCAAAACGAAGCATAGGGGCGATGAGGCAAAATTATCTCTCGTTACAATCCGTTACAAAGCAGAAATTCTCGGTTAATAGCGGAACTGTAGCATTAATAATGTCACTTGAATGCCTGAGTTAATCACTTCGGCAAACAACAGACCTACAGTCGGTTCCGAAACCGAGAAAGGCGGAATTTTGATGAGATTAATTTCTCTTCTAATGACTTGCCTGCTTATCATGCTAGGTGGCGTAAGCAGTGCCCAAGAAAATGCCACTATTAGTGGGTATGTCAAAGATGCGGCCGACGGCGAAGCATTGCCTTATGTCAATATTGCCGTTCCAACACTTGAGGTGGGTACGACGACCAATGAGTACGGCTATTATGCCCTTCGGCTGCCGCAGGGTGTGCATGAAATTACCTTCAGCTTGATCGGTTATCAGTCGAATAAACAGACCATCGATCTTGCTCAGGACTACACCTTTGATATAGAACTGAGCATCTCAGTCATTGAGTTGCTCCAGGTGGAGGTACTTGCAGAGGAAGCCGATCAGAATGTAGAAACCACCGAAATGAGTACAACGGTCCTAAAGGTCAAAACTGTTCAGCAGATTCCCACTGTAGCGGGCGAAGTCGATCTGGTCCAGGCCGTGCAGTTGCTACCAGGTGTATCAACAGTACGCGAGGGTGCATCGGGTTTTAACGTGCGAGGCGGGGCCGCCGATCAAAATCTGATCTTGCTCGACGAAGCCATTGTTTACAACGCAGCCCACCTCTTTGGTTTCTTCTCCGTTTTCAACGCCGACATTGCCAAAGATGTCAAAATCTATAAAGGCGGGATACCGGCCCGATATGGGGGACGGCTATCCTCGGTATTGGATGTGCGACAAAAAGAGGGTAATGCCAAGAGGGTGAGCGGACAGACCGGTATAGGTCTGCTCTCCGGTCGAATGCTCTTGGAGGGACCGTTGGCCGACGGTCGCGGTTCCTATATAGTCGCAGGGCGCCGCTCATACGGCGACCTCATTTTTCGGGCCCTGAGCTCCAACAGCAGCACAGCTCATTTTTACGATGTCAATTTTAAAGCCAATTACAACCTCGACGCCAACAATCGCCTTTTCATTTCGGGGTATCGGGGTCGCGACGCACTGGAACTCGAAGAGCTTCTGGGCGATTCTTGGGGTAATACGACGGCGACCATTCGCTGGAATCGACTCTTCAGTGGGCACCTTTTCGCAAATTTCACCAGTGTTTTCAGCAATTATAATTACAACAGCGATACATTTATCGCCGGTGCCGGATTCAATTGGCAATCGCATATAACCAACTACAAATTCAAGACGGATTTTACCTATACCTTAAATCCGGGTAGTTCGTTGGATTTTGGTGCCAGCAACATTTTTTACCGCTTCACGCCGGGCGATATCAAACCCATTGGTGAATTTTCGTCGGTCGTAGAGACGCAGTTGGATCGCAATTTGCCATCGAACCAAGTATCTACTTCAGCGTTGACCATCGACTCCATCCTTTACTCTCGCTACAGTACGGGGTGCGCCTATCAGCCTTCAGCCGACAAGGGGCGCAAGACATCCCCTCGTACCTCAACGATCAACCAATCGTATTCAACGAGATATTGGGTAGGTATGAAGAAGGCACTATAACCGGCTTCACGTCGTACGGTAGCAGGAAAAATATCAAAAGTTATAGCGGTTTAGAGCCCCGCTTTGCGGCTCGGTGGACCTTGACTGAATCCAGCTCCCTCAAGGCCAGTTACAATCGCACACGCCAATACATCCATTTGATATCTAATACCACGACTGCACAGCCACTGGCTATTTGGCGGCCCAGCGGGCCATTCCTCAAACCCCAAACTGCAGACCAAGTTGCAGTTGGTTATTTTCGCAATTTCCTCGACAACACCTATGAAACTTCGGTTGAAACCTACTACAAAAAGATGGACGACCTAGTCGATTACATCGACGGAGCGGACCTGACTGTTAATGACAACCTAGAGACGGAACTGCTCAAGGGCCGTGGCCGATCCTATGGCACGGAATTAATGGTCCGCAAAAATGAGGGAAAACTCACCGGTTGGCTGGGATATACGTGGTCGAGCACCGAACGCCAGATACCCGGCTTGGGCGCGGGCGATTTAGGGATCAATAATGGTGATTACTACCCGGCCAGCAACGACAAAACCCACGATCTGAGCTTGACGACCATTTATGCGTTCAATCCCCGATGGTCTCTTTCGACGAACTTTGTCCTAGCTAGTGGGACACCGACGACCTATCCGGTTAGTCGCTACGAATTCGCGAATTTTACCATTCCACAATATGAAGTGCGCAATGGAGCCCGCTTGCCCATGTATCATCGATTGGATTTGGGGCTTACCTATACCGTCCCGAGCGGGAACAACTGGGTGTTTAGTATCTACAATGTCTATAACCGACATAACGCGGCTTCCATCACGGTAGGCCAAGCTGAAGACGATAAGTTCGAAACCGAGGCAGTACAGACGTCAATCTTCGGTATTGTCCCCGGCATAACCTATAATAGGAAATTCTAACGATGAAAAACCTAATTGCCATAATTTTCCTTATAGGGTCTGTATTCACAGGCTGTGAAAGAGTGGTCTCAATTGATGTGGAAGAAGGCCCCGAGCGCCTGGTCGTCGAGGGACGCATTGAACGCCACCAAGATCAGGCCGATGTCGTTCAGTCCATTCGATTAACAACCACGGATGCCTTTTTTAGCAATACTCGCACGCCGCCAGCAAATGAAGCCGAAGTGACGGTGAGCGACAATGTGGGCAACCGCTATCTTTTTCTCGAGTCGCGGAGTGAACCCGGCCTATACCAAAATGGAGAAATACGCCCAGAAGTGGGTAGGATTTACACCCTTGAGATTCTCTATCTAGGTGAATTATATCGAGCCAGTGAAGAATTACTCCCCGTCGCACCCATTGACTCGATTTACCAGAAATTTAATAAGGGCAATGCCTTTGAAGACGAAGGTATCCGAGTCAAAATCGATTATCAAGATGTCGCCGGTCGGGTAGACTACTATCTCTGGGAGCAATTCGCCGACGGTGTATCGCTGGCTAAACCCGATCCAGGAAATTCTCTCAACTTTGTCGGCTCGGACGAATTTTATGATGGCCAAAAAATAGTCGGCTTCGAACCCAATGAAGAAGCCCCGTTGGAACCAGACCAATTGATCGAAGTCCGGCAGATCGCTTTATCCGAACAAGCCTTTGAATTTTACTTTCTGCTTTTCCAGCAGACAGGCCAAAATTCCATCTTTCCTGTTCCTGCGGCGTTGATTCGGGGCAACGTAGAAAACACAACGAACCCTGCTCACTACCCATTAGGGTATTTCGGTGCAAGCGAAGTTGATGTTGCCCAATTGACTATTGAGGAAGTAGGCGAGCCTTAAAGGAGGATGCAGGCATGTATAGAAAAAGAGCCTATCGCTTCCGGTCCCGAACCAGCGACGTGATCGCCGTTGCGAACTTCACTCCCGTGTCCATGTCCGTGGAACTGGCGGGCAGATCGGTTCAGGTTCCAGCGATAGACACCGTACTGATCGAAGATTAAGTTAGAAAGAATCAACGAAGTTCTGCCTTACCGCATCTCAGCATTTGCTACAGGAGGTTCCCATGTCCAAGCTCTTTGGCCGCGCATGGAACCGCAAGCACGGGACCTTGCAGTACGAGGAATAAAAAAAATGAAATCGCCTATAATAAAGAAGATTGAAATAAAAAGGATTCAGTGGCAAATCAAAGATTGTGGACCTGGTACATATTCTTCGTGGATGACCTATAACCCAGGCGTGAATCTTTCAATGGGTAAATACATGACCAGTATTTACACTGATCGTGGAGTCGTCGGATCCTATCCGATTAGCCATGATATTTCTCGCATTGCTCACGACTTATTGGGACGGAATCCGCTTGCAAGGGAAGAAATATGGCAAGATTTCAATAAGTTTCATCTAAATGGGATGCACGCATCTGTTGACATCGTATTATGGGATATCCTCGGAAAAATGACGGACCTCTCCGTATCTGAGTTACTGGGAGGATATAGAAAAAAACTGCCCGCTTATGCCAGTACGATGAACGGAGGAGAAGAAGGATTAAAAGGGGGCTTATCCACGCCAGAATCGTACGCCGATTTTGCTGAACAATGCTTAGAAATAGGTTATAAAGGGTTTAAGATCCATCCATTCCCCAGACCTAACATTCAGGATCATATAAACTTGATATACGCTGTGGCCGATCGAGTCGGAGGAAAGATGGATTTAATGCTGGATGCATTTAACTATTATTCAACATTTGCGGATGCTTTAAAAGTTGGAAGAGCCTGTGAT
>JAJDVZ010000021.1:0-8511 GCA_022825835.1 Candidatus Latescibacterota bacterium
TATGAGATGCAGGGTCGGGTGGCTAATTCGGGACATGGTTGGCCGGGTTGGTCGGCGGTGGCGGGTGGTGGTAGTGCGCGGGATACGACGGTCGTGGGTCTGCTCAATGGCACCGAGTACGAGTTCATGGTACGGGCGGTCAACGGCGTGGGTGCGGGCTTAGCCGCTTCGGCGACGGCCACGCCGGAGGGCACCTCGACGCTGGCGGTGTCGTTTGGATCGGCTGCCTATGCGGCACAGGAGGGCGGCGCGGGCGTCTCGATTGCGGTGGGGCTGTCGCCATCGTCGTCGCAGCCGGTGCGCATTCCGGTGGTGGTAACGGCGGATGCGGGCACGGAAACGGGTGATTACACGGTGGCGGGGCTGAGCGCGGGGGCGGTGGTGTTTGCCGCGAATGAAACGGCGCAGTCATTTACGATCACGGCCCATGAAGATGTCGATAGCGACGACGAGAGGGTGTCACTGTCGTTTGGGACATTACCGGCGGGCGTGGTGGCGGTTGGTACGACGCGCCAAGCGACGGTGACCCTGCGCGACAACGACGGCGTCGTGCCCCACCCGCTGGCCGTGCGCGATCTTGCGAGCCGTTCCACCGGGCTAACCAGCGGCCAAGCAAGCTGGAACCCGCCTAGCAACGCCCTTGAAGCCAAGGTGCATTCCTACCGCTACCGGCTCGATGGCGGCACCATCCAGCCCACGACATCCACCAGCGCCTCCTTTTCCTCGCTCCAATCGGGTCGCCGCTACTCGGTGGATGTGTGGGCGGTTGGTTCCAGCGGCGCGGGGCCGATAACCACCACGGCCTTTACGACCGACGAGTCGGGTGTTGCCCCGGTGTTGGCTGCGGTTGGTCCGCTTACCTGCTACGTAGGTGAGTATTGCTCGTTTACGTTTCCGACGGCGGTCCGTGGCACGGCCCCGATCACGTATAAGGTGTCGCCGCCGTCGTGGGCGAAAGCCTCCGGCCGCAGTTTTTCTGGCACGGCTCCGAGTAGTCCGGGCACGGCTTCGGCGTCGCTGAATGCCAGTAACTCCTACGGTGCGGATTCCGAAAGCGTGACTATTAACATAAAAAGGCGTCCGGTGATCGGGGTTGTGCCGGTGTTGGCTGCGGTTGGTCCGCTTACCTGTTACCTGGGTGAGTATTGCTCGTTTACGTTTCCGACAGCGGTCCGTGGCACGGCCCCGATCACGTATAAGGTGTCGCCGCCGTCGTGGGCGAAAGCGTCCGGTCGCAGCTTTTCTGGCACGGCTCCGAGCAGTCCGGGCACGGCTTCGGCGTCGCTGAATGCCAGTAATTCCTATGGTGCGGATTCCGAAAGCGTGACGATCAACATAAAAAGGCGTCCGGTGGTCGGGGTCGCCCCGGTGTTGCCGTCGGTCAGCAGTATCACTTGTTACGTGGGCGAGTATTGTTCGTTTACGTTTCCGACGGCCAGTAAGGGTACGGCCCCGATCACGTATAAGGTGTCGGCTCCGTCGTGGGCGAAGGCTTCGGGCCGCAGCTTTTCCGGCACTGCGCCGAGTAGTCCGGGCACGTTTTCCGCGTCGCTGAATGCCAGCAATTCCTACGGCACGGATTCGGAAAGCCTGACGATCAACGTGAAAAAGCGTGGGCATCGGCCGGTGTTGGCGTCGGTCAGCAGCATCACCTGCTATGTGGGTGAGTATTGCTCGTTCACGTTTTCGGCCGCGAGTAAGGGGACTTCGCCGATTACGTACAAAGTGTCGGCTCCGTCGTGGGCGAAGGCTTCGGGCCGCAGCTTTTCTGGTACAGCTCCCAGCAGTCCGGGCACGTTTTCGGCGTCGCTGAATGCCAGCAACGCCTACGGCACGGACTCCGAAAGCCTGACGATTAACGTGAAAAAGCGTCCGGTGGCCGGGGTTGCGCCGGTGCTGGCATCGGTCAGCAGCATCACCTGTTACGTGGGTGAGTATTGCTCGTTCACGTTTCCAGCCGCGACTAGTGGCACGTCGCCGATTACCTACAAGGTGTCGCCGCCGTCGTGGGCGAAAGCCTCGGGCAGCCGCGGCTTTGCCGGGGCTGCTCCGAGTAGTCCGGGCACGTTTTCGGCGTCGATCAATGCCAGCAACGCTTATGGCACGGATTCGGAAAGCCTGACCATCAAGGTGAAAAGGCGGGTGGCGATGGCACCACGGCGCTCGACTGAATTCGGGCACGTCCTCGTCGGCCCGTGGCTCGCCGAGCGCCCTAAGCCTATATGGGATAACATGGACGGTGCGCGATACGGATGGCGATCCCGACTCCTACTCGCTACCAACTGAACGTCTGACATTCACGTATGTAACCCCCGGGGGCTGGCTTTCTCCGTCGAAGGCCAGCCCCTACCACAAGGAAGACCAACCATGAAAAGGAAGAAAAGGCGCTTGCTCTGGCTGGTGCTGCCCAGCTTGCTCGCCGCCGGAGCCGCACTCGCAGCCGAAGACCCGGCCATGAATAACCCGCCGAGGATCACCGGCCTTGAGAGCGTCTCATTTGCCGAAAACGGCTCCGAGCCCGTCGCCACCTACACCGCCCGCCATGCCCAAGGCGATTCCATTATCTGGTCGCTGGCCGGACGCGATGCCGAGGCATTTACCTTCACCACCGACGCCGAACACCAGACGATGACGCTGTTATTTCGGGCTATCCCCGACTACGAACAACCCGCCGATGTTCCCCCCACCGACAACGACTATCAAGTAACCGTAGTCGCCACCGCGCCCGGTCCACCCGCCTTGGCCACCCCCTACCCGGTGCGGGTGCAGGTGGTCGATGTAGCCGAGGCCGACCCCATGCCCGAGATCGCCGCGCCCGAACAAATGCGCTCCACCACCCAAGCCGAGTATGTGGGGCGGATGGTGTGGGCGATGATCGACTTCTACAAAGGCGTGGTGAGTTGGGCCGTGCGCGGGGTGGTCCATCACCTGCGCGACGTGTTCAGCGCGAGCAAACGCCCCCCATCGCCGGAGCTAGCGCGAGTGCCCGATGTGCCGGAGGTATCGGTGTATGCTGGCGCGTGGTCGGCGATAGCGACGTCGGGTCGGCTGCACGTGTTGGTGGACCAGTCGGCGTCTGATGTGACCGGCTATGAATACCAACTCTACGAAGGGGAAAATCGGCTGTTGGATTGGACGTCGACGGGCGTAGCTGCGCCGGTGGTGGCGGGCTTCGACGGCTCGGCTGCGGCTGCGGTCGAACCGTCAGCCCAAGGGTTCGCTACGGGAGCGTCTGCTTCGTTTTCCGTCGGCGGGTTGCAGCATGGGCATGCGTATGCGGTGGCGGTGCGGGCGGTCAATGAAGGCGGAGCCAGCGGTGCCGCGTGGGGCATAGCTACGCCGGGTCGCATTCTTGCGCCGGAGCGGTTGCAGGCGGTGGCGGGCGATGGCTGGGTGGCATTGGAATGGTCGGCGGCAGCGAGTGAGGGGCCGGAGATCACGCGGTATGAATGGCGCGGTCGTCCGGTGTGGGGTGCGTGGTCGGCGTGGGAGCCGGTGGCCGGGGGTGCAGCGGCGTGGGGGCAGATGGTCGAAGGGCTAGCAAACGGTGTGCCGTATGCGTTTGAGGTGCGGGCGGCTAATCCGGCTGGTGCGGGTTCGGTCGCGCAGGTGGTGGCGCAAACGGAGGTTGTCGAGCCAACGCCAGCAGAGAGCACGACCCCATTAGGTTGATGAAGCATCTTGTAAATTGAATACATCGGGACATAATTTTTGGACGCAGAAGTAACACTCTGCGCCATCATAGGTGTTTAAGTAGTAACATCGCCAGGGAATACATGGACGTAGATATACTGTACCGTCGCTACGGGCCGATGGTCATGCGTCGTTGTCGGCAGCTTTTGCGCGACGAAGACCAGGCGCTCGACGCCACTCAGGATGTCTTTGTGCGGCTGTTGACGCGGCGCGACCGTCTGCGGGATGACGCGCCCTCCAGCCTGCTCTATCGCATGGCCACTAACCTCTGCCTCAATCGCATTCGCGACACTAAGCGGCGGAAGACCACGGCCGACTCGACGCTATTGGAGCAGATAGCCTGCTGGGAGGACGCCGAGGGCCAGATAGATGCGCGCGTCGTACTCGCCAAGCTCTTTGGCCAGCAGCGCGAGTCAACGCGCACGATGGCCGTCTTGTACTACGTAGATGGCATGACCTTGGAGGAGGTCGCCAGGGAAGTGGGCATGTCCGTGTCCGGCGTGCGCAAGCGGCTGCTCGGCCTGCGAGCATCGCTGCAAGAGATGGAGAAGCTATGAACCAGCAAGACAAGCACCCCATAAGCGACTACCAGCTAGAGCGCTATTTGCTGCGCGAGGGAACTGACGACGAGTTGGCGGCTTTGGACCGTCGGTTGGCGGGCGATCCAGATCTCGCACAGCGGCTAGCGGCCCTAGAGCGCTCCAACGAGGAATTGCATCGGCGCTACCCACCCGAATGGATGCGCGGTCAGATCGAGCTAAAACTCAAGCGGGCGCAGGGCCGGCGCGTCCAACGAACGTGGAGTGGGTATCGCCTTTGGGCCGTGCCGGCCGTGGCCCTGATCCTGGCGGTGGTGGCGGTGCCCACTCTCCTTGATGACCAAGAGACTTCGGAAGCACCTGCGACGCGCATCAAGGGCAGCGAGCAGGAGCCGCGTTTGCTGGTTTTCCGCAAGCTGGCTAGTGGTGCGGAGCGTCTGCAGGACGGAGCCTTGGCCCGAAGCGGGGACTTGGTGCAGCTTGCCTACCGCTCGGGTGGCTTGCAGTACGGGGCGATCCTGTCCGTCGATGGGCGCGGTACTGTAACTCAGCACCTGCCCGCAACTGGAGCCGAGGCCGTGCCGCTGGCGGCGCAAGATACTCTCGACGTTGCCTACGAACTGGACGACGCGCCGCGGTGGGAGCGGTTTTACTTAGTGGCGGCTGATCGTCGATTTGGCTTGGCAGCGATTAAGGCCAAACTGGCTGACGACGATGTGGCGTTGGGGGATGACGTTCGCCTATTCCGATTTACTGTAAAGAAACCTAGTCAGCCTTAACCCTGCGAGAAGTTGTGCCCATGTCTTTGGTGCGCGTCCTGCTGATCGTCGTCGCTGCGGCGGGTCTGTCCCTGCCGGTGGAGGCCGAAGTGCGCCGGTTGATACTGGCAGCGGGGGCCAACAACGGCGGGGTGGATCGCGAATTGCTGCGCTACGCAGTCTCGGATGCGGAACAATTCGTCGAGGTGTTGCAGGAGATGGGGGGGCTGGACCCGGCCGATGTGTTGCTGCTACGCGACCCAGACTTGGCCGCTTTTGAAAGGGGGTTGGCCGATCTAGGCCGACGGGTAAAGGCGGCCAGTCGGCGGGAGGACCGCTTGGAGGTGCTGCTGTACTACTCGGGCCACGCCGACGAAGAGGGTTTGCTGCTGGCTGGCGACCACCTCGGCTATCAGCAGTTGCTCGACTCGCTGAAGACGGCTAACGCGGCCGTTCGCATAGCCGTCCTCGACGCCTGTAACTCCGGGAGCATAACCCGCATCAAGGGCGGCAAGCCCAAGCCGCCCTTTTTGGTCGATGAGTCCTTTGACATGCGGGGGTATGCCTTTCTCACGTCGAGTTCGGCCGACGAGGCAGCGCAGGAGTCAGACCTGATCGAGGCGTCCTTTTTTACTCACTATCTAATTTCCGGGATGCGCGGCGCAGCCGACGTTACCGGCGATGGCCGGGTGACCCTGCACGAGGCGTACCAGTTCGCATTCGACGAGACGCGGGCGCGGACTATTGGGACTGTGGGAGGCACTCAGCACCCAGCCTATGATGGCCAGATGCGCGGCACCGGCGGCGTAGTGATGACCGAGGTGCGCCGCAACGCCGCGGGCCTGTCGCTGGACGAGGCCCTCGCTGGCCGGGTCTCTATCCACAATGGCCAGCAGCGCCTCGTTGCCGAACTGAACAAATCACCCGGGCGGGAGGTTGAGTTGGGATTGGTGCCGGGGGATTATACCCTGTTTTTGGAAACGTGGGACGAGGGCTGGCGCTTGGCCGAATTGGTTTTGGCCGAGGGGGAGTTCGCCAAGGTGAGTACCGGCGACTTTCGCGCCTTGACCCCAGAGGACACTAAGCTACGCGGCGGCTCGGGGCGCAGGTTTACCTTGGGACGCCAGATCGAGGTCGCCACCCGCGAGGGTTACACCTTGTCGCTGGGGCTGTTGACCAATACGCAGGACGAGGCGTTTCGCGGCGTCCAGTTCGCTTGGCTGGTCAACCAAGCGCGTGGGCGGACGGGCAGCCAGATTGGCGGGTTGGGCAACTTGGCGCTCAAAGAGGTCGATGGCTGGCAGGCATCCGTGGTGGGCGTCAACTGGGCGATGGGGCCGTTGCAGGGCGGTCAGGTGGGCTTGCTCAACATCGCCTCTCAGGTGCGCGGCTGGCAGGTGGCGCAAACGACCAATATCGTCGGCAAAATTCGCGGTTGGCAAGTGGCCGGAGTTACCAATTTCGTTGGCGAG
Source organism: Candidatus Latescibacterota bacterium (assembly GCA_022825835.1). Classification (GTDB taxonomy): domain Bacteria; phylum Latescibacterota; class UBA2968; order UBA8231; family UBA8231. Next base: position 6,463 of record JAJDVZ010000021.1, read on the forward strand.
GTCAAGGGCGGTCAGGTTGGATTATTGAACGTGGCGAGCGAGGTCAAGGGTTGGCAGGTGGGCTTGGTCAATCTTTCCGGCCACATCGAGGGTGGCCTGCCCATCGGGTTGATCAACTACTCGCGCAGCGGGCTTTTCAATCTCAGCACTTGGCGCGACGAAATCGGCTTTACCATGTTCACTATCGCTTCGGGTAGCCGCTCGTTTTATACCGCTTTTACCACTGGCTTTACCGACGAGGGTGGCCAGCGGCGCTGGGCCGTGGGCGTGGGGGGTGGTGTGCAGAAGCGCGGGGAGCGGTTTTTTCTCGGCCTCGATGTACACAGCTACCGGATTAGCCGCGCCCTCAATGACGATTACAGGGCGGGCATTGGGTTTTGGCCACCCGCAGTGGACTTTGGTCTAGACCGCTTGGCCAGAGACAACTATCTGGCGCGGATCAAACTTGAAACGGGGGTCTCTCTGCACAGCCGTCTGGCGCTGTTTGGCGGCGTCTCCCTGAACCAGTTGTGGACCGATGGCCATCTGCGGCTGATTGAGTCGGGCAGCCGCTACGAGAAGGAGTGGGAAGATGGGCTTTTCGCGTGGCCGGGTTTTTTCTGGGGGGTGCGCTATGGGCGTTAATTAGTGTAGATATTGACCGCAAATTATATTGGGATTGCCCTCTGGGACACTTTTTGAAAACAATCAAACCCAAGCAATCTTCGGTATATGACGATTTAAGAAAAAGAAATCTCCAAATGAACAACAACCTGACCGCGGCTACCCCAATCTGTGCCCATCAAGACTGCAACGAGCACACCAGCCGACCCGATCATCCATTTTGCTACGAGCACTATAAAGCCTCCCCAAAGCGCGTCATCGACGAGTGCCCGAACTGCTTGGGAGTTTACAAGCCAGCCAAATACCCTGTCTGCCGTAGCTGCGCCCAAAAGAATCAATCATCCCAAAGGACCCAACCGGGCGATCACAGACAGCCTCAAAATGACGATAGGGGCTGGAACCGGCAGCCGCATCCCGAAGCGGGAGAGGCTCTACCGCCGGCTGTCAAAGCAGTCAACCTCGTAAGAAAAAACATGCGAGAGTACTCCAAGGCGTGCGAGAATCATGAATCGAACACTAGCCAATACTTGATAGAGCCAATGCTTCGCGGCCTAGGTTGGGATGTCTATGATCCTAGCCAAGTAATTAAAGAGTTTAAGCCGGCTAGTAAGCGACCCATAGCAGTGGATTTTGCTCTGATTAAAAAAGAAGTTCCCAAGATATTCGTCGAAGCTAAACGGCTGGATCGCGATTATGATCCTGACTACAAGGCACAGCTAGATAAGTACGCTTCCTACCTAGAAGGAGGAATAGCGGTGCTCACCAATGGCAGATTTTGGCTGGTCCACACAGTCGTCAATGGCTATATAGAGCATCTGATTACTATCGACATAGCCGAAGGCGACGCCGAGAGCGTCGCAGGAAAACTCAATAACGCAATCGGAAGAGACGCTAAAAGCGACTCTAATCCCAAGCCGACTCGTCCAGAAACTATCGTCGAAAATCTGAGAAAGTACCGCCAACGCGAGGCCAAACGTCACAACCTTCCAGCTTACACCATCCTCAAGGACGAGACAATCAGCCTGATTGCCACGCAGCAGCCGACAGACCTGCATCAATTGGGTAATATCAAGGGAGTCGGGCCTTCAACCATAGAACAACATGGAGCCGCTATCATCACGATCGTCCGCAGCATGAGTTGAATTCTACATCTAATTCCGAACATCCCTCTTCGACCATCCAATCCTTCGGGTATCTAGCCACCATCCTTTTGTCGCAGTAAAAATTTACTGCATAGGTAACATCACGCACCTCTATAGGTGTTTAAATAGTTGTAGCACACCGCATAGGAAGCGGTGAAGCACTACTAAGTAGGTGCCAAAAAGTTCGTTTACACAAGGTTTATGAGTTCAGCCAGAAATTATCAGCGTAGACGCCCGCTTTTTGCAATCGCTCCTGCGGCCTCAATTGCCAGATATACTGGCAGGCCCTATCAGCGGACTCATC
>JAJDVZ010000139.1:0-10521 GCA_022825835.1 Candidatus Latescibacterota bacterium
ATGCCGCCGGGCGCTTGGAGAGCCTGCGCAGCAAGCACCAACTCAAGCATTTCGCGTTGCGATCACAACTCTATCTCAAGGCCCTCCGATGTGCCTTTGAGCAGCTACAAACCCTCAAAACTGCGTAACATCAGTTACTAATTCCTAATTCCTAATTCGTAATTCAAAAAGGAGCACCATGCCCCACTACGACGTCCTGCTCAAAAACGGCCACCTCATCGACCCCAAAAACAACATCGACGGCCCGTCCGACCTCGCCGTCAAAGACGGCAAAATTGCCGCTGTGGGGCCGCAGTTGCCCGGCACTGCAGAGCGACAAGCCGATATCGGTGGCCTCTACGTCACCCCCGGCCTCATCGACATCCACCTGCACGTGTACGGCGGCTTTAACGCTTGGCTCTTCCCCGACCCCCATAACCTGCCGCACGGAGTCACCACCTGCGTCGATACGGGCGGCGCTGGGTACAAGGATATTGCGGATTTCAAAGAGACCATCATGGACCAGTCCATCACCCGCGTCCTCGCCTTTGTCAACATCGTCGGCGCTGGCATGACCGGCCCGCCTGAGCAAGACACCACCGATATGGATCCCATCCCCTGCGCCGCCGCGGTCGAGCGCTACCCCGAGCACATCGTCGGGGTCAAGTCGGCTCATTTTGGCGGGCCGGGGTGGGAATCAACCGGCGGGGCTATTGAGGCAGCGCGGCGGGCCGGCAGCATTGTCATGGTCGATTTCTCGCCCAAACCCACCCGCACGTACCCTGAGTTGCTCGACCGCTACAGCCCCGGCGACATCCACACCCACTGCTACTCCATGCGCACGCCCATGCTCGACGACGAGGACCGCATTTTCGACTTTGTCTGGCAGGCCCGCGAGCGCGGCGTGATCTTCGACTTGGGCCACGGCAACGCCTCCTTCCGCTTCCACATTGCCGTGCCAGCCATGGCCCAGGGCTTCCCGCCCGATACCATCAGCACGGATCTGCACCGCCGCAGCCGCCTGCTGCCCAACGCCACCATGAATATCACCATGTCGAAAATGCTGGCCTTGGGAATGCCGCTGCAAGAGGTCATCTACCGCTCGACGCAGCGCCCCGCCGAAGTCATCCGCCGGCCCGAATTGGGCCACCTGAGCGTAGGCGCTGAAGCCGACGTGGCAGTGCTGGCCGTGCACGAAGGCCGCTTTGGCTTTGTCGATGCCACCCGCAGCACCTTGCAGGGCAGCCAGAAAATAGAGGGTTGCATGACCTTGCGAGCTGGCGAAATTGTCTGGGATCAGGACGGTTTGAGCTTGCCGTCGTGGGAGGAAGGGGCGCGCTAAAAACGGATCATCGTTCCGCCGCCTTGTAGGGGCGGTTCGCGAACCGCCCCTACTGCAACCCAGCGTAGAGCGTGACAAAACTCTGAGTAGCGGTGAGAGTCTCGGCCTCGGCAAAATCCTTGCGTTCCACCACAAAGCCAGCCAGAGCTTGAATCCGATACCCCAGATAGGCCGACTCCGTCGCCAACTGGAAAGCCCAACTCAGCGAGTTGAAGTCCTCGCTATCTCGATCTAAATCGTTGAAAAAGGCGTACTCCACCCCAGCCTGCGCCCTAGTCGCAGACAAAAGCTGAGTCTCCAACAACACCTAAACCAACTCTAGCAGCGTCGTCTGCTTCTCCTGATCAAACAGCGATCGACTCTGTTGCACCCACTCGCTCTTCCAACGCGGCTCCACGGTCACGCCCCGCCAAGCGTAGCGGTAGCTCGCCTTGTTGATCAAGCCAAAGAAAAAGTCCGACGGAGCCAAGTCGTGCTGTCGGCGCTGCTTCGCGTTCATCAACTGCCGGAAAAGCACCCAGTTGAGCTTGCTCATCACTTGGATTTTTTCGCCGGTCAGAATGTGGCCGACAAACAACTGATTGACCCACGTATCCCGCGCCAACAGCGGATCGTCAAGATGCACCAACTGCCCGCCCCGCAAGGTGTTGTCCGGCCGCCACTGCAAGAGCGGATTGGGAATGTCATCCACGACCAACTGGCTCATCTCAAACAGCCGCACTCGCCCCCAGCGCGGCCACACCCGCTCGTAGCCCACCTGCACGTACGTGCTGTTATTTTTGCGGTCGGCCGAGATCTGCACCTCGCGCAACGCCCCGACTTTGAGCTGCCAGTGCCGACCTAGCCCCACCCCACCATAGACATTGAAGCCGGCCTGATCGCGGCGATAGGGATAATCCGGCTCGGTGTCATTTTCGTACAGGTCAACCCAGAAGTTGTGGTTCATATCTACGCCAAAGAGGAACTCAGGCCGGTCCACTTGGAAGCGCAGAAAAGGCTCTTGGTAATCGGGAATGTTATTGGCCTTGACGCGATTGTCGTTCTGGTTGAAATCGGGCACTAAGTCGTTGTTTAGATCCCAACCGGGAAAGACCTGCCGATCGTCAACCAGAAAATCGGCGCGGAAGGCATCGGGGAAGCGGTCTTGGTCGTCGTTGTCTTCGACCAGATCAAAGCGGTTGCCTTGGCGGGCGTAGTCGAGTCCAGTAGTAGTAGTGACAAAAGCCTGAGTGTTGTAGCGCGGATCAATGGAATACACCTCGCCGAACAACGTGAATGGTTCCCAGCCTTTCCGCACATTGACCATCCAAGCCGGCGCACTGGGTTGACCTTTAATCCCGGCCGAGGCCGTGTGGGTTTCCTCGGCGACGTTGGGGTATTGACGCCAACTCCAACTCAAGTCGTATTCGCCATACACGTCGAACCCGAGCAAGTCCTCCACCCGAAGCGTACCGCCGCCCACGGTGGTAGCGGTGGGCAAACCGTAGGCAAATCTGACCACGCCTAAATTGGAAATGTCCTGCACATTGCCCGCCGCCTGAGACACCAACATAAAAAAGGGATTTTCCGTCGGCGCAACGTCGAGCCGGGTAAATCCCTCCTCGCCCAAGCCGCGCACCCCCTCGCCCGGGTCGAGCAGCCCCAACTGGCGATCAGAACTCATCCAGACCTGATAGTCATTGGCCAACACCAGCCGGAATTCCACTGCGACGATCTCCGACTTGTCGGCCGCAGCCCGGTTGACAAACGACGCACTGTCAAAGTCGTAGAGCAGGCTGATTTGCTCGTCGCCGTCCGCGCTGAGAAAACCCCGCCGCTCCAATCCTCCCTCAATCACCGGACCAAAGCGGATGTCCCGGCCCTGCTCCACCGTGCCGTCGCGATAGGTAATGATCACGTCCGAGGCGTCCGGGAAAAAGGCCGCACCGCCGCGGCCGTCTTCCGGCGAGTCGTCCTTCAATAGAATCTCGATCTGCCCAACCGTCTGGTTCTGTTCGTTGGTCAGCGCTCCTTTGTGCAAAGTCTCCACGAGCTCATCCGCCACACTATTGGTCTGGTGGGCACTGACCGCGTGCAACCCCACCTCGACGAAATCGCCCACTTGCGCCGCAAAACGACCTCCCGCCAAAGACGTGGCGTCCGTAAAAGCCCGCTCCGTCTCTTGGACGGCCCTAGGCCCCGAAATCAGCGAATGCAGGAAGGTCATTTGATACTTGTCCGTGGCCAAGTCCAGTTGGAATCCGTTCAAGCGCGGCTTGGAAAAGGCCAGCTGGGTCAGAGTCGTGCGCAGATTGTTGCTCACCGTCAGCGCGTAGTGGTACTGACCCTTCCCGTCTCCGGCAATCACCAACTGATTAAACCACCGATCGAACACATTCGTCTTGAACAGAGTGCTGCCCGCCTCTTGGGGCCGCGTCTGCGCGGTGTTGAACACCAACCACCCCTGGGTCAGGTAATTCCCATACAAGTCGTAGAAGTAATCCCCCTGCAGATCAACCTCCACGTAGCGCCGGTACGGCAGCCGCGCCCGGTTGGTGTACTGCCACTGCCGCCAGCGGTATTCTTCGTATAGTTCCTGCGGAACGTACCAGCGCCGCACGGCCGGGTCCAGCGCAGCCAGATACACCTCCGGACTCAAGGTCATCAGCCGAGCTTCCGCCCCCTGCTGCAATCCCAGCCGATTGCCGTACTCAACCTGAGCGGCACTGTCGCCGACGACCGCAAGGCCGAACAGGAAGAAGCCGCACATTCCGAACATTGATTTCAACAGCAATTAAGCTCCGGCTGAGTCGCTATGGGAAAGTGCCATCTTTCCCTTTGCGGTTAGGCGGTACTTCTGATTGGGGCTCCTCGGCGACTCGGGCTGCGTCCTTTCAACGAGGCCGGTATCTAAGACTGGATTCAGATAGTTATAGAGAAACGTTGGGCGATGGTGCAATCCAAGGACATCCATAGCCTCGCGGACACTCAAGGGTTTACTTCTGAGGCAGTTAAGGATGCGTCTTACTTGTTCGGTAGCTTGTTCGGTAGCTTGTTCGGTAGCTTGTTCGGTAGCCTTCAGAGCGACGATGTGATCAGGCAACGGCACGGTAACGCGCATCCGCATACCGATTTCCGCAATCTGTAGCTCCGGCAGCCCCAGTTTTTCGGCCTCGCGGAATATACGGGGGATGCCGCTTCCCCAGTGTTCAATCAGGTTCAGTTCGCGAAAGACCCGTGCAATGACGTGGTTGCGAATTTTTGAGAGGCCCTGACGAATATCGTCGAGGGTCAAACCCGGCAGGAGGATGCCGGGATTTTCGACCTCAATGCGGTCGTCAAAAAAAGCCACCCGAATGGGTCCCCCCTTCTGCGAATAATCGGCGTGAACCAGCGCGTTAATTACCACCTCGCGCAAAATCCCAAGGGGAATGCTCCATTGGTCTTTGCGCCGGATTGCGGAAAAGTCGGCCCCGCGCATGGCGTGTTTTTTGAGAAACAATAGGATGCTTTCGACCGCCTGCGGCAGTGGGTCGTGCAGTTCGATGTGATCGAAAATATCCGCTTTATCCCACCCGATAAAGCGTCCGCATTGCACCCAAGCGTCGGGAAAATGTCTTTCCCGCTCTTTGCCGACGAGCAAAACCGCCCCCTGAGTCGGCACCCGTCGCCCCTGCTCGTTAGTCAGCAATCTCAGGGTGAACAGATCTCTTTCGCCGAGGTCGCGCTGATCGTGGAATAGCTCCTTCAGCACCGCCAAGTCCAAATCGGCAATCGACAGTTCGGGCATCGGCAGCTCGTCAAAAGCAACGCCTTCCACCGAGCGTCTCAACTCGGCGAGCAGTTCCCGGTCAGCCAGCCGATTGGTGGAGCCTAAGCGGACATAGGCCCCGCGCTCGGGGCCTTCGGCCTGCAACCAGTGCGGCCGGGACCCACTCAGAAACACTTCTACCACGAGCAGGGTTTTGCCACCAACCGTCGTCATCTCAACGTTCGGAACCAAGCGCGGTCGGATAGAGTCGGCGATCAGACTGCAAAGCCGTTCCTCTTCATCGAGCGGATTCTCTATCCCCACTGGCAAGCGAACCCTATCGTCCACGCCAACGATTACCCGCCCTCCCGCGGTGTTGGCAAAAGCCACTAGGGTTTTCAGCAGGTTTTTAGGCGAAGACACGTCCCGCTTAAATTCCAGCGTCTTACCTTCCTCGCGCTTGAGAAGATCAGCAACATTCATCGCTATTATTCGCCTAGTAGGGGAAGTTCGTTAGCAGAGAGTATTTACCGTAATATATAGGAATTGAGAATCGAGAATTGAGAATTAAGAATTCCCCAACCCCCAATTCCTAATTCTCAATTAATAAGCCACGGCGATGAGGTGAACTCGGGTCTGTCCGCCAAAGGCCGTAGCATCCGCGTCCACCTCAATCTTGCACAAATACAAGCCCGGCACCACGACCCGCCCATCTTCGTCCCGTCCATCCCAGACAAACCGCTGCTGCCCGCCTGTGGCCAACGCCTCCAACTGCCTCACTTGACGACCCGCCAGCGTATAGATCCGCACTGCCAACGACCGCTCCGCCTGCACCCGGAACAAGGAAAAATCGATCTCAGCCACCTCGTTGACCCCATCGCCGTTGGGCGTAAAAGGATTCGGCGCAATCGCCACTTGGGCAATGGCCGCGTCGGCTCCTTGTGCACGAATGGCCAAGCTCTTCGCCGGACTCAGCCCAGTTACATCGCCGCCGTCAGCCGCCTGCCAAGCGGTCGGAGGCTCGCTCTGCCGCACCGCAACCGCCAACCGCGTCCCCTGCAAATACACCCGCGAGGCAAAGCGCAGCCGCACCAATCGGCCCCGGTCAACCACCCAGCCTCGCTGCGCCCCCAGTCCGTTGTAGCGAATCCGGTCGAGGCTGTCGCCCACCGCATCAAAAGGCACCTGATCGCCCAAACCAACGACCTTGCGGAAGTAGCGCACCGGCCCCTGCTCGACTGCGGCCAAATCCTCATAGGCCGCCGCGTCCACCTCAACCAGACGACCGCTCTCCTCCCGCCGGAAATAGCGCACTGCGCCCTGTTCGGCCTCGGGCAGCAGACTGTACGAAGTAAAGGTCAACAAATTGCGATCCAGCCCGGTGGGCACCTCGTCGCCGGGAGCCACTGCACGGTAGTACACCGGCACGAGGATTTCGGAAGACGTGCCCTGCACGGTCTGGGGAAAACGCAACCACAGCGAATCGCCTTCGGCGTGTACGACCAACTCGGCCCCCTGCGCGTCGAGCAGCCATCCGTCAGCACCCCGCACAAAACGCTGGAACGGGGCCTCGGACGCCAACTCCGCTTCCGTGCCCAAGGCCACATCGACCAGCCGCAGGTCCAGCCCCGGCTCGGCGCGCACCCGCACTTCGTCAAAACCCAAGCTGCGCATATTGGCTGGCTGCGCTAAAAAGTCGGGCTGCACAAAGAGAGCAAACGTATCGAGTACGCCCGCTTCCACTGCCGTCGGCCACACCTCGGCGCGCAACTGCTGCACCACCGGCTGATGAAGGCCCACTGAAATGCGATGCAGCGCTGGCACATGCTGGCCACCGTCATTTTTGAGCCGCACCTGAAGCTGCATAAAGCGCCGCAGACTCGGCGAACTCGCCAACTCCCCCGGCTGCCGGTATTGCTGGCTCCAAGCGCTCCACCCCGGACCAACGACCACCGTGGTATCCGAAGGTCCCTTGAGAAAGCCGGCCAACGTTCTGTATTCGTCCGAGGTCTTCTCATTGCCGGTTTTGTCAAAGTAGCGGATTTGCTGCAACAGTTGGTCGCCAGTGCGCGTGCGGATTTCCACGTCCGTGCCCAGCGGCGTGTCGGCGTCCCAGTGGACCGCCCCGAGAGCCACCAGTCCCGGCAACTCGATCAAGTCCGATTCCAACACCACCTCGGCCGGCGGACGACTGGAAAACAGCATGATCTCGGTGATCGACGACCAGAAGGCATTGACCAAAATCCCCTGCCCAGCTCCACTCTCGGAACGGCCGCCGACAAAACCCGGGGGGAAATGGGCAAAAACGATCAAGTCGAGGAGCCGGACCTTGAGCGGAGGATCTTGGGGATCGACGATCGAACTGAAGCGGCCCGAGTCGCCGCGCGGCAGCGCTGCGGCCACGCTGTACTCGCGCTCCGGTGGACTGATGCGCTGCCATTTGAGGCCACCGCGGACATCGCGTCCGCCAGCAGAAGCCCGCATGATATAGCCGCGCATACCCGATCCCGTAAGGCGCACCTGCTCCAACCACACTGCACCGCCAATATCGACGGTCAGCACGTTGCCGCCGGGATTGAGGGGATTGCGGGTTTGGTGGGAGTAAGCGGTCGCATCGTCCCCGTCAAATGCCGTCAGCGGATTCTTGCCCGGCGTGGTCAGCGCGAGCGAGCCACCGTTTTTGACCAAGTTGATGCCGATGTTGTCGCCCCACCCCCAAGCCTCGACCTCGGCCAGACGCGGCAATTCCCGGCGATAGTAATCCCGCCGCCCCTGCCGCTCTTCAGCCAAAGCCTGATAGGTCGCCTCGTCCACCGGCTCCTCGCGCCCGGCCACGTCCCGCGCAAAATAAACCACATCCCCCCGCTCGTCGGCCGACAACCCTTCCCATGCCTCCTCGGTAATCTGTTCGGCCCTTCCCCCCCGCGTATCCGTGATCACAATGCGGATGGTCTCAATGCTCTTACCCGTCCACTCGGGCGAGGGCTTTCTCGCTTCGATCAGCAGCCGATCGCTCACCACGCCGGAAGTTGGGGGTAGTTCAGGACTGGTATGTTCGCTTTCAAAAATGTATTCGCGCTGCGTGGTACTGGGCGCGTCCTGCGGAATGAACAGTTGGAAGCCAATGCGGCTATTCGGCTCGTGCAACAGCGCACTCTGCCGACGCGACAACAGCATGATAAACTGCAAAAAGGGATCGCCGAGTTCTTCGGCGACGAACTGGAGTTTGAGCCGCTCCACGGGCACGGCCCGCCCCAGATCGACCTCAATCCACCACCGCTCGATGGGGTCGCGCGGATCCGGCTCCCAGAACGTGGTCGGATCGCCGTCGAGAATATGCTCCGCTAACTGCGGATTGGATCCCACCCGGCTAATCCCCGGCCGCACCCAGTAGTCGAAGACCAGTTCGTTGAGCGTGTTGCGGATCGGCTCGCCAAACACATCGAACTGCATAGTGCTGTCGATCGTGCCAATGCGCGGGTCGTCCGTGTTAATGGTTATCGGCCGTCTTAGCGTGCGATCTTCGAGGACGTTGTACACCGTCCGCAACTGGCGCGTCCGCACGGACCCAGCCTCGTCGATGTGCGCTAGATGGGCGGGTATGGTCCACTGTCGCCAGTGCTGCGCCCGATCGACCACCACCTCGTCGCCGCTTAGCTGGTAGCCCTGCTGAGCCTCAACAGGTGCCAGACTCAGCGCCAAGCCGACGAAAATTTTTTGCACGATGGAGTCGCATTTCATGGCTGTGTGGGTCCCATATCACTGATTTACTCATAGGCGCTCTAGGTATAAGATGCTTCGCTTTGCTCAGCATGACAGGTACTGGGGGGTCATGCTGAGCGGAGCGCAGCGGAGTCGAAGCATCTATAGCGCACAGACCCCGACGATGCGGAACCTCAGTATATCAGCTATTAAATGTATAGTTATTGACCGCAACTATATGCCGCTTCCCCTACAGATGTCAAACCCATACGCACAATACAGTTGAAAGAGATAATCCCCATTCCCTAAATTCTAATTCCTAATTCCTAATTCCCAATTCCCAATTCCATGTCACGCCTAGGAATTCGCTGGGTAGTCCTCTATTTCCTGTCCATTCTCGTGCCAGCCGCCCTGCTGGCCTTTCTGAGCGTGCGCTCACTGCGCGATGTCCACGACAGTGTGCGCCAAGAATTGCGCTCCAAGGCCGTACTAGCGCAGGACGCCTTCGACCGCTTCGTCAACAGCCGCGCCCAGCTCCTATCCGCATATAGCGAAGACGGCGCAATGGACCCGCGCCTGTACGCGGGTTTTTCCGAGATTGCGCAAATTTTCGCCGTTGATCCCTCGGGGATGCTGATCCACCCTGCGGTGCAGCCCTTGCGCTTGCAGGAGCGCTCTGTGGCCTTTGCCGCGCAGATGGAGAAGGCCGCAGAACTCGAATTCGGCCACCAAGACTGGGCGGGCGGCGTGCAACTCTACCGCCAAGCCTGGAAGGAAGCGGCCAGTCCCGCAGAGGAGGCCGAAGCCCTCAACGCTCTCGCCCGCTGTGCCTATAAAGGCAAGGACATGGCGACAGTCGAGGGAGAGCACCAGACGCTGGCGGCCCTCTACGGTCCCGTCCTCGACGCCGACGGAGCGCATCCTGTTACCTTGAGCCACTTGCGCCTCGGGCGCTATGCCGCGCCCGAGCAGGCCCAGGCCAGTCTGATGGCGTGGACTGAGGCGCTGCTCGAAGGCCGCTATCCCCTCTACGCGGGCTGTCAGCAGGCCTTGCAAGAGGTCCGCGCGTTGGCCCAAGGTCGGCTGGCAGACATGGAAGACCGTTCCATTCTTCTGGAGCGGTTGGCCCTGATCGAGAAGGCCCTTGATTTCTCAATGCGCTTTGGTCCCGTAGTGGAAGATCAATGGGCCAGAGCCCGAGAGCAGGGTTATCTATCGGGAGTGAGAGACGATGGAACGAGTTTTCTCATGTACTTGGGCGCGGCTGAAGGTGATGGCGCGGTGGGCATTCTATTCGACTGGGCCGAGCTGACTGCCCTAGTGCAGGAGCAAGTAGAAGGTCTGACGGAGCGGGATTTTTCCCTTGCCCTGTTCGACGCCGACGCAGAAGCCGCTTTTCTGGCCGCGCATCGGGAGGCTATCTACGAGACCGGGCCGGCCAGCCGCTGGATGGATCGAGTCCGGCTGGGGATCTGGGCAACCGATGCTTCCGCAGCCACTGGGTACTACCGCACGCGCAACTATCTGGTGGGCGGCGGCATCTTCGCTTTGGCCGTATCCGTGGTTTTGGGTGGGCTTATGATCCTGCGGGACGCTGGGCGCGAGGTGCAGGTAGCCCGCCTGCGCTCCGAATTTGTCGCCAATGTATCGCACGAGTTGCGCACCCCACTCACGTCTATTCGCATGTACGCCGAGACCCTGCTCATGGGCCGCTACCGGTCAGCCGAACAGATGCAGGACTATCTGACCACCCTCCTGCACGAGAGCC
>JAJDVZ010000066.1:0-7179 GCA_022825835.1 Candidatus Latescibacterota bacterium
ATGCCGCCGGGCGCTTGGAGAGCCTGCGCAGCAAGCACCAACTCAAGCATTTCGCGTTGCGATCACAACTCTATCTCAAGGCCCTCCGATGTGCCTTTGAGCAGCTACAAACCCTCAAAACTGCGTAACATCAGTTACTAAAGGAGTGAAAATGGCCAATGACGCCAGCCAAGTGGCGAATCTGGCCATTAACAAGTAATAATTTAATCTATGTTTTTCCTGTAATATAATGGACTATAATCAGTTATGGATACGACAATGATTTTGGCATGGTCCTTGCAGGTTAGAAACAACGCATGATAAGCTTCACTCAATCAAGGAAGGTGTACGATGGCTAAGGGAGCCTTTTCGAGGATAAGCGATATCCTCAAGTCCAATATCAACGAGATGCTCGACCGGGCCGAAGAGCCGGACAAGATGATCCGCCAGATGGTGCGGGACATGGAGGAGGCAGTCGGCAAGGCCACAGCTTCGGTAGGGACCGCTGTGGCTAACCACAAGCGGCTCGAGCGTCAGCTCAACGACAAGCAAAGCCAGGTCGCCGAATGGCAGCGCAAGGCCGAACGGGCGGTAGAAGCGGGCGAGGATGAACTGGCGCGCCGGGCGCTGGAGCGTAAGGCGGTGTTTGCCAAAGCGGCCGAGGATTTGGCTCCGGCTGTGGAGGAGAGTCGGCAGACAGCCGAGCAGTTGCGCGAGCAGTTACGCGAGCTAAAGACCAAGCTCGAAGAAGCGCGGACCCGGCAGGGCACGTTGGTCGCTCGCCACCAAGCTGCCCAGGCCCGCAAGCGCTTGGCCCAGAGCATTTCCGGGTTGGGTGAGGATGCCTTTTCCAGCTTTGAACGCTTTGAGCAGAAAGTCGAAGAGAGCGAGGCAGAGGCGGCAGCCCACACGGAGATTTCGGGCGAGATGGAAAACATTGAGAAAGAGATCCGCCAAATCGAAGTCGATCACAGCGTTGACGATGAATTGAAGGCTCTGAAGGACAAGATGAAGAAAGATAAGTAACCCTATGGCCCGCAGCGCGTTCTGTGGACTTTTTAGCAGGTGAGCTATGAAATTCATCGACGAAGCCAACCTCAAGGTAGGCAGTGCGATAGAGAGCGGGTGCAAGCGTTTAGGCGCTCTTTTTCTCAAGGTGCTGGCCGTACCGATCGTGCCAATAGGGCTGGGACTTATGCTCTACGGGCTTTTTCAGATGCTTAGGCCCGAAGCTTCGGACAGCGATTTCTTCGAACTCTTCGCCATTGGCGTCACTCAGGTCATCTTCGGCAGCTTGCTCTGGATATTGGCCAAAAAGCTCGATGCGGCCGCGCATTTGGTGCGCTACCGGCGGCAGCAGAGCCGCGTCGTGCGCTTGGCCCGCCAGCGCGGTGGCCGCCTGACGGTGACTGAAACTGCGGCCGATACCGGGCTGACGGTTGAGGAAGCCTCGGAAATTCTCAAGCGCCTAGCCGATGGGGGATTCGTCGAGGTCGAAATAACCGATTCGGGCCTGATCGTCTATCGCTTTCCAGAAGTGCTTTTCGCGCATGAGAAACACTGGAGCCGGGGCGTCGAAAGTGCTTGATACAAACAGGCTATAGCTCCGACAGGGAGGGAGCAAATGAGTGGGTTTTTGCAGGTCGCCATTGGCGTATGTCTCATCATCCTGTGCAGTGGATTGGTCAATTGGGGCAACAAGTATTATTCGAGCCGCAGGAGACAAGACAAAAAAGCGAAACAGGAAGAGGATCGGATCGTCAAGCGTCTAGAGCGAGTAGAGCAGCGGCTGACCGAGGTGCAGGACGTGATGATCACTCTCAGCGAGAAAATCGACTACATGGATGGGATGGGAGCTAAATCTAGGGTACGAAAAAGGCAAATGGGAACAGAGAGTTGACTGGAAGAGTTGATTCCATAGAAAGGGGCTAAATCATGGCTAAGAATAAGGAGAGCATCCTCGGATTCTTAGGCTTTATCGTGTTATTTGTTGTTGTCTTCTTTTTGTTTACCAGCCATCCCTTGGGGCCCAGCTTTCCCTACATTTTGACGCCACTCTTGTTTGCTGTCGTGGTGATTTTTGCCATCGCCAAAGTTGCCGACTACCTCAAGCTCAAAGCGACGGTATCCGAGGACAAGGGCATTGAGCCGGACGAGCTGCGGGAGCGGTTGGTCGCAGTCGAGCAGCGGCTAACTGAGGTGCAAGACGTGATGATTGCTCTCAGCGAAAAGATTGACCACATGGACGAGGTAGGATCTAAACCTTGGGAGCGCCAAGAACAGCGAAAGCAAGACTAGCCGTGAATTGGCTCGACCGCGCTGTAGAGGCTTGTGAAGGTGCGCGTTGGGCCGAGGCTCTGGAGTGGTGCGAGCGCGGCCTAGCGCAGATACCCGACGACTTGGAACTCCAGCACTGCAAAGGGCTTTGTCTCTTGGAACTGGGGGATGAGCAAGCGGCCGTCGCCACGCTAGAAGCGGCCGCGGAGAGTGGGCATCTAGAAAGTCACTACCAGCTCGGTTTGCTCGCAATGCGCCAAGGGCGGCGGAACGCCCGGTTCCGCGAACAGTCACTGGCGCACTTTGAGGCCATTGTGCGTGCGACTGAGGAAGGGCGCGAATACCCAGCCCTTGACCGCGTCTTTTTTGCTCTTGGCAATCAGTACAACGAAGATCCACAGCGGCGCGGAGAAGCCATCGGCGCGTTCCGCCGGGGATTGGTGCTCAACCCACTTTCCGCGGCTGGCCACAACAGCTTGGGCCAGCTCTTGTTGCAAGGAGGCCAAGTGTTGGGGGCGATGGGGGAATTCAAGGTCGCCATCCAACTCGACCCTAAGCTCAGTCGGCCGTATGCGAATTTGGCCCGTTTGTTTTTTCGCCACGTAAAACCCCCTGAATTGGAACAAGAATACCAGCACATCTGCGAGGAATTTGCGCAAAGCGCCCCGCAAGTCCTCGCGCGTTTGTCGATAGAAATGGTCGAGCTGGGCAAGGAACAAGTGTACGAGGGGTTTTACACGAAGGGACATCGCATCAAAAACCTGATGGGAATCATCGGCAGCCGCTTGCGGGGGCTGGGGCGCAAGGCCGAAGGGACACAGCAGGGGGAGTTGAATCGCTTAGGGGGAGAATACGAGGCCCTATACGATGAATGGGTGGGGTTTTTGGAGGCAATGAAAACGGATGAAATCCACCCGGCGGTGATCGATCTCGGGCGCTTGGTGCGCCGGGTAGTCGCTGGATTTGACCGGCAAACTTGGAGGACCGCGATCCAGACGCGGATTCAAGAGGGCTTGCCGCGCGTAGAGGCCGATGAGCGGATGCTGCGCGAGGCCATTACCAACCTCTGCCTCAACGCCTTGGAAATCCTTGAAGGAAATAGCGGTGGTCGGGTGGTGCTGGGTGCTGGCTACGACGAGGAGCAGTCGTTGGCTTTCATTGAGGTCGAGGACGATGGGCCGGGCATTGAGGAAGAGCATTTGGAGTTGATATTCGAGCCTGGATTTACCACTAGGGAGCGGGGCAATGGTTATGGCTTGAGTATTGCACGCCGCATTGCCCAGGCTCATCAGGGCGTACTGCGCGTTAAGAGCAGAAAGGGACACGGAACCGTTTTTCGGCTCGATCTACCGCTCAGTTTCTCGGGCGGACAGACCTAGCCTTTCAGGGATTGAACGAGGACGGGCATGATAGGCAAAAAACAGAAAGCCGTCTTAATCGCCGATGACCAGCAGGAACTGCGCGAGATGTTGGCGGAGAAACTGCGCAGCTTGGGCAAGGAGGTCATCTCGTTTTCCAACGGCCAGCGGTTGCTCGGACATCTGGCTGCTAGGCCGGCGGATGTCGAACTCGTGGTGCTGGACTTTGATTTTGGCATTGGTCAGCCCAATGGCCTCGAAGTGCTGCAAGAGATCAAAAAGCAGTGGGCCGAGTTGCCGGTTATTATCCTCACGGGCAAGGGAAGCGTCGACTTAGCGGTCGAAGCTGTACAGGCCGGGGCAGCGGACTTTATCGAGAAGGACCTGTACGTCGAGGACAAGCTCGAAATGGAGATGGAAAAGGTCGAGCGGATGTTGGCGGTATTGCGCGAAAACGCCCGTCTTAAGGCCGAGAACGAGGCCCTCGACCGAGAGAATTCTTTTTACCGAACCGAACTAGGTCAGCGCTATCAGCTCGTCAGCCGCAGTCCTCTGATTCAGAACCTGCTCAAGCAAGTTGAACAGGTCGCCTCCATACCGCGACCCGTGCTGATCTGTGGCGAGCGGGGTACCGGCAAGGAGCTGATCGCCGCGGCCTTGCACTACGGAAGCAACCGCCGCGAGCGGGCCTTTGTTAAGATGAACTGCGCGGCGCTATCGGATACCCTACTCGAAAGCGAGCTGTTCGGCCACGAGAAGGGGGCCTTTACGGGGGCGACCGAAATGCGCCACGGCCGCTTTGAAGCCGCCGATGGCGGCACGCTTTTTCTCGACGAGATCGGCAACACGTCGCTGGATTTCCAAAAAAACGTATTGCGCGTCATAGAATACCAAGAATTTGAACGAACGGGCGGGACGCAGACGATCCACGTTGACGTGCGCGTAGTGGCTGCGACCAACGCAGATCTGGAGCGGGAAATAGCTAGTGGGCAATTCCGCGCCGACCTCTACGACCGCCTGCGGTTTAGCGTGCTTCAGCTACCGCCCTTGCGGGAGCGCCCCGAGGACATCCGACCCTTGGTTGAGTACTTTACTCAGCAACTGTGCGACGAGGTGCCGGCGATTGAACGACGCCCGTTTGCCGAAGGCGTTTTGGCCACGCTAGAGACCTACGCTTGGCCGGGTAATGTGCGCGAGCTCAAGTTCGCCATTGAGTGCGCCCTTTGCGTCGCGCAGGGAGACGAAGTGAGCGTGGAGGATTTGCCCCCGGAAGTGCGCGGTGGCAGTGGCGTTGACCTTCCTGAGGGAGGCAGTTTCGACGAACAGGTCGAGCGTGTCGAGCGAGGCTTGCTCGACGGCGCGCTCTCCCAGGCGGGCGGGCGGCAGAAAGACGCGGCACAGCATTTGGGCTTGACCTACGACCGCTTCCGCCACTTGCTCCGCAAATACCAAATCACGGCCAAATGACTCACTGTGTCCTCTAGCCGAGTCTTATTGACAGTGGGAACGCGCCGGGTATATTAACCGCAAGGTTTCCACACAGGTGAGAGGCACATGGAAAAAATTTACAAAGTCGAAACCACACTTTCTCACAGTTTGGCCGAACTCTATGCCGGCCTTGAAGAGGAGTTCGCCAACAAAAGCAGTATCCCCCTCTCGGACATGAACCGCACTTTGTTGCAAACGGGCTTGATTCACCACCTGACGATGATGAGTGGACTGGGGCTAATTGAACCGGAGAAAGCCGAGCGGCTGCACGCGTTGATCGACCAAGTAGCAAAGGATACCATACTCTGGGACGTCTTGCAGATGGTGCGGACATACTGGCGGGATTGCGGTTCGGGTGGACTGGGTGGTTCCGGCGGCCTAAACGCCTGATGAGGTATTATAACTCGTTGTATGAATTGTAGTTCAGGGAGATGTGTGGTTGACAACCCCCGTGGCCACAAGTATTATACAACTCGTTTCCCGTACCCCTTTACTATGCTGTTGAAGCGAGCAAATGACCTCCTTTAGTGCAGCGGTCTTCGACCATTACCGACATCCCCGTAACACTGGCCAAATCGATGACGCCAACGCCTCGGGGCAAGCTGAAAATCAGGCATGCGGCGACGTGATGCAGCTTTTTGCTCGCGTCGAAGACGGTCGCATTGTCCGCGCTAGCTGTAAGACCTTTGGCTGTGCGCCTTCAGTCGCGGCTGGCTCGGTGCTCACCGAGTTGCTGGCAGACTTATCGTTGGCGGACGCAGCCCAGCTAAAGCCGGCAGCTATTGAAGAGGCACTAGGAGGGTTGCCACCCATGAAGCGCCACGCCGCCCAACTAGCTGCTGATGCGGCTCGGGCCCTAGTGAAAAATTATCAGGCCAATACGGCCTCCTAACGCATTTCTAAACCTCAAGCCGAAAGGATTGCACCATGGCTCACTCCCTTCCCGATCTCCCCTACGCCTATGACGCGCTAGAACCGATCATAGATGCCCGTACCATGGAGATTCACCACACCAAGCATCACAATACCTATGTGACCAGCCTCAACACCGCGCTCGAAGGGCACGACGACTTGGCCGCTAAAAGCGCCGAAGACCTCATCAGCGACCTCGACGCCGTCCCCGAGGACATCCGCACGGCGGTGCGCAATCACGGCGGCGGTCATGCCAACCACAGCCTATTTTGGCAGATCATGGCTCCTGAAGGGGAGCGCGGCGAACCTTCGGCTGAATTTATAGCTGCCGTGGAAGCCGCATTCGGCAGCCCTGAAGAGGCCAAAAATGCCTTCGTGGATGCCGCAACTAAGCGATTCGGCAGCGGCTGGGCTTGGGTCGTAGTCAAGGACGGCAAGCTCGACATCCTCAGCACTGCCAATCAGGATAATCCCCTAATGGACGGCAGTGGAGTTCCCATCCTCGGCATCGACGTCTGGGAACACGCCTATTATCTCAACTATCAAAACCGTCGGCCCGACTACATCGCCGCTTGGATTGAGACTGTCAACTGGAACGAAGTCAATCGCCGCTTTGCCGAGGCGATGGGGAGTTAGCAGATGGCGATTCAAGTAGGAGATACAGCGCCCGCGTTCACCCTCAAGAATGCGGATATGGAGGACGTAAGCCTCGGGGATTTCGCCGGTAAAAACGTCGTCCTGCTCTTCGTGCCGCTGGCTTTTACCGGCGTTTGTACGCAGGAGTTATGTGAGATTTCCGCCGGAATCAATGCGTACCAAGAGCTCGATGCCCAGGTTTTGGGAATCAGCGTCGATAGTCCGTTTAGCCTCAGCGCTTGGGCCGAAAAGGAAGGTATTGAGATCCCACTGCTCAGCGATTTCAACAAGGAAGTCTCCGCTGGGTACGGTGCCCAGCACGAAGATCTGTTGGGCTTCAAAGGCGTCGCCAAGCGCTCGTCTTTCGTCGTCGATGGGCAAGGCATCGTCCGCTATGCTTGGATATCCGACAACCCCAAGGTCCTGCCGGATTTCGCGGCCATTAGGGCTTGTTTGCAATCGCTCAACTGAAGTACTTCGTTTTCGCAGTGGAGTGGGGCAAGGCACAGACGGCTTTGCCCCACTATTT
>JAJDVZ010000123.1:0-90830 GCA_022825835.1 Candidatus Latescibacterota bacterium
CGTGATCGCCGAAATGAACGAGGTCGGCGTGATTGCCGACGTGGCCCACTCCGGCTGGCAGACCTGCCTAGACGCGGCCGAGGCGTCGCAAAAGCCAATCGTCGCCAGCCATTCGGCCTGCGCGGCCCTGAACCACCACCATCGCTGCAAGCCGGACGAAGTGATGAGAGCAATCGCCGACAAGGGCGGGACCGTGGGCATCACCAATGTGCCGGCCTTTATCGGCGGCAGCGGCTGCATCGACGCCATGCTCGACCACATCGACCATGCAGTGCAAACCGTCGGCGTCGATCACGTGACCATTGGCACGGATCGACCTTACGTTAGCTGCCGCGCCCAACAGGAAAGCGCCAAAGTGCCAGCGCGACCGAGCAGCCGCCCGCGCTGGGAGGCACTGTGGGAGGTCAACGACCCCGTGCAACGCTCCGAGTGGCGTCAAGAGCGCATGTTCCAGAGCACGGCGTGGACTAACTTTCCGCTGTTCACGGTCGGCATGGTGCAGCGCGGTTATGCCGACGACGACATCCGCAAAATCCTCGGCGGCAACATCCTCAGAGTTGCCCGGGAAGTGTTGGGAGAGTAGGGACCCGGCACCTAATCTTGGCAAAATCTACACCAAACTCGGTTTTCGGCGCGTAGGCGCTTTCGAGGCCGGGGGCACCAACAACTACGACATGATCGCAGACTTATAATTAAGAGGAGAGGCAATGGCGACTTTACAACTGAAAGTGCAGTACTTCCAAGACAGCACACCCACGTCAGTGCCCTGCCGCGAGGAAAACTTCGTCGTGCGGGAACTGGACTTTGCCCTGCCGGTCGAGCAGACGGCGCTGGTGCTGATCGACCTGTGGAACGTGCATCACATCGATAGCTGGATCGAGCGCGCCGAGGCGGTGACCAAGGAAGTAATTGCGCCGCTCATCGGACGCGCGCGCGAATGCGGCCTGACCATCGTGCAGGCACCCAGTCCCGGAGTATTGGCCAATTTCCCGGATAAGTACGAAGTGTACCAAGGCTGCACGCCCAAACCTGAACCGGGACCGCCACCGAGTTGGCCACCGGCTGAGTTCCGCAATCGCCAGGGGGCGTATGCCTGCTTCCGGGGTCCGCGCAACCAAGAGCCGGGCATTGATCTTTATTGGCAGAGCCTAACCGGGCAACTCGATCTTTCGCCCCATATCGCCGTGGAGGCAGGCGACTTTGTCATAGGCAAGGGCCAGCAACTGCACGATTTGTGCCAAGAGCACGGCATTCTGCACTTGCTTTTCGCTGGTTTTGCAACCAACTGGTGTATCTTGGGCCGCGACTACGGCGTTCGCGCCATGCGCGGGCGGGGCTATAACACCATTTTGGTACGGGACGCCACAGACGGAGTGGAATTTCCCGATACACTAGAGGCGCGGTGGGCCACGGAATTGGCCGTGCGCGAAGTCGAGCAAGTGCATGGCTTTTCCACCTCGACAGCCGATTTTTACGCCGCCTGCGCCGCTTTGAATTCACAGGAGAGTAACGCACTATGAGTGAACCAGTCGTCTATCTCAACGATGGCTTCGTCCCCGCTTCCCAAGCCCACATCAATATCTACGATTTGGGGATCGTCCTCGGGGCCACCCTGACCGAAATGACCCGCACGTTCAAGCACGAACCATTCCGCTTGGAGGAGCACGTGCGGCGGCTTTTGCGGTCGTGTAAATACGCTGGCATCGAGCTGGCATTGGACCACGAGGGATTGGTCAAATGCACGCGGGACTTGATCGAAACCAATAGCAAGCTGATCGGTCCCGAGCAGGATTTGGGCGTCGTCCACTTTGTAACGCCGGGGGAAAACCAAATCTACGCTGGCAGCGCGGGGAAATCGGTGCGCCTGATGCCTACGTTGTGCATCCACTCCTTTCCGCTGCCCTTTGCCGTATGGCGGCCCTATTTTGAGCAGGGCGTTCATGCGGTCACCCCCTCCATCCGCCACATCCCCCCCCAATGCGTTGACCCCAAGACCAAAAACCGCTCGCGCTTGCACTATTGGCTAGCCGACAAGCAATCGCAGGCCGTTGATCCCGCCGCCACCTCGCTGCTGCTCGATTTAGACGGCAACCTCACCGAGTGTTCAGGGGCCAACTTCGTCGTGGTAGAGAACGATACGATCTTTACGCCTACCAGTCGCAATATCCTAGAAGGGGTGAGTTTGGTAACGCTGCGGGAATTGGCACCCGAGTTGGGGCTGGGCTGGATCGAGAAGAATTTGCAGCCCTACGACGCGGTCAATGCCGACGAGGCTTGGTTGACCAGCACGCCCTATTGTCTAGCCCCGTGTACGCGCATCAACAATACGCCCATTGGCGACGGAAAGCCCGGCCCTCTGTTCGGACGAGTGATGGAGGCGTGGAGCCAGCGGGTGGGGATGGATATTCTGGAGCAAATAAAAAACGCAGACTGAGCGATGGTGCGATGGGATCAGTCCCACTCGACCTTCCGGTAGCGCTTCAGCAATTGCTGACCTTTTTCGGAGAGCGACTCGTAGGAAGCCTGCGGCATCTCGATGTTTTGCGCGATGGCGAACCAGTCGCGGCAGTAGCAGACGACGAGCTCGGGACGCGGGTCTTGGGTGTGGTTGGGCGTGCCTCGGTGGAGGGTGCGCACGTCCTGGACCCACATCGAGCCCTTTTTGAGGTTGAGGCGGTGGGCCGAGGGAAAGTGACCTTTGAGGAGGATCTCGTCGTAGCGGCCTTCGAGTTCCGGGTCAGCTATGTATTGGGTCGAGGGAAGCACTTCAAAGCTGCCGTTTTCCTCCGAGGTCTCAACCAAGGGAAACTTGACGCCTACTACCGGAACGGTTTCGAGGCCGACGTGGGGGATCTCGCGGGCGATGCCGGTGTCGCGATGCCAGTGTTGGAAGACGCTCTCCGCGCAAGGGGTATTGGAGTGGTAGCAGGTGATGACATAGCTGTCGGGACGCCAGAAGCGGTCGAGGAATTCTAAGATGACGGGGTGTTCGTAAATGGCCGGATCGGCGAACGGTTCGATCCACGGGATGGTGAGAGTGTAGCGGTTGGTCGTCTGCAAGCGCCCTTGGCCGATGCGCGGGTCGCCGAGTTCGACGTTGGAAACTTCGGTTTCGCGCTCTTGGATGTGTGCTAGCAGCGGCAGGAATGCTTCGCGGATCTGATCGATCTTTTCCTCGGGGATCATGTCCTCAAAGACGGCGTAGCCGTTGATCTTGAATTCGGCGAGCTTGAGGTCGAAATCTACATCGGCGCAAGTGAGGCTCATGGCGATCTCCGTTCGTTTGGATATCTGTGCTACACTGAGTCCCCGGTATTTCCCCTGAGACAGTCCAATAGTTGCGTCCCCCGGTCCATGAGCAGGTCGAGGTCCGACTTGAAGGTGAGGGCTTGGAAGCCTGCGGCTTTTTTGGCTGCGAAATCCTCGGGGGAATACGTGTTGCAACAGGGTTTTTTGCCGGCCGCAAGGGTTGTGGAGACAATCCGCTCCATCGCCGCCTGATAGGCAGGTTGCTGTTCGTAGCTGGAGCGATGGCGCGACAAGCCCAGCGATAGCGCTAGATCAACCGGCCCGACAAAGCAGCCATCGACGCCGGGCAGAGCCATGATTTCTTCGGCTTGCTCAACGGCGTCAATGTGTTCCATCTGCACCAGCAGCAAGGTCTCGTCGTTGGCCTTTTCAAAATAATCGTCGCCGTAGTGGAGATAGTGGTCGCCGCCCAGCGAGCGCACCCCGGTGGGCGGGTACTTAGCGGCGCGGGCGACGGCTTGGGCCTCGGCGAGCGAGTTGACCATGGGCACTACTACTCCGCCCGCTCCTATATCGAGAGCTTTTTCTACTTCGCCGGGATTGCCGATGGAGGTGCGGATCAAGGGGCGGGCACCAGTTGGGCGAGCGGCGTAGATGCACTCATAGGCGGTCTCCCAAGTCATCGCACCATGCTGGAGGTCGAGGACGATCCAATCCCAGCCCATCAGCCCCAAGTAGCGAGAAATCGCCGGTTGGGGAATGGTCTGCCAAATGCCTATATCCATCGCCTAGAGGCCGATCTGTTCGACGGGCGCGTTGGGCATTCCCGGATGCGAGCCGCCAGCGTTCTTAGAGAGGTTGCCGCCGTCTAGGGGCAGCATCGCGCCGGTGATCCAAGCCGAGGCGTCCGAGGCGAGGAAAATCGCCGCGCCCTTGATGTCGTTGGAGTCGCCGAGACGGCCCATGGGGAGGCCGCGCAAATAGGTTTCGCCCAGCCCGGGATCCGCGGCGATGCGCTCCTTTAGGTCCGCGTTCATTAGCTGGGCGCAGACAATGGCGTTGACGCGCACCCCTTTGGCGGCCCACTCCGTGCTCAACTCGCGGGTCATCTGCGCGGCCGCACCCATGCCCATGCTGTACGAGAGGTGACTGCGGCCCATGGCATTGATGCCGGCGATCGACACGAGGTTGATGATGCTGCCGCCGTGGCCCGAAGCCATCATGCGCCGGCCGGCCTCTTGGCAACAGACCAAGCGACCGACGACGAGGTTTTGCAGAGTAAACTCGACCTCCTCGGGCGTCAGGTCGAGCGGGGTGTTGCGCCGCGCATTGCCAGCCACATTGCCCACGATGTCGATGCGGCCGTATTTTGCGTCTATTAACTCAAACATGGTGCGGATTTGATCGGGTTGCGACATATCGCACACCGCCGGGAGAACGCGGCGGCCCAAGGCTTCCATTTCGCGGGCCGTCGTGGCCAAACCGTCGGCGTTGATATCGGCCAAGACGAGGTCGGCCCCTGCTTCGGCAAAGCCGGTGGCCATGGCTTTGCCGAGGCCGCTGGCCGCACCAGAGACCAAGGCGACGCGGTTGGATAGATCGAAGAGCGGATGGGACATAACAGCCTCCTAATTTTGTTTGGCTCAAAACATAGGGGCGCGGCTAGCAGCGGCCAAGCCCTGTCGCGCTTGCGGCAATTCGTTCGCCCGCTCTATATTTGCTGCCGCAAATTGAACCTACCGGGGCCGACATGACCACTGCCATAGACGGCTGGATACGCCAGTCGCAAGAGAAAATTTTAAGCGGCGCGGGCGTTACCTTGCAGGATTTAGACGCGCTGCGCGACCTACAAAACGGCGAGCAGCAGCACCTCCTCTACATCTGGGCCGAACAAGACCGCATCGACGCGGGCGTCATCGCGTGGAACTACTTCGGACCCTTCGACAGCGAGTTCCGCTTCGACCCCAAAAACGAATGTCCGTATGCCAGCGCGACCGCGGCCATGGCCGACGGGTGGCGGGTGGTGTCTTTTCCGGGCGTGGAATACCCGCTAGAAAATGCCCACAATCAACTCGGTTTTGAGTTTATCTTAGAGCGCTATTTCCAGCCCGGCGAGGGGTTGGATTTTACGCCGCACGGCCAGCGCCAATAAACGGAGGAGTCATGGAAGCCAACTGGAAAGAGCTCAAAAAAGAATTCTTCGACACCGGCTACGTCGTCCTCGACGGCTGGGTCGAGCCCGAGCTGGTGGAGCGGACCAAGCAGGACGCCCACCAATCCGGGGGCATCGACATCTTCGAGTGCGAGAGCGTCGGCGATTTGCTCTGCCACGCCAAGGTCGTCGAGTTCATCGCCTTCTTGCTGGAGACGCCGGAGGTGGCCATCAGCCCCTTCCGCTTCTGGAATCACCTTACGCAAGGCGGGCAAAGCGATGGCGGCGGCTGGCACGTGGACGACACCTATATGGCCGACCGGCCGCTGACCGAGATTTTGTGTATGTACTACCCGCAGGACGTGGAGGAAGACATGGGGCCGACCATGCTGTTGCCCGGCAGCCACCGGCGGCTCTACACGCCGCCGCAGACCGCCAAGCTGGGCTGGGTCCGCGGGCAGCAAAAAGTAGTCGTCAAGGCCGGTGCCCTCGCCGTGACTTTTCCCTCGATTCTCCACGCCCGCGCCGCGCATTTGTCCGCCAAGCCGCGCTCCATGATCAAATACGGCTACGAGGTGGCCGATCCCCAATACGGCTACTACCTGACCGAGCAAGCCTACCGCAATTTTCGCCGCACCGAATTGGGCCGCTCGTTGACGGAGCTAGCCGAGGTCAAGGACAAGGACGACGCGCTGTGGAATTCCTACTGGAAATCGCATCCGAGCTATACTTTTCAAGACTTCAAGCACCAAATCGGCGTGGTCGGGCGACGGCTGCGCAAGCACCTCGATCACGAACAGGTTAGCTAACGAAGAGGAGAAATTCGATGGTACACAAAATTCACAAGATCGCGGTCATAACCGACGACATCGAAGGAGCAGTGGCGTTCTACACGCAGAAACTAGGACTGACCGTGGTGGAGCGGTTTCACAACGACGACGACGAGGACTATGTCTTCCTCGACGCCGGCGGCATCCTGCTGGAACTCATGCCGCAGAAGAGCATGGGGCAGGACCCCGGCTTCCACCACATCTCTTTTGAGGTTGACAGCGTGGAAGACAGCGCTCAGGAGTTAAAGGACAAGGGCGTCACCATCACCAAAGAACCTTTCGACGTGGGTGGAGGGACCGGCATCACCTTGAGTTTTTTCGAGGGGCCGAACCAACTGAACCTTCAGCTCTTTCACCGCGAGAAATGAGGCCGTCATGCGCATAGCGAGAGCCGACCGTGCGGATATGCAGGAACTGAGCGACGTCCACGGCGGGGCCGGGACTATCCTCTTCAACCGCCTGTGGGAACGCGACGATTTCGCGACGCCCTTCGCCTTCGTCCACTGTGCGATCCTCCTACCCGGCAGCGGGATTGGCTACCACCGCCACGACGACAGCGAGGAGATTTTCATCGCCATTGACAATGCCTCGCAATTCACCCACAACGGGCGCACGGCCGTAGTCGAGGGCGGGGCCGCAGTGCCCCTGCGCTCGGGCGAGATCCACGCCATCTACAACCACACCGACCGCGAAACCCGCTGGTTCAACGTCCACTGCGTGGTTCCCGGAGGCGATCCCAAATCGACCGACTTGGGCGACGACCGGGTTGGTGCTGAACTAGAGTCCACCGACCGCCTGCCAGTGGGACGACTGGACCGAGGTGCACTGAAATACGGCCCAGCGCACGGCGGCAAGGGCGAAGTCGGCGGCCGGCTCATCTGGGGGCCGGAGGATTTCCGCAGCAATTTCTACTGTTTAGTCCACTGTCTGTTGCCGCCGGACACCTCGCTCGGCTACCACCGCCACGAAGGCGTCGAGGAAGTCTATATCATCATCGAAGGTAGCGGGCGGATGACAGTGGATGATGAGACGCAGGAAGTCGCGCAGTGGGATGCGATTCCCAGTCGGCTAGGAGGCAGCCACGGCCTCTATAACTACACGCAAGAAAATCTCGAATTACTAGTCGTCGCCGTCTGCGCCGAGAAGGGGCAGTTCGACTCAACGGACCTCGGCGACGATCTAAGCCAACGCTAACAGAAAGGGACATTCCTATGGCATCCGTGAAGATCACCTTTATCGGCCACGCTTCTTTCCGCTTCGAGTCCGACAAAGGCTCAGTCACCTATTTCGACGCTTGGCTCGACGACAATCCCACCGCCAAGATGAAGCTCAGCCAAGTTAGAAAAGCCGATATCGTCATCGCCACCCACGGCCACAGCGACCACATCGGCGACTCCTATGAGATCTGCAAGCGCACCAAGGCCAAATTCGTCGGCAACTACGAGCTTTGTGCAGTCGCCGAAGCCGTGCATGGGCTCAAAATGGGCTCGCGGGCGCTGTCCATGAATCCCGGTGGCGCGGTCAAGGTCAAAGACGCCACGATCACCATGGTGCAGGGCCACCACTCGCAGTCGCTGTCGTCGCACGTCATCGGCGGCGAGCTGCCGGAGGGGCTGCTCTTCCACCCCGACAGCGCAGTCAACGGTTTCGTCGTTGCCTACAACAACGGCGTCTCCATCTACGACACGGGAGACACCTGCCTGTTCAGCGACATGCAGCTCATCGGCCAGATGTACGGACCGCAGATCGCGATTATGCCAGTGGGCGGACAGTACACCATGGGGATTCGCGAGGCCGCGCGGGCGGCGAGTCTGATTCGCCCCGACATCGTCATTCCCTGCCACTACGGGCCCATTATGAATCAGCCGGCCGACATCGGCGCGTTGAGCGAAGCAGTACAATTCCTCTCGCCGAATACGCAGGTGGTAGAGATGCAGCCGGGGCAGACGTTGACCTATACGGCGAGTAGCCATCGAGTTGGGGGCCGCAAGTAGCATCGACTTTCAGGCTAGGAACCTACGAGCAAAGGTGTTGCCCAGTTGATCGACACCAAGAGACCGCAATGACATCTGCAAACATGCTGAGAGCCGTCCACTATCAGGACGTGGATCCCGGAACTCAGTGGATCAAGGACGCCGACGTCGCCATCAATTCCGACGGACCGCTCGATGCAGACCGCACCCTCACTCCGAACGTGGTCAAAATGGACGGCGGATACCGCATGTACTATCACGGCCTCGGGCCGGAGCGTCCAAACGCGGCTTCAAAGGGGTACATCCTCAGTGCCTTCTCCACCGATGCCGAGCACTGGGAGAAGGAGCCGGGCGTCAGAATGGATGCGGGCGGAGAGGGAGCCGAGCACTACATCTGGAGCCCGGACGTCATTCCGCTAGCGGACGGCCGCTACCGCATGTATTACGAGGGGAAGACCGAGACGGGGGACGGCCAAGTCAAGGCTGCCATTGTGAGTGCTGTTTCCGCCGACGGTCTGGTCTGGGAACGAGAGCCGGGCCTGCGCCTAGCCGGAGCAAGCGTCTCCTATCTGGCACCTCGGTGTCTTCACCTCGACCCGACTGAGGGCGGCCCCCGCTTTCGCCTCTACGCCAGCGCCTATCCCTATCCAGATGTTGCTGGCCACAAAAAGATCGTCAGCGCCGTATCAGAAGATGGTCTAGTATTCCAGTTGGAGCCCGGCGTCCGCATACCCCAAGACCGAGCGCTCGAATCCTATGCCGTCTATGCCCCGGAGGTTTTGCGCCTGGGCGAGGGCGGCTTTCGGATGTACTACGCAGGCTGGACGTCGGCTCCGGAGATCCCCCGTGGATCAAAGTATCACGGCAGAATTTTCAGTGCATTTTCCGAGGACGGTTTGCAGTGGGTCAAGGATCCGGGAATCTGCATTGACAATGGGGGACTGTGGGACGCAGCCAAGGCCTCAGAGCCGTGTGTGATTGACCTTCCCGACGGACGCTTCCGCATGTTCTACGAAGCCTGCGATCTCGACGGACGCTGGCGCATCGCCAGCGCGACTTCGGTTGCATCTACTGCGCCGTAAGAACCCTGCAACGATCACCCATAGCCAAAGGAGCACCACCATGCCGGGCACTGAAGCCCCTATCGGACCCAACGATGCGATTAAAGTCACCAATATCGAGACGTTCGTTCTCAAAAACTCCTGGGTCTTCGTCAAGATCTCGACGGACGCGGGCATCACTGGTTGGGGCGAAATGCTCAAGGACGACGCTAAGGCCTGTGCCGCCGGCGCGCTCGAAGTCGCCGACTACTTAGTGGGCAAAGATCCCCGCCCAGTCACTCACCACTGGCAGGCCATCCATCGCGGTGCCTTCTATCGCGGCGGCCCAATCAAAACCGCCATCTCCTCCGGCATTGACATGGCCCTTTGGGACATCACCGGCAAATGCTATGGCGTTCCCGTGTACAAGCTGTTCGGCGGCCCCACGCGCGAGCGGATTCGGGTTTATGGCGAGGTGAGCGAGAAGACTGGGGTCAACGCCATGAAGGTGGGGCCGGGCACGTCGCGCTCTCCCTTCAAATACATCGAGGGCCAAAAGTTCGTCGATGAGATCGTCGAGCGCTTCAAGGCGCTGCGCGAACAACACGGCTCCGGCGTCGATATCGCCGTTGACTTTCACGGCGCAGTGCAACCCCCGACCGCCCTGCTGCTCGTCAAGGCGCTTGAACCGTATCAGCCTTGGTTCTACGAAGAAATTGTCCAGGCCCTCAACATCGACGTCATGGCCGAAATCGCCGCAAAGACCCACATCCCCATTGCCACGGGCGAGCGCATTTTTACCAAGTGGGGGTTCAAGGAAATTCTCGAAAAGCGCGCCGCCCACATCCTCCAGCCAGACGTTTGCTATGCCGGCGGCATCACCGAATTGAAGATCATCGCCGGCATGGCCGAGGCTTACTACTCGCCGCTAGCCCCGCACAACCCCCAAGGCCCCTGCTCGCTTGCCGCGAGTCTGCAGGTCGCCGCTGCCATCCCCAACTTCCTCATCCAAGAGCGCGGCGACAACGAATACGCAGACCTGCTCGCCAAACCCTTGCCACCAGTCGCCAACGGCCACCGACCTCTGCCTACAGAGCCCGGTCTCGGCATCACCATCGACGAAGACAAGCTCATGGCCCAAGTCGGCGAACCGAGTCCCTATCGGGCGCGCCTTGATCCCGACGACGGGTCGGTCGTGGACTGGTAGGACGGAGGCGAAAAGGAGCACCAACCGGAGGAGCACTAAAAAAAGGAGAACTGCAATGGAGCTTCACGAACTCGTCCTTGAGATGAAGCAGCTTGAACGACGGCTCACGCTCTACGAAGAAAAATACGGCATTCTCAGCCAAGATTTTTACAACGTCTTAAGAGCGGGCAAGCTATCGCACTACGACGATTTTGACGAAACCCGAACGGATTTCAGCCGGTGGAAAGGCATTTACGAAACTTGGCAACGCCGCAAGACAGCCTATAACGAACAAATCCAACAAAGCGATCCAGCCGACGCATTGCGTGTACAGCCTGCTTATTGATATGGCGGAAAACCCTCTTTCCCTAGGAGGGACACTATGACACAAACAACCGAAAACGCAATACTCACAATCGAGAACGGCGTGTTTCACAGCAAAGAGGGCTTTGTGAGCGGCACGCCCATTTTTGTGGATTTCTGGACGACTTCCCGAGTGTAAGCCGTGAACAGGCAATCAGGACGATTGATATGGCGAGGAAGGTCTTGGAGAGTATTGCTTATGAGCCTGCTGCTCGATGAGTCAGTGCCAACGCAACTAAGAAGCCTGTTCGTTGGGCATGACGTTTCGACAGTAAGGC
Source organism: Candidatus Latescibacterota bacterium (assembly GCA_022825835.1). Classification (GTDB taxonomy): domain Bacteria; phylum Latescibacterota; class UBA2968; order UBA8231; family UBA8231. The sequence goes on from JAJDVZ010000123.1 coordinate 11,072, forward strand.
ACATGGGATGGAGCAGCAAGAGCAATGGCGAACTCTTGGCATTGGCCCAGGACGAATTCGACGCCTTCATCACGCTCGACCGGAATCTGGAACATCAACAGAATATAACTGAACGGGATATTCCAATCATCGTACTCATTGCAAGAAGAAGTCGCATAGATTACCTAGAACCTCTAGTTCCCCAAGTGCTGGAAGCCTTGCAAAATTTGAACCGCGGGCAGGTCATCCACAATGGTGTCAATCTTCGGGGTATTCTGTGCCGAGAGCGCACGCGACAAGCCCGATGGGTTCAGGCCGGTTCGGCGAGCCAGTTCCGCAACGCCGCCGATGGCGTCAGCGACGTTGCGGAGCGCGATCATCAAGTCCTCGTGGTCGGTATCGGTGTCTTCGAACACGACATTCAGATAGGCCGCGATGTCCTCGGGCGTTTTCAGGTAATCGCTGGCCTTATGTTTTCTTACGGGCATTTCGTTTCTCTTGAGTCCTACCTAATCTTCACCGTCCGCTGCCCCTTCCCAGCCCGCAACACAGCCGTCGCAACCTCCAAGGCGGCAATCCCATCTTCCCCAGTCACTAAGGGCTGTTCGCCATTGGCGAAGCACTTGACCACGTGTTTGTCCTGGTCGGCGAACATGTCCTTGAGCGGATAGGAGTACACCCGCTCGCGGCCTTCACCCATCTTGAGCGTAAAAGCCCCACTTCTTTCCGGGTTGAAGCGCGCCGGAGCCTTTTGCGCCGTCATGCCGAATTGCAAGGTGCCGGCCGGGCCAATCACGTCGTTGAGGCCCGCCACGGGTGCACCAGCGGCCACGCCCCACGACCAGATCAAGGAGTGCTGGTCGCCACTGGCAAAGTTGATGATGACGCTGGCGGTGTCCGCGCCGACGCTGGTCGGGTCGAATTGCAAGGAAGAAGCCTGCGCCGAAGCGGCCGGGCCGAAAATCTGCAAGGCGAAATCGTAGTTATGCACGGCACCGTCCATCAGCGGACCACCGCCTTTGTTCACATCGCGGAACCACGGGCGGGCCGGGCGGCCTCCCGCAGCAAAACGCCAGATGACCGGCGAGCCAACGGCACCGGATTGGACGATATCCTTGAGCTTGCCCCACTGAGTGTCAAAGCGACGCACAAAGCCAATGGTCAGCCGCACGTCGGCTTGGGCACAGGCGTTGGCCATGCGCCGCGCATCAGCTACCTTCAGCGCCATGGGCTTCTCGCAGAAGACGTGCTTGCCGGCTTTGGCTGCGGCAATGACCGGCGCGTGGTGCTGGAAGGTGGGGGTGCAGACCCACACCGCGTCGATCTCGGGCAGGTCGAGCAGCGCTCGGAAGTCCGCGAAGTGATGTTCGGCCCCGAAGTCGTGAGCGAACGCTTCAGCCGCGTCGGCGACGACATCCGCGGCCGCGACAATGCGCGCACCCCGGATCCGGGATAGGCAACTGGCGTGATGGCGGGCAATGCCGCCGCAGCCGATAAAACCGATATTAAGCATGATCTTCTCCTATTGGGACGTAGGTGGTTGCGAGAGCAACAGTAATGTATCTAGCGCGACGTTTGTCAAGGGACTGACCGAAATACAAAAGAGGCAACTCATTGTCAAACAAAATGTTACAACGCCTATCAACGCTCGGCTTACCTTGACTTTTCCCTAGCCCAAGTATAGCTTTTTTTAATTCTTTTCTCTAAGGGAAAGGCAAGCAAAAGGTCTTGCAGACCTCATCTCGCATACTAGTTGTATTGGCGTCGTTGCTCTTGGCCGCTCCCGCGCTCCGCGCTCAACCTTTCATGGAGCCAAGCGAGTTGCGCCGAGGCATGAGCGGCTTTGGGCTGACGACCTTCCAAGGCACCCAGATCGACACCTTCCAAGTCGAAATTTTGGGGGTGCTAAAAGGAGCCTTGGGGCCGCGCATGGACATGATCCTCGCCCGGCTCTCCGGCGGCCCATTGGCGCACACGGGCCTAATAAGGGGCATGAGCGGCAGCCCGGTGTACATCGACGGGCGGCTCATCGGTGCCATCGCTTATGGCTGGTACTTTTCCAAGGAGCCCATCGGCGGCATCACCCCCATCGCCCACATGCTCGATGTCGCCACGCGCGAACATCCCAGCCCAAGCCAGTACGGAAAAGTCTTAGACCTAGATGAAGAGACCACCCGCCTGCTCGGCGGCGAGGGCGTTAGCACCCTAGCACCGCTGGGAATGCCCATAGCCGTTGCTGGCTTCAGTCCGAGGGGGCGGCAAGTGTTGCGCGACGCGCTCGACGCGCCGGGCATCCAGCTTTTGGACAGCCCGGCAGGGCAGAGGCTGTCCGACCAAGAGGCTCCCTTTGTGCCCGGGGCCTCGCTGGCCGTGCAGCTAATCCGCGGCGATTACAGCGCAGCAGGGATTGGCACCCTTACTTGGGTCGGCGACGGGCGTTTTGTCGGCTTTGGGCATCCGATGTTTTTTCTCGGGGCCACCAATCTGCCTGCCACCGGGGCCTATATCCACCAAGTCATTCCCATTCAGACCGCCTCCTTCAAGCTAGGGACGCCGACCGGCGCAATGGGGGCAGTGCGCCAAGACCGCCTTCCCGCAATAGCCGGGACGCTGGGCGAAGCGCCGGACATGTTGCCAGTGCGGGTTGCCCTGCGGTCAGCGGCCGGCGATCACGCCTTCCGCTGCGAGGTGCTGCGCCACCCCGAGCTTAGCGCGTCCTTGGTCCGCTCGGTTTTGTTCAACTCCCTCGAAACAACTGAAAAGCTCTTTGGCGACGCCACGCTGCGGGTGCGTAGCCACATCGCACTGGCCGATGGCCGCACGGTTGAGCGCGAGCAAGTATACAGCAGTGGGTTCGCGCCGTTCAGCGCCGTGATAGACGCAGTGCAGCCGGTCGGCGTACTGCTCAACAACCCCTTCGCAGGACTGACCTTAGACTCGTTGCACTTTGAGTTGGAAATCGGCGAAACCTTAGCCCAAGCCCGCATCACGGGCCTGCGACTGTCGCCGCCCGATCCCAAGGCTGGGCAGCGGGTCTCGCTGCAGGCGACGTTGCAACCGTATCGCGCCGAGCCGGTTACAGAGCGCCTAGAGCTAAGTTTGCCCGCGCATCTCGAACCCGGCCCCTTCGTCGTGCGCGTCGGCAGCGGTGTGGCGAGCGCGAGTTGGGAAGCACAACGCCAACCCGATGCGTTTGTGCCGCGCAATGCCGCTGACGTGCTCGCATTGCTCGAGCGCACGGGTGCAGCCGACGAACTGGTCGTCGAGGTCTTTCGCGCGGAGCCGGGCTTTACGGTGAACGGGCGCGAATTGCCCGGGCTGCCGCCCTCGGCGTTGGCCGTGCTGAGCGCGGACCGCTCGGCTGGGCATCTGGGGCCGGTCCAAGGCGAGGTCGTCCTCCGCCGCACCCTGACCACCGACTACGTCCTCTCCGGCGAGCAAAGTCTCGACATGACATTGAGAAAGCCCTGATCTGATGATACTTACAACCCGAGCTCTGTTTTCGTTTTTCTTGCTACTGTCGGCGGTCAGCGCAACCGAGGCGGGACGCGCCAAGGCTTGGCAACAGCACGCGTACGACGACTTCGCCGCAGGCGAGAGCGAAGGCATCTCCATTGCTGCGGATGGCGCGTTGGAGTTGGCACCGGCGCTCGTCGAGCTAGCCTCATTAGAAGCCGAGCGCGTCTGGTCTATGGTGCCCAATCCCAAGGGAGGTCTCTACGTGGGCACCGGCGACTCGGGGCGGCTCTTTGCCGTCGATGACGAGGGGCAAGCCGAGTTGCTGTTCGACTCGCCCGAACTCGTCCTCCACGCCCTGATCACCCACCCCGATGGGCGGCTCTACGCTGGTTCAGCGCCCGACGGCTTAATCTACGCGCTCGACGGCGAGGGGCCGGCGAAAACCTTGCTCCAGACCGGCAGCCGCTACGTGTGGGACTTCGCCCTTGTCGATGGCCAGCTTTACGCGGCCACGGGCGAACCCGGCCGAGTGCTCAAAATTGCCAGAGATGGGTCGCACGAAGTCTTCTTTGCGCCGGAAGATCGCCACGTCATAACCTTGCTCGCCCACAACGACCGCTTGTACGCTGGCACGGCCGGCAAGGGCCGCATCTACGAGATCGATGGCGAGGGCCGCGGGCGGCTGCTCTTTGAAAGCGAGCAAGAAGAAATCCACAACCTAGTGGTAGGGGTCAACGGAGAGATTTTCGCCAGCGCGATTCCCAAGCCGAGCAAGGGCGAAAATTCCAACAAGGTCCCAGCGGCCGTGTACCGCGTCGGAGCAGAGGGAGCAGTCTATCCCATCTGGGAGGATACCGAAGCCAAGCTCGTCAATCTCGTTGCAGCCGACGAGCACCTGCTGCTTAGCGCCTCCGACCCAGCGCGGCTTTTGCGCCTCAGCGCCGATGGCCGCCGTGCATTGGTCGTGCAGTTCGAGAGCCTCGTCCCCAGCCGCCTCTTGTTCGGGCCAGACGGCGCGCTACTCTTGGGCGGGGCGCAAAACGCCGCCGTCTCTATCCTGCCCAAGGAGGGCCGCCGCAAGGGGCATTTTGAATCAGCGGTCGAAGACTTTGCCATCCACGCGCGGTGGGGCGCACTCGAATGGCGCGGCACCCAACCCGCAGACACCCGCATAACCGTGCAGACGCGCACCGGCAACAGCGAAGAGCCGGACAACACTTGGAGCGCGTGGTCCGAGCCGCTGACCGAGAGCGGCCAAACCATCGCCAGCCCCCCCGCTCGCTTTATCCAGTACCGTGTCGAGATGGAATCCACGCGCGACGGAGCCACGCCCCAACTCAACTCGATCGAAATCCGCGGCGTCCAAGTCAACCTCAAGCCCCGCATTACCGAACTGCAAACCTTTCCCTTCCGGCCGCAACAATCCGGCAACGGCGGCCAATCCCAAGGCGCACCTCAAGCTGGCCCAGGACGGCGCAACAATCGTCCCCCCCAAGCGAAAAGCCTGCGCCTAGTGCGCTGGCACGCCCAAGACCCCAACGAGGACGAGCTAGTGTACGACCTCTATCTCAAGGGCGAGGATCAGCGGGCGTGGAAGTTAGTCGAAGAAAACATCACGCAAACTTCGGTTCTCTGGGATACCGAATCCATGCCCGAAGGCCAGACCCAGCTCAAGCTGGTGGCCTCCGATCGCATGGACAACCCCGCGGCCGAACGCCTGCGCGACGAGCGCGAAAGCGCGCCGTTTGCCATCGACAACAGCCCGCCAACCGTTGCACTCGACGCGCAGACCAACGCCGATGGTGCGGCCGTGGAAGTGGCGATTAGCGACCGCATCTCAGCGGTGCAAAAAGCCTATTACACCATCGATTACGACAAACAACAGCACCCCATCGCGCCTTTGGACGGCGTCTTTGACAGCCGCAACGAACAGGCGCGCTTTGTGGTTGAAGGGCTGGCAGCGGGCGAGCACGTCATTGTCGTGCGGGCGATTGACGCCCTCGACAACATCGGCGTGCGGCAAATCGTCATCCAAGTCAAGTGAACCAGCCCGCGCAATACATGCGCCGCGCCTTGCGGTTAGCGCAGCGAGGGCGCGGCAAGGTCAGCCCCAATCCCATGGTCGGCGCAGTGGTGGTACGCGGCGACTGCATCGTCGGCGAAGGGGCCCACCTGAAGGTCGGCGGACCTCACGCCGAGGTCCACGCCCTGCGCCGGGCCGGCGACGAGGCGCAGGGGGCCGATCTCTACGTCACGCTGGAGCCTTGCTCCTTCCACGGCCGCACCCCGCCCTGCACCGAAGCTGTACTGCACGCTGGCATTAAAAAACTCTACTGCGCGATGGAAGATCCCGACGAGCGCGTGGCTGGGCGGGGGATCGCCGCGCTGCGCGAAAAGGGCGTCGCCATTGAGGTCGGGCTTTGCGCTGAAGAGGCGCAGCGCCTCAACGCGGCTTACATCAAACACCGCACCCAAAACCTGCCCTTGGTCCTGCTCAAGCTGGCGCAGACCCTCGACGGCCGCATTGCGACGCGCAGCGGCGATGCGCGTTGGATCACCGGTGATCAAGCGCGGCGCCACGTCCATCGCTGGCGCTCTTGGGTCGATGCCGTGGTCGTGGGTGCGGGCACTGTGCGAACTGACGATCCCCTTTTGACGGTGCGCCACGTGCCCGGGCGCGACCCGCGGCCCATCGTCATAGACGGGCGCTTGCGCACCTCGCCCGAAGCCCGCGTCTATCAGCGGCCCGGTGCCGTACTCGTCACTGCAGAGGATACGCCAGCCGACACGCGCCGGGCCTACGCGGCCAAAGGGGCCAAGGTTTGGACTTTTCCGGCTTCTGCCGGGCGCATCGACTTGCGCCTGCCCCTTGCGCGCATGGCGCGAGAGGGCATGACCAGCGTCCTCATCGAAGGCGGTGGCCAGTTGGCTGCGGCTGCACTCGGCGACCGCGTCGTTGACCAAGTGCTGCTCTACCTCGCACCAAGGCTGATGGGCGAGGGGGTAGCTGCCATTGGCGACTTGGGCGTAGAGCGCGCAGCCGAGGCCATTCGCCTCGCGTCCAGCCGCACTCAGCGGCTAGGCCCTGATCTACTTTATACGGCTGAGGTACAATACTCTTGTTCACCGGACTCGTAGAGGAACTCGGGAGCGTGCGCGGTCGCGTGCGCCGAGGCGCGTTCCAGCAGTTGGAGATCGCCGCCGAGCGCGTTCTCGCCGGCTTGCAGGTGGGGGACAGCGTCAATATCGACGGGGTTTGCCAGACTGCGGTAGCCATCGGAGAAAGCGGCTTTGCAGTCGAGACAGTCGCCGAAACGCTCTCTCGCACGACCTTGGGCACTCTCGCTATCGGACAAGCGGTCAACCTAGAGCGTCCCCTCCGCGCCGATCAGCGACTCGATGGGCACCTCGTCTTGGGACATGTCGATGGCGTCGCCCGCATTCGTCGGCGCACGGAGCGCGACGGGGAACATCGCTTCGAAATCGAGCCGCCGCCCGCGTTTGCCCGCTACATCGCCGCCAAAGGCTCGGTGGCCCTCGACGGCATCAGCCTGACAGTGGCCGAGGTCAGCGGCGATGTCTTTACGATTGCGGTCATTCCGCATACATTTGACAATACGACGCTTAGCCACCGACGCGCCGGTGATTCTGTCAACCTCGAAGTCGATGTGATCGCCCGTTATGTCGAGCGTTTGCTCGGCGGACAACCCCAGCTCAGCTTCGAGGACTTGCGCGATATGGGATACTGAGCAATGCTCGATTTCAACACTATTGAAGAAGTTGTCGAAGACCTGCAAAACGGCCGCATGGTCGTGCTCGTCGACGAGTGCGAAGCCGTGGGCGAGGGCGTGCTGGTAATGCTCGCTGAGCAAGCCACTGCCACCTCGGTCAATTTCATGACGCGCTGTGCCAGCAGCCCGCCCGTGGTCGCTGCCTCTAGGAAGCACCTTAAAGCCCTCGAACTGCATCTGCAGGTTTCCAAGGCCTACGAGCCGATGGACGCCTCGATCATGGTCTCGGTCAATGCCCGCGCCATTGCGGGCACCGGCGTTTCGGCTCAGGATCGCGCCGCGACGATCCGCAAACTAGCCGATCCCGACAGTGCGCCCGAAGACTTCGTCCAGCCCGGGCACGTCACGCCGCTCCAAGCCCAACCGGGCGGGGTGTTGCGCCGCGCTGGCCACACCGAAGCCGCAGTCGATTTGGCGCAAATGGCCGGCGGCCAGCCCGTGGCCTTGATCGCCGCCATCTTAGACGAAGCGGGTGCGCTGGCCGACGCGTCCTACCTGCTCAACTTCGCGCGCGAACACGACCTCAAGATCACCACCATCCACGACCTGATTGCCCATCGCCGCCGCACCGAGAAACTGATTCATCTAGAGGCTCAGTCGCCCATGCCAACCCGCTACGGCGAATTCACGGCCTATGCGTACCGCAGCTTGGTTGACGACAACCCGTACCTCGCCCTCGTGTACGGAGAAGTCGCCGACGGCCGCGACACTTTAGTGCGCATGCACTCGGGTTGCCTGACCGGCGACGCGCTCGGCTCGCTGCTGTGCGACTGCGGCGAGCAGCTAGCGCAATCCATGCAACTTATTGCCGCAGAGGGGCGCGGCGTTATCGTCTATATTCAGCACCACGAGGGGCGCGGCATCGGCATTTTGCACAAGCTCAAGGCATACGAACTGCAACAGCAGCAGGGCCTCGACACGATTGAGGCCAATCACGCCCTCGGCCACCCCATGGACTCGCGCGACTACGGCATCGGCGCTCAAGTGCTCTACGATCTAGGCTTGCGCCGAGTGCGCTTTTTGACCAACAATCCCAAGAAGCGGGTCGGCTTGGATGCCTACGGCCTGACCGTCGTCGAGCAAGTGCCCATTGAGGCCGCGCCCAATCCGCACAACATCCGCTATCTAACAACCAAGCGCGACAAGATGGGCCACGCCCTCTTGCTCAAGCGCGCAGCCGCCGAGGACGAAAACCGTGCCCAAAGTGCATGAAGGACAACTCGACGCCCGCGGCCGCAAGTTCGGCATTGCGGTCAGCCGCTTCAACGACTTGGTGACCACCCGGCTCCTCGACGGCGCATTGGACTGCATCCAGCGACACGGCGGCGACAGCAACGACATAGAAATTGCCTGGGTCCCCGGTGCCTTTGAATTGCCCATTGCCGCCAAAAAACTAGCCGGCACAGGTCGCTTTGACGTCGTCATCTGCCTAGGGGCCATCGTCCGCAGCGATACGCCCCACTTCGACTACGTGGCTGGCGAGTCGGCCAAGGGCATCGCCCGCGTCGGTCTCGACAGCGGTACTCCAGTGATCTTTGGCGTCATTACTGCCGACACGGTCGAGCAGGCCGTGCAGCGCGCGGGCGTCAAGGCCGGCAATCGCGGCTGGGACGCCGCCCTCAACGCGGTTGAAATGGCCAGTTTAATGGCCGAGTTAGGATGAGCGGCGAGGACGATTTTTTTGGCGATGGAACCTCGGGCGACGAGGCACCTCCCAACAATCGCCATGGTGCCCGTCAAGTGGCCCTGCAGGCCCTGTACTGGAAACAGAGTGCGGCAACCGACTCACTCGGTGCCTTGGATCAGCTCTGTGCGCGCTTTGGCTTGGCGCAAGAGGTGCAATCCTTTGCGGCTGAACTCTTGCAGCGCGCAGCCGAGCACGCGGACGAACTGGACGAACTGGCCGCGGCCCGGGTCCAGCACTGGCGCTGGGAGCGCATCGCCCGCATTGATCGCTTAATTTTGCGCTTGGCCTTGGCCGAAATGCTCTTTATTGAGGAAATTCCAGTCCGGGTCTCCATCTTTGAAGCTGTCGAACTAGCCAAGTCCTACAGCACCGATAAGTCCTATGCGTTCGTCAATGGCGTTCTCGACGGCGTCGTGCGCCAGAAGGGACTCAGCGTCTGAGTTGACCACGTGTAGAGGCCCGCGACGCGGTACTAGTTAAAAGGATTTAGTATGCTCAACTCGCTCGTAAAAAAATTCCTTGGCTCGCAGGCGACGCGTCAGTTCAAGCGCACGCTGCCACAAGTGAGCCAGATCACTCAGCTAGCGGCTTCGTACCAATCTCTAAGCGACGCCCAGCTCCAAGCCAAGACCGTGACTTTCCGCCAAGACCTACAGGCGCGCAACGCGGACAGCCGCCAGCAGCTCGAAGCCATCGAAGAGCGCCTGCGCGGCGATCTAGAACCTGAAGAGCGCGAGCAGCTCAACGACCAGTACGGAGAGCTAGACAACGCCATCCGCGACGTGGAGGCGGCCTTTCTCGAAGAAATCATGCCCGAAGCCTTCGCCATGGTCGTCGAGACCTGCCGCCGGCTCTTGGGCCGCACGTGGGACCGCGCCGGCGAATCCGTCGAGTGGGACATGGTGCCCTACGACGTGCAGATTTTCGGCGGCATCTCGCTGCACCAAGGCAAGATCGCCGAAATGGCTACCGGTGAGGGCAAGACTCTAGTGGCGACGATGCCCCTTTTCCTCAACGCCATCCCCCAACGCGGCGTCCACTTAGTTACCCACAACGAATACCTCGCTCGGCGCGACGCCATGTGGATGGGGCCGATCTACAATTTCTTGGGGATGTCCGTGGGCATCATCCAAGACGTGTTTCAGACTGGTGCCGAGGCATACATACTCCAAGCGCCTGAAGGCGTGCCCGAGAAGTTCCATTGGCAGCGGACCGACCACACAGCCGCGTACAGGGCCGATATTGTGTACGCCAATCACAGCCAAGTCGGCTTTGATTACCTCCGCGACAACACCGCCGTGCTACTCGAAGACCTGATGCAGCGCGAATTCAACTACGCCATCGTCGACGAGGCCGACTCGATCCTCATCGACGAGGCGCGGACCCCGCTCATTCTTTCCGGGGCCATCCCCGACTCCACCAATCAATACAAAGAGATGCGCCCGCTCGTGGAACGGCTGATGAGAGCCCAGACCAACTTGGTTAACAAAATCATCGCTGGAGCCGGGCAGGCGAGCAAGGAATCAGGCGAATACGACTACGACACGGGGATTGCACTGCTCAAGGCCACTCGCGGCGCTCCTACCAATCGCCGCCTATCCAAAATTCTGCAGGAGGAAGGCGTCAAGCGGCTGATCAACCGGATCGAGGCCGACTACATGCGCGATAAGCGCCTCAACGAGCTTGACGAAGATCTCTACTTCGTCGTCGATGAGAAGGGCAATACCATCGACCTAACCGAAAAGGGGCGCGACTTGCTTTCGCCCAATGAGCAGGCCCTCTTCGTGCTGCCCGACATCAGTATTGAGGTTGATGCAATTCGCAACGACCCGGACCTGAGCGCCGAGGACAAGGCCCGCAAGGAGGAGGAGGCGCACCGCACGTACGCCGAAAAAAGTCAAGCGGTACACAACATCAATCAACTGATGAAAGCCTATACGCTCTTCGAAAAGGACGTGCAGTACCTCGTCTCCGAAGACGGGCGGGTGATCATTGTCGATGAAGCTACGGGCCGACCGCAGCCCGGCCGGCGCTTTGCCGATGGCCTACACCAAGCGCTAGAGGCCAAAGAGGGAGTGAAGCTGGAGAAAGAAACCCGCACCGTCGCCTCCATAACCGTGCAGAATCTCTTCCGCATGTACCACAAGCTGGCCGGTATGACCGGCACGGCCGAGACCGAGGCCAGCGAACTGTGGGAGATCTACAAGCTCGACGTGGCCGTCATCCCCACCAACCGCCCGATTCGCCGCTTTGACCAAGAAGACCAAATATTCCGCACCAAGCGCGAGAAATACAACGCGATCATCGAGGAGATCGACCGCCTGCACAAGCTCGGCCTGCCAGTACTAGTGGGCACCATCTCGGTCGAGGTCTCCGAGTTGCTCAGCCGAATGCTCAGCCGGCGCGGCATCAAGCATCAGCTACTCAACGCCCGCCACAACGACAAAGAAGCCCAAATCGTCGCCGAAGCTGGTCGAGCTGGTGCCGTCACCATCGCCACCAATATGGCCGGGCGCGGCACGGACATTAAGCTAGCGCCCAAGGTCGTCCACCTCGACCGCCAGATCGTCGAGTCCAATCTCACCCTCGACAACAAGCTGCCTTCTGGCCAAGGCTTGCGCCAGCATCTGCAAGAAAACCCCAGTGGCTTGCAGGTCATCGGCACCGAGCGCCACGAAGCGCGGCGCATCGACCGCCAGTTGCGCGGTCGCGCGGGACGCCAAGGCGACCCCGGGTCCTCGCGCTTCTACCTGTCGCTCGAAGACGACCTGATGCGGCTGTTCGGCTCGGAGCGCATCGCCTCGGTCATGGATAAGCTCGGGGCCGAAGAGGGCGAGGTCATTGAGGCTGGCATGGTCACGCGGTCGATTGAGCGGGCGCAAAAAAAGGTCGAGGCCCGCAACTTTGAGATGCGCAAGCACGTGCTCGACTACGACGACGTCATGAACCAGCAGCGCCAGGTCATCTACAATCGCCGCCGCGATCTGCTAGAGCAAGAAAGCGCCCGCGAGCAAATCGCGGAAATGATCGAAGAGAGCGTCGAAGGCATCTTGGCCTCGCACGTCGATGCCGACGACCTAGCAGAGGAGTGGGATTGGGAGGGCCTGCAAACCGAGTTTGGCAGCACCTTCTTTTTGGGCTATTCCATCTCCGAAGACGAGCGTGCCCACGCCAGCGTCGATAGTCTGCGCGAGCAGCTACTCACCACTGTGCGCGAAGCCTATCAGCGCCGCATTGACGTCGTCGGCGAAGAGATTTTCCGCGAAGTCGAAAAGGGCATCTCCCTGCGCACCATCGACACTTGCTGGCAGGAACACCTCCACGAAATCGACGAACTCAGGGACGGGATCGGCTTTGTCGGCGTCGGCGGGAAAAACCCCCTCATAGAATACAAGAAGGGGGCCTACGACATGTTTGAGAGCCTAATCGGCCGCATTGCCCAAGAGACACTGCGCAACCTCTTCCAGCTACGCATCGACATCGGGACCGAGGCTTTGGAGCCGGCGCGGCGGCCAAGTCGCATCAGCGCGGTTCACCAAGACGCTACCAATATGGGCTTTCGCGGCGTCGGGCCAGCCCCGGCGGGCGTGCCCGGCCAGCCCGCGCAACTGCGCGGCTCGGGCGGCGGTAGCAGCGAGGGGCAAGCCCAAGCCGCGCGCCAGCCGGTCGTCCGCGAACAGCCCAAGGTCGGGCGCAACGCTCCCTGCCCCTGCGGCAGCGGTAAGAAGTTCAAAAAGTGCTGCGGCATCAATGCCTAAGCGTGGAAAGCGATATGAGTTTCTGGGAAGTACTCTGTTTGGTGTTGTACAGCATCATCATCGCCGTTTTAGGGGTTTACGGCCTCCACCGCTACCAGCTACTGCGCCTGTTTTATCGGCATCACCCAACCCCAGTTCCCCAGCCCGACCGCTTTGTCGAGTTACCCGTCGTCACGGTCCAGCTACCGCTCTACAACGAATATCACGTGGTCGAGCGCCTGCTAGAGGCCGTGGGCCAGATCGACTATCCCCGCGACCGCCTGCAAATCCAAGTCCTCGACGACTCGCAGGACGAAACCCGCGACAAGGCGCGAGAAGGGGTCGCACGGCTAGCGGCCCAAGGGCTGGATATCGAGTACCTCGGCCGCACCAATCGCCACGGCTTTAAGGCCGGGGCCTTGGCTGCTGGGCTAGAGTGCGCCCAAGGCGAATTTGTGTTGGTGCTCGACGCCGATTTTGTGCCCACTCCCGACATCCTACAGCGAGCCATTCACTACTTTACCGACGATTCCATCGGCATGGTGCAGATGCGTTGGGGACACCTCAACCGCTCCTACTCGCTGCTGACGCGCATCCAGTCGATCTTCCTCGACGGCCACTTCGTCGTCGAACACACGGCTCGCAACCGCTCGGGTCGCTTCTTCAACTTCAACGGCACTGGGGGGATCTGGCGCAAAAAGGCCATCTACGACGCCGGCGGCTGGCAGCACGACACGCTCACCGAAGACCTCGATTTGAGCTACCGCGCCCAGCTAGCGGGCTGGCAGTTTCTCTATCTGCCCGAAATTGAAGTGCCCGGCGAGATCCCCGTCGAGATCAATGCCTTCAAGTCCCAGCAGCACCGCTGGACCAAGGGCGCGGTCCAGACGGCGAAAAAAGTGCTGCCGCGGATCTGGCGTTCGGCCCTGCCAGCCAAGATCAAGGTCGAGGCCACCTTCCATCTAACGGCCAACCTCTGCTACATTATGATGTTATTGATGGCCCTATTGACCGTTCCAGTGCTTTCCATTCGCTCGCAACTCGGCTGGGAGCGGTTCTTTATCATCGACCTGCCGCTGTTTTCTTTCGCCACCATGGCCATTTCCGGCTTCTACATTACCTCCCAGCGCGTGCTCTATCCAGATTGGCGGCGACAGATCAAGTACTTGCCCATGCTGATGGCCATTGGCATGAGTCTCTGCATCAACAACACCCGAGCGGTGATTGAGGGCCTCGTCGGCTATCAAACCGCTTTCCACCGCACTCCCAAATACGGGCTTACCGGACGCAAACAAAGCCAGCGGCGCAAGTACCTAAGCCGCTGGCCGCTGCTGTCTTTGGGCGAATTGGGCATGGCACTCTACTTTGTCTTTGCCCTCTACCACGCCTATGCAACTGGCCTCTACTTGGGGATGCCCTTCCTGCTGCTGTTCCACGCCGGCTTTCTCTACACCGGTTTGCTCTCCAGCGGCCAGCGCTGGTTTCATCGGGTGTCATAGAACGCAAAAAGCCCCCGGCCGCATGGCGGCTAAGGGCTTTTCTCGCGCTGATATTATAGTCTAACTAGAAGGCCACGCGAGCGGATAGGGATCGGTGAGCTTCCGCTGCAACCACAAGATGTCAACGGCTTTGTAATGCCGGATGGTCAGCTTCTCGATGTGGCGCACGCCGATATCCACGTTGCTCTTTTCGCGCCGCACCTCGCGACCTTTGTCCCCGGACAGTGGAATCGCTTCCGCCACCTTCGTGACGTAGAGATTGTGGGCCAAGCGCAATTCTTTATAGTCCAGATTGTCTGGCACAAGCTCTTGCAACTCTGCGACGTAGTCGTTGATGAGTCGTCGCGCTTTGGCCAAGTCCTGCTCAGAAATCTCGGAGAGCGGTTTTCTCAGATGCTCAATGGTTTTGACGATCTCCCTGTTTTTGCCGTCTAGTTTCTGCATCTGCTGGACGTAATCGAGCAGAATCTGCCTCTCCGCCTCCTCGCCACCACAGGCGACCAGACCCACTGCTAGTGCCAACGCAGCCAGTTTCCTCGACATATAGACCTCCCTTTGTAGGGGTGAGATTTGTCTGTTCCGTCGGCCTCAAAATACGCCGCAGAGAAACGAAAATCAAGCACTCTCTCCGCTGGACCCTATTGACGGAGCTTATACGCTCTCATAATATCAATTTTTTCGCATCCTACTCTCTTACTTGAGGACATCTATTCTATGGTAACTCGCCAACAGATCCAATCCCAGCTCGACAACTGTCTGCTGGAGGCCAAATTCCCCCAGTGGGAGTCGCGCTATAAGCGCGGCAAGGTGCGCGATATGTACTTGCTTAAAGACCATCGCGTGCTGATCACTACCGATCGCCAAAGCGCGTTCGACCACGTGCTCGGCACCATTCCCCTCAAGGGCCAAGTGCTCAACCGCATTGCCCAGTACTGGTTTGAGCAGACCCAAGATATCGCCCCCAATCAAATCATCTCCGTGCCCGACGCCAACGTCACCGTCGCCCGCGAACTGGACATCCTGCCCGTCGAGGTGGTGGTGCGCAAGTATATGACGGGCAGTTCGGACACCGCCATCTGGACCCATTACAACAGAGGCGTGCGCCACTATTGCGGCCACGCGTTGCCCGACGGCATGGTCAAAAACCAACCCTTCGACGAGGCGATTATCACGCCGACGACCAAGGACGAAGTCCACGACGAGCTGATTTCGCGCGACGAGATCATCGCCCAAGGCCTAGTGCCAGAAGACACCTGGGCCCAAGTCGAGGATATCGCCTTCGCGCTCTTTGCGCGCGGCGAGGAGCTAGCGGCCAAGCAAGGGTTAATCCTCGTCGATACCAAGTACGAAATGGGGCTAGATGCGGACGGGCGCATCACGCTCGCCGACGAAATCCACACGCCTGACTCGTCGCGCTTCTGGATCAGCGACACTTACGCAGAACGCCACGCCCGCGGCGAAGAGCCCGAAAGCCTCGACAAGGAGTTTCTGCGCCTCTGGCTCCGCGACAAGGGCATTTCCGACGACAATATCCCCAAACTCGACGACGAGATCCGCATCCAAGTTGCCGAGCGCTATATCGACCTTTTTCAACGGGTTACAGGCACGGACTTCGACGCCGAACTCGGCGCAACGCCCGTCTTGCAGCGCATTGAGGAGCGGATTGCGGAGTACATCAACTAATTAGAGAGCTATGGTCAAAAACTTGCTCCGCGCCTTTTTGGTCTTCCGCTTGGAGTTTCACCAGCCCACCCTCAATTTTGAGGCCATGTTGAGCTATTGGCGGCGTGCGCCCATCGTCCAGTACGTGATTGAAGACGACGGCGAGCAGCGCAGCAGTGCGCTCAAGCGCCGGCTCGACGAGGTCTATCCCTTCTAATGCTGCATCGCCAGCTCAGAAACGCCTTGGAGGAAATTTTTGGCACATCTTTTGTCTCCGAGGCACTCGCCAATGCGCCCATTGCCCAAGTTGTCCTCTATGAGCGGCGTGAGGATTTCAAAGAGGCCGTCCTCGGCTTCCAACGGATCAATTTTCGCGACGAACACACCGCGTATGCCGCGACCATGGAGCGCGAGTTGGGCATCGCCCTAATCTGCGCCCTCCTCGACAACGACACGCGCGAGCTAGTTTCCGAACTCGGCCTCAACTACCTATGAGCAAACTGCTCGCCTTTGACCTAGGAGCCGAGAGTGGCCGCGCCATCGTCGGGCATTTCGACGGCGAGCGCCTAGCGCTAGAAGAACTGCACCGCTTTGCAAATGGCCCGGTGCAAGTCTTCGACCGTCTCTACTGGGACCCTCTGCGCCTTTTCGCCGAGATGAAACAGGGGCTCGGCCTCTTTGCCAGTACACACGGCAAGGCCCTCGATGCCATTGGCGTCGATACCTGGGGAGTCGATTTCGCCCTCCTCGGGCCTGGGGACGTGCTCTTGGACAATCCGCGCAACTACCGCGATCCGCGCACCGACGGCATGTTAGAGGAAGCCTTTGCACGGGTGCCGCGCGAGGAAATTTTTGCGCGCACCGGCGTGCAGTTTTTGAAGCTCAACACCTTGTATCAACTGCTTTCGCTACGCGACTCGCCTTTGCTGGAATGGGCGCAGACCTTCTTGATGATGGCCGACCTGTTCAATTTTTATTTTACCGGCACCAAGACCTGCGAATTTTCCAACGCCACTACCACCCAGTTCTACGATCCGCGCCAAGGAACTTGGTCGGTCGAGCTCCTAGAAGGATTGGGACTGCCGACCCATTTTCTGTCCCCGGTCGTCCAGCCCGGCACCCGCCTAGGCTCGCTCCTGCCCTCTATTGCTGCTGAAACAGGACTCAATGCGGTTCCGGTCATTGCTCCAGCTACCCACGATACGGGCGCGGCCGTGGCCGCGGTGCCCGCTGAAGTCCGCGACTACGCCTATATCAGCTCGGGAACTTGGTCGCTGATGGGCGTCGAACTCGACCAGCCGCTCATCAACAATCAGGCATTCCAGTACAATTTCACCAACGAAGGGGGCGTCGGGCCGACCTACCGCTTCCTAAAAAACATCATGGGGCTGTGGCTGATACAGGAGTGCCGACGCGCGTGGCAGCGCGAGGGCCGCGCCTTTTCCTACGACGAACTGACGGCCATGGCCCAAAGCGCAGCGCCCTTTACCGCGTTCGTCGATCCAGACGCCGAGTGCTTTCTCGCGCCGGGCGACATGCCCGTTAGGATCCGCGCCTATTGCCGAGAAACGGGCCAAGCCATTCCCGCCGATGAGGGACAAGTCGCGCGCGTGGCCCTCGAAAGCCTAGCGTTTAAGTACCGCTACGTGCTCGAAGCGCTAGAGACCATTCTCGGCCGCCGCCTCGAATGCATTCACATAGTCGGCGGCGGGATCCAAAACCGCCTGCTCTGCCAGTTTACTGCCTCAGCTACCGGTCGTCCGGTCGTCGCCGGGCCGCTCGAAGCTACGGCCATCGGCAACCTAATGCTCCAGCTCATCGGCCTAGGCCAGATGAACTCGCTGACCGAAATCCGCCAAGTCGTGCGCCACTCCTTTGCGCCCGTTGTGTACGAGCCGGAACAAGCCGCTGCTTGGGATGCGGCCTACGACCGCTTCCACGCACTGCTCCCCTAGCCTGATTCCGGGCTGGAACCGCGTTCTTTCCCAGCCGTCCTACTTAAGAACCATCATTTTCTCTTTTCGTCATTTGGGCTTCTTATGGGAAAAAGCAGCCTCGATTCGCTAGATCTATCCGAGTCCTACTGGCGCGACATTCAGCACTTTCAGCCGCTGAGCCGCCAACGAGAGATCGAGCTGGTACACAAAGCGCGCACTGGCGACGAGTGCGCCATGCACCAGATGGTCGAAGCCAACTTGCGCTTTGTCGTCCGCATCGCGAGGGGATACCACGGGCGCGGGCTTTCCTTTATGGAGCTTATTTCCGAGGGCAACCTCGGGCTGATGGAAGCGATCCAGCGCTTTGACGAGACGCGCGGCTTTAAGTTCATCACCTATGCGGTGTGGTGGATTCGCCAAGCCATCCTCCGCGCCCTAGCCGAACATGGCAAAATTGCCCGCCCGCCGCTGAGCCGGGTCAATGATCTGCAAAAGGTCGAGCGGTGGACGAGTATCCTCGCCCAAAAACTGGGTCGCGATCCCACCCCCGAGGAAATCGCCAACAGCGCTGAATTATCGCTGGAGCGGACGCACAATGCCCTTTACATGGCCCAGCCCGATGTCTCGATGGACACGCCGACCATCCCTGATGAAAGGGAGCCACTAATAGCCACTTTCGCAGCTCGCACGCCCGATCCAGCCGATAGCTATGAGCGCGCCGCGCTTTCTCATACCTTGCACGCGTGCCTCGACCTGCTGGACCGGCGCGAGCGCCTAGTCGTCCGCGCCTATTTCGGCCTCGACGACCAAGATCCCCAGACGCTGGAGCAAATCGGCATGCAATTGGGCCTCACGCGCGAGCGAGTGCGCCAGCTCAGAGACCAAGCCCTCGATAAAATGCGAACCCACGCTGGCGATCTACTGCTTGAGCTTTCCAACAGTCCCATGTAGCAAGACGCGCACGCGGTGCGAGGCGGAGGCATAGGGCTTGATTGAGTACGGCAAAAGGCTTTCTTTTTTATTTAGAACTTTGAATAGTATTCTCACAGGATAAAAATACTTTATGTCTTACAATTTAGCCGATCTCCACACCCATTCTCTGTGTTCCGACGGGTTGCGGACGCCGACTGAAGCGGTCGAAGAGGCCTGCGAAGCGGGCTTGCAAGCGATGAGTTTGACCGATCACGACACAGTCCAAGGCGTCCCCGAAGCCACTGCAGCCGGCGAGCGTATGCACATGGAAGTAGTACCCGGCACCGAACTGAGCGCCCACATCCGAGACCGCGAAGTACACATTCTCGCCTACTGCATCGACTACCAAGACGATCAGCTCGGCACGACCCTCGCCAAGTCTTTTCAAGCCCGCCACCAGCGGGGGATCGCGATCGTCAAAGCGCTCAACAGCATGGGGCTGACCGTCAGTCTCGACGACGTGCTTTCCCAAGCCAACGGCAGCCCCCTCGGGCGGCCGCACATCGCCGCGGTCATGGTGAAAAATGGCCTAGTGGCCGACAGAGATGAAGCCTTCAGCCGCTACATCGGCGATCGCGGGCCGGCCTTTCAACCTAAGCCCTACGTCGCAGCCCAAGACCTCATCGCCCTCATCCATCGCACGGGGGGCGTAGCGGTACTCGCCCACCCCAGCATCAGTCTCCCCGAGTCCATTATCGAGCAGTTAGTCGCCTACGGACTCGACGGCATTGAGGTCTTCCACCCGTCCCACCAGCCAGCGCAAATGGAATACTACGACCAACTCGCCGACCGCTATGGCCTGATCAAGTCGGGAGGGTCCGATAGCCACGGCGACAGCGAAGGCACCCGCATCGGCGACTACGGAGTCGGCTACGAAGTAATCGAGGCCATGCGCGAGCGGGCCGCTACCTATGCTTGAGTGGCCCATCCCTAGCCGCAGTAAAAATGCTCGCTTGATGACCTATTTCTTTTTTCGCCAAGCCGTCCTCTGCTCTTTCTCGCTGCTCGTCCTCGCGCTGCATCTATCGCCCGGCCATGCGCTCCGGCCCCAGCGCTTCCACCAAGCATCCGATCCTATCCGCGGGCTTTTCGGCACTTCAATCGGCGACGTCGTCTGGAGCGGGCGCTATCTATGGGTCGGCACCGAAAATGGGGTGGCGCGGCTCGATCCAGCGCAAAGCAGCGGCCTCAATTCTACGGATTGGGTCACCTTTACTGAGCTCAATGGCCTCGGCCGCGGCGCGATCAGCGCCCTCGACGCGGTCGGCGATACCGTGTGGGTAGCGACTTTGGTCGATTCGGTCACCGCCGGACAGGGCGTAAACCAAGCGGGCACTGGGTTGAGTTTTTCCCACGACGGCGGCGACTCCTGGCACCACATTCCCAACGAGTTCATCTTCGACCCCACTAAGGCCGGTTTTGAGCGCAGCCCCGGCACGACCGTCCTCAATGCTTGTTTTGACATCGCTATCGACGGGGAAGCCGTGTACGCCGCCTTCTTTGCTGGCTCCACCGTGCGTTCGCTCGACCAAGGCCGCACTTGGGAACCCTTCTTGCCCGGCGGCGCAGACGAGATCGTCTTCTTCGCCGAGGAAACGGCGGCCGATAGTTTGCGGATGGTGGCCGATAGCCTCGCCAGCGCAAATGCCGATCCAAACGACATCGCCCAGTTGCGCACGGACGCCGATAGCTTGGCCAGCCAATCATTCCTGCACCGCACTTTCTCGGTTATCGCTTACGAGGATACAGTGTGGATCGGCACTGCCAGCGGAATCGCCTTCACCTTTGACGGAGGCCAGCATTGGCAAAATGCCAAAGTGCGCCTCGGCGCAGAGGGCACTCCCCTCCCAAGCCATCCGGCTGGCAACTGGATCGTCGCTCTCGAACGCCAAGTACTGCCCGACGGCACCACGGCTATCTGGGCGGGAACCAACACCACTACATCGCCCGGCCAAACCCAAGCCATCAGCGTCAGCCGCGACCTCGGCCAGACCTGGGGCCACACTGGGCCGACCTTTGCTTGGGATTTCGCTTTTACCCCCAATTTTGTCTGGGCCGGTACCGACCAAGGGCTACTGGCTAGCCCAGATCCAACTCTGCCGACCGATTCAGAACGGGTCTGGGACGCCATAGAAGTCGTCGATGGACAGCCCCTGACCGGCACCTTCGTCGGGCTTGCAGCGGTGGGTGATGTGCTCTGGGCGGGGGCCGAACACGGCCTCGGGCGCTCCGAGGACGAAGGGAGCACTTGGCGCGTCATCCGCGACCTAGTCCGCACGCGTACGCTCGACGACAGGATCTTCGTCAGCACCGGAGGCGTACCCGACAGCACGGCGCTTGCGTACGCAGCACCCAATCCTTTCGCCCCCTCGCGCGAAACCACGACTATCGTCTTTAGCCTATCACGCGACGCAGAAGTCTCCGTGGCAATCTACGACTTTGCCAGCAGCCTAGTCCGCGACCTTGCAACGGACGCGCCTTTTGCCGGAGGCGTTGATCACCGCATCCTTTGGGATGGCCTCGATCAAGACGGGCAAATAGTGGCCAACGGCACGTATTTCTATCGCATTGCCCTAAACACCGGTCAACAGGCCTTTGGCAGAGTGGTGGTGCTCGATTGAAAACGCTCTTTGTGCTATTGCTCGCGGCCTCCGCCGTGCACGGGGCCGATTTCGCGGCCGCCTTTCTCAGAACCGGGCTGGGTGCCCGCGGCCTAGGGCTGGGAGCCTTTGTCGCCGCGGCCGACGATGCGTCGTCCCCCTACTGGAACCCGGCCGGCCTCGCCCGCTTGCGCGGCAAGACCCTAGAGACCTCCATTCAGTCGCTCTCGCTGGGGCGGCGGCAAGGCAGTGCCGCTGTTGCGCTCAACGTGCGCGGCGACATGGGCTTTGGCTTTGCTTGGTCTCATGCCGCAGTCGGCGGGATCAAGGGCCGCACCGCTAGCGGCCAGTACACTGGGACGATTGAGGACCGAGCCAATGCTTTTATCTTCGGCATAGGTCGCTCCCTTGGGCCGCGCCTAGCAATTGGTTTGGCCGTTAAAGTTCTCAGGCAAAGTATTGATGTGCCCTCAACTCCCACGGCCACGGCCAACGGCAGCGGCTTTGACTTGGGGGTGCAGTTCCGCGTAGCCGAGCATACTTGGCTCGGGGCCGGCATATCCAATCTCGGCACCAACCTCGCCTGGAAGGTGCGCCACGCCAATCAGCGGTCGAATGCCACCGAGAATGCCCTGCCGCGCATCCTCGTCTTTGGCGCGTCACAGCGGCTTTTGGACGCCCTGCTGTTGGCTGCCGAGGTGCGCGACGACGGGGAACAGAGCGTCAATCTGGGGGCCGAGTGGCAGCTAAGTGCGCTGCTTGAGGTGCGCGGCGGCCTGCATCGCCTCGGAGCCAAAGACGGGGGCCAACTCTCGGCCGGGTTGACCTTGCGCCCGGCGCGGCGCGAAACCGTGCAGTTCCAATACGCTTATTTATCCGATCCCCTCGGCGCTGGGGGCCGCACAACCGTGGGTCTGGCGCTGGCGTTCTGACAAGTGATGGCTCTCTTATTGATTGCGCTTTTAACGCTGCCCACGGCCCTTGCCGCCGTCGGCCTACCCGCGCTGCGCCAAGGCGGTGGGGCCCGCGCTGCGGGCTTAGCTGGCGCGGAGACTGCCTTGTTTGCCGCCCAAGCCCTAAATCCGGCAGCTCGGCAATCGCGTGGACGCAGCGTCGCCTTTAACCACCAAGCCTCGATCCAGCAGATCCGCCAAAACCACCTGCACCTGACGCAGGCTCGCGGCCGCGGCACTTGGGGGCTTTCCGCTCAATTGTGGCAGGCCAACGACCTAGAGCGTCGCACCGGACCCTCGGCTGAACCGCTGGGGCACTTTGGCGTGTATGAGGGAGCGGTTGGCCTGAGCTACGCCCGCCAGATGGAGCAGACGCGCCTCGGCTTGCAGCTAAAATTCATCCACCAGTCCATTTTCACCCAAAACGCCAGCGGCTTAGCTGCCGACCTCGGGCTGATGCGCGACATCTCAGCCAGCCTGCGCTTGGGGGCTACAGTGCGCAACTTGGGCCGCATGAACCGCCTCGATCAACGGGAGACGGACCTGCCCTTAGAAGCTCGTTTCGGCGCTGCTTACGTCGGTCGCGCAGACCTGCTCGTGGCCGTCGAAGCGCAAAAGGTGCGCGGCGACGACCTCACGTTGCATCTAGGCGGCGAGTACCGGGCTGGCGAGCACCTGCGCCTACGGGCCGGCTATCAGACCACTGAAAACCGCAGCCTCTCAGCCGGAGTGGGTCTGGCGGCCAAGCAGTGGGTCATCGACTACGCCTATGTGCCTTTTGGCTCGGGTTTGGGTGACGCGCACTGGCTCAGTCTCCAGTTGGAAAGCGCAACTCCTTGAACTTCTGGCGCAAAACAGTGTCGCCGGTGGTGCCGCCAGCCCCACCAACTCCGCCAACCCCGACCTCACTCCCGGCCCCGGTACAGCACGCTAACTCCTCGCGCTTGTGGGTCCACCTGCTGTTGTTTTTCTGTACCATTGCTTCGACTGCGACCGCTGGTGCCATGCAGCAAGGCGTTGATCCGCTGACCAGTCTCGCGGCTTTAGTCCACCTCGTCGAGGGCCTCCCCTTTGCCGCGACTCTGCTCTTTATTCTCACAGTTCACGAATTCGGCCATTACTTTGCTGCGCGCCGCTGGGGAGTCAGGGCTTCGCTGCCCTATTTTCTTCCCCTGCCCTATGTTTCTTTCCTCGGCACGTTGGGTGCCGTCATCAAAATTCGCTCCCCCATCCCCAACAAGCGCGCCCTCCTCGACATTGGTGCCGCTGGTCCTTTAGCGGGCTTTGTCGTCGCCCTCGCAGCCTGCTTCGCTGGGCTTTCGCGCTCGACCGTGGTCTCAGCCGAGTACTTTCACGCTGCCCCCATCGAATTGGGGGCACCCTTGCTCTTTTCCGGCATCGCCGCGCTCGTCTTGCCCGCCATTGGGCCTAACCAAATGGTCCTCCTAGACCCGGTGGCTTTTGCCGGTTGGGTCGGGCTGTTTATTACGGCCTTTAATCTCTTTCCGATCGGCCAGCTCGATGGCGGCCATATCGCGTACGCACTCTTTGGCCCCCGGCACCGGCAGATCGCCCGCACGGCCTACATCGCGTTGTTGGCCTTGGGGCTTTATGGAGTCCTAGCGCTGGTGTGGGAATGGCCGCAAGGATGGCCGGGGTGGCTAGCGCTGGCCTTTCTCCTCGCGCTTTTTGGCAAAGACCACCCGGCCCCCTACGATCCCTTTATCGAACTGGACCGCGGCCGCTACTTCGTCGGTTATCTCTGCCTGCTGGTCTTTGTCGTCTGTTTCGCTCCCGTGCCTTTTGTCACCTATTGAGCCTTGCCATGATCTCGTTCCGAACATTTCTGCTCGCGGCCCTGTTGGTTGGCTGCGCTATCGGCGACAGCGAACAAGTGGATTGTCGCTGCGCACCCGACACGAGTATCGAGATCTTTCCCCATTGCGCCGACGCGGTCGAGGAGCGCCCCGACCCTAAAACCCCGCTATCAACCCAGATCCCCGACTGCCCCAGCGGACCACAACTCTTCCTGCGCGAGCGCACGCGCCCCGAAGCCGTGCTGGCCAATCTCACTTCTATCTTTCAGGCCCAACCCGAGTTCCGCAGCCCTCAACAGTACATGGAGCAGTTTACCGAGGACTTTATCTTCATCCCCGACCCCGAGGATGTGCAGCTATACCCGGAGATCTACGGTGCTAACCGCGACACCGTTTGGGGAGCGACTGAAGAGCGCAATTTCGCCCGCATCGTGCTCTCGCCGGAGCGGATCCTCAGCGCGCACTTTACGCGCTGGTTCAGATCGTCCTTGGACGAGCGCATCCCGTCCGACGACGAACTGCGCGAGATATTCATCTTTCCCTATGAAGCCGAATTCGTCGAGATAATTGGCGCGGCCGAGGCCAACTCTGTGGAAACAATCGGCATCAAGGGCCTTGCGACAATCGAGTTGGTGACGCCTACGGTGGAAAATCCCGTGTGGTCAATCGCGGTTTGGCACGACCAGCGCGACCGGGCTTCGGCGAAGTTCTCTATGGGGGAACTGCGGGCGATCTTTTCGCAGTGAACGCTCGGCGCGTTTCTTTGATAATCGCCCCGCTGATTTGTATTTTAATACGTAGTCCGTTGCACAACCCCGATCTGGAGGTACGATCGTGAAATTGTTTACTCTCTTGAGCTTTTTTGGCCTCTTTGCCTTGAGCGCCTGCAGCAACCCCTTTGCACCCGATACCCAAACACCCTCTGTAATAGAGCCGCCCGAGCCGCCCGCTCCCCCGGCCACAACCCCCGAGCAACTCATGGACAACCTCGACCGCGCCATGAGCACTCGCGACAAGGATCTCTACGAGAGCTTGCTCGACAAAGACTTCTTGTTTACCGAGCCTGATTGTCTCGGCGAAATAGTGTATGTCAACAATTTGGAAGAAGAGTTGCAGATGATGGGCGGCAGTCGCGATGGTTCGCAGCTAGGCGTATTCGAAACATTTCGCGATTTCGACTTCGACTTTGAGCTTACCCGCCGCTCCCAAGAACTCGGCTCCGAACACCCAGAATCTTTTCCCGGGGATCCTGACGGTCACCCAAACGAAGACTGGGAGGTTTTCTACGGCCGGGTCCAGATGCTCATGCTCGACGAGAATGGCAACGGCTTTCGCGTAGATCAGTTTATGACCTACAAGCTCCGCCTCGATCCAGAAGACGGCCTGTGGAAGATCATCCGCTGGGAAAACGATGCCTTGGCAGGGCCCTGCGGCGGAGCCGGTAAGCGCTTGACAAACTCCCTGAGCTGGGCGGCACTAAAGCAACAAGTCGCGCCGAGTGAGTAAACGCTTGGTCAAGCGCCAGCGCCCCCCCGGCTGGCACTTGGCTCTTTCGGGTTTGTTGCTCGCTGGCGCGACCACCTTCTTGCTCTACAAGCCTGCGGCCGAAGAACGAATCAGCGATCTGCCCATCATCGCGCCAGCCGAAGAACCTGTTCTCCACCAAGCAGCCAACGCCGACCAGCTAGCCGACGCGCTCTACGCGGGCATCGACAGTGCCTTGGCCGATTTGGGTATCTGGCCGACCCTCTATTCCAAGCGCCGCCAAGAGTACCTCGACCGCATTGAGATCGGCGTACCCGCCGACCTGCCGCTAGCCGAGGCCAATTTGGGCATCTCGCGCTTTGTCCAGCGGCACGGCGGCCAAGTCCTCCGCGCTAGCGAGCGGCGGGGCCAAGTCGAAATACGCGGCGGCTTTGGCGAGGTGCAGACGACCATTTTTCTTTTAGCTCCGGTTGCTGAGCACCGCCGCACCGGCAACATTGCTATTGTTATCGACGACTTCGCCGAGGACGACCCCATCGCCGCGCACTTCTGCGCCATACCGCAGCCCCTGACGTTCTCTATCTTGCCCAGAGCAAGCCAAGCGCCCGCCCTCGCCGAGCGGGTGCGCGCCAACGGACACGAGGTGTTGGTCCATCTGCCGATGGAACCCCAAGGCGGGGCCTCTCTCAGTGCGAACGCCATCCTCGTGGGCCTCGACGACGAGGAAATCCGCCGCCGAGTGCGCCGCGCCTTGCAAAACGTGCCCCACGCCCGCGGGGTCAACAACCACATGGGCTCTAAGGCCACGGCCAACGAACGAGTCATGCGTCTGGTGCTTTCTGAACTAAAGGACCGCAACCTGCTGTTTCTCGACAGCCGCACCACGGCCTCGTCCGTCGCCTATCAACTAGCGGTAGATATGGATATCAAAGCCATTAACCGCGACCTCTTTATCGACGAGATCGCCGATACCCAAACCATTCAGGGAAAACTCTGGGAACTCGCCGCGATCGCGGCTCAGTCGGGCCAAGCCATCGGCGTGGGGCACAACCGTAGAGAGACGCTCCTCGCCCTATTGGCTGCGTTGCCGCAGCTTGAGAAGCGCGGCTTTCGCTTCGTCCCCGTCTCCCGGCTACTGCCATGAGCGCCTTTCGCTTTGAGCTCGTCGCGCAAGACGCGGCAACCGGGGCGCGGGCCGGCATCCTCCACACGCCGCACGGCCCGGTGAAGACGCCGGTCTTCATGCCCGTCGGCACCCAAGCCACGGTTAAGACCCTCGACCAACAGGACCTAGTCGCGGCCCAAGCGCAGATCATCCTCGGCAATGCCTATCACCTCTACTTGCGTCCCGGGCACCAGCTCATCGACCGGATGGGGGGCCTCCACGCCTTTATGAACTGGCCCCGGCCAATCCTCACCGACAGCGGCGGCTTTCAGGTCTTCAGCCTCAGCGACCGCAACGAGGTCACCGCAGATGGCGTGCGTTTCCAATCGCACTTGGACGGCTCGCATCACTTCTTTACCCCTGAAAAGGTCATGGAAATTGAGCACGGGCTTGGTGCCGATATCATCATGGCTTTCGACGAATGCACGCCCTATCCCTGTGGGCGCGACTACGCGCAAGAGTCCATGCAGCGGACATTGCGCTGGACCGAGCGCTGCCTGAGCCGCCACCGAGAATTAGCGGCTGAGCGCGTCAACCGGCCCCCCCAAGCGCTTTTTGGCATTGTTCAAGGAAGCATCTATCCAGATTTGCGCCGCGATTGCGCCCAAGCCCTGATGCAGCTCGACCTGCCCGGCTATGCCATTGGCGGCCTAGCCGTAGGCGAACCGCGCGAGAACCTGTTCGAGGTCGTGCGCCAGACCACCACCTACCTGCCAACGGAAAAACCCCGCTACCTAATGGGCGTGGGCTTGCCGCACGACTTGGTCGAGGCCGTCGCGGCCGGCGTCGATATGTTCGACTGCGTGGTCCCGACCCGCAATGCGCGCAACGCCACGGCCTTTACCCGACAAGGACGCCTGCGCCTCAAAAATGCCTGCCACGCCGAAGATCCTCAACCGCTCGACGCGGATTGCGCTTGTGTCACTTGTCGCCACTACAGCCGGGCTTACTTGCGCCATCTTTTTCAGACCAACGAAATACTCGGCCTGCGCCTAGCCACCTTCCACAACATCTTTTTCTTTCAGCAGCTAATGCGCGAGATGCGCGACGCGATCATCGGAGGGCACTTCGCGGCCTATCAGGCGGAATTTCTCGCTCACTACCAAAACCGATAAAGACTTAGCTCAGGCTGCTTGATCGCAAGGCGCGCAGACTAGGGCGAACCGTCGCGCACCGCCCACGTCGAGTTCGGTGGAAAAATCCTTCTTGACTGGCACGGACTGCTCGCCGCAGAAATCGCACCTACCGCGCTCGGCGTACTCGGGAATCGCCGCTAGTTCAAATTCGACCTGTTTGCGCTTTTCGCGCCCTTGAGAAAACAGCCGCGCAAAATTGAGTACTTGCCGGTCCGTATCGCGCTCCAAGGTCCGCTCTATGATCGCGTCGAGCGCTGGGTCGTCGGGTTTGCCGCCGTCTTCAAGCGTGTGCCAAGCAGCGCGGCGCACCCGTGCGTCTTGATCCTCAAGCATCCGATAGAGCGCCTTCCAGACTTCGTCTATGCTGCGACGCACGTGACAGGGGCACAAAAAGGATGCCGCATGTAGGCGATCTTCTGGATCGGCACTGCGCGACATCTGCAACAGCTCTTGAATCTCTTCGCGCCCCACGCGCTGCTCGCCTTGGCGAAAAGCCGCCCGCTGATGCTTGTTCAGCCCTTGGTACCGCGCCTTGCGCCCTTTTCTGCTCATGGCCAATTCTCCTGTCTCAATTTTGTCATCACATCTTAATGACGAGCGTGCTGCAATGTCAAAGGGTTTGAAGTAGGGCGAGCGACCGCTCGCCCCTACGATTGTCCTTATGCGGATTATCTTACGCCGGTATTACTCAGCACGGGGATTTTTATTAAATTTCCTATGACTTTTAATCTACCGAAAGGAATTTGCCCGTGTTCGATCTCATTTCCACGGCCTACGCCCTCGGCGGCGGGCCCTCCGACGGCGGCCAACAGCCCAACCCCATCGCCTCGCTCCTGCCCTTTGCGCTGATGTTTCTAGTGCTCTACCTCTTGATCTTGCGGCCGCAGATGAAGAAGCAGCGGAACCAACAGCGGATGATCGACGAACTCGAAAAAAACGATGAAATCGTCACCAGTGGCGGGATCCACGGCACCATTCTCAATATCAAAGACGATATCCTCGTGGTCAAAATCGCCGACAACGTCAAGATCGAAGTTTCGCGGGCGGCCGTTTCGCGGGTGAAGAATAAAGAAGACGACAAGGGGAAGTAGTGAGGCTTGTCTTTATGGGAACCCCGCGCTTTGCGGTTCCCTCCTTAAAAGCCCTCGCCCAGAGCCGCCATCAGATCATCGCCGTCGTCACCAATCCCGACCGACCGCAGGGGCGGGGCCGCCAGCTTGCCAGTCCGCCCGTCAAAGAACAAGCCCTAAAGTTAGGATTAGAAGTACTGCAACCGGCCGCGATCAACGGCCCTGAGCTAGCCGCGACGCTAGCTGCGCGCACGCCCGACCTCTTTGTCGTCGTCGCCTTTTCAATTCTCCCTCGGCACCTACTCGGCATTCCCCGCCTTGGATCAATCAACTTGCATCCTTCGCTCTTGCCAGCTTATCGCGGCGCGGCTCCCATTATCTGGGCCTTGGCCAATGGCGAGCAGGAAACCGGCATCACCACGTTCCAACTCAGCCCGCGCATCGACGCCGGGCATATCCTGCTCCAGCGCCGCTTTGCCATCTGCCATGACGAGACGGCCGGCGAGTTGGAAGCCCGCTTGTGCGTGGAGGGCGCCAAGATGGTCGTGGAGACCGTCGATGGGCTGGAAGAAGGTCGCCTCACCGGACGGCCTCAAGATACGGACGGCGTCAGTCGCGCCCCCAAGCTAACCAAAGAGGACGGCCAGATTGACTGGCACCAACCGGCTGAGCGGGTCCGCAACCTCGTCCGCAGCATGAATCCCGCGCCCGGGGCCTATACCCACTGGCAGGGCAAAACGCTTAAAGTGCATCGGACTCAGCACGCTGCGAGCGCTGGCGCACCGGGTACCATACTCTGTGCCGATGGCCGTCGAGGTTTAACCGTGGCCTGCGGCGAAGGTGCTCTACAACTGACCCAAGTACAACCGGCGGGCAAAGCTGCCATGGAGGGAACGGCCTTTGTGCGGGGCTATCCGATTGCGGCTGGTATGCGGCTGGGCTAGCCTGCTCCTCGTCCTGTTCGCGGAGCGACCGGCCTGTGCCGCAGAGGCAGAAACCGATTCGATCCGCACCGATTCTCTGCCTTCGGCGCATGGGGCGCTCCTGCGCTCGGCCGTGTTGCCCGGCTGGGGCCAGTTCTACAATGGCCGCCCGGTCAAGGGACTGTTCTTCGGCGCGGCAAGCGCGACGGCCCTCACCTCGGTTGTGGTCAAGCATCGCCGCATCCGCTCTGCACCCACGCCCGAGGAACACCAAGACCGCACCGCCCGCCGCAACAGTCGCCTGCTCTACTTCGCGCTCTCGGTCGCCTTGGCCGCCATTGACGCCTATGTCGATGCCCACCTCGCGGACTTTGGGGCCGTGCCGTCCGGCTTCAGTGTGGAGATGCAGCGCGACCAAGCGTGGCTTAGGCTGAAAGCACCGCTGCCTTAGCGGCGCTGCTCAATTCGCTCGACGCGGCGTCTCAGCAGCTTGAGCCGATCAAATACGAACGGCATATACTGCCAAAAGTAGTGGTAGGTGGTTTGGATCCGGCGACGGCACTCCAAATGGACGAGCTCGCGCTCGAGTTCGATGGAGAGCTGGTCGGAGAAAAACAACACCAGCGGATGGGCGTTGAGCAGGCTGCCGAGCCGCGCAGTGCGACCGCGGGCCAGCATCTGCACCCGGAAGGCGAGCTGCCGCAGCCTGCGCAAGACGACTAGCCGCCCCAATATCACCCAGGCCGCATAGGCTAGGCAGACTAGGAAAATCCAGTAGGCTATATAGGTGAAGTAGTGGAACATATCGCCCTCAGCATCGCACTAAATATCCAATATGCGCCCCATTGGTTCAAGCCTACTCTATATGCTAACGGGATAAAATGCTTGCTTACTTATCCCCAAACAACCTATTTGAAGCGAACGCCGCCCAGCAGCAAGCAAAACGAAGACTACCGATTTAAGGTATCCCATGAAAATTCGCCATTGTGCCCTACTCCTTCTCGCCGCGTTGTTTGCTTCCTGCGGCGCAGACTCGACCCAAAGCCCCAACGCCGAGCCGCCGGTACTCTCATCCCGGCTCGACGGCCGCTACGCGCAAAGCATTCGCATCGAGGAGAGCCAATTCAAGGCGACCGGCCCCGGTCAAGAAATCGTCCTCACCTTTGCGGCTCAAGGCATGGTAAACGTCAAACAGTTTGAGTTGCGCTTAGAAATCGAACCGGCCAGCGCCTTGGCTTTTGCAGGTTCTTCTTTTGCCGCGACTGACCCCTTTCTCACCCCGCCCTTCAGTATTGAGCTAACGGAAGAGGGGCTGTGGCGCACCGGCGGCGCGAGCATCACCGAGACAAAAAGGGCGACGATATCCTAGGGACGCTCACGCTGCGGACCAGCGACGGCTTCGCCGCGGGAATGCAAGTGCAAGTGCGCGTGGCCTTCTTCTCGCTGGGCCCCAGTTTCTCCAACCGCGACTCCTACACGGCCGCCGACCTCAACATGGGCGTGGTGATCAACGGCGGCTGAACTCGCCTCCTTGACGATGTAGCGGGGGATTGCTTATCTTTTTTGCTCTTGTGGGGCTGTAGCTCAGTTGGGAGAGCGCCTGAATGGCATTCAGGAGGTCAGGGGTTCGATTCCCCTCAGCTCCACCATGATAAGCTGTCAGGTATAAAGGGTTTACGACATGCCGTCGCAGACCCTTTTTTGCGGATTTCCCGACCGTGAACATGCCCTCCGGCTGTTTTCGCCGCACAAATTTCTCTACTAGCACGTTGAGAACAGAATGGATTCAGCCCATTCACTCGACCACATCGTTCGCCTGACGTCCCAGACGGACCACTTCAAAGAGGTCGTCGCCCGGCTTGCCAATGGACAGCAACACCTCCTGTTCCACGGGCTGCCTACGGCCCTAGCCGCGTTTCTCGCCAGCCACATCCGCACAGCTCTCGAACGCCCCGTGCTCATTGTCGCGGCCGACGAGGACCGCGCCGAACAGTGGCGCGACGATCTCCAAATCATCGCCGGTGAGCAAATGGTCCATTACTTCCCCGCTTGGGACGTTGGAATCTACGACCGACAGTCTCCGGACCCCGAAATTACCAGCTTGCGCGTGGCCGCCGCCGCTCGGCTCATGCGCGGCGAACCGGCCATTGTCGTCGCCCCGGTCGCGGCCCTACTCGATCCGCTAATCCCGCCTCATGCCCTCGAATTGGGCACGGAGATCCTCAAGGTAGGAGAGGAACGCGACCTCGACGCGCTCTGCTCGCACTGGGTCGCCTGCGGCTTCGATCGCGTGGCAGCCATCGACGGCATCGGACAGTTCAGCCTGCGCGGCGGCATCCTCGACATATACCCTTTCGGCGTTGAGCATCCCTACCGCTGCGAGTTCTTCGGCGATGAGATCGAATCCATCCGCTACTTCGACGTCAGCACCCAGCGCTCGCTGAGCACCTGCGAAGAGGCTTGGGTGCTGCCGGCGCGCGAAGTGCTGCTCGACTCTCCCTTTTACGAAGATTATCTCCAGCGGATTGAGGCCGCTGGAGAGACAGAAGCCCTCGCTCCGCTGAAAGACCAGCTAGAGCTAGGCGAGTCGCTCGACGGCATTGAGTGCTATACCTCCCTGCTCTACGGCCGCGACGACGGGCTTTTTGAGTATCTCAAAGAGCCGGTGCTCCTTTTGGAGGAGCGCGAGGAAATCGCCGCAGCTCTCGACAAGGCCCTAGCCAAGCCACGCCAAGAGTACGAGCGAGCGCGGCACCAAGAATCGCTGCTGCCTCCGTCGGCACTCCTGCGCGACGGGGATTGGCTCCTCGCGCAGTTCGACAACCGCACCCGGCTCGAACCAGTGCCCTTGGGCCAGCTTGACAACGCCGTCCACTTCAAGGCCACAGAGCCGCGCATCTTTGCCGGCGAGCGCGCCCTCCTCCAGCAGGAAATCGACCGGCTTGCCACCGAGTCCTACGCCATCCACATCCGCTGCGAGACCAAGGGGCAGGCCAGCCGCTTACAGGAAATTTTTGCCGACTGCCCCGAGATCCACTTTGGGCTTGGCTCGCTGCACCAAGGCTTCACCTTTCCGCAAGCCCAGCTAGCCTTACTCAACGACCACGAGATCTTCAGCCGCCAGAAGCGCCGCTACCGCTACCGCCGATTCCGCACAGCCAAATCCATCGCCAACTACGGAGCCTTGCAGCGCGGCGATTTCGTCGTCCACATTGACCACGGCATTGGCCGCTACTCGGGTATCCGCCGCCTGCGGATCGGCGGACGCGAGCACGATTGCCTCGTCGTGGCCTATCAGGACCAAGACCGCGTCTTCGTCCCCGTCGAACAGCTCGATCGCCTGCGCAAGTATTCCAGCGCCGAAGGCGAAGTGCCCCTGCTCAGCAAGCTGGGCAGTGCCGCTTGGGAAAAACTCAAGGAGCGCACGCGCGAAGAGATCTTCAAAATGGCTAGCGAGCTGGTACACCTCTACGCCGAGCGCAAGGCAAGGCCCGGCTTTGTGTTCTCAGCCGATGGTTCTCTGCACCGCGAGCTAGAGGCGGCTTTTCCCTTCCAAGAGACGCCCGACCAGTTGCGCACCATGGAAGAAGTCAAAAAGGACATGGAAGCGCCGCATCCCATGGATCGCCTAGTCTGCGGCGACGTGGGCTACGGCAAAACCGAAGTCGCCGTGCGCGCTGCCTTCAAGGCCATCTGCGACCACAAGCAGACCGCCGTGCTGGTGCCCACCACCATCCTCGCCGAGCAGCACTACCAGACCTTCTCCGAACGCATGGAGCACACCCCAGCGCGCGTCGAGGTACTCAGCCGCTTCCGCTCCCCCAAGGAGCAGCAGCAGATCCTCCGAGACCTCAAAAACGGCCAAGTCGATGTACTCATCGGCACCCATCGCATCCTCTCCAAGGACATCCGCTTCCGCGACTTAGGGCTTTTGATCGTCGATGAGGAGCAGCGCTTTGGGGTCCGCCACAAGGAGCGGCTCAAACAGCTCAAGCGGCTCGTCGATGTGCTGACCCTGACGGCGACCCCGATTCCGCGCACCCTGCACATGTCGATGATGGGCGCTCGGGACATGTCGGTGATCAACACTCCGCCGCAGGATCGCCTGCCCATCCACACCGAGATTCTAGCTTTTGACGAGGCCCGCATCGCCGAGGCCATTCACCGCGAGGTCGAACGCGGCGGTCAGGTTTACGTCGTCCACAACCGAGTGCAGTCCATTCAGCGGCTCGCGGAATACTTGCAAGACCTCCTGCCACAAGTGCGTTTCGGCGTCGCCCACGGGCAGATGCCGCCTAGGCAGCTAGAGAAGGTCATGGTCGATTTCTTGGAACGAAAGTACGACTGTTTAGTCTGCACTATGATCATTGAATCGGGTATCGACATTCCTTCGGTCAACACCATCATCGTCAACCGCGCCGATGCGCTGGGCCTGAGCCAACTCTACCAGATTCGGGGCCGAGTCGGCCGCTCCAACGAGCGCGCCTACGCCTATCTGCTGGTACCCAAGGGCAAAAGGCTGACCAAGAAGAGCCGCATGCGCCTACGCGCCATTGAGGAATTCGCCGATTTAGGGTCTGGGTTCAACATTGCCATGCGCGATCTAGAGATTCGCGGTGCTGGCAACCTAGTCGGGGCGCAGCAACACGGATTTATCGCCGCGGTCGGCTTCGACCTCTACTGCCGCTTGCTCGACGAGGCCATGC
Organism: Candidatus Latescibacterota bacterium; assembly: GCA_022825835.1. GTDB lineage: Bacteria > Latescibacterota > UBA2968 > UBA8231 > UBA8231. The sequence continues at coordinate 45,650 of JAJDVZ010000123.1, forward strand.
GCGAAATCAAGGGCGAGTACACACCCGACAACCCCGAACCGGAAATAAAAATCGCGGTCTCAGCTTATATTCCAGATGAGTACCTGCACGACCCAGACCAAAAGATGGAGTTCTACCAGCGCTTAGCCGACGCTGGTCGCATTGTCGAACTTTTGGATATCCGCGAAGAGATGCAAGATCGCTTTGGCCGCCTGCCCCAGCCAGCGCGCTCGCTAATGCACATCATGGAAATCAAGATCATGGCCCGCCAGCTCGGCCTCGCAAGCGTTCAGTTGGAGCAGAGTCGCCTGCGCCTGGCCTTTCCGCCAGACAGGCCAGTCTCACCAGCCGACATTCAGAAGATGGTGGAGCAATGTTCCGCCCAGCTAGACTTCGACTTGGGCGAGCAGCTCAAGATCGAGGTGCGGGTGCCGGGCCGCGACGAGATAGAGCGCTTGGAAAAGGCGCGCAATACCCTGGAGGAAATCCTCTGAACGCACTGCTTGCCATCGCGCTCGCACTCGGCGCGCTGCCGGGGTGCGAATCGTCGCGCAGCCGCGACATCGTCGCCCGCGTCGGCGATGCCGAACTCACCGAGAGCGAGATTGCCAGTCAACTCGCGCCCGACCTCGACGCCGAGCTCGCCGAAGAGGAGCGGGCGCAACTAATCGAGGACTGGGTGCGCCAAGAACTGCTCTATCAGGAAGCGCTCGACCGCGGGCTTCACCAACAAGCGCGGCTCAAATCGCTCCTAGCGCAGATGGAGCGAGACCTACTAGTGGCGACCTTGCTCGACGCCGAGTTCCAAGACCAAGAGCTCGTCTTCAGCGAGGCCGCAATCCGCCACTACTACGACGAGCATCAGGCCGATTTTCGCCGACAGCACCCCGAGATTAAAGCGCGGCACATCCTCCTGACTAGCCAACGCGAGGCCAGCGCCCGGCGTCAAAGCCTGCTGCAACGCGGCGAGAGTTTTGCCGAGGCGGCTCGCAAGTACTCGCACGATGCCGCCACCCGCAACGAAGGAGGCGAGTTGGGCTATTTCTCCGAAGCAGAAAATCCCATCCTGTGGGCCGCGTGCCAAGGACTGCCGCTCAAGATCATTTCCGAGCCAGTGCCGACCGAGTACGGCTATCACCTCATTCAGATCCTAGAGCACTGCGAGGCTGGCACGGTCCGCGACCTAACACAGGTGCGCTCCCAGATCGTCGAGGCGCTGGTGCGCCAGCATCATCAATCTCAGCTCGACCAACTCGTCGCCAAACTCAAAAAATCCACAGACTGGGCTATCGCAGCCCCCACTAATCCCTGATTATGCTACTGCATTCGCCAACTCGCCTGTTGTTTGCGCTCTGCCTCGCGCTGTGTATCGCGCCGCGCGCAGGGGCCTTGCCCGAACTCATCGACCGCATCGTCGCCACCGTTGACAATCACACGATCCTTTGGTCCGAACTCAACTACCGACTGCGCTTTGAGGCCGAGCAGCGCGGGCTGTCAGTCTTTGCCGAATCCGAGCAAATCAAGGCGCTCCGCCGCGAGATCCTCGACGCCATGATCGACGAGCAAGTACTGGTCCTCAAGGCCCAACAGGACAGCATTCAGATCGACCCCTCCGAAGTCGAGGAAATGCTTGGCCAGCAGTTCCAGCTAGCCAAGAGCAGCATGGACGACGGAGAATTCGCGCAGATGCTAGAGCGCGTGGGCTTGAGCGAGCGTCAGCTCAAGGCCCGCTACCGCAAGGAAATTCGCCATCGCCTGCTCTCGCGCCAGCTGCGCGCCTTTGTCTCGTACCGGGTACACGTCAGCCACCGCGACGTAGAAGAATTTCTCGTCGCCCACCAAGACACCTTGCCTTCCCAAATCTCGCTCAGCCACATTCTGATCCAGATCCTGCCCAGCGATGAAGTGCTGCAAGAAAAGCGGGCGCGAGTCGAAGAGATTCAGGCTCTGCTGGACGCTGGCGGCGATTTCGCTACCATAGCCCGCACCCACTCTGAAGATCCCGGCAGCGCCTCGCTCGGCGGCGACTTGGGCTGTTTCTCGCCTGGGACCTTGGTGCCCGAGTTCGAGGAAGCGGCCTTTGCCCTCAAACCGGGCCAGACCAGCGAGCCGGTTTTGAGTCCGTATGGCTACCACTTGATCCAGGTGCGCGAAAAGCGCGAAGCCTCCATCTGCGCCAGCCACATTCTCGTCTTGGCCCAGACCTCGGAAAGCGACCAAGTGCGGGCGCGGGAAACGCTAGAAAATTTGCGCCACCGCGCCCTAAACGGCGAGGAGTTTTCCCAACTCGCCCGCCAGCATTCGGCCAACCCGCAGACGGCCATGCAGGGCGGCCTCTGGGGCACCTTCCCTAAAAACCAGATTCCCGAATTCCTCCAGCCTTACCTCCGCAATCTCAAGCTGGGCGAGATCAGCCAACCCTTCTTTTTTGACGATGGCGGTCACATCATCAAAATTGACGACGATCAAGCCATAATTGAGGGCCTGATCCGCGAAAGCCGCACCGCCCAAGCCGTGCGCCAATTAATCGACGAATACCGGCAGCAAATCCACATCGAGGTTCGGCTCGACGAGGAAAACCTGCGCCGACCAGTACAGAATGCGACTGGATATCTTTCTGAAGAACACGGGGCTGATCAAGCAGCGCAGTGAAGCCAAGCGGGCCTGCGACGCCGGGCAAGTCCAGATCGGCGGACGGCAGGTCAAGGCTGCGCACACCGTGGTCGTGGGTGAGCAGATACACATTGCGACCCCCTCTCGCCTGCTCGACATCGAGGTGCTCGGCATCCCGGAGCGCCCGCCCTCCCGCCGGGACCGCCGACGCTTTTACCGGATCCTCCGCGAGGAGTATCTCGACCCCTACGAAGACTTGAGCTTTTAGGATGTGCGCTGTGGGTAGCGCCGCGCAATCGCCCTATCAAGGGCTAGCCCCCATTTACGACTATGTAATGGCCCACGTCGATTACGGCCAATGGGCCGCTTACATCCACGCGCTGTTCGCCCGCTTTGCTCCCGCCGCCACCCGCGTCGTGGACTTGGCCTGCGGCACTGGCAACGTGTCTTTTGCACTCCACCACCTCGGCTATGAGGTAACGGGTGTGGACCGCTCCGGGGCCATGCTGCAGGTCGCGCGCGAAAAGGCCGCCAGCATCGGCGTCGAATTCGTCCAGCAAGACCTGCGCCAGCTAGCGGACCTAGGGCCTTTTGACGCGGCCACCTGCCTGTACGACAGCGTCAACTATCTGCTCGCACCAGCCGACATCGACGCGGCCCTGCGCGGCGCACAGACCATTGTGCAGCCGGGTGGGCTTTTCGTCTTTGACATCTGTACCGAGCGCAATTCGCTGCGCTATTTCCGCAACATGCGCGACAGCGGGCGGGGGCCGGGTTTTTCCTACGAGCGGCACAGCATCTACGATCCAGCCAAACGGCTACAGCGCAATCACTTCCGCATCCGCTGCGACGGGAGCGATGTCGCGTTAGAGGAGACCCATGTCCAGCGCATCTATTCGGTCGCCGCCGTCGCTGCCTGCGTCGAGGCGAGTGCTTGGGAGTTGCTCGCGCTCTTCGACGGTTTCACATTTGACAAGGGGACCGAAGAATCGGACCGCGTTCATTTCGTCCTCCGCGCTCCACCAGCGGAGAAATGACTTTGGACCTGCAGTTAAAAGCAACGCGCGCATTCATTGAAGCAGCAGACGACTTCCTGCTTACTACCCACGTCAACAGCGACGCCGACGGTATCGGTGCCTGCATGGCTTGGGCCCACTTGCTGAGGGGCCTCGGCAAGCGCGCTGACATCGGCCTGCCCGAGCCACCGGCCGGCCAATGCTCCTTTCTCGCCGGCTGGGACGGCGTGCGTCACTTCGCCGACCTCGACTTGAGCCGCTATCGCTGCGCCATTGTCGCCGACTGCCCCTCCCTCGACCGCATCGGCCCAGTGCGCCCGTGTCTCAGCCCCGACATCCGTCTCCTCAACATCGATCACCACCAAGACAATGAGTGCTTCGGCGCAGTAAACATCGTGGAGGAAGTCAGCTCTACTTGCGAACTCCTCTACCACCTCGCCAGCGGCCTCGGCTATGAGGTCGATGCCGTCGCCGCCGACCAGCTCTACGCGGGGATTCTCTTCGATACCGGCGGCTTTCGCTTCTCGCTAACGACGGCCACCACCTTTGAAGTGGCAGCCGATTTAGTGCGGCGCGGGGCGCGTCTCGACGCCATCGCCGAGGATGTCTTCGGCAACAAGAGCTTCGGCTCGGTCAAACAGCGCGGCCAAGCCATTGAGAGCTTGGTGCTGCACCTCGAGGGCCGAGTGGCAGTGCTCCATCTCGACCGCGAGGCCATGAGCGCGGGCGAGCCAGACGAGGTCGTCAACTACGGCCTAATGATCAGGGGAGTCGAAGTGGCCGTGCTGCTCAAGGAACGCGCGCCCGGATGCTACCGCATCAGCCTGCGCTCCCGCGACAAGGTCGATGTCAGCCAAGTCGCCAGTACCTTTGGCGGCGGTGGACACACCCGCGCCGCTGGGCTGGAGCTAACGGGTGTGCCCCAAGATATTGTTGAGAACATATTGGCCGAGATCAACCGCCATTTGAATTAGTAATAATTATTCTTGATTACAAATTTTTATTTATTATATTATTTCTTTTTTCTACACAAAGAAGGGTAAGGAAGAGTTTCCATTGCATTTAATTACCTTAAAGGACTGGTCTCCAGCCGATGTGCAGCAAGCTGTCGAACTCGGCCTCGCCGTCAAGGATACCCCACAGCACTACGCCGACGCCCTCTCTGGACGCACAGTCGTCCTGCTCTTCCAGAAGACTTCGACCCGCACCCGCTGCGCTGGCGAGATCGGCACCGCCCAGTTGGGCGGGCACGCTCTCTACTTGAACTGGCAGGACACCAATTTTGGGCTAGCCGACTTAGGCGATGAGTTCCGCGTACTCTCCGGCTACTCCGACTTCATCGTCGCCCGCCTACTCGAACACGCCGATGTGCGCCGCGCCGCTGCCGCCGCGCAGGTGCCGCTGATAAACGGCTGCTGCAACCGCTACCACCCCTTGCAGGCATTGGCCGATTTGATGACCCTACAGGAGGCTTTGGGGCGGCTCGAAGGGGTGCGCCTGACATACGTCGGGGTGCTCAACAACGTCGCCAACTCGCTCATTGCCGCCGGCATCAAAGTGGGCATGCACGTTACTTGCGTCTGCCCCGAAGTCAACGCCGCCGCGCGCGACGACGAGCTCTACGCCGAAGCCAAGCGCTTGGGCCTCTACGAGCACACCGAGGAACTGCATCCGGCGCTGGCAAAGTCCGACGCCGTGTACACCGACACTTGGATCGACATGGAGTTTTTCACCGACCCCAAGTTCGCCCGCGAAAAAGAGCGCCGGGTCCAGACCTTTCAGCCCTATCAGCTCAACCGCGAATTGCTCGCCGATCTAGACCTGAAAATCCTGCACTGCCTCCCTGCCCATCACGGCTATGAGATCGAAGGCGCACTCTTGCACGACGAGCGCTCGCTGATCTTCACCCAAGCTGAAAACCGCCTGCACAGCCAGAAGGCCGTGCTGCTCAAGCTGGCTAATGCCTTGGAATGAGATTTACCCCGATAGCAAGGATCCGCGCTGACCTCCGTGAAGGTTTTCTAAACCTACTCCTCTTCCCGTACCCACGTCCCGCTCCGCCCTCCCCGCTTCTCCATCAGCCGCAACTCGGAAATCACCATTCCGCGATCGACGCCCTTGCACATGTCGTAAATGGTCAAAAGCGCCGCGCTCGCCGCCACCAAGGCCTCCATTTCCACGCCCGTGCGGTCGTCAATTTTGGCCTCAGCCTCGACTTCGACTCGATCTTCGCCGACGTGCAAATCCACGCGGACCGCCGTGAGGTTAAGCGGGTGGCACAAGGGGATTAGCTCTCCCGTGCGCTTGGCGGCCATGATCCCGGCCAGTCGCGCCGCTTCCAAGACGCTGCCCTTGGCGACTTTATTCTCGGCGATCAGCCGCGCCGTCGCACGGGCCATGCGGATCTCGCCGCGCACCCGCGCCAGCCGCGCCGTCGGCTCCTTGTCGCCTACATCGACCATCTTGAGGCGGCCCTGCTCGTCGAGGTGAGTCAGCTCGTCGGCCACTACGACTCGACTGAGCTCGCCGAAGTCATGTTCTCGATAATTGCCGCGCCGAACTCCGAGCACTTGACCTCGGTCGGCTCGTCCATCAGCCGCGCAAAGTCGTACGTGACGACTCGGTTCGCAATCGTCTGCTCCAGCCCCTTGACGATCAGGTCGGCCGCCTCGGTCCAGCCCAAGTGGCGGAGCATCATGTCGCCCGACAGGATCACCGAACCGGGGTTGACCTTGTCTTGGCCGGCGTATTTGGGCGCGGTGCCGTGGGTGGCCTCAAAGATGGCGTGGCCCGTGGTGTAGTTGATGTTGCCGCCTGGCGCGATGCCAATGCCGCCGACGCAAGCGGCTAGCGCGTCGCTGATGTAATCGCCGTTGAGGTTCATCGTGGCGATGACCGAGTACTCGGCCGGGCGCGTGAGGATCTGCTGCAAAAAGGCGTCGGCGATTGCGTCCTTGACCGTGATCTCGGTGCCGTTGACGACGATGCTAGTCCAAGGACCGCCGTCGATTTCTTCGCCGCCATAAACCTTTTGCGCCACCTCGTAGCCCCAGTCGCGGAAGGCCCCTTCGGTGAACTTCATGATGTTGCCTTTGTGGACCAAGGTCACGCTATCGCGGCCCTGGGCGGCGGCGTAGTCAATAGCGGCGCGGACCAGCCGCTCGGTGCCCTCTTGTGAGATCGGCTTGACGCCCAAGCCAGCGGTATCTGGAAAGCGGATTTTGCCGTAGCGATCGGCAAAGTGCTCTGCAAGCAGCGCCTTAAAACGCGCGTTGTCGTCCGTGCCTTCCTCGAACTCGATCCCGGCGTAGATGTCCTCGGTGTTCTCGCGGAAGATGACCATATCCACCAGCTCGGGTTGCCGCACCGGCGAGGGCACGCCGCTGAAGTAGCGCACGGGGCGCAGACACACATAGAGATCGAGGATCTGGCGCAAAGCCACGTTGAGGCTACGGATCCCACCGCCGACCGGCGTCGTCAGCGGCCCCTTGATGCCAACTAGGTAGGTGTTGAAGGTCTCCACTGTGGCGTCGGGCAGCCAGCTAGCGGTCTGTTCGAAGGCCTTCCCACCGGCCAAAACCTCCATCCAAGCGATCTTCCGCTGACCGCCATACGCCTTCTCGACGGCTGCGTCAAAGACGCGCACGGCCGCCGCCCAGATATCCGGCCCGGTGCCGTCGCCTTCGATAAAGGGGATGATGGGCTGATCTGGAACGCTGAGCGTGCCATCTACTAAAGTTATTTTTTCGCCGTTTGCGGGAACCTTGGGCTGCCAATCGGCCATAGGATAAAACTCCTCGTCTTTTGTTTATGGAATAATCGGCCCGGTTCGACTGCTGTGGTCGGGGGCCTATCTGTCGCAGCCTTTGAATTTAAGGCTTTCGCTCGAGACGGCCAATGCAAGCCGCCAAGGTGCTGCGCTCGACCTCGACCAGTTCGCAGGCGAATACATCGGCATAGGCGCGCAGCAATTCGGACTCGACTTCGCGCCGGTCCAACGCGCGCGCCAGGAGCGCAGCCATCGTAGTTATCTCCTCACTGCCCAAGCCGCAGGGCTTAATCGCCGCAAAGTGACTCAGGTCAGTAGCCACATTCAGGGCCAGACCGTGCGTCGTGATCCAGTGCCGCACGTTGACGCCGATCGACGCCACCTTGGACGAGCCGACCCAAGCCCCCGTCAAGCCGCCCCGAGCCTCTCCCGCCAAGCCATAGGCAGCCAACGTGCGAATTAGCACGGCCTCCAAATCGCGCAAGTACTGGTGTACATCCCGACCGCGCTGGCGCAGATCGACAATCGGATAGGCCACAATCTGGCCCGGCCCGTGAAACGTCACGCTGCCCCCGCGGTCAATCTCGACCACATCTAGCCCTTGGGTTAGGAGATGCTCGGGCAGCGTCGCCCGTCCGCCGGTATAGGTGGGCGGATGTTCGACCAGCATCAGGGTGTCTGGAATTTGTTCGGCTCGCCGCAATTGGCGCAGCGACTCCTGCCAAGCCCAAGCCCGAGCAAAATCGATCCGCCCGACTCGGCAAACGCGCGTTTTATTCATGGGTAGTTTCTTTTTTATTGAACGCCGACTATAGAGGACTGGCCTAGAGTCAGAATCTGGGTTAGAAATATGCCGCGTAAAGCCACTTGCCCCAATCGCCTTTCACAATGTAACTTTTTCGCCAAGGAATCGCTCATGCCCTACGCGCTCCTTGTGCCCCATCACGGAATGCCTAAAAAAGACGCATCCCTAAAATGATTCTGGATCAAGACCGAGAAGCCATCACCCGCCTCGCCGAGCACTATTCAATCACGCGCCTACTCCTCTTTGGCTCTAGCATTGACCCCACCCGCGAAGGCCGCGACATTGACTTGGCCGTAGAAGGCCTGCCCCCACAGGACTTTTTTCGCTTCTACGGCGATCTACTCTTCAGTGTCTCTAAGCCCGTTGACCTCATTGATCTTTCGCAAAACTCAAAGCTGACCCGCCAAATCCGCAAAGAAGGACTTCCTCTGTATGAGGCTTGAGTGAAAATGTACAGGAGGTATTCGACATATTCAAAAGGGATATGGAGAAGCTGACCATGGAGAACAACGCCTATCCCGAGCTAACTGATCTCAGCACCCGGTTGCAGGAGCTAGAGAGCCAAGGGTACACCGTGTTCCCCGAGTATCTCGACCGCGACACTACAGCCGCAATTCGCGCTCATATCGACAGCCTCGTCGGCCCCATTGTGTCCGGCGGTCACACCGCCAGACGCGACCTGCGGCATCCCATTCCAGGGGCCATTATGGCCCGCTTAGTGAACAATCCCACGACCCTTGAACTCGCTGCAACATTGATCGGGTCGCGCAATCTTCGCCTGCGCGAACAAGTTTTCATCCGCAGCGATCCTTCGCCGCCGCCGTACCAAGCTCCGCAATGGCACATCGACGCGGCCTTTTGCCGCGCAGAGTTTGAAGCTAGGCCGAGACAGGTCTATTACCAGATGCTGCATTGCTGTAGTACGGTTTCCACCGGAGGGGCCGCGTTTATGATCGTGCCCGGCTCACACAAGTTGTCCCTCGAAGCCCTCGATAAGGCAGAGCAAGCGGAGGGACGGGGACCCATCCAGAATCACACCGCCTTAGTCCCCGACGCCAATGACGACGACGGCATTGAAATTTGCGCCAACGATGGCGATCTCATCGTCTTCAACCCTCTGTGTTATCACTCCAGTTCTCCCAACCGAACGAATCGACCCCGCTACGTGTACTTCACCTCGTTCTATCACCCCTCAGCGGCCCGCCTAATCGAACTAGTGCGCCGAACCAAGTACCGCGACAACTTTCCCGACTCATTGCGCCAAGGCTTGCCGCCCGAGCTTCAGAGCTTGCTCGATTAGCATTCCAGAGCAGAACCCCGACAGTCGGCAGCTTATCCCTGCGTACATTCGGAATGCACAGTCCAGACAAAGAGCTATTCTTGCACAAAAACGACGTAATTTCTATATTTAACTGCTCAGCTTTGTTTTTTAGCACTCTATTTTTTTGAGTGCCAACCTCTTATAAAAACGAATTTTTCCATCCACCCACCACACTAGGAGGTATATACTATGGCTGCCAAGCAGCTAGAATTTGATATGGCGGCGCGCGACGCGCTGCAGCGAGGCGTCGATCAGTTGGCCGATGCCGTCAAGGTGACGCTGGGGCCAAAAGGCCGCAACGTCGTGCTAGACAAGAAGTTCGGTTCGCCGACCGTCACCAAAGACGGCGTCACCGTCGCCAAGGAAATCGAGCTCAAAGACGCCTATGAAAACATGGGCGCACAGATGGTCAAGGAAGTCGCTTCCAAAACCAGCGATGTCGCCGGCGACGGCACCACCACCGCCACAGTCTTTGCTCAGACCATCTTCCGCGAGGGCCTCAAAAACGTAACCGCCGGTGCCAATCCCATGGACCTCAAGCGCGGCATCGACAAAGCCGTTGCAGTCGTTGTGGACGAGATTCGCAAGTCCAGCGAAGAAGTCAAGTCGCGCGAGGAAATCGCCCAAGTCGGCACCATCTCGGCCAACAACGACTCGGCCATCGGCGAGCTGATCGCCGACGCCATGGAAAAGGTCGGCAAGGACGGCGTCATCACCGTCGAAGAGGCCAAAGGCACCGACACCAACTTAGATGTGGTCGAGGGCATGCAGTTCGACCGCGGCTACCTCTCGCCTTACTTCGTCACCGATCAGGAGTCAATGACCGCCGAACTCGAAGACAGCTACATCCTGATCCACGACAAGAAAATCTCCTCCATGCGCGATCTGGTCCCGGTCCTCGAAAAGACCGCCCAACTCAGTAAGCCCCTGCTGATTATCGCCGAGGACGTCGAAGGCGAAGCCCTAGCGACGCTGGTTGTCAACAAAATTCGCGGCACCATCCGGGTCGCCGCTGTCAAGGCTCCGGGCTTCGGCGACCGCCGCACGGCCATGCTCGAAGACATCGCCACCCTCACCGGCGGCCGGGTCATCTCTGAAGAAGCAGGGCTCAAGCTCGAAGGCGTCACCCTCGACGACCTAGGCCAAGCCAAGCGCGTCGTCCTCGACAAGGACAACACCACCATCGTCGAAGGCGCGGGTCAGGCCGCGGACATCCAAGGCCGCGTCGCCCAAATCCGCCGCCAGATCGAAGAAACGACCTCAGACTACGACCGCGAGAAGTTGCAGGAGCGGTTGGCCAAGCTCGCTGGCGGCGTCGCCGTGATCAATGTCGGCGCACCGACCGAGACCGAAATGAAGGAAAAGAAGGCCCGCGTTGAAGACGCGCTGCACGCCACCCGCGCCGCCGTTGAAGAAGGCGTCGTCGCCGGTGGGGGCGTCGTCTTCCTCCGGGCTCAAGCGGCGCTCGACCAGACCGAAGCCGCAGGCGACGAGGCCGTGGGCGTCAACATCATTCGCCGCGCCCTCGAAGAGCCGCTGCGGATGATCGCCTCTAACGCGGGGGTCGAAGGGGCCATTGTCGTCCGCAAGGTCGCCGATGAGAGTGGAGCCTTTGGCTTTAACGCCCGCACCGAGGAATACGAGGATCTCGTCGAAGCCGGTGTCGTGGACCCGGCCAAGGTTTCGCGTACCGCGCTCGAAAACGGCGCTAGCATCGCGTCGCTGCTGCTAACCACCGAAGCCCTGATCGCCGAGCTGCCCGAAAAATCCGCTCCGGCCCCGGCCGGCCCTCCTGGCGGCGACATGTACGGCGGCGGGATGGGCATGTAACATCCCCTCTGTCGCAAATAGAAAAGGCTCGCTGCTTCTTTGGCAGCGAGCCTTTTTTACATCCACAATCTATAGCGCGAGGGGTCGCGGAACTGCCCCTCTTCTTGGACGGCATAGTGCAACCCCGGCCTCCGAGATCCGCGTCCCTCATCTAACAACGCAATAGATTGCCCCTTGAGCACGTAATCCCCCACATCGACGAGCAGGCGCGCGTTGTATCCGTATTGGGTCAGCAGACCGTTGCCGTGGTCGAGCGTTACCACGTAGCCGAGGTCCGCGTCATAGCCCACTTGCAGCACCTGGCCCGCAGCACTAGCCTGTACCAAGCTGCCGGCAGCCGCGGCAATAACAACCGAGGGATGCTCCTCGCTAAAGGGCCTGATCACGGGCCCGCGCAACGGCCACAAGGTGGGGACGGTCTGCACGTGGCCCCAACGCAGCCGCTGCATGAAGGAGATATAAGGAGTCTCCTCGCTGGGCTGCGCCGCCGCCTCGCCTAATGCCTCGGGTCTGCCCAAGACCGCGCGCAACTGATCGTTGCCGCGCGTGAGCCGGACCAGCGTTTCTTCGAGCTGCTCTATCTGGCTTACTTGCTCCAAGAGCAGGGCCTTGTCCTGCTCAAGCTGGGCTGCCTTCTGCGTTAGCTCGCGCTTGTCGAAATAGGAACCAATCCCCAAGGACAAGATTACGAGCACGGCAATGCAACACAACCCTAGCAACCACACGAGTGTAGTGGAGGTCTTAAACTCAAAGGTCTTGCGACCCTTTTCTGGAACGATGATAAAGGTAATGTTGCTGCGCTTAAACATCTCGTACCGGTCTGTTTTCGCTTATAAGATGCATCAGCCCTTAATCCAATATATCTTATATCCAACGCTTGAGCCGTGCTTTTCTCTAAAAAACAGCAGATCGCCCGTGTCGCCATTCCGCCTCTTGCCTTTAGCCCTGTGCATGCTCGTGCCATTCAGCTCTATTCGCGCCGAGCGCCTAGTTATGACTGCGGCGGATATCGGGGAAAACTGGGTCTATCCCCCCGGCGGCCTGCGCCTAGACGAAGCCGGCTCGTTGCGGCCGGTGTGGCTCGGCAAAGACATCGACCCGCTCTCGGAGGCTACGGTCCGCGGGGCCGGTGCGGCACAATCTACAGCGGCCCGCGCCTTTGACGGCGACCTCGCCACGAGTTGGAGTCCACCGCCGGGCACGGCCCCAGAGGACTGGTGGCTCGAGATCGACTTGGGGCAGGTGTTCCCCGTCCAACAGGTTCGCCTGCGCTTTGCCGACAGCGCGCCGCCTTTGCCCTTTTTTAATGTTTCGCTCTCCAAGGGCGAGCGCTTTATCAACAGCGCCAACGTCGTAGTCGAAGGCACCCTGCTCTACAGCCACAGCGAGCGCTTCGCCTTCAACGAGGGGCACGACGTGGTGATCGACCTCGACGACGAGCTCGTCCAAGTGCTCCGCATCGAGGCCACCCGCGAAATAACCGGTGCTCCTGCGCTCGCCGAAATCCAAATCAAGGCATTTGGCGACAATATCGCCTTTGACCTGATTGCCAACGGCGGCATCGTCGATGTCGAGGCCGCCGTCGTCGCTGTAGCTGGCGTTCCTTCGGTCATGTTCGATGGCGACCTCTCGACCATGTGGCGCGTCAACCCCCTCGCCAAAGGCTCCAGCGGCGACAGCGAGACCTTCGGCGATTATCGCATTGATCTAGGAGCTACCTACTGGATCGATTCGGTCTGGCTCTTGGGCGAGCCGCTGGGCATTCCGCCGCGGGTGCGGCATTACTACGCCAACTTCCTCTCCTATAAGCTACAGTACTCCGACGGCTCGCTGGCACCCGACGGCTCGCTGGCCTGGCTGGCGTTGGCCTCCATTCCCCCCGATCCCCGCTACCTCTTCGACGTGCGCAATTTTCGCCACGATGTCCCCCTAATCGCCGCTCGCTACTTGCGTTTGATCTACCCCACTAGCCAAGGCGGCAACATCATCGGCGGCGGCCTGTCGGCCAGTGATATCGCCAACACCGGCCGCTTGGACGGGCTGGGCCTAGTCAGCGAGTTCCAAGTGTACGGCGAGGGATACCCGGCCCGCGTCGTCCTGCGCTCGCCTGTTATCGACCTTGGCTCCAATTGGAATATCACGGCGGTTGAGTGGGCAATTGACGCACCGCTCGGGGCCCAATTCTCCTTGCGCAGCCGCACCGGCGACCACGTCGTCGAGGAGATGCGCTACTTCGACAAAAACGGCAAAGAGGTTACCAAAAGGCGCTACGAAAAACTGATCGCTTCGTTCCGCGGCCCCATTGAAACCACGCTCCAACCGGGCGATGGCTGGAGCGTGTGGAGCGAGGAATACCTCCGCACGGGCACCCGCTTTCGCTCGCCTTCGCCCCGGCGCTACGTCCAGCTCGAAGCCGAAATGCGCGCCGATGACCCGCAGGCCGGCATTACCCTCGACGCGCTGGCCTTGATCTACTCCCGTCCTCTGGCGCACACCGCTGTCGGCGAAGTCCACCCCGCGCGCGTCGAGCCGGGTGAGCAAACCGACTTCACGTACTTCCTCCGCCCAGAATTTGCCAGCGACAGTCAAGGCTTTGAAGCTATCGCCCTCGAAGCCTCGGTGCCCCTCGCGTTCCGCGCCCTGCAAATCGACGGCGCAGCAGTCAACGCCGAAGTGGAAGAGACGAATGCGGGCCTCCGCTTGCACTTGCCCGAGCGCATCGCAGCCGCCGAGCGCGTCGAGCTAGGTTTTGCCGCCACTGTCTTCCAAAATAATACCCGCTTCCGCGCCTTTCTAGAGCGCGAAAGCGGGCTTGACACGCTGCGTCAGCAGGTCGATCCAGGCGATGCAATTCCCGATTTAGCGGGAGCGGGCGATGCGGTCTCGCTGCCCGTGGATGAGAATTTAATCACACGCCTAGACATGGGCGCGGGAATTTTTACTCCCAACGGCGACGGCGTCAACGACGCGCTCGACATCTCTTTCGACGTGCTCAAGGTCATAGACGCCCGCCCCATTGAAGCCCGCATCTATGACCTGCGCGGCCGGCTAGTCCGCACGCTGCGAGACGCCGGCGGCGTGGCCGGCCACTACCAGCTAGCTTGGGACGGCCGCGGCGACTCCGACGCGCTAGCCCCACCCGGCCTCTACCTCTTTCGCTTGCAAATCGCTGGCGACTCCACTACTCGCACCTTGGTCCGCAGCATCGGCCTGAGCTACTAAATGCCTAGCTCGCGCATCAGCGCCCCGTGCGAGCCTCCATGTAGTTCGGGCCGCATATAGACCTTGCGCACGTAATCGAGCCCGCCGGACAAATGCTCAAACTGCTCCTCTAGGGCACCGAAGAGCCGCGCTTGCGACACAAAGCCGAGCTGGGCCAATTCGGCTGCCGCCCCATAAGCCCTCCTGCCCTGCTCCAAGTAGTAGCCGCCAAGCCCCTGCCGCTCGACCCACGTGCGGAAAAGCCCTGTGGTGAAAAGCGCGTAGTCGCCTACGTGTCGGCGGATATCCATCTCGCGGTCAAAGGACCAACGCTGCTCTGGCTGACGCTGACGCCCGAGTTCCACCAGCATCTCAGCGATGGTTTCAAGCGGCTGGCCGCGCAGGTCGCGGATGCGATAGAGCTGATCGGTGCGCGCAAAGCTCGTCAGCAGATCAACGACGTATTCGACCACTTCGCGGTCGGCAATGCCTAACGAAGTAAATCCGGGGAAGACCAACCGCTGGAAGAAGGACCGCAGTCCGGATGGAGATATTGGCTTTATGGCGCGACGCGGCATGTCGAATCAAAAAACACCCAATTCAGAAAGTTGTGTTGGTCATAAGGTAAGTAAAGGTCATATCCCCGTTCCAGTCCTCAATCGAATTCTTGTAACGAGTAACGCTGGTCATGCTGTCGTCGGCTATCACCCTCGAGAGTCCAGCGACGACGGTAAATCCGGGACGATATTTGTACGTAAGCGTCAAATCGACTTCCTCGCCCAAATGGCTCGATTCCAAGTCGCCCTTTTGCGCTGTGAGGAAAGAGTGCCCGTGGACTCCGAGAGATACTTGGTCACTCAACGGCAGCGCCGCCTTAAGAGCCAAGTCCTGCAGCCCTAGCCCGCCCGTGTGAACCGGAATATTGAGAAACAAATCGGCGTACCCATAGTACTTGTGGTTGGTCGCAAAGAGCGTGTCAAAGACCTTGGTTTTGTCATCGGCCAGATCGTCGTCGCCGGACAAGTAGTCGTACCACAAGGTGAGGTCTAGCCCGCCTACAGCCCCGCCAATGCGCCCGCCGAACATGAAAGCCGATACGTCTTGAACTCTGCCCTGGAAGAAGCGCTGACCGGTCTGGAATGAACCTTCGAACCGGTAGGAGTACCCCATCTTTTTCCCCGCCAAGCGTGCCCCCATAGTGACCTGATCCGTGTCCTTGGCTCCGTCCTTGTTGTAGAGCGCGTAGAGGTCCAAGCTGCCGGACGGCAGTTGGTCCAAGGTCGCGTACGCGCCCGTCAAATAGGCGTCGTCTGCAAACTGCGCCGAGGTCGAGTCCGACTCAGTTACCTGAATCGCCGTCAGGTTCACCTGACCCCAAGAGGGTGCCAGCAGCAGTTGCAAACCATCGAAGACCCGGCCTTGCTGAGTCCACTCGACCGCGCCGATCAGCCGCTGACCGCCAAGGGCTACCATCTGACGACCAATCTTGAGCGAGTGGTCGCCGTCGCCCAGTTTCTTCAGGTGGACATAGCCCTGATGCAGGTCAAACTTATCGGCACTGTAATCCGTCAGAGTGTTCTTTTCCTCGCCCCACAAGCGCACATCTTGAAGCTGGATCATCAAATCGACATCGCTATCGAGCGAGGCCACCATCTGAGTCCGCACCCGCATGGAGGTGAAGGAGTCGTAGTTGTTTGCAAACGGGTCGCGGAACTCGTAGCGCGGCCGAATCTGGCCACCCCAGACGATCTCCTTTTTAGCGTAGCTAGCGCTGGATGCAACTACGCTCAAAAGAAATGCGGAATAGATTGCAAGACGCACGGCGTTCCTCCGACGTAAAGATGGCATGGATGTAGATTAAGGTAAACCGCGAATCTCGGTCAAGCTACCTGCTTTTGGGCGGTTTCGTCTAGCGTTTCCCGTTCCTCATCCGGTGCTGCGCCCGGTTCGACCAACGCCGGGCCGTCAAGGAAGCGCAACAGGTGGCCGCGCAAATCGTAGAAGTGCTCGTGCTCACACACCGTGCGTCGATCCCTCGGCCGCGGGAATCCCACCGGCAGAACGTCGCCGACCTTGGCCTGCGGGCCGCTGGTCATCATCACTACGCGGTCGGAAAGAAAAAGCGCCTCATCCACATCGTGGGTCACCATGATTGCGGTAATCCGGTCTCGCCGCCAGACCTCCAACAGCACGTCTTGCAGCTCGGTGCGGGTCAGCGAATCGAGCATTCCAAATGGCTCGTCGAGGAGCAGCAGCTTGGGCTTGAGCGCAAAGGCGCGGGCAATACCCACGCGCTGGCGCATCCCCTGCGACAGCTCGGCAGCGCGCTTGTCGAGCGCGTCAACCAAACCCACGCGATTGAGATAGTACTCGGCAATTTCTCGCCGTTCGCGCTTGCTGCCGTGCGGAAAGACCTGTTCGACTCCCAACAGCACATTTTCCATGGCCGTCATCCACGGGAACAGACTCGGCGACTGGAAGACCACCCCGCGGTCGGGTCCCGGGCCTGTAACCCGACGTCCGTCTATGTAAATGGCCCCGTCGGATATCTCGTTGAGGCCGGCGATCATCGACAGCACCGTTGACTTGCCGCAGCCCGAGTGGCCAATGATGGAGACGAATTCCCCTTGTTCAATCTGCAAATCAAAGCCCTTGACCACGGCTACTGGCCCATCGACCGTCGGATAGACCTTGGCGAGATCCGCGAATTCAATATGCGCATTCATTGCGACAGCTCCATAGGTTCTAGATTAGGTAACGCGAGTTCCTTGAACTCAGCGTGCTGAGCCAACCCTTGGTCGGGCCGCACTTCGAGCAAGTAACTGTTGATGGCATTGCGGACGACTTTGTAGCCGACATCGCTATTGAGTTCGGTGCGGTCGCGGGGCCGGTCCAATTCCACCTGAAAATGAGGTCCCAGCGTCGCGGCCTGCGACGCGGCTCCGGGCTTGAGCGGGATGATGCGGTCGGCGAGGACTAGGCCCTCGTCAACGTCGTTGGTAATCAGCACTGCGGTCTTGCGCTCCTCGCGCCAGATTCTCTCAATCTCGGCCTGCAAGGTGCCCCGCGTCAGCGCATCGAGAGCGCTGAGCGGCTCGTCCATCAGCAAAATCTCCGGGTCCATTGCCAAGGCGCGCGCAACGGCCACCCGCTGGCGCATGCCCCCTGAAAGCTCGGCCGGCCGCTTTTGCAATGCCGACGTCAGATGGACCATCTCGACGTAGCGCTCGACGTGGGCGCGGCGCTTTTTCGCCGACCAAGCGGGGAACAGGTGATTGACCACCAAGGCCACGTTGCCATAGACGGTCAGCCACGGCAGCAGCGAATAGTTCTGGAAGATGACGCCGCGCTCGGGACCGGGGCCGGCGATCCGCTTGCCGTCAATGAGGATTTCGCCCTCGTCAGGCTCGATCAGACCGGCGATCAGCGAGATCAGCGTGGTCTTGCCGCTGCCCGAAAAACCGACGATGGCCACGAATTCGCCCCGTTCGATTTCCAAGCTGACGTTCGCGAGCACCTCGGTGCGCTCGGCACCTTCGCCATAGGCTTTGCTGACATTGCGCAATTCGAGAAAGGCCATGCCATGCTCTCAGGTGCTGACCGGCTCGTCGCCGAAGCTGACTAGCTTGTGCAGGATGACCATCGCCCGGTCGAGCATAAAGCCGATGAAGCCAATGGTCAGCACGGCCACCAATATCCGCGCCAGCGAGTGGCTGCTGCCGTTTTGAAACTCGTCCCACACGAACTTGCCCAAGCCCGGGTTTTGCGCCAGCATCTCCGCGGCGATCAGCACCATCCAGCCGACGCCGAGCGAGATGCGCAGGCCCGTGAAGATGTAGGGCAGCGAGGCCGGCAGGACGATCTTAAAAATCCGGTCCTTGACTCCGAGGTTGAGCACCCGCGCCACATTGACGTAATCCTGACTTAGCGACGACACGCCCAAGGCGGTATTGATCAGTGCGGGCCACAGCGAGCACAGCGACACCGTGACCGCCGAATTGATAAAGGACTTTGCAAAAAGCCCGTCGTTGGTCGTGTAGAGGGCGCTGACCACCATCGTCACCAGCGGCAGCCAGGCCAGCGGCGACACGGGCTTGAATATCTGGATCAATGGATTAAACGCGTTCATCATCGTGCGGCTCATACCGCAAAACAGGCCGAGTGGCACGGCCACCAGCGAGGCCAGCGCAAAGCCGGCGAAAACCGTGTACAGGCTAGTGCCGATCTGGTCCAGATACGTCGGCTTGCCGGTGTATTGGCGAATTTTGACTTGGGCTTGTGGGTTTGCGGCCAATTTCTCGGCGTTGCGCTTTTGCTGCCGCTCGTAGAACGCCTGCGCTTTTTCCCGTTCTCCAACGTGCTCTTCCCACAGTACTACCGCCTGCTGGTAGGCCTGCATCGGCCCGGGGATATTGCCCAAGCTGGTCTCGATTTGGGCGGCAGTCAGCGACCACAGCATCAGGAAGGCGACGAACGCGCTCACGGGCACGCCGATCAGGGTCCAGATGTCGCGGACCTGCTGGCCGGGGTTTTCCCCAGCGGCCAGTTTGACCACCGGCGTCAGCCAAGTCAGTCCGACGAAGACGAGGATTTTATTCAGCTTATCGACTATCAATCTACCGCCTCCTATTTCATCGACGTTTTGGTGTAGTCGTCCTTGATACCCACCCGAAATTTGTGCAGATAGGCGTTGGGTTCGCGGCCATCGTACTCGACTCCATCTATAAAGTCGCTGGTCGGCTCCTTGTAGCCGTCAGTTTGGGGAATCTCGTCGGCCGTCAGGTAGCCATCCTCTACGAGCAGGGCCGCGGCCTCGCGCCAGATGTCGGGCCGATAGATCTCCTTAATCGTCGCGTGATACCAAGAGTCGGGTTTGGGGGAATCGATCTGGCCCCAGCGCCGCATCTGGGTCAAGAACCAAATGCCGTCGCTGTAGAAAGGATACGTGGCGTCGTAGCGGTAGAACACATTGAAGTCGGGCATGGCGCGCTTGTCGCCCTTTTCAAACTCAAAGGTGCCGGTCATGCTGTTGGCGATGACCTCAAAGTCAGCGCCGACATACTCCGAGCGGGAGAGGATCCGCGCTGCTGCAACGCGGTTTTTTGGCTCGCCATTTTCGCCTTCCTCGTCGAGCCACTTGCCAGCGCGAATCAGCGCCTTGACCACCGCTTTGTGCGTGTTGGGGTGCTTGTCGGCCCAAGCCTTGCTGACGCCAAAGACCTTTTCCGGGTTGTTCTTCCACAGATCGTAATTGGTCGTCACCGGCACGCCAATGCCCTTGAACACGGCCTGTTGGTTCCACGGCTCGCCCACGCAGTACCCGTAGATGGTGCCTGCTTCCAAGGTCGCTGGCATCTGCGGCGGCGGCGTCACCGACAGCAGCACATCGGCATCGGTCATGCCGGTTATGTCCTCGCTAGTGTAGTAACCCGGACTCATGCCGGCCGCGGCCAGCCAGTACCGCAACTCGTAGTTGTGCGTCGAAACCGGAAAGACCATGCCCATCTTGAACTGGCGGCCCTCGTCTCGGTAGGCTTCTACAATCGGCTTGAGCGCATCGGCCTTGATCGGGTGGGTCGGCTTGCCGTCTGCGCGCTTGGGCACGTGGGGCTTCATTTGCTCCCAGACCTCGTTGGCAACCGTGATGCCGTTGCCGTTGAGATCCATGCTGCAGGCGGTAATAATGTGGGCTTGGGTGCCAAAGCCAATGGTCGCGCCAATCGGCTGTCCAGCCAGCATGTGCGCCCCGTCGAGTTCGCCGTCGATGACGCGGTCGAGCAGCACCTTCCAATTGGCCTGCGCCTCCAAGGTGACGAAAAGCCCCTCGTCCTCGAAGAAGAACTGCTCTTTGGCAATGACCAAGGGCGCACAGTCGGTCAGCTTGATGAAACCGAACTTGAGTTCGTCTTTTTCCAGTTCTAGTTCCTTAGCACCGATTCCCTCGGCGCAGGACAAGACGGCCAAGGCAACGGCTGCGATAATTGCTTTCATAGTCTCCTCATTTAGCGGTGGTTTCTTCGATGCGCACGGCGCACTGCTTGTAGTTGGGCTCGCGCGACTTCGGGCAAAACGCGGGGAGGGTGAGCTGGTTGACGCACTGCTCGGCAAAGTGAAAGGGCACGAAGACTTGGTCTGGGTGGATCGTCTCGGTAATCCGCAGCAGCAAACCCTCGACGCGCCCGCGTCTGGAAACCAAAGAGACGCGGGTGCGCGGGCCGAGGCGGAAGCGCCGCGCGGTCTGCGGATGGATCTCGACCCAAGGCTCGGGCGAGAGCTTTTCCAGCATCGGCACGTCGCGGGTCTTGGTCCGCGTGTGCCAGTGCTCTACCGTGCGTCCGGTGTTGAGCAGAATGGGGTATTCGTCGTCCGGCGGCTCGGGCAACGGCTGCGGCGCAGTGTACAACAATCGCGCCCGGCTGTCCTCAGTGGGGAAGCGCCCGTCGGTGTACAGGCTGTCAGCACCCTCGGGATGCGCGTCGTTGCAGGGCCACTGGATCCCGCCCAAGGCGTCCATCTTCTCATAGCTCATGCCGCTGTAATCGCAGAGCTGTCCCTTGGATATTCGGCGCATTTCCGCGAACGCATCGGCCGGGCCGCACCAGGCGGGAAAGAGTTCGTCGCTGACCCCGAGCACCCGGGCCAAATCCATGAAAATATCGAAATCGGCCTTGGCTTCCCCCGGCGGCGACACGGCTTGCTGCACCCGGCTGGCGCGGCGCTCGCTGTTGGTGTAACTGCCGCTCTTCTCGCCCCACACAGCCGTCGGCAGCACCAAGTCGGCCAGTTCGGTAGTAGGCGTCGGGTGGAAACCGTCCTGCACTACGAGCAGATCGAGGCCCGCGAGCGCTTGGCGCAACCGCCCCTGATCGGGAAAGCTGGCCAGCGGATTGGTGGCAATCACCCACAGTGCCTTGATGCGGCCCGCTAGGATGGCGTCGATGATGTCGGGATAGGCCAAGCCGCGCGTTTTCGGCAGTCGTTCCGCGTCCAGTCCCCACAACGCCGCCAGTTCCTCGCGGTCTGCCCGGCTTGCAAATTTGCGGTAGCCCGGTAGCGATGAGGCAAAGCCAAACTCGCGGGTGCCCATGGCATTGCACTGGCCGGTGATGGACAACGGCGCGGCTCCTGTGCGGCCGATGTTGCCGGTAATCAGCGCGAGGGTGTTGATCAAGCTGACGGTATCCGTCCCTTGCGTCGAGTGATTGACGCCCATGGTCCACGCGAAGAGGACGTTCTCGGCCTTGGCGACGGCCTCGAAGGCCGCCCAGATCGCTTCGGGGCTCAAACCCGTGTGTTCGGACACGACCTCGATGGGATAATGACTAGCGTGTTCGGCCAGTGCCTCAAAACCAGTGGTATGGGTATCGACGAAGGCTCGGTCCACATAGCCGTGCTTGATCACCAAGTTGATCAGGCCGTTGAGCAGATACACATCGCCGCGCGGCCGGATCGGCAGATAGAGGTCGGCAAACATCGCCGTCTTGGTCTTGCGCGGATCGCAGACGATCAGTTTGTAATCTTCGTTCTGGTTGAGATGATGCCAGAGAATGGGGTGATTGTCGGCGATATTCGCACCGATCAAAAAGACCGTATCGGCCTCTCGCAGACCGCGATACGATCCCGGCGGGCCGTCCGAGCCAAAGCTCTGTTTGTAACCAGCTACCGCCGAGCTCATGCACAGCGTGGTATTGCCGTCGTAATTGCTCGTGCCAAAGCCCAGTTGCACTAGTTTGCCTAGCGCGTAGAACTCCTCGGTGACGAGCTGGCCGGTTGACAACACGGCAAAACTCTCTTTGTCGTACTGCTCCTGAACCCGTCCCACCCGTCCCACCATCTCCTCGTAAGCCCGTTCCCAAGAGATGGGTTGGCCGTGCCACAGCGGGGCATGGGCGCGATTGGGGCTTTTCAGCGGCAAGTGCTCGCTCAAGCCTTTTGGACAGAGGCTGCCCTCGTTGACCGGGTGCTCCTCATCGCCGCGCACCGAGACGATTTCGCCGCCCTTGACGCCTACTACCATGCCGCAACCGACCGAGCAGTAGCCGCAAGTGGTCTTGACCCAGCGCTCGGGAATTTTCTTTTGCGACAGATATCCGTACTGAGGGTCGCGACCAAAGGCGTACTCGTCCGCCTTGATGTCAAAGCCGAGGGATTCCTTGATTTTCTCTACGAGTGTCATCGCTAGCCCCGTCGCGCTACCGAGCGGTGGGCTTCGACGATGAAATTGCCCGCGATATTGGTGCCGACGACCGTGGTGAAAAACAAGTAGCGCTGCAAGAATACATAGGCCACCAAGCCAGCGACGCCCACGGTCGCGGCCGCGGGCGAGACCGCACCAACGCCCAAGGCCAAAAGTCCCATCAGCGCCAACAGGGCCGCACCATTTTTGTACATCCGCAAGCGGGCGAAGTGATCGCGGTAGAGTTCGGCGCTGGCCTTGAGTTCAAAGGTCTCGCTCTCCGCCAAGTGACAGACGAACTCCGAGTGCAATTTTGCGTAGACTAGCAGCGCCAGCGCCGACGCCAAAGCCGACGCCTGCACGCTCCATCCCGCTTCCCCACCCAATACCAGCGCCAGCGCCAGGACCGCTGGACCAACGATCCATGCCACGGCAAAGAAATCGACCGTGGTCTTGCGGAAATTCCACGCCGGACGGGCCGGCACCCGATAGAGCCGGGCGCTGGCGTAAATGCCGACGATGCCCGCCAAAACCGCTACCGCCCCCAACGACAACCGCGCCCCGACTCCCCCCAAGGCTTCCGCACTCACCCACCCCAAACCTTCGGTCGCCAACAGGAACGCCGCATAGGCAAAGGCGACTTTGGCAAAAAGCGACAGTGCCAGCACTTCGCGCGACAGCCACGACGTGCGCCAGTTGCGAATCGCGCGGAAGGCAAAGGCCGGCCGCCCCAGATGCAAAGTCGATGCGGTGAGCGAAAGACCGATCAGCCCCATCAGCACGGCGGCCAGCGTGCCGAGCGCGGTACCGGCTAGCTGCACCGCGCCGCTGAGCGAACGCAGCAAATCCACCGCGTATATCGCCGCAAAGCCTCCCAAGCCGATCTGGGTCAGCACCGTCATAAAAATCAGCGGCGAATGCGGCTCCTCCGGCTCGACAAAGTCGCCGGTGACTGGGTGCAGACTGCTGGGATCGACGCCTTCGGGCAAGGTGATTTTCGTCGAAGGCATGGAGATTTCTGGCGCGGGCATTCCCGGAGCGGCACCAGCGTCCTCGTAGGTTGCCAATACCTCCTCAAGCGGCACGGTCTCGATCTCAATCGCTCCGGCCGGGCACGCCTGGGCGCAAGCGGGCTCGCGGCCTTCTTCGAGCCGATTGACGCACATGTCGCACTTGGAGACCACGCCGCGCTCTGGCTGGAAACTCGGCACACTATAAGGGCAGTTCCAAGTGCAGTACTGGCAGCCAATGCAGACATCCGCTTGGTGGATGACGATGCCGCTCTCGTCAACCTTGTAGGCATCAACCGGACAGCCCTTGGCGCAAGGGGCATCCAAGCAGTGGTTGCAGCCGCTAGAAAGGAAAAAGCGCAATGTGTCGGGATACTCGCCGCCTTCGACCTCGCCGACGCGCCGCCACTGGGTATCTACGGGCAGGCCATTCTGTTCACTACAGGCCACCTCGCAGGCGTGGCAGCCGACGCAGAGATCCATGTGGAAGTGGAAGCGCGTCTGGGTCGAGCGGTTGTCCGTGCGAAAACCGGGCAGGTCGGGCTTTTCTATTATATCCATTATCCATGATTCTGTTGGGACGCAAATGATCGAGCTACAGACTTTAAGCAAGAGTAGTGCCAAGAATGGAGAGAAAGACGGTGTGATTATGTCTCAAGTTATTGATAAAAATATACTTACCGCATAAAAAAATGGTTTTTTTGCAAGGTGATTCAGCCTTGGGAAACTGTCCAAAAACTACAAAAATTGTATTATTTGCCGTCAGTAAACCCCATTTTTGTATTTCTTGGATCGCCACACGAGTGCTTTCTGCCCGATCAAATTTCGACTTTGCCACCACGAGGTGTTGGAGAACACATATTTGTGATAATTAGGACATTTTTGTCGGTTTTCTGCAAAAATGTGCGCTCCATAGCGGCAGAGTGAAATATAATTAAATAATACCTAAACAGTTGATAAACATATAAATACAGCGATTCTTCGAACTCCTGTATCCGCAAGCTGGCCCGTGTTTTGCTTATTGGACTCAAGCTATGTTTACAGGAGAAA
Organism: Candidatus Latescibacterota bacterium; assembly: GCA_022825835.1. Lineage (GTDB taxonomy): Bacteria > Latescibacterota > UBA2968 > UBA8231 > UBA8231. Next base: position 70,420 of record JAJDVZ010000123.1, read on the forward strand.
ACCGATGATAGCACCCAATCGGCCCCACTTAGTCGTCGTTGGCAACGGCATGGTGGGGCACCGCTTTTGTGAGGAGATGGTCGCGCGCGACGGCCAGCATCAGTTTCGCATCCACGTCTTCTGCGAAGAGCCGCGCTTGGCCTACGACCGCGTCGGCCTCAGCAAATACTTCTCGGGCACCCCGGTCGCCGACCTGATGCTCGGAAAAATTGAATGGTATCAAGAGCACGGGATTGAAACCCATATTGGCGACCGGGCCACGGCCATCCAGCGCGAGCAAGGCATCGTCACCTCCCAGCGCGGCGAGGCCATAGAGTACGACCGCCTCGTACTGGCCACTGGATCCGCCCCTTTCGTCCCACCCATCGACGGCGTCGCCAAAGAAGGCGTATTCGTCTATCGCACGATCGAAGATCTAGAAGCCATTGCCGCCTACGGCCAAAAGGCACGGCGCGCGCTCGTGCTAGGCGGTGGGCTATTGGGCCTCGAAGCGGCCAAGGCCCTCGTCGATATGGGGCTGGAAACTACCGTCGTCGAATTCAACACCCGGCTGATGCCCCGCCAGATCGACGACGCGGCTTCATCGTTGCTGGTTGAGGAAATGGAGGCCCTTGGGGTCGAAGTCCTGCTCGGCAAAGGTGCCCAGCGCTTTCTCGGCGACGACAAAGTCACAGCCGTCTCCTTTGGCGGCGACGAGGAGCGAGCCTTCGACATGGTCGTCATCTCCACCGGCATCCGCCCGCGCGACGAGCTGGCGCGCGAGTGCGGGCTAGCAACCGGCGAGCGCGGCGGCGTGGTCGTAAACGATGCGCTCACCACCAGCGACCCACACATCTACGCCATTGGCGAAGTGGCCCTGCATCGCGGCATTATCTACGGTCTAGTCGCCCCGGGCTACGACATGGCCGCCATTCTCGCCGAGCGCCTCTGCGGGCCAGAGAACCCCGTCTTTACCTCGGGCGACTTCTCGACCAAGCTCAAGCTCATGGGCGTCGATGTCGCCAATTTCGGCGACGCCTTCGGCGAAACGCCCGGCAGCCGCACGCTCTACTTCCACAGTGATGTCAACCGAGTGTACAAGCGCCTAACCGTTAGCGGGGAGCACCTGCTTGGCGGCATGCTAGTCGGCGACGCCTCGGAATACAACCACTTCTTGCAGATGGTCAAAAACAAGACCCCCTTGCCCGGCGATCCCCACGAACTGCTGCTCGGCGCATCCAACGGCAAGGCGGTCGGCCTCAACCCCCACGACCTGCCCGACGACGCGCAAATCTGCTCGTGCAACAACGTCGCCAAGGGCGCACTCGTCCGCGCGGTAGCCGAAGGCTATACCCAACTCGGCCCGCTCAAGGACGCCACGCGCGCCGGCACGGGCTGCGGCGGCTGCATACCCTTGGTAACCGACATCCTCAACGCCGAGCTCACAGCCCAAGGCCTAGAAGTCAATACCCACCTCTGCGAGCACTTCGCCTATTCGCGGCAGGAACTGTTCCAGATTGTCAAAATCAACCGCATCAAGCGCTACGGCGACTTGCTGGCCCGCTATGGCCAAGGACACGGCTGCGAGATCTGCAAACCCGCAGTCGCCTCTATCTTAGCTAGCACCTGGAACGACCTCATCCTCGAACAGGAGGAACTGCAAGACACCAACGACCGCTTCCTCGCCAACATTCAGCGCGGCGGCACGTATTCGGTCATCCCCCGGGTGCCCGGCGGCGAGATTACGCCCGCCAAGCTGATCGTCCTCGGCCAAGTCGCGCAAAAGTACGACCTCTACTGCAAAATCACCGGCGGCCAGCGCGTCGATCTGCTCGGCGCACGGGTCGATCAGCTGCCCTTCATTTGGGAGGAGCTAATCGCCGCGGGCTTTGAGAGCGGGCACGCCTATGGCAAGGCCCTGCGCACGGTCAAAAGCTGCGTCGGCACCACTTGGTGCCGCTACGCCGTGCAGGACTCTACCGGCTTCGCCATCCGCATCGAAGAGCGCTACCGAGGCATCCGCGCCCCCCACAAAGTCAAGGCCGCCTGCTCGGGCTGCGTGCGCGAGTGCGCCGAGGCCCAAGGCAAAGACTTCGGCTTAGTCGCCACTGAAAAGGGCTGGAATCTCTACGTTTGCGGCAACGGCGGTGCCAAACCCCAGCACGGGGTCTTGCTCGCTGCGGATCTCGACGAGGAGACCTGCATCCAATACATCGACCGCTTCCTCATGTACTACATCCACACCGCTGACAAGCTGACCCGCACCGCCACTTGGTTCAACCAGCTCGAAGGCGGCATCGAATATCTGCGCCGCGTAATCATCGAAGATCACCTCGGGATCTGCGCGCAGTTAGAGGAGGATATGGCCCACTTAGTGGCGACCTATCAATGCGAGTGGAAGGCGGTCGTCGAAGACCCGGAGCGCCGCAAGCGCTTCCGCCACTTCGTCAACAGCGACGACGCGGACGACAATTTGCAGTGGACACACGAACGGGAGCAAAAGCGGCCCGTCAACTGGGAGATCGTAGCATGAGCGAAGCCATAGCAGTAGAGCAGTGGGTGCGAGTTGCCCGAGTCGAGGACTTCCCCAGCAATGCTGGAGCCTGCGTCAAGCTGGGGGACGAGCAGATCGCAGTATTCAATTTTGCCTCGCACCGCGATTGGTACGCCTGCCAGAACATGTGCCCCCACAAGCGCGACATGGTCCTCTCTCGCGGCTTGATCGGCGATCAAGAAGGCACGCCCAAAGTCGCCTGCCCCCAACACAAGAAGACATTCTCGCTGATCGACGGCAGCAACCTCGCCGGCGAGGAGTACAGCATCAATATCTATCCAGTAAAGGTAGAACAGGGCTTCGTCTATATCGGCGCGGGCTCAGCCAGCAACTAAATCACTTAGCGCAGCAGCCGCTCGCTAAACAGCGTCCGCGCCAGAGCGTGCACATCCCGCTCACCAACCAAATGAGTCTGCCCCACCGACACCAGCACCACCTCGACCTCCCCGACCCCCATCCGATAGACGATGCGGAACCACCCGCCCGGCGGCCGCAGGCAGCGGTAACCCTTTAACTCGCCGACCAAGGGCCAGCCCTGGTCCTCCGGGTCAGTCGCCAGCCCTGTGATGTATTGGTCCACTTGCTCGGCAATCCGCCGGTTGAGCAGGCCTTGCCGCGACTCTAAGGCGCGTTGCGCTAAGACGACGCGAAAGGTCATTGTGCCTCCCAGACAGCGCGCTCGCCCGCCTCAATCTGGCGGATGCCTTCGCGCAGCGCGGCGCACTCGGCCTCGTCGCCGAGCACCTCTAAGGTTTCGACAATGCCCTGGTAAAGCGACCACGGCATCAGCGCGAGTACCGGCTGGCCGCGGCGCGTTACGGCGAGGGCACTCGCTTCGGGTTCAGCGGCGAAGCGGTCGGGCAATTGATTCAGGACTTTGCGGGCTTCGGCGATGGGCATGGATTGGAGCATATTTCCTCTCTTGTACTGTATATAGTACTAAATTAAGTACTTTTGGAGACGATTTGGAAAACCCATAATTGTAGAATTTCTCCGTGAATCTGCAAGAGCGTGGAAATTGTCAATGAATAACCTATTGATAATACTCTATATATGAGATACTCGAAAAAGGTACGCAATTATGCGTACATTTAACGGTACTAAAAAGAGTACTTCCATGCAAAGCTAAATTTTCAATCAGACGCGACGAGATGCCGGCTGCGATCTGCTTGGATACGAGTCGTTTTTTTTGACGTAATTCGCGCCTAACGTCCGCAGTATAAGGTCGCGGTGGAGTACTGCGCTCAGCATGAAAGATGCTCGCGCCCTGCTGTCCAATGTCATGCTAAGCGAAGCGCAGTGGAGTCGAAACATCTCATAACCTAGATAGCACTAACTCAGGCAATAATAGCGCATTTGTTTCCCCGTTGGCATTCCCTTTTCCCGCGCTTATATTTCCGCGCATGTCCGATGGCGAATTCATCCGGCCCTTTCCCGCGCTCACCCCTGCCCAGCGCTATCACCTCGAAGTCTATGGCTATGTGGTGGTTGAAAACGCAATCGAGCAAGACCTGACCGAGCGCCTGCTAGAGGCCATGCTCCGGCTCAAACGCGACCTCCTGTCAGCCCCAGACCCAGCCAAAGCCAGCGTCCGCAACTGCCGTCTCTCCTCCTATCGGCCTCACTACCTGCACTTTGCCCACATCCTCGAAGCCGATCCCGCGATTTTCGCATACCTAACTCATCCGCGCCTAGTCGGCATGGCCGAGGAACTCGTCGGCGGCAGTGTGCGCCTCGAAGAATCCGAGGCCGCCGTCAACGAGCGCGACCCGGAAATCGATCTCGCTGCCGCGCCGCGCTACGGCTTCCACACCGGCACCAGCCCAGACGTGGGCACGTACGTCGAAAACGGCCTCTACCACTGCACCTTTGTCAAGACGCTGACTAACCTCACAGAGCTAGGCCCGGACGACGGCGGCACCGTGGTCATCGCCGGTAGCCACAAGGTCAAATGCGACCGCGAGACCATCATCGCCGCGGCCTACGAAGACCCCACGCTGATCCACCAAGTGGTCGCGCCCGCGGGATCAACCCTGCTCTTTGGCGAGGCCCTGATCCACGCCACCGGCCAAATCCGCTCCGACCGCGAGCGCGTCATCGTCATCGGCGGCTATACCCCGCCGATGTTCCAAGCTTGGAACGGCCAAGAGCCGAGCGCTGAATTCATCGCCCAAACGCCCGAACCCCTCAAGCCGCTCATTGCCGGCAGCGACAAGTGGCATTGGCAGCAGCGCCGTCGCCGCCTCGACATGCCGGTCGCCTCGTGATCCAGCTCGCGCCCCCATACCTATTGTTCCTCGGCGACGCCGCCGACCAACTAGCCGCCAAAACGGCCGTTGGCGTCGCCCAGTGGCGGCCCGAAGAGTGCATTGGTCAGCTCCGCCTGCCCGACTGCCACGCCGACCTCGGACTGCCCGACCAAACCCTCGCCGAAGCGCGCGCCGCCGGTGCCCGCACCCTCATCATCGGCGTCGCCAATCGCGGCGGCACCATCTCCGACCTCTGGCGCGAAACCTTCCTACAAGCCATCGACCTCGGCTACGATCTCGCCAGTGGCCTGCACACGCGCCTTGGCACCATCCCCGGCGTGGCCGACCGCGCCCGCGCAAAGGGCACTCGCCTCGTAGATGCGCGTTTTTCCGACCGCGCTTTTCCCATTGCAACCGGCGTCAAACGCCCGGGCAAACGCCTGCTCACCGTCGGCACCGACTGCTCGGTCGGCAAGATGTTCACCGCGCTGGCCATTGAGCGCGAGATGCAGGCACGAGGCATGGCCTGCACCTTCCGCGCCACCGGCCAAACCGGCATCTTCATCGCCGGGACCGGCGTTGCCGTTGACGCCGTGGTTTCCGACTTCCTCGCCGGCTCCGTCGAGGTCCTGACCCCAGCCAACCACCCCGAGCACTGGGACCTAGTCGAAGGCCAAGGTTCGCTGTTCCACGCTTCCTACGCCGGCGTGTCGCTGGGCCTCATGCACGGTGCCCAACCCGACGCGCTCGTCCTCTGCCACGATCCCAACCGCCCTCACATGCGCGGTCTGCCCGAATACCAACTGCCCGATCTGCTCGACTGCATTCACCTCAACGAGCAGTGCGGCCGGCTCACCAATCCGGCCTGCCGCACCGTTGGCATTGCAGTCAACACCTCGCACTTGCCGGAAGACCGCGCCGCCGAACTGCTCAAAACCATAGAGAGCCAAGCTGGCCTGCCCGCAGTCGATCCGCTGCGCCAAGGGGCCGCGCGCTTGGTCGATGCCCTGTGACCCACTTCTCCGTTCGCAGCGAGAGCTTCCCCCTCGCCCAGACCTTCACCATCTCGCGCGGCACCAAAACCACCGCCGATGTCGTCGTCGTCGAGCTGAGCCGCGACGGCCGCGTTGGCCGCGGCGAGTGCGTCCCTTACCCCCGCTACAACGAAAGCGTGGCCGGGACCATAGACGCGCTAGAATCGCTGCGCCCACAGGTAGAAGCCGGCCTCGACCAAGCGGCATTGCAACGCGCTCTGCCGCCCGGTGCCGCCCGCAACGCCTTGGACTGCGCTCTGTGGGACTTAGAAGCTAAAATCAGCGACCGCCCTGCCTATGAACTGGCCGGATTAGCAGCACCACACCCAATATCGACAGCCTACACCCTCTCGCTCGACGACCCAGACGCCATGGGCCAAGCCGCTGCCCAGCACGCCGCCCGCCCGCTACTCAAGATCAAACTCGCCGGTCGCGACGACCTCGACCGCGTCGCCGCAATCCGCGCCAACGCCCCAGACTCGACCCTGATCGTCGATGCCAACGAAGGCTGGTCCGCCGACCAAGTCGAGCCGCTCTCAGCCGCACTAGCTCGCTTGGGCGTCGCACTCATCGAACAGCCTTTACCCGCCGCCCAAGACGCCCTGCTCGCCGAGTTTGAACACCCGGTCCCCTTCTGCGCCGACGAATCCTGCCACGCCGCCGCCGACCTCGCGGAACTAGCCGCCCGCTACGAATACGTCAACCTCAAGCTCGACAAGACCGGCGGCTTCAGCGAGGGCCTGCGCTTGGCCGCTGAGGCGCGCGCGTGCGGATTGGACTTGATGGTCGGCTGCATGATCGCCACCTCGCTGGCCATGGCACCGGCGGTCCTGCTGGCGCAGCAAGCCCGCTTCGTCGATCTCGACGGCCCTTTGCTCCTGCAAAAAGATCGGGAGCACGGGCTGCGCTACGAAGGCAGCCTCCTCCATCCGCCCCATCCTCAACTCTGGGGATAGGCGACTCGCGCGTCGGCAAACCTTGCTGGACGCAGGTGGCGATTGAGTGTATTCTTCCCCAAGAACCTACAGCACGATTCGAGCTGCGGATCGTCTTGTTCTAGTTCTACCCTTCTGCGTCTATCTGCGTCCATCTGCGGATCACCTTGCAAATCATGTAGGAATGCTATATGAGCAACGCACTTCTATTGTTTGCCCAAGGGCTGGATGAGTCCGCGCTGCAACGCGCCGTCCCGCCGTCCATCCGGCCAAAGCAAATCGAGCCGTTGGCATGGACTTCGGCGAGCTCAGTCGAGTCGCGTGGCAACGAGTTCTCGTTCGACTTGCCACCCGCAGCGCTAGCAGGCGCGCTAGAAATCCTGCCGTGCCTCTCGGTCGTCCACGACGGCGAGTGGGGCTATCAGTTCGCGCTAGAATGCGAAACCAAAGCTGGCCATAGCAGCCGGGCCGTCCTCGACCCAATTGGCCCATTTGTCAGTCCTGAAGTGAGCGCGACAAACGAAGCGGTCGCTGCGGAAATCGACCTCCTGCGCATCCGCACTCCCTTGCGAGCGGCCACCCTACACCTGCGCGTCCAAGGCATCGCCCCCACGGCCCCGGCCTTGCTCTCGGTCTCGGTGCGCCGCAAAGGCGCAGTGCCCGTTCCGACGTTCACTAGCCGAGATACGACCCTCTCTGTGCCGTCGCAAAGCCAGATGGTTCTGCGGCCCGAGTTGGCTTCCCACGTCTGCTCGCCGACCAGCGTCGCCATGCTCCTCGCGTACTACGGTCATAGCGCAGACATCTACGACGTGATCTCAGAGGCTCGCCACCAGCCCAGCGGGCTATACGGCGTGTGGCCGGCCAATATCCACGCCGCTGCTCGCCGTGGCCTCCTGGGCTATCTATTGCACTTTCCCTCTTGGGAAGTGGCACACGCGCTGCTCGACGCGGGCTTTCCCATTGTTGCCTCTGTGCGCTACGAGGAGGGCGAGTTGAGCCGAGCGGCCATTGAGCGGACGTCTGGACACTTGCTAGTCGTCCGGGGCTGTGCCGGGAATACCGTACTGGTCAACGATCCAGCCGCAACCACCGAAGTCGCACGAGCGTACGACCTCGCGGAATTCTGCAAAGTCTGGTTAGAGCGCAGCGCCGTGGGCTATGTGCTCTTTCCTCCGTCGTAACATTACTATGGACAAAGCAAACCTCACTTCCATCGTCTTCGGCGAAATCCTCTACGACTGCTTCCCCAACCGTACCTGCTTAGGGGGAGCCTCTCTGAATTTCGCCTGGAATCTGCGCCAGCTCGGCCTTCCCGTAGCCATGGTCAGCGCCGTGGGGCGGGACGAACTGGGACAACAGGCGCGGGACTTCCTCCAGCGCGCCGACATCGATCAGCAATGGGTCGCCGATCGGCCCGAACCTACGGGCACGGTCGATGTATTACTCGACGATGGCCAGCCCTCCTACACCATCCGCGCCGGCGTAGCTTGGGACTATATCGAAACTAAGCCGGCGTTAGACCAGCCCCCCGATTTGATCTACTATGGCACAGCAGCGCAGCGCAGCCCGGCCAATCGTCCGGGACTTGAACACTTACTGGCCGCCAATCCCCGGCATCGGCTTTTCGACGTCAATCTGCGCAAGGACTGCTATACGCCAGAAACCGTGCTCTTTGGCCTCGAAGCGGCGACTATTGTCAAGCTCAACGACGAGGAGTGGGAGGCCGTGCGGGACATTGCCGAGGTCGCCGCACCCGATGACTTAATCGCCCACTACGCGCTGGATTGCCTAGCGATTACCTTTGGCGGCGACGGCGCTCAACTCCATATTCCAGGGGCCTCGTTCGCCGCACGGCCCGCGCCCGTGTCCGTCGTCGATGCGGTCGGGGCTGGCGACGCCTTTAGCGGGGTTCTGGCCGCCAGCGCTCTGCTCGGCACCGATCCGCAACAGGCCCTGGACTTAGCGTGCGCCGCCGGTGCCAGCGCGGTGCAGCACCCGGGTGCCCATTGTCCGCTGCCTGAATCCGTGAAGGCGGCGTTTGCTTAGATGGGCGACTGCAAGAGTCGCCCCTACACATCACCGAAAGGCTTTTCCCCATGCAGACTCCCATTCCCCTGTGCGACCCTCACTTCCACCTCTGGGACCTAGCCGAGCGGCCCAACCCCAACCTCGGCGATGTCATGCCGGCGTACCGAGCCGCCGACTACGCCCAGGACATGAGCGAACTACCCCCTGAGTTGCAGCGGGTCAGCGGCGTCCACGTCGAAACCGTCGTCGGCCAAGTGCCCAGCGGCATCCCCGTCGATACCGTAGAAGAAACCCGCTGGGTGCGCGACCAACTCGAACCGAGCGCGGCCGAACAACCCTTTGGCATCGTCGCGTACGTGCATCTGGAGCGCGACATCGCCGCGGCCGAGCGCACCATTGAACAACACCTAGCAGCCTCTGGAGGCCGTCTGTGCGGCGTGCGCATGATCCTCAATCACCATCCCGACAATCCCGACCTGACCTGGCCGCAAGTAGAAGACGGCGTGTTGCAGAGCAGCCGCTTCCGCGATGGCTTGGCGCTCTTAGAACGCCACAACCTCGCCTTCGACCTCTCCTGCAATCCCCACCAAGTAGCCGATGCGGTCGCGGTTTTCCGCGACTTCCCCAACCTCCGCGTCGTCACCAACCACCTCGGCTTCCTCCACGACGGCGAAGATCAAGCGCACGAGGACCTCTGGCGCGAAGGCATGGCCGAGCTGGCCGCATTGCCCAACATCTATATGAAGCTGTCTATGGCGTGGTTTGCGCGAGACGCCTTCCACGAAGATGCGGCCAAAGAGGCCAAAATCGCCGCGGTCGTCCATGAGCTAATCGAACGCTTTGGCTGTAGCCGCTGCATGTTTGCCAGCAACTATCCCGTCGATAAACTGCGGGGCATTAGCATCGGCTATCTCTACGCCAAATTCCTCGAATGGAGCGCCGACTTTTCAGACGACGAGCGCCGGGCGCTCTTCCACGACTCAGCTCTCAGCGCCTATGGGACGCTTGCGTAATACGCCATGAGTACTGAGGATTTCGACTATTGTTCCCGCTTGCTATATAGCTTTTCCATGGCGTCTTGCAACAAGCGGTCAAAGTCAACCAAGCGATTGTAGCGCCGACGATAGGCATCAACCAAGCTCAACGTCTCTTTGTAATATGTTGGAACTGCGTTCATCCGCACGATCTCAGCGGCCATCTCTTCTACGGTGCCGACTAGCCTGATGGAGCGCATCTGGTCGAATTCGGCCAGTTCCCGGATCCCGATTGAATCGAAGGAAACGACCGGCTTACCATGATGGATCGCTTCTAAAGCAAAAATGCCAAACGCCTCCACGTCTGCGGTCGAGATCACGCAAAGACACGCCGCGAACTGTTTCCTCATTTCAGCATCAGACAGGGATGTTCGGTTGAGCTTCAGGGGTCGTCCGGCTAGTTCATTGGCTCGCACGAGTTCCCTCATATATGCGGGGTACAGCGAATCGTCAAGGCCCCCGGAGATACGGACGTCGATGCTATCGGAGCGCAAGCGGCGGGCTAAATGTATAACCTTATCGAGGTTCTTTCTCGGCGATATTCTCGTCGGGCAAAAGACGAAGGGACGCTCTATTCCCTCAACCGCCAGATTCCATGTTCCATGGCGGATTTCATCTGCGGCTTCGGTAGGCAGGTTGTAGCGCACCCAGATCGAATCCAATCCAAAGTGGCGTCGCAAGAATTGCTGGAAGAACCGAGCAAAGACTACCACGCCCAGCACGTTGGCCTCGTGTAGTACGTGTATGCAGCGCGCCTTTGTTTCCGGTGGTAGTTCCAAGACCGTCTCGAATGTAACCAGCACCGTATCGGCGGCTACCTGTTCCTTGACGACTAGCTGCAATGCGGCGAACCCAAATGCAAACACGATATCGGCCTCTTGGAGGTCTCGCCGTAGATTCACCGGCAATTCACATTCTTGTGAACTGAATCGGTAGTCGAGCTGGCCGCGAATCAAGTCCGCATTGGTTATACAGCGCACCTTTTGGTGTCTCTTCAGCAAATAGTCGCCTATCGACCGGATTATTTTCTCCGCACCCCCTTCTAGTTCGTACAGGTACGGGGCGATCAGTACCACCTTGTCATTGTTGGGTATTACAGATTCCACCACTTAGGGCTCCAAGTTAGAATCGGTTAGTGCGTCCAAATGAGCGCGATAGGCCCAGCATTTAAGTACACCTTGCAATCCGCCGGCTCCGCCATGCAATTCGATTTGGCTGACGGCCCCATTGGGAAAGTCGGCGGCCAATAGGGCCGCGAGGTCGGCTTGAGGGCACAAGTCTTTGATGGTGGTATTGAATAGACCGCCGTGGCCGACAATAACGATGTGTTCGCCACAGCGATTCGCCGTGGCCTGCCGTAGGCCGGCCTGCATCCGGCCCCATAGAGTGTGGTAATTTTCACCTTCGGGGAAGGCGACGGCGTGGTCGCCTGCGTACCAAGCCGCGAAGATGCGGTCGTGGAGCACCCACGCCGCTTTGGTGGGCGGCTCTCGTTCCAAGCGGCCGACATCGACTTCGCGGAAGGCTTCGATAATCTGAACCGGGAGTTGGTGTGGCTCGGCGATGCAAGCGGCGGTCTGCTTTGCCCGCTGCAGGGGCGAGGCATAGACCGCTGCGATGGGAAACGATGCGAGATACGTAGCCGTGCAGCGGGCCTGTCGCCAGCCTAACAGCGTGAGCGGATAGTCGATGATCCGGTGGGAAAACTCGCCGGTGAGATTGGCGCGATTTTCTCCATGACGCATGAGCCACACCGTGTTCATCGATTCAGGGTCTCCAAGACGCGCTCCAGCAAGGGCCGCTCCTCGGTAGCTATCGCGTCGAGCATCCCGCCAGCCCGCGTGAGGGTGTTGGGTCGCTGGTGCGTTTTCCAGCGCAATAGCACTAAGCGCAAACTGCGCGTCTTTCGCTCGACCACACCAAAGCGCATCCCAAGCTGCTCCACCGGATCGAGATAACCCTGCTCTTCCATGTACTCCAACCGCGCCTGCATACACGTTTTGTGCTCCCACAGGATGCGCCAAGGGATGTCGCGGTAGGCAGCCGGGTTTTCCAGTTCGCGTTGGAGGAACGGATAAACGCCCGTGCCCCAGAAACCTCCGTCTCGCGGCGCAGCCAGCAGCCGGTAGCGCTGCGACGTATCGGCGGCGGATAGATAGTCGGCTAACTGTTCGGCCACCGTACATGGGTCGAAGGCATACGGCGGGTCGGGTAGATATTTATAGAGAAAGACTCGGGGCCGATCTTCCATCGCCTGAAGAAACCACGACGGCAGTGGACGTCCTGCTTGCAACGCCTGCTGAATATGGCCTTCACGGGTGAACGAACACGCCTGTTCTACCACGTCAAATGGCGCGTTAGAGACCGCATATCCGCCCTGTTCGTCGAAGCCCGAGAGCACTAACGTCCGCTCCTCGGTGTCGTAGCCGGACACGAGCACCTCGTGGATAAAGTGGTGCCGCTGATAGTGCGGTCGGTCGGGCAGATAGAAGAAATCGACATCTGTCTGGACGTAGTAGCCCCGGTCAATACACGAGACTATCCACGGGACAAGGTCGGCGGTGGTTAGCCCTAACGCTTGGCGGTCGATGGTCTGGATGTCGAGGAAGGGACAGGTGGAAAAGTACACATGGCGCACCTCGTGGCGGGTGCTGAAAGGCTGGGTGTAGAACTTCAGTTCTTCGCCGGGGAAATTGAACAGTTGGATGTGGGTGCTGTACAGCCACGGCAGGTAGGCGTCCGCTTGGGCGAGGATGGACAGTGGGTACGAGTTGAATAGGTAGGAACGAATGGGTGGGGTGTGCAGCGGCAGAGTACAGCGCATGATGGAACCTAGTGATGAATGTTCAATTCCTGTAGCGTCTTGGATTGGCTTTCCTAGCGCGTAAGTAGGGGCACCCCCGGTGCCCTTGCTGCTAGGATGGGGGCAACCTTGGGAGCGCGGGCAGCTACGAGGATTGCCCCTACATGCACGTCCATTACGGCAAACAATACACCCGGCAAGGGCATTCTTTTATATCAGGTTCCTTTCCAGCATAAACCGGCTGACCACCAGTTTTTCAGTAGTACATCCGCTTGAAAGTAAACTTTGGAAATCTGGCACGTACATTGCTTTTTTGATAATATCAGAGGGCGGCAAGGCGGATAGGTCTCTCGTTCCTATTTTATCCAACCTTGCCAAAGGGGATAGTTCCGCGCTTGCCGCCCAATCATTCGTTTGATGGTTATCCCGTTTTGCGATTACACGCTCTGCTTGCCGGCGACGTATGCAGCCAGCGTATCTACGGAGTCAAACAGCTCGGCGGTCAATTCGTCGTCTTCGACCGTGATGCCGAATGCCTCCTCTATAGCGGCGACGATCTCTAAGGTGGCCATTGAATCCAAGTCCATGCCTCCGCCGAATAGTGCCTCGTCGTCGGAAATCTCAGTGGGGTTCACCTCCAACTCAAGCGCGGTGACGATCAAGCACTTGATCTGCTCTTTCAGGTACGCTGACACGGTGCCGACTCCTCGGCGAAATGGTTGACCACTGTATCCACCATCCGCTGTTGGCCCTCCTCCGAGAGGATGGATACCACTGGCAAGCCAAAGCGGTCTTCGAGCCGACCCAAGGTTCGTTCGATGTGCTCCGCAGTCATCGGACACGGCTTGATGAACGTACGCCCGTACGCAGCGCGAATGTGCTTTTCTTGGTCGCTCATGGCCAACAGTAGCGTCGGCACTTTGGCGAGAGCGCGAAGGCCGTCAATGGTGTCTTGGATATACTCGTCAGAGTCAATGCTGTTGACCACGAGGATACACGCATCCGGCTTCGTCCCCAGTAGAAAGGCCGTTGAGGTCAAACAATAGGTGCGATGCTCATGCACATCGTAGGGAATGGTGCCCGACTGCGAGCCGACCAAGATGATATCGGGCCGCTTCTGATGGCTGAGTTGTCGCAGTTTGTAATCCAGATAGGGCACGTAGTATTGTAACGGCAGTGCCACATTGGAGGCGTACCCCATGGGAAAGGCTAAGTCCATGCCAAACAAGGCCGCATGGTGCTCAGTGCCAATCTGACCAACCCTGTAGCCGAGGCGCAAAAGGTTGCGGCGCAGGATCAGTTGCAGGGTGAACTTGCCCTGTTGGGAACTGGTGCCAAACACGCCGAGTACCGGCACATCGACCGGACTGTAGGACGACTCGGCTTGGAGGACTTGCTGCACGTCGTCAGAAGAGACCGAAGGAAAGGTCAGATGCAGCCCCTTCTTACGGGCGAGATCGTACAGATCGCCATACTCGTCTTGGGGCACGGAGAGGAAACTGAAGACGTGGCAGTTGTGCTCCAGTGCCGTCTCAACGGCCGTGCGTAGTACGTCTTTCTTGCCAATCCGACCTAATTGATCGACATAGCCGAGGATGAGCGTGTCGGCCTCCTTGAGGGCATCGGCGAGTCGGGGCCGGATACGCACTCCGATGGAGGACAAGCCCAGCGCCTTGCCTGCATCTTTACCAACCAGCCCCTTGCCCACTGGATCGGCGATGCCCGTAATCGCAAAGGCGAGCAGGTCTCGCGCCCGAATCAAGGCGTGCATCTCCTTATTGAACGGGTAGAGCGCGGCCTTCTGAATCCAAGTGAAGTCCGAGATATCAGTTGGAGGCTCAGGCGAGGCTACCGAGCGTGGGGGTATATTGGGGAGCAACTCCGGGGTTCCTTGCAGCGCGTTGGCCTGCAACAACTCTCGCACTTGTTCCAACGACGCCCCCGGATGCGCTTGACGGATCAAGGCGACAATGCCGGTAATGTGGGGCGCGGCAAAGCTAGTTCCCGATACCATCACATACGGCGGGTCGATCCAGCAGACTCGCTGGGCATCGCCCCGGGCAACGCATTCAATAGCGTGTCCCGGCCGATAGTAGTACCCATAGTGACCGCGCACCTTATCGCCGGTAACACCGACGACGTCCGGCAAGACCGCCGGATAGCTCTCGCGTCCATCGTTGTGCTCGGCGGAGACGAGTATGACCCCGGCATCACGGGCTTGGCGGCAGATCTCGGCGAGCCTGTCGCGAAAGGCAACATCCGTCGTGCCCAAGCTGAGGTTGACCACATCCATCCGCTGCTCAATCGTCCAGCGGATCGCTGCGAGCAAGGCGGAGCCATCGGCCGTCAAGGACTCGTCAAAGATGCGGACATCGTACAGGGCTGCGGTCGGCGCGATCTGGCGGATGATGCCCGCGCAAGCCGTACCGTGACCAGCACCAACAACCGCTTGCCGAGGCACCGAATCTAAGAGCACCTCGTGAACCGCGCCGATCTTTTCGTGCGTCGGGTCAATACCCGAGTCGATAATGGCGACGCGGACGGGATGATTCGTTTTAGGGAGGTTCGTCAAGAGCATTGTCTGACCAAGCTCAGGACCGCCGAATTCTCATCTGGTGAAGTACTCGATTCTTCCGGTCCGAGCGAAAATGTCGGGTCGATAAACCATTCGGCCGACTGGCCGTATAGATCGGCTAGACGAAGCAACTCTAGCGTGGAGACAGGGCGCTCACCCGATTCAATGCGGCTGATCACGGGTTGATCACGACCAATCTCCGCACCAGCGGTCTGTTGGCTTATGTGCCGGCTTTTGCGGGCCAAGCGCAAGCGGCGACCAATCTCTTCGGGGGTTATGGGCATAGTAGATGCTTTAGGTGGTTGGGAGATGTACTCGCATCCTGCGCAGGTAGTATAGACGACCTTGACGTGTGTCGGTCTGATCCGCAAAAGGAAAGCTCATAGTGCTTCACTGACCTGTCTCTACGCCCACGGTGATCGGAAAGCCAGCCGCCCGCCAAGCCGGCCAGCCGCCCGTCATAACATAGATTTCGCTACGGATCAACTCTTTAACGAGACGCTTTGCGAGCGTGTAGCTACTTCGGCATCCGCCTCCTGAACAGTACGTGATAATTCGGATATCAGTCGGATGAGTCGCCAATTCCCGACGCAGGCGGTCTGTTCCAGTTTGGAGAGGCAAGTGCAAGGCACCAGGGATATGACCGGCCTCATACGCGTATGCTGAGCGTACATCAACAAACACGGCATTCCCTTGGTCAAGAGCCTGCTTGGACGCGGGCACGGCTAGTCGGTGGATGCCTTGCATTGTGGAGGAACCAAAAATTACATCGTTCCCCAGCACATCTACCCACAAGGAGTGCTGCTCGTCATAGAACCAGATCGCGTACACTCCGCCGGCTAGAACCGCAAAAAGTATAATGCCTCCCCAGATCTGTAATTTCATAACCTGACCTGCTCCTGTGCAGCCTTTTGCTGATGCAGCACAAACCGCTGGTAGTAGCCCTGTTTTTGGCGCAGTACCTCCGGCGGCCCTTGCTCAACCACTTGACCGTTAGCTAAGTAGATTATCTCATCTACACCTTGTACCGCACTGAGCCGATGGCTGACTAAAAGAACCGTTTGGTTACTGTATAGATGACGGATCCGCTGAAAAATAGCCTCTTCACTTTCGGCGTCTAGTGCTGCGGTAGCTTCGTCCAAAATTAACAAATCTACTGGCTGCAACAGAGTACGAGCTAAGACGATACGCTGAAGCTGGCCGCCGGAAAGTTGGATACCCTGCTCGCCGATTTCCGCCTACATGTCCAAGCCATTTAGTCCCACCTGATCAATCACTTGTTCGACTTTGGTCGACTCACACTCGAAGTTACCGTAGCGGATGTTGTTTTCTATCGTGTCGTTAAATAAATAAACATGCTGACTGACGAGTCCGATATGCTCCCTCAGGTCATACAGGTTTATATCCTCAATCGGTGTGTCATCTATGAGAATACGACCTCGGTAGGGCTGGTAGAACCCACACAACATATTGGCGAGGGTCGTCTTGCCACTGCCACTCATACCAACTAAGGCGTAGCTCTTGCCCTTAATTAGCTTCAGGTTCACACCTCGCAAAACAGGTTTGTCAGCGAAGTAGAAGTGGACATCTTGTAGTTCGATGGTGTGCTGATAGCCGAAGGGCTTGTGTCCATTGTGCGTCGCCTCTTGAGTGGGCAACTGCATGAATTCTAACACCCTGCGCATGGAGACCAAGCCTCGCACTAAATCCATGTACAAATCGTGTAGTCCGCCGACTGGATTAAACAGGCGCGAAGTGTACTGGAGAAAGGCGATGAGTGTTCCAACAGTCATTGCACCCTGTATTACCTGATAGCCGCCCCAGCCCATGATGAACACTGGTGTTACGGCTATCAAGCCCGAAGAGATGGTGCCCATGGAAAGTGAGTACACGACATTGCGCATAATGGATGTGATCAAGTCATTGAGGGTCGAGAGGAAGTGACGAGTTTCATGACTATTGCTGTTAGATAGTTGGATTAGCGGAACATTATTAAACCGTTCAATAGCATAGCTAAAAATATAGGACCATTTTTGCTGAATGGATTCGATGACCCTTTTAATTTTAGGCTGAAAGTAGATCAAGTTCGCCACAAAAAAGGGGATGACAATGATCGATAAAAGAAATAAGTTGAAATTCAGCCAGCATAGTACCCCTATAAGACCAATCAGGGTCAAGGTATCATGTAGGAAACGCAGCGTACTTGACGTAAGAAAAGACTCGATTCGCTCTACATCGTTGTCCAAACGAAAGATAAGGTCGCCGGTATTTTGTCTATTGTGGAAGTCTAAAGGTAGATGTATAAGATGCTGAAATAACTCGATTCGTATATCCCGTACTACAAGATTGCTTATCCTTGCATATAGATAATCGGACACAAAAGATAGAATTAGATTAGTCAGAATGATACTCAATAGTATAGTAATAGCTGTAATAAGCAAATCGAGATGCTTAGATAGTAACACATCATCAATGATGATCTTTATAATGTATGGAGGAGCCAGAGAACTAATCGTTACAAGTAACAAAAAGATCAGTACGATAATTCCCTTAAACCAGTAAGGGGTTAAGAATTTGGCAAAACAACTTACTGCGGCTCTAGCTGTTATGTAGACACTCATTGCTAATTACACGCCACCAATCAGCCAGACCGGCATCGGCTTATGTTGGTATAAATCCTGTCCGATAAGCAGTACCATAGAAAGTCGATAGCAAGGATACTCAACCGCGCAAGACTCACTGCGAAGTTTCGGCCTCTCACTTGGCTCCAAACACCTGGAACCGAAACCCTGGTTTTCAGACGGACTCTAAGAAAGCTTATTGGGAACACTGGCATATTCTTCACGTGAACAACTGTCAGATCAAGATCTCAGTCTGGTTTATGCTACTTACTCGCGACTACTTACCGCGGTGTACGTCTAGTTCTCTGACGATCTGCAGTCCTTACCTTGCAAGCAGAACCATATAGGCGGCATGACTCAGTTATGTCCCACCAACCTGCATGATTCCATTTCTCGCTTACCGTTTTCCAGTAGCCATCATTTTCATTGGCATAAGCCAAGATCAGATGACATTTCTCTCTGTTGAGCCTATGAGAGACTCTTTTAGTAAGCTGCCTCATGACAGCCTCCTTTCAGTGAGTGTGAACGACTGAGATCTTGATCTGACATATTCTATATTCAAGGTAAAGACAAAGTATAGTAGTCTAACTGGCCATTTGAGACATTAGCCTTTTCCATAGTAGGTGTTTTGTATAGGTATAGGTAATTTTTATGAGTTGTAAGTTCGGTGGCCTTCAAGATAAATTTTACGGCTTTTTCATCAAAGGAATACACTGGGATCACATCAGATGCTATGATGTCGTAAACAGCCCCAAAAAGTCCAGATGGAATCGCATAGCAGACTATGAGGTATCGTTCATTCAGTAAAGATGCTTTATTCAGTCTCGAACAAGACGATAGAACTTTAGAAACCTGCTCTATATCATCAATGTTGTATTTCTGGTCGAGTGGAACAAATTCGGATGCCCTCCAACCAAAGCGACTAAGCACCTTACCGGTGGATACATCAATTTCTTTTATACTATAGCCAGTCGAGTCAAAATGATATAAGTGATTCAATGTTCTATGATAAACAAGTCGTCCTATAGCATAGACATTAATGTCGTTTTTTTTGGTGGAAAGGCCCACATTGTATTGTACCTGTCCGTTCTCTGGATTGACCTTTTTAAATTCTACTATATGATCAGGTAAACGACTCGATGCGATAAGCATATTGCAATCTTGATCCGCCAGTATGGATATAGCTCTCCTTGTATTAAGTTTGCCAATATAAACGCCTTGTCGATTATAGCGGAAAACTTGGGCAAAAATGTGATCATGAGCATACACATAGCCATTCGGACATATCCATATATCGCTCACTTTTCCATATTCACCGGGGCCTCTACCCCGGCGTCCAAACGATCGAATATAATGACCATCCTCCAAGCCAAACTCATGTACCTCTCCAGAAATTACATCAGATAAAATAAATGACTGATCGGATGTGAAAATCAGTCGATCTACGCTACCGACACCTGGAGTATTCTCTTCAAAGGCCAGCTCGATCGTCCCTTTTAACTCAAGACTTATTCTTCCCCGGTACTCCACTGGTATCTCCGGAATAGAGTGCTCATCCAACAAGTCAACTTGGCTATGAGCTATTCGTAATATCTGTCTGATTCGATCCCACATAAGAGCTAAGTTTCCTCCGAATTCGTTACATGCCATTAATATACAGCTAATCAGTATCAATAAAGATAATTGTATAAGACTATGATGAATGGTTCGGTTCATTATACTTCTGATTCAAATTTTCTATATGCTTTTTACATACCATATTCACCATGAAAGACTGGATCGGTCGTAGTTTCCCTTGATTATTTCTAGTACAGGTTTATCATCTAGTTTTATCAGCGCGGACCTCTCAAAATCCTTTGTATTTACATCCAGAAAAGAGAGACGATTAAATACCAAATCATAGAAGAAGAGGGCCGAGAATTGTTCCTTTCCAAAAGTTGGGTTATGGCAGTGTAGTATCGTGTTATTGGGGCCTACCAAGAAGATTATAGGGGTGTTCTCGGTAAGCTGCGGCGATAGCACATCTTCTTGTAGTAGCACCCCTAACGTATATTCGATCCTGAAGGACCGTTTGTATGCGGCTATCGTATTCTGTGAAGTATTTATAGCAATTCCGTATATAGGAAATTCCATGGGATCTTCTATGTTTTTATATATATAGTTTAGAGTATTCAAGAGCATTTCCGCACATGGTTGGCAAGATGTAATATCAGAGAGCATAACTAGTCCTCCCTTTTTTTTAGAAAAATCGATCTGGATGATATTGCCACGACCTGTCTCAATATCTATGATCGGGAATGGACGACCGATTAGTTTACCATCGCGATAGGTAGTATCTATATATAAGCGATAATTCGATAGTTCATCTTGGGTACTACTAAATACTTGGCGTAAGCTGTCCCACATAACGATAACCTTTCCTCCAATCTCACCACAGCTAATCAATAGCCAGCTAACTAAGTAGGTGCCAAAAAGTTCGTTTACACAAGGTTTATGAGTTCAGCCAGAAATTATCAGCGTAGACGCCCGCTTTTTGCAATCGCTCCTGCGGCCTCAATTGCCAGATATACTGGCAGGCCCTATCAGCGGACTCATC